>NZ_CP026001.1:3438124-4070292 GCF_003086775.1 Stenotrophomonas sp. ZAC14D1_NAIMI4_1
AATTGGATCCGCCCCCGTGCCGACCAACGGTCGGCACCCACCAAAGCAGAACGCCGTTCCAGTAGATCCACGCCATGCGTGGATGAAATCCGTCAGATATCGATATTCAAAATTGGATCCGCCCCCGTGCCGACCAACGGTCGGCACCCACCAAAGCAGAACGCCGTTCCAGTAGATCCACGCCATGCGTGGATGAAATCCGTCAGATATCGACATTCAATATTGGATCCGCCCCCGTGCCGACCAACGGTCGGCACCCACCAAAGCAGAACGCCGTTCCAGTAGATCCACGCCATGCGTGGATGAAATCCGTCAGATATCGATATTCAAAATTGGATCCGCCCCCGTGCCGACCAACGGTCGGCACCCACCAAAGCAGAACGCCGTTCCAACAGATCGCGGAACTCTGTCGAAGGCGGGGTGGGTCCGGTTGAGGGGGTGTGAGCGCCATGGATGGCGCGACCAAGCCCCCATGGATGGGTTTACGGCGTCCCCCTCAACCGGACCCACCCCGCCAACCCACGGAATGCAGGCTTTTGAAGTTGAAGTTGATTCTGCAGGTGCAGGGCTGCAAGCCCTGCAAAAAAACCTACCGCCCAAGTACCCGCGCGATCGCTTCGACCAGCAGCTCACCGGTCACCGGCTTGCGCAGGAACCCGCCTATGCCCGCCGCCTCCACCTGCTCCTGCAGGTCAGCATCGGTCCGCGCCGTCACCGCCAGCAGCGGCAGCATGTAGCCCTGGTTGCGCAGGTGCTGGGCCAGCTCGAAACCACTCAGGCCCGGCAGGTCCAGATCCAGCAGGCCAACATCGAAGTCGCCCGCGCTGATCTCGCGCAGCGCCGCCAGCGCGTGGCCCGCATGCACCACCTGGTGCCCGCGCGCGGACAGCAGGCCCACCACCACATCGGCCACGGTGGCATCGTCTTCCACCAGC
Organism: Stenotrophomonas sp. ZAC14D1_NAIMI4_1; assembly: GCF_003086775.1. Taxonomy (NCBI): domain Bacteria; kingdom Pseudomonadati; phylum Pseudomonadota; class Gammaproteobacteria; order Lysobacterales; family Lysobacteraceae; genus Stenotrophomonas; species Stenotrophomonas sp. ZAC14D1_NAIMI4_1. The sequence continues at coordinate 3,439,060 of NZ_CP026001.1, forward strand.
AGGATGCGCAGCGCCGGCATGTTCGCCACTGCGCCCTCACCCAGCACCGCCTCACCCGCCTCGCCCACGCCATCCTGCTGCAGCGGCAGCGGCAGGCTCACTTCAAAGCGGGTACCACTGCCCAGCTGGCTCTCCACCCGGATACGGCCCTGCATGGCCTGCGCCAGCTCGCGGCAGATGGCCAGGCCCAGGCCACTGCCACCGTACTGCGCTGCAGTGCGGGCGCCGTCGGCCTGCTCGAAACGGCGGAACAGCCGCTGCTGCTGTTCCTGGCTGATGCCCGGGCCAGTGTCGTGCACCTCGAAGTGCAGACCACGCGAGCCGTCCTCGCAGCGCGCGTGCAGGGTGATGGTGCCGCGACTGGTGAACTTCACCGCATTGGACAGCAGGTTCAACAGGATCTGCCGTACCCGGATCGCATCGCCGGTGGCCTGCAGGCCCGCCGGCAGCTGGTTGTCCAGCACGAAGCGCAGGCCCTTCTGTGCGGCCAGCGGGCCCATCAACGCGGCCAGGTCCTGCAGCAGGCCGTTCAACGCGAACGGTCGCGACTGCAGTTCCAGCCGCCCCGATTCGATCCGGGCCAGGTCCAGTGCATCATTCACCAGGTGCAGCAGGTGCTCGCCGGCATGGCGGATCGACTGCGTGTACCCGCGCTGCTGCGGGTCGAGCGACGAGGCCAGCAGCAGTTCGCTCATGCCCAGTACGCCGGTCATCGGCGTGCGGATTTCGTGGCCCAGGTTGGCCAGGAACCGGGTCTTGGCAGCCGAAGCCTGCTCGGCCAGTTCCTGCTTGTGCAGGGCCAACTGGTAGGCGTGCTTGCGCTGCAGGCGGCGCCGGTACAGCCAGGCAAACCAGCTGGTCAGCAGCAGCGCGATGGATGCCAGCACCAGCAGCCCGGACAGACTGCGCCACCACGGCGGCTGCACGTGGAACTCCAGGGCTTCCACCCGCGACCAGACGTGGTCGGCCGAACGGGCCTGCACTTCCAGCCGGTACGCGCCCGGCGGCAGGCGCGAGAACAGGCGTTCGCCGCCCGGCCCGACTTCCACCCAGTCCGGGTCGTAGCCGGTCAGCCGGTAGCGGTAACTGTTGGACGCCGAATCGGCAAAGGACAGCAGGCGCGCGACGATGCGCAGGTCGCGGTCGCCATCGGCGATCTGCAACGGCGTGTCGTGGGTCAGGTCCAGCACCTGTTCGTTGCGGCGCACCTCCACCCGCTCGATCACCAGCGGCGCGCGCCGGGTAGATGGGCGTACCAGCGTGGGATCGAACGCAACCACGCCGGCCGGCGTGCCGGCCACCAGCCGCCCGCTCGCGGTGGCGATCAGCGTGTGGTCGCGGAATTCCTGGCTGGGCAGGCCGTCGTGGACACCGTACAGGCGCACGCTCTGGCCATCGTCCCCCACCCGCACCAGGCCGCGCGCACCGGTGGCCCAGGCCACGCCCTGCGCATCGACCACCAGGCCGGTCGCGGCAATGGCCGGGTAGCCCTGCTCGCTGCCGATCACCGCCTGCCGCTCCAGCCGCCCGTTGCGCCAGAGGTAGCGCGACAGGCGCCCGTCCTCGGACAGCCACACCTGGCCATCGGCGCCCACGTCGATCGCATACACCGGCGTGGCCGGCGCCCCGGGTACCGGCTGGAAGCGCTGCGCATCGGGCTGCCACTGCAGCAGGCCGCGGCTGCTGGCCAGCCAGATCCGGTCCTGCGGCCCACATTCGACATCCATGTTGAGCTGGCCGGCCTGCAGGCCGTCACGCCCGTTTTCCAGCTGCCGGCGCAGGTGGCCGTCCAGGTCACGCTGCTGCAGGCCCGAGGGCAGCATCAGCCACAGGCTGTCGCCGTCGCAGGTCATCATCGCATCGATGTTGCCCTCCATCGTGGCATCGGCGCCGCTTTCCCCGTCCCAGCGCCGCAGCGCGCCACTGCGCGGGTCGTAGCGCAGCAGTGCGTCGGTGGAACCGACCCAGACCTGGCCGCGACGATCCTCGCGCACCGAGGTCAGCCAATGCATGCCATTGAGGAAGGTCCGATGCTGTTCGATGTCGCCACTGCGCGGATCGAAACGATCCAGCGCACCGTGGCTGCCGACCGTCCACACCCCGCCATTGGCCGAGGGGCTGGTGCCCAGCACGTAGGCATTGCGCAGCGACGATGGATCGTCCTCCAGCCGCGAGAACACCGAGAACTGCCACCAGCGCGGCAGCAGGTGCCACAGGCCGGCATTGGTGCTGGCCAGCCAGATGCCGCCTTCGCGGTCTTCATAGGCCCCCGCCCAGTTCGGCCGCACCTGGCCGCGCGCCACCGCGCTGTACAGCGGCACGGTCTGGTACTGGCCATTCACCGCGCGGCCCAGGCCACTGCGGGTGTCCAGCCAGTGCCCGCCCTGCTCATCGCGCAGCATCATGCCCAGCACCTGGTCATCGGCCGGCAACTGCCACGGCGGCGCCTCGAAGTGGCCGTCGGGCCGGCGCACGGTGGCGCCGGCCACGGTGCTGATCCACAGGCTGCCGTCGGGTTCGGCGGTCAGGCCATTGACCAGCTGGCTGGGCAGCGTACCGGCCTCGATGCGCTCGAAATCGGTACCGGTCCAGCGCGCGACGCCGTGCTTCGTGCCCACCCACAAGGTGCCGTCGGGCAGGGTCGCCAGGAAGGGGATCGAGGCGGCCGGCACGCTGCGCGGGTTGTCCACTTCGGGCAGGAAGCGCTGCAGGCGGTCACCGCGGTCCAGCCGGTACAGGCCACCGCCGTAGGTGCCGAACCAGATGGCGCCGTCCGGCGTCGAGGCCAGGCTCCACACCGTGTTGCTGGCCATCAACGGCTGGCTGCTGCGGTCGTAGAAGCGCAGCTGCCGGCGATCGGCCGACATCCGCACCACGCCCGCATTCTCGGTACCGATCCACAGCTCGTTCTGCGCATCGACCAGCACGGTCCAGATGCGGTTGTCGCGCAGCCCGTCCTCGGAACGCCAGACACGGTAGTTGCGCCCGTCGTAGCGGGCGAGGCCGTCATTGGTGGCGATCCACAGGTAGCCGTAGCGGTCTTCGGCCATGCGGTTGACGGTGTTGGACGGCAGCCCGTCGAACACGGTCACCTGCCGCGGGGTCGGCGGCACCGGCTGCGCGGCCACGGGCGCCAGCACGCACAGGAGGATCAGCAGCAGCGTCGCTGCCCGCAGATACGCCACCGATTGCCTCCTCACGCTGCCTGTTGATGGACCCCGCGTTGTGCGGCGTCGGCATGGTAAACCGAAAGTCAGGGCATTCACGCCAGCGATTGTCCCGATCAGACGTCTATCTGGCGTTTCGACCGGGCCTGGAGGATTGCCGACACCAGCAGGTCACCGGTCACCGGCTTGCGCAGGAAACCATCGAAGCCGGCGGCAAGTACCTGGGTTTCCGCATAGGCATCGGAACGCGCGGTCACCGCCACCAGGGGCAGCTCGTAGCCCATCGCGCGCAGCTGGCGGGCGATGGCGGTGCCATCCAGCGCGGGCAGGTCCAGGTCGAGCAGGCCGACATCGAAGCCGTCGGTGGCGATCTCCGAAAGCGCACCCAGCCCATGCAGCACATGCACCACCTGGTGCCCGCGCGCGCGCAGCAGGCCAGCGATGACCTCGGCCACGGTGACATCGTCCTCCACCAGCAGGATGCGCAGGGCGGGCAGCACCGGCACCGCGGCCACCTCGCTCTGCGGCGACGCCGCCTGGCGCGTCCACGGCAGCGGCACATGCACGCGGAAACGCGCGCCCTTGCCCAGCTGGCTGTCCACGTCGATGTGCCCGCCCATCGCCACCGCCAGTTCCTGGCAGATCGCCAGCCCCAGCCCGCTGCCACCATAGCGCGAGGCCGTGCGCGGCCCGTCGGCCTGCTCGAAGCGGTGGAACAGCCGGCGCTGCTGCTCGGCATTGATGCCCGGGCCGCTGTCGCTGACCTCGAAAGTGACCGCGCCGCCCCCCTCCTGCAGGTGGGCGCCCAGCCCCACGTAGCCACGCTCGGTGAACTTGATCGCATTGCCCAGCAGGTTCAGCAGGATCTGCCGTATCCGCATTTCATCCCCGCTGACGCAGATCGGCCCGGGCAGCGCGTCCTCGCGCCGGAACGCCAGCTGGCGCTGCTGCGCCATCGGCTGCATCAGCGCCTGCACCTGGTCGAGCAGGCCGTTCAGATCGAACGGACGGATATCCAGCTCCAGCCGCCCGGCCTCGATGCGGGCCAGGTCCAGCGCGTCGTTCACCAGCCGCAGCAGATGGCTGCCGGCCTGCTGGATCGAGCCGGCGTAGCTGCGCTGCACCGGGTCCAGTTCGGTGGCCAGCAACAGCTCGCTCATGCCCAGCACGCCGGTCATCGGTGTGCGCACCTCGTGGCCCAGCGTGGCCAGGAAGCGGCTCTTGGCCTGCGAGGCCTGCTCGGCCAGCTGCTGCTTGTGCACGGTCAGCTGCCACTGCTGGCGCCGCCGCAGGCGCCGGCGGATCGACCACACCGTCACCAGCAGCAACAGCGAACCCAGCATCAGGTAACCGAAGATGGCCATGCCACTGCGCCACCACGGTGGCAGCACTTTCACCTGCAGCCGCTGCGAGGCCGTCCACGGCCCGCTGGCGGTGGCAGCCTGCACTTCGATGGAATACAGCCCCGGCGGCAACCGCGACAGCGTGCGCTGGCCATCGCCGCCCTGCTCCACCCAGTTCTGGTCGTAGCCGTCGACGCGGAACCGGTAGCGGTTGCCCTGCGGATTGGCATAGGACAGCAGGCGCGCGTCGATCTGCAGGTCGCGATCATCCGGGCCCAGCAGCAGCGTGCCGTCCGCCGGCAACGGCTGCCAGCCACGCGCATCGTCGCGGCGCACGCGTACCTGCGCGATCACCAGCTGCGACGGCGGCAGCACGACATCGGCCGCGTCGGGATCGAAACCGACCAGGCCGGTCTGGGTCACCGCCAGCACGCGGCCGTCGGCGCCGATGGCCGGCGGCCGACCGGTGAACTCGGCATCCGGAAGGCCATCGCGTTCGTTGAACTGCTGCACGCGCCGCGTCTGCGGATCCCAGCGCACCAGGCCACGCGGCGTGGTGGCCCACACGCGTCCATCACGGGCCAGCGCCAGCCCGCCCATGCTGACCGGCGGCATGCCGTAGGTCGCGTCGACGCGCTGGATCAGGCGCAGGCCCAGGCCATCCCACTGGTAGCGTTCGAATGCGCCCTGCCTGGCCAGCCACAGCTGCTGCGGGTCGATCCAGACCAGGTCGTAGATCTGCCCCTGCGACACGCCGGGCACGGCCACGAAGCGCTCGGCCTGCTCGCGCCAGATTCCCATCGCGCCGACCAGCCAGGCCTGCCCGCGCGAATCGAAGCGGATCTGCTCCACCGGCGCATCGCCTTCGCCGCGCAGCGCCGCCAGCTCGAAGGTCCGCAGCACCCGGCCATCGGCCGCACGCTGTTGCAGGCCCATGTTCATCACCGATATCCAGACCGTGCCGTCCGGGGCCTGGCGCATCAGGTCGATGCGCTGGCGCAGGTCGGCGCCACCGGCGATGGGCCAGTCGCGCAGCGTGCGCCGGGCCGGGTTGTAGACGCTGAGGCGTCCGGCCCGGCCCAGCCACAGCTGGCCATCCGGGCGCGGCAGCACCGACCATACCGCGCCGCTGCCCAGCTCGCGGTCGCTGGCCAGCAGGCTCAGCGTGCCCTGCGCGTTGATCTGGTAGACGCCGTGGGCCGAGCCGACGAAGTAGTTGCGGCCATCGCTGGCCGCGCTCAACAGGTACTGGCTGTCCAGCGGGCGGCCATCCAGCTGGTACCACGTGGAAAAACGCCGCCAGTCCGGCGGCAGGTAGGCCAGGCCCTGGGTCAACAGCGCGACCCACATGCCCCCTTCATGATCCTGCAGCAGATCCAGCACGCCGCTGTGGCTGGTCAGGAAACCACTGCCGCGGTCGCCCTCCAGCCGCCGCAGCTGGCTCGCATCACCGCGCAGCAGGCCGTCGGAGGTGCCGGCCCAGTAGCCCCCCTGGCGATCGGCCAGCACCATCGCCGAACGCAGCTGGGCGCTGTCGGCCCAGCGCGGCCGGCTCACCCGGTCCTGCGCATCGATCCGGTACAGGCCATCGTTCTGCGTGCCGATCCAGATCGCGCCTTCGGCATCACGGCTCAACCGCAGCACGCTCACCGCGCCCAGTTCACGCGCGGCGACCGCCTCGAATGCCGTGCCGTTCCAGCGCGCCAGGCCCGCTTCGGTGCCCAGCCACAGGCGGCCCTGCGCGTCGACCAGGCTGCTGTAGATGGTGTCGCTGGGCAGCCCACCCGGTGCCTGCCGGAAGAAACGCAGGCTGCCGTCCTCGCCGAAACGGCAGACGCCGTGGGTGCTGCTGCCGACCCACAGTGCCTCTTCGGCATAGGCCAGCGTCCAGACCTGGCCCTGGCATTCGTTGTTGAGTGCGTCGAAGGAGGTGAAGCGCTCGCGGTCCGCATCCAGCCGGGCCACGCCCTTGCCGTTGATGCCGACCCAGACGCGGTCGAGCGGATCGACCAGCAGCGTCTCGATTTCGTTGCCGGGCAGCGAGCCGGGCTGTTCCGGATCGTGCTGCCAGACCCGCAGGGTGCCGCCGTCATAGCGTGCCAGGCCACCGTCGGTGGCGGCCCAGATGTGCCCGCTGCGGTCTTCGGCCAAGGCAAGGACCATGCGCGACGGCAAGCCTTCGGCCGCACCGAATCGGCGCAGGCGCGGTGTTTCACCAGCCATGTCGAAGGTCGCCGCCGAGGTGGCCAACGCCATCAGCAACAGACCTGCCCCCGCGATGCACCGCCAGTACCGGCGCCAGCCGCTCTTCATCCTGAACCCCCTGTCCTGCGCCGATTGTCACACAGGGCCGGGGTCATCGCTGCAACAGGCTGTTTCCAGCGGCATTGCCACCACGAACTGTTGCAGCCGTGCACACAGCGCAGTGCAGGGCCTGTGCGTATGATCGAGGCACCTTTCCGCCGAGCCCTGCCGATGCGTTCCTGCCTGGCCCTGCTGCCCCTGCTGCTTGCCGCCGCCCCGGCGTGGGCCGGCAACGATGCCTGGCGCATCGACCCGGTGCATACCCGTGTGTTGTTCGCCATCGACCATGCCGGCTATTCGCAGGCGATGGGCACGATTTCCGGCAGTGCGGGACAGCTGCGGTTCGATCCCGACAACTGGCGGGAGGCGACCCTCGACGTCGAGATCCCCGTGTCGCGATTGGACCTGGGTGATGCCAAGTGGAACCAGGCCACCCTCGCCCGCAGCCTGCTCGATGGCGAACGCTTCCCCACCGCGCGCTTCGTTTCCACCCACGTCGAGCCGGTCGACGAGAAGCATGCGCAGGTCGCCGGCACCCTGACCCTGCGCGGGGTCAGCCAGCCGGTGGTGCTCGATGTCACCCTCAACGCGGTCAAGCGCTATCCGCTGCCGCCGTTCCGCCGCACCGTCGGCTTTTCCGCCACCACCACATTGAGCCGGCGTGCCTTCGGCATCACCGCGTGGCCGGGCGTCATCGGCGATGCCGTACAGGTGAGGATCGAGGCCGAAGCCGCGTTCGACCGCAGCGATGCGCCGGGAACTCCCGCCCCTGATTCCCACTCCGACAGCACGACGGCCCCCAAGGATCCCCGATGACCGCCAAGAACACGCCCGCCGCCTGGGGCAGTGTCAGCCAGACCCTGCACTGGCTGATCGCCCTGCTGATCCTTGCCCTGGGCATCGTCGGCCTGACCATGGGTGAACTGCCCAAGACGCCGAAGTATTTCTGGGTCTATACCGCGCACAAGTCCATCGGCATCACCGTGCTGGCACTGGTGCTGTTCCGCCTCGGCTGGCGCCTGTATGCCGGTGCGCCGAAGCCGGTGCCGGGCGTGCCCAGCTGGCAGGAACGCATCGCCAGCGCTACCCACGTGCTGCTGTACGTGCTGATGTTCGCCATTCCGCTGTCCGGCTGGCTGTATGACTCGGCCAGCGGCCTGCGCCCGTTCCGCTGGTTCGGCCTGGTCGACGTGCCCAAGCTGAGCGGCCCCGACCCGCAGACCGTCGCGGTGTCCCATGCCATCCACGAGTACGGTTTCTGGCTGTTGATCGCGGTGGTGCTGGCCCATGCCGGTGCTGCCTTCTACCACCACCTGTTCCAGCGTGATGCCACCCTGTCGCGGATGTTGCCGCGCGGCTGGCTCGCCTCCCCCCAGAAGGACTGACCCATGACCCTGAAACTGACCACCCCGGCCGCCGTGGCCGCCGCCCTGGCCGGCATGCTGGCCACCGCCCCGGTGCTGGCCGCCGATTACGCCCAGGCCCCCGGCGCCGGCTCGATCCTGGTGTTCGCCACCAAGTACGACGGCGAAGTGTTCACCGGCAGCTTCCCGGGCTTTGCCACCAAGCTCAGCTTCGACCCGGCCAACCCGGCTGCTGGTTCGCTGGACGTGGTGATCCCGCTGGCCGGCGCCAAGAGCGGCAACAGCGACCGTGACTCGACCCTGCAGGGCGCCGATTTCTTCAATGTCGGCAAGTTCGCGACCGCGCACTACACCGCCAAGGGTTTCCGCGCCGTGGGCAACGACCAGTACGCCGCCGACGGCACGCTGGAACTGCGCGGCGTCAGCAAGCCGGTCACCCTCACCTTCACCTGGAAGCCGGGCACGCAGCCGGTGCTGACCGGCAAGGCAACGGTCAAGCGCCTGGACTTCGGCGTGGGCGGCGGCGACTGGGCCGACACCAAGACCATCCCGGACGAAACCTCGATCAGCACGATCGTCAAGTTCGACGCGAAATAAAGCTCATCGGGTAGTGCCGGCCGCTGGCCGGCATCACCGGGCATCGCGGGGTTGCCGGCCAGCGGCCGGCACTACCGCGCAGCGTCACACCCCGCAGCCAGCCAGGCCTGCACGCCGGCCGCATCGAATGGCCAGTCCAGCTCGCGGTCGCCGGCCTCGTCGCGCAGCACCGGCACCCGCGCGCCATAGCGCGCCTCCAGCCCGGGCTGGTCGTCCAGGAACACCGAATCGAACTCCGGCGCCCTTGCCTTGGCCAGCTCGGCCAGGGCCATGTCGCAGAGGTGGCAATCATCACGCTGGAACAGGGTCAACACCGGTCCGGCCCCCTTGGCGGAAATGCTGCGCCGCAGCCATGGCGGGCGGCATGAACCGCTAGAATAGCGATCTCTTCCGGTACCCGCAGTACGGCAACCATGGCTGTCAGCACGTTCGACGTTTTCAAGATCGGCATTGGCCCGAGCTCCTCGCACACCGTCGGGCCGATGAAGGCCGCCGAGCGCTTCATCCACCGCTGGCTGCTCGATCCGGGCCGGCTGCATGAAGTGGCGCGCATCCGCGCCGACGTCTACGGTTCGCTGGCCCTGACCGGCCGCGGCCACGGTACCGACAAGGCCATCCTGCTCGGCCTTGAGGGCCAGCGCCCGAACCTGATCGACCCGGACATCATCCCGGCCACCCTGGAACGCATCCGCAGCAGCAAGCGCATCCAGCTGATGGGCCAGCACGAGATCGCCTTCGACGAGAAGCGCGACCTCGGCATGAACAAGCGCCAGAAGCTGCCGTACCACACCAACGGCATGCGCTTCACCGCCTACAACGCCGAAGACGAAGTGATCGCCACCCGCGATTACTACTCGGTCGGTGGCGGCTTCGTGGTCAACCAGGACGATGCGGCCGATGACCGCATCGTGCCCGATGAAACCCCGCTGCCCTACCCGTTCAAGAGCGGCGATGAACTGCTGGCGCAGACCGCGCGCAGTGGCCTGAGCATCGCCCAGCTGATGTTCGAGAACGAAAAGTGCTGGCGCAGCGAGGACGAGATCCGCGCCCAGCTGCGCGAGATCTGGAGCGCGATGCAGTCGTGCGTGGCGCGCGGCATCCGCGAGGAAGGCGTGTTGCCGGGCGGCCTGAAGGTCGGCCGTCGTGCACCGGCGCTGTACCGCGAGCTGTCGTCCAAGCCCGAAGCGGCGATGCGCGACCCGCTGACCACGCTGGACTGGGTCAACCTGTACGCACTGGCGGTGAACGAGGAGAACGCTGCCGGTGGCCGCGTGGTCACCGCGCCGACCAACGGCGCGGCCGGCGTACTGCCGGCGGTGCTGCACTACTTCGACCGCTTCTGCCCGGGCGCGAACGAACAGCGCGTGTTCGACTTCCTGCTGACCTCGGCGGCGATCGGCATCCTGTACAAGGAAAACGCCTCGATTTCCGGCGCCGAAGTCGGCTGCCAGGGCGAAGTGGGCGTGGCCTGTTCGATGGCCGCCGGCGGCCTGGTCGCAGCGTTGGGCGGCAACCCCAGCCAGATCGAGAACGCCGCGGAAATCGGCATGGAACACAACCTGGGGCTGACCTGCGACCCGATCGGCGGGCTGGTGCAGATCCCGTGCATCGAGCGCAATGCAATGGGTGCGGTGAAGGCGATCAATGCCTCGCGCATGGCCATGCGTGGCGACGGCAAGCACAAGGTGTCGCTGGACAAGGTCATCAAGACCATGCGCGATACCGGCCGCGACATGCAGGACAAGTACAAGGAAACCAGCCGTGGTGGCCTGGCGGTGAACGTCATCGAGTGCTGAGGGGTAGCGCCGCGGGCTGGGTTCGGACCCTCGGTAGAGTCGACTGTCAGTCGACTATCGCGCGCAGCGCGGGAATTCCGCGCGTTGTTCGAGGGTAGTCGACCAACGGTCGACTCTACCTCACGGGGCGACACCGTCACGGTGTTCCGGTTAGGCTCGGGGCTCCCCTGCCCCGGACTGTCCCATGCGCGTGATCGCCGCTGCCCTGCTTGCCTGCCTGCCCCTTTCCGCGCTGGCTGCGCCAACCTACGGCCCGCGCCTGGAAGGCTTCGATTACGGCTACCCGGTGAAGACCTTCGCCCTGCAATCGCAGGGCCAGCCGCTGGAAATGACCTACCTGGACGTCACCCCGAAACGGAAGGCGGTCGGCGTAGTGGTGCTGCTGCACGGCAAGAACTTCTGCGCTGCCACGTGGCAGCAGACCATCGCGCCGTTGGTGGCCGCCGGTTACCGGGTGATCGCTCCGGACCAGATCGGTTTCTGCAAGGCCAGCAAGCCCGAGCGCTACCAGTATTCGTTCGGCCAGCTGGCCGCCAACACCCATGCGCTGCTGCAGCAGCTGCAGCTGGGCGACCAGCCAGTGCACGTGGTCGGCCATTCGATGGGCGGCATGCTCGCCATCCGCTACGCGCTGATGTACCCGCAGGACCTGCGCAGCCTGTCGCTGGTCAATCCGATCGGCCTGGAAGACTGGAAGGCACTGGGTGTGCCGTGGCGCAGCGTCGATGAGTGGTATGCCGGCGAACTGAAAACCAGCTATGACAGCATCCGCCGCTACCAGCTGGACGTGTACTACGACGGCCAATGGAAGCCCGCCTACGAACAGTGGGCGCGCATGCAGTCGGGCATGTACGAAGGGGCCGGCAAGCAGGCGGTGGCCTGGAGCCAGGCACTGACCTCGGACATGGTGTTCAACCAGCCCGTGGTCTACGAGCTGAAGCACCTGCAGGTGCCGACCGCGTTGTTCATCGGCCAGAAGGATCGCACCGCGATCGGCCGCGACCGCGCCTCACCGGAACTGAAGGCTACGCTGGGTGACTACCCTGCGCTGGGCAAGGCGGCGGCCGCTGCCATTCCCAACGCGACCCTGGTCGAATTCGCCGCGCTGGGGCATTCGCCGCAGGTGCAGGATCCCAGGCAGTTCAACGCCGCGCTGTTGAGGGTGTTGAAGACCCGTTGAAATACCGATCCGCCGGGCCAGGTCCGGCGGACATGGAGGGTAGCGCCGGGCCATGCCCGGCGAGCGCAGCGGCAGGCGGTCAACCGGCAATCCGCAGCACATCATCCAACAGTGCTGCGGCGGTCACTTCCGCACCCGCACCCGGGCCCTGGATCAGCAGCGGCTGCTGGCGATAGCGGTCGCTGTGGATGGCCACGCGGTTGTCGGTGCCCGCACCCTGCGCCAGTGGATGATCGGCCGGCAGTTCGCGCAGTCCGACCTGCGCCCCCTCGGCATCGACACGGCCGACGAAGCGCAGCACGCGGCCCTGAGCGTGCGCCTGCTGCCAACGCGCCTGCAGCGGCGCATCCAACTGCTCCAGCGCGGCCAGCGCCTCACCCAGCGGCAATGCCGCCAGCGCCGCCGGCACCAGTGAATCCACCTGCACCTGCGCCGCATCCAGCGCCAGCCCGCTGCTGCGGGCCAGGATCAACAGCTTGCGCCGCACATCCTCGCCAGACAGGTCCACGCGCGGATCGGGCTCGGTGTAACCGGCATCCAGCGCTTCGCGCACTGCCAACGAGAACGGCGAACGGCCGTCGTAGCGATGGAACAGCCAGGCCAGCGACCCGGACAGCACGCCTTCGATGGCATGGATGTGGTCACCGCCGGCCACCAGCGCGCGCAGGCTGCTCAACAACGGCAGGCCGGCACCCACCGTTGCGCTGTCACCGTAGCGCGCACCGCTGTCGGCACAGCTTTCGGCGATGGCCTGTGCGCGTGCCAGCTGCGCGCCGCGGCCCAGCTTGTTGGCCGTCACCACGTGCACGCCGCGGGCCAGCCACTGCACGTGGCGTGCGGCCACGTCCTCGCTGGCGGTGGCATCCACCACCACGTCGCCGCGTTCCAGGCCCTCGGTGCTGGCCCACGGCGGCGAGCTCTGCCCATCGCGCGGGGCGCGCCGCGCCAGTTCCAGCGGCAGCGCGAGGTCACGGTCGATCGCCAGCGCCGTGCGCGAGTTGGCCAGCCACTGCACGCTGGGCAGGTCCAGGCCACGTGCCTGCAATGCCTGGTAACGCTGCACGAAGGCCGTGCCTACCGTGCCGGTGCCGAGCAGGGCCAGGCGGCCACCGCCGAGCGCGGGAATGTCTGCGGCCAGCGCGCTCATGCATCCACCACCTGTTTGCGACGTACTGCAGCGCCGATCACCGCTTCGGCGCGCTGCAGCGCGGCGTCGAGATCGGCCAGCAAGTCACGCTCGGCTTCGATGCCCACCGACAGGCGCAGCAGGCCTTCGCTGATGCCGGCGGCGGCACGTGCCTCGGCGGTCATCGCCGCATGGGTCATGGTGGCCGGGTGCGCGACCAGGCTTTCAACGCCGCCCAGCGATTCGGCCAGGGTGAAGTAGCGCAGGCCGTCGACAAAGGCGCGCACCGCTGCATGCGGATCCTCACCTTCGCAGGCCGCCAGTTCGAAGGACAGCATGGCGCCGAAACCGCTCTGCTGGCGCGCGGCGATGGCGTGGCCGGGATGGTTGGCCAGGCCGGGGTAGTAGACGCGTGCCACCGCCGGATGCGCATCCAGCAGGGCCACGATCGACGCGGTGTTCTCCTGGTGCGCGCGCAGGCGTGCATCCAGCGTGCGCAGGCCGCGCAGGGTCAGGAAGGCATCGAACGGCGAACCGGTCAGGCCCAGCGCGTTGCCCCACCACACCAGCTGCTCGTGCACCGCCGGGTCGCGCGCGATCACCGCGCCGCCGACCACGTCACTGTGGCCGTTGATGTACTTGGTGGTCGAATGCAGCACCACGTCGGCACCGAACGACAGCGGCTGCTGCAGGGCCGGCGACAGGAAGGTGTTGTCCACCACGACAAGCGCACCGGCCTTGTGCGCGGCATCGATGACGAAGCGCAGGTCGGTGATGCGCAGCAGCGGGTTGGACGGCGTTTCCACCAGCACCAGCTTCGGCTGGCTGGCCAGCGCCTGGGCCAGCGCGCGCGGGTCGGTCAGGTCGGCGGTGACCAGGGTGAAGTGGCCCTTCTTGGCCAACGCATTGAACAGGCGCCAGCTGCCACCGTACGCATCGTGCGGCACCACCAGGGTATCGCCCGGCTGCAGCAGTGCGTTCAGCACCAGGTTGATCGCGCCCATGCCGGTGGCGGTGATGACGCCGCCAGCGCCGCCTTCCAGTTCGGCCAGTGCTTCGCCCAGCAGGTCGCGGGTCGGGTTGCCGCTGCGCGTGTAGTCGTACTGCCGCTTGTTGCCGAAGCCATCGAAACTGAAGTTCGACGACAGCACGATCGGCGGGGTGACCGCACCGTGGGCGGTGTCGCGGTCGATGCCGGCGCGGACAGCGGCAGTGGTGCGGCTACAGGACGGCTCGTTGGCGTACAGGCTCATGCGGACTCTCCAGAAGTGCGGAAGGCGGTAGCGAGGATCGCGTCGATGCGATCGGTTTCTTTGAGGAAGGCGTCGTGGCCATAGGGCGAGCGCAGCACGCGCAGGCTGCCGCGCGGGCCCAGCCCTTCGACCAGGCCGACCAGGTCGGCCAGCGGCACCAGCCGGTCACCCTCCACCGCCACCACCACGGTGGGCAGCAGGATGGCGGCGGGGTCCACGCGGTGCAGGTCGATCGATTCGGACAGGCGCAGGTAGGCGGTCACCGGCGTGCGCGCGACGTACTGCGCGCCGGCGGCATCGAGGTAGTCTTCGGCGGCCACGCGCACGCGGCCGTTGACCACTTCCGGCGCCGCATCGAAGCGCTCGCCGAATTCTTCCGGGGTGCGGTAGCTGAGCATGGCGAACTGGCGGGCCAGCGCCAGGCCATGGTCCTCGCCACACTGCAGCTGGCCCAGCGCAACAGCGCGGCGCTGCAGGGCGCGCCAGGCGGCGGCATACGGATGCGGGCGGTGCGCACCGCTGGCCAGGACCAGCTGGCGCACGCGGCGGCGGTGGCGGATCGCGAACTGCTGGCCGACCAGCGCGCCATAGGAGTAGCCGACGAAGGCCTTCAGCACGCCGATGCCGAGATGATCCAGCAGCAGTGCCAGCGCGTCGGCCTGGTCGGCGGTATCGATCGGCACGTCCAGCGCACCGTCGGCACCGATGAAATCGAAGGCCAGCACGCGCAGCTGCTGCGGATCCAGCGCACGGCCGCTGCCGACCAGGCCTTCGGCCCAGCCCTTCTCGCTGAACTGTGCATTGGAGGCGACATGGCGGTGGGCGGAAATGCCACCGGCCAGCACCACCACCGGCGCGTTGGCCGGCCCCACCCACTCGTAGCGCAGGCGCACCGGGCTCGCCCCGGCGTGGCGCATCGACAGCACGGCAGCGAACTCGCCGCGCTCGGCGTGCACGCGGTCATCGACCGGCACGCTGACGGGGACAAAGGATTCGGGGCGGGCGGCGGTGCTGGGGGCGAAGCTCATGGCGGGATCCGTGTGGGGAATCGGCCATCGAGCCTTCGCGGGGCTCGCGTTCGAGATGCACGTGCGGTGCATGGTTCGAACCATCTTTCGGTGGACGCCACGGTCCCCGCAGGATTTGGCACCTACGCGGACGCTTTCGCGCCTGCGGGCTGCCCCGGCTTCAAAGGGCCTGTCCCTCTGCCGGTCTCGATGGTGGAGCCACGATGCCAGCCCTTTCCGGGCCTGTCAATCCCTTCATGCGGATAAAGCGATGGAATAAATGAACCGCCATTCCGGGAACTGCGCCCGGCCCCCGCGTTCAGGATCCGCTACAGTCCCCAGCGCCCTTTCCGCTGGATCCGTCGATGCCCCGCCTGCTCCTGTCCTGCCTGCTGCTGTGCCTGCTGGCCAGCGCAACCGGCCACGCCAGCGACTGGCGCCAGGGCTGGGGACTGGTGCCGAAGGCAGGTGCGTCCGCGGCCGGCGACGATGCCCCCCAGGCCGCGCCGACCACCCGGCTGCAGCTGCAGGCGATGGGCGGGCAATGGCAGGCGCGCATCGACAACCCGTTGGCAGGCCCGGTGCAGATCGAGCTGCGGCCGGCACCCGGCGGCGCCATCGACGGCCTGCCGCTGCGTTCGCTGGTACAGGGCGGTGGCAGCCTGGTGGTCGGCCACCTGCCGGCCCCGGCCGATGGCCGCAGCCTGGAGGTGCGCCTGCAGTCGGTGCCGGGCAACCCCGCCGCACGGGCCGAGGACGTGGCCTACCGGCTGCCCTTCCAGGCGCCACGGCTGCGCGTGGACCAGGCCCCGAACGGACGCTTCAGCCACCAGGACGAAGAGAACCGCGACGCGGTGGATTTCGCCCTGCCCGAGGCCACCCTGGTGATGGCTGCGCGCGAGGGCACGGTGATGCAGGTGCAGGATGGCTTCAAGGCCAACGGCCAGGACCGCGAGCGCGATGCCGGCCGTGCCAATTTCATCCGCATCCTGCACAGCGACGGCAGCATGGCGCTGTACGGCCACCTGCAGGCGGGCGGCATGCGCGTGCGGCCCGGCCAGGCGGTGCAGGCCGGGCAGCCGATCGGGTTGTCCGGCAACAGTGGCTACAGCACCGCGCCGCACCTGCACTTCGTAGTCCAGGTCAACCGCGGCATGGGCCTGCGCTCGGTGCCGGTGCGTATTTTCACCGCGCAGGGCCAGCTGCAGTTCGCCCGCCAGGGCGAGGCCGACGGCGGCACCGGGCGCTGACCGGCCCCGGCCGGTATAATCGGGCGCTTATCTCTTTGAAAAGCGCCCCGGGCGGGCGCCACTGCCATGTCCGAAGTCGCCAACGAAGCGTCGCGTCGCCGCACCTTCGCCATCATTTCCCACCCTGACGCCGGCAAGACCACGCTGACCGAAAAGCTGCTGCTGTTCGGAGGCGCGATCCAGATGGCCGGTTCGGTGAAGGGCCGCAAGGCCGCCCGCCACGCGACGTCCGACTGGATGGCGCTGGAAAAAGAGCGCGGCATCTCCGTCACCTCCTCGGTGATGCAGTTCCCGTACGAAGGCAAGATCGTCAACCTGCTCGACACCCCCGGCCACGCCGACTTCGGCGAGGACACCTACCGCGTGCTGACCGCGGTGGACTCGGCGCTGATGGTGATCGACGTGGCCAAGGGCGTGGAAGAGCGCACCATCAAGCTGATGGAAGTCTGCCGCCTGCGCGACACCCCGATCATGACCTTCATCAACAAGCTCGACCGCGAGGGCAAGGACCCGATCGAGCTGCTGGATGAAGTGGAGACCGTGCTGGGCATCCAGTGCGCTCCGGTCACCTGGCCGATCGGCATGGGCCAGCGCCTGAAGGGCGTGGTGCACCTGCTGACCGGCGAGGTGCACCTGTACGAACCGGGCCGCAACTTCACCCGCCAGGATTCGACCATCTTCCCGTCCATCGATGCGCCCGGCCTGGCCGAGAAGATCGGTGCACAGATGCTGGCCGAACTGCGCGATGAACTGGAACTGGTGCAGGGCGCCAGCCACCCGTTCGACCTGGATGCCTACCGTGCCGGCAAGCAGACCCCGGTGTTCTTCGGCTCGGGCGTGAACAACTTCGGCGTGCAGCCGCTGCTGGACTTCTTCGTCGAGCACGCCCCGCCGCCGCAGGCGCGCACCACCACCGGCCGGATCATCGCGCCGGAGGAAAACAAGCTGAGCGGCTTCGTGTTCAAGATCCAGGCCAACATGGATCCGCAGCACCGCGACCGCGTGGCGTTCATGCGCATCTGCTCGGGCCGCTTCAGCGCCGGCATGAAGACCTTCCACGTGCGTACCGGCAAGGACATGAAGCTGGCCAACGCGCTGACCTTCATGGCCAGCGACCGCGAGATCGCCGCCGAAGCCTGGCCGGGCGATGTCATCGGCATCCACAACCACGGCACCATCTCCATCGGCGATACGTTCACCGAGGGCGAAGCGGTCACCTTCACCGGCATCCCCAACTTCGCCCCGGAACTGTTCCGCCGCGCGCGCCTGCGCGATCCGCTCAAGCTCAAGCAGCTGCAGAAGGGCCTGGCCCAGCTGTCGGAAGAAGGCGCGACCCAGTTCTTCCGCCCGCTCACCAGCAACGACCTGATCCTGGGCGCGGTGGGTGTGCTGCAGTTCGACGTGGCCGCCTACCGCCTGAAGGACGAGTACGGCGTGGAAGCCACCTTCGAGCAGGTCAGCGTGACCACCGCGCGTTGGGTCCACTGCAGCAACGAGAAGAAGCTGGAAGAGTTCCGCGAGAAGAACGCGCTGAACCTGGCCCTGGATGCGGCCGGCCACCTGGTCTACCTGGCCCCGACCCGGGTGAACCTGCAGCTGGCCCAGGAACGCGCGCCCGACGTGCGCTTCTCGGCCACCCGCGAAGCGGCGCATACCGTCCCGGCGGGCTGACGCAAGGGGCGCCGATTCATCGACCATACGGTGGCGGGGGTGCAAGCGCCCGCCATCGCGGCGATGATAGGGGGGCTGCGGGTCCCCCTCCCTGCGAAATCCGTCCTTGCCATGTCCTCCACGACTGTTGCTTCCATCCGTGAAGAAATCGCCAGCGCCCTGACCCACGGGCTTGGCGCCGTGTTCGCGCTGGCCGCCAGCGCCGTACTGATCACCCTGGCCGCCATCTACGGCGACGGCTGGCAGCTTGCCAGCGCCATCGTGTTCGGCATCGCCCTGCTGCTGCTGTACACCGCTTCCACGCTGTACCACGCCATCCAGCACCCTACGGCAAAGGGCCGCCTGAAGGTCTTCGACCACTGCGCGATCTACGTGCTGATTGCCGGTACCTACACGCCATTCACCCTGATCGGCCTGCGCGGGCCATGGGGCTGGGGCCTGTTTACCGCCATCTGGGCCCTGGCCCTGGGCGGCGTGGTGTTCAAGCTGTTCTATACCGGCCGTTTCAAGGCCCTCTCCACCGGCATCTACATTGCGATGGGCTGGCTGGTGATCGTGGCGATCAAGCCGATGTGGGCCTCCATCGACGGCGGCACGCTGGCCTGGCTGTTCGCCGGCGGCCTGTCCTACACGCTGGGCACCTACTTCTATCACCGCGAATCGATCCCCTATTCGCACGCGATCTGGCACCTGTTCGTGATCGGCGGCAGCGTCTGCCACTTCGTCGCGGTGACCATGCAGGTGCTGTAGCACGGCCGTTCGGCGCCCATGTGCACGCCATGCACATGAGCGCTTCGCGCCCCGTCCACCCGGATGGGGCAACCATGGCAGCGTGAATGCTGCCCCTGCCCCTGCCCCTGCTGCGCCGCGCACGTCGCGCTGGCGCCTCCGCCGCCCCGGCCCGCGTGGCCAGCGCTGGCTGGCCGTGCTGGTGTTCCTGCTGGCCGCACTGCTGGTCCTCATCGCACTGTGGGACTGGAACTGGTTCAAGGGCCCGGTGGAACGCGCGGTCCAGGCCCGTACCGGGCGCGCCCTGCACATCGGCCACCTGGACGTCGACCTCGGCCGTACCAGCACCATCCGCGCCGATGCGATCACCTTTGCCAATGCCACATGGTCCAAGCAGGTCAACATGGCCAACGCGGATCGCGTGGAAATCGACATCCGGGTCTGGCCGCTGCTGCGCGGCAGCATCCAGTTGCCCGAAGTGCGCCTGACCCGGCCCGACGTCCTGCTGGAAACCGCCCCGCGCAAGGGCGAGCCCGGCAACTGGGATTTCCTGCCCGCCAGCGATGGCAAGAGCTCGCTGCAACTGAAGGGCCTGCGCATCGACGACGGGCGCCTGCAGTTCCTCGACGCGCTGGGCCGCACCGACATCCGCATCGGCGTGCGCAGTGGCGAACCGAAACAGGCCGACGCCGCCCCGCCCCTGCTGGTGAAAGGCCAGGGCCGCTGGCAGGGCAACCCGTTCACCCTCAGTGGCGGCACTGAATCGCCGCTGCAGCTGACCGACAGCGAGCATCCGTTCCGCATCCATCTGGACGGTCGCGCCGGCGGCACCCACGCCGTGGCCACCGGCACGCTGACCAACCCGTTCGCGCTGCAGGTGTTCGACCTGCAGTTCGCGCTCAGTGGCCAGGACCTGGCCGACCTCTACCCGCTGCTCGGCATCGCCATACCGCCTTCGCCGCCGTATGCCCTCGATGGCCGGCTCAAGCGCGACCACAACGTGTGGCGCTACGAAGGGTTCACCGGCAAGGTCGGCGACAGCGACCTGGGCGGCACCCTGCAGTTCGAAGTGGGCCGTGAGCGTCCGCGCCTGACCGCCACCCTGGAATCGCGCCGGCTCGATTTCGACGACCTCGCCGGCTTCGTCGGTGCCCCGCCGAAGACCGGCGGCGGCGAGACCGCCAACGCCGAACAGAAGGCGCAGGCTGCCCAGGTTGCCGCCAGCCCGCGCGTGCTGCCGGACACCCCGTACAACCTGGGCAAGCTGCGCGCGATGGATGCCGACGTGCGCTGGAAGGCCCACCGCATCAATGCGCCCTCACTGCCGCTGGACGATATGGACGCGCACCTGCTGCTGGACGACGGCGTGCTGCGCCTGGATCCGCTCAACTTCGGCGTGGCCGGCGGTGACATCCGCAGCACCATCCGCATGGACGCGCGCCAGCCACAGATTGCCACGGCCCTGAAGGCCAGCGTGCGCGGCGTGCAGCTGGGCCAGTTGTTCCCGGATGCGAAGCTGGCCGAACAGGCCAAGGGTGGCATCAGCGGCCAGATCGACCTGGCCGGCCGCGGCAACTCCATCGCCGCCATGCTCGGCAGTAGCAGCGGCGATGTCGGCGTGGCGATGGGCCGCGGCCACGTCGGCAACCTGGTGATGGAACTGGCTGGCCTGGACATCACTGAGTCACTGAAATTCCTGTTCACCGGTGACCGGCAGATTCCCCTGCGCTGCGCCTTCGCCGATTTCGGCGTACGCGACGGCCTGATGACCAGCCGCGCACTGGCGGTGGACACCACCGACACCATCATCATCGGCGAAGGCACCGTGAGCCTGCGCGACGAGCAGATGGACCTGCTGCTGAAGCCGCGGCCGAAGGACAAGAGCATCCTGGTGCTGCGTTCACCGCTGCGCATCGGCGGCACGTTCAAGGATCCCTCGTTCCGCCCGGACTTCAAGGCCCTGGGCCTGCGTGGTGCGGTTGCGCTGGCACTGGGGACGATCGCCCCGCCGGCAGCGCTGCTGGCCACGATCGAAACGGGGCCGGGCAAGGATGCCAACTGCGGTGGGCAGTACGCGAAGTAAAAGCGGTTGTTCGGCGGCGCCTCTGTTGATCCTGGTGTGAGCGGGACGGGTGGGCCAGTCAGGACACGCCGTAAACCCTTCCATGGGGGCTCGATGGCGCCATCCATGGCGCCAACGGTCCTGCCTGGCCCACCCGTCCCACTCCTGACAGTTTCCTGCGCGCGCGGAACGAGAGCAGGAATTCAAAGTCAAAAGAAAAAGCAGAATCAAAAGCTGTGCCAACCAAGGTTGGCACCTACCAGGAGCGGATGATCGGCACTGAAATGCACCGCGCTCGCGGGAACGTGTCTGGAGGCGGAGGGCATGGCCGTGCAGGACCGTAGGCGCCAAGGATGGCGCCTACGAGCTACATGGACGTATTTACCGCGTGTCCTGCGCGGCCATGCCCTCCGCCTCCCCACGCATCAGGAAGGCGCTGCAGTTGCTCTAGATCTGGCCGTTGCTCCAAGCGGGCCGGCGGGCTGCAAGCCCGCCAGCGAAAAACTCACCCCGCCACGATGTACTGCTGCAGCTGGTCCAACTCCCGCCGCTGCGCGTCGATCACCGCCTTCACCAGGTCGCCGATCGAAATCACCCCCAGCACCGATCCGCCCTCCACCACCGGCAGGTGACGGATGCGGTAGTCGGTCACCAGCTGCAGGCAGTGCTCCACCTGCTCGCCCGGCGACACCGTCACCACCTTCGCCGTCATGATTTCGGACACCGCCGTATCACGCGAGGAACGATCGTGCAGCACGATCTTGCGCGCGTAATCGCGCTCGGACAGGATCCCGACCAGTCGCGGCCCGTCCATCACCAGCACCGCACCAATGCCCTTCTGCGCCATCAGCCGGATCGCATCGATCACCGCCGCGCCGGGCGCGACCGCATGCACTTCAGGGGACTTGCCGTCCAACAGTTGCCGTACCGACGTCATCTGCCTGCCCTCCCAGGGTGGGTTGCAGGCCCGAGTCTGCCACGGAAGGTGCTAGCCACGCGTCAACCAGGTACAGCGGCCGCTGCTTGGACTCCTCGTACAGGCGGCCCAGGTACTCCCCGATCAGCCCCAGGGCGATCAGCTGCACGCCGCCCAGGAACAGGATCACCGCCATCATCGTCGGCCAGCCCGCCACACGGTCGCCGTACAGGGCGGCCTTGACGATCACCCACACGCCAAACACGAACGCCGCTGCGGCGGTCGCCAGGCCCAGGTAGGTTGCTGCCCGCAGCGGGACGGTGGAAAACCCGGTGATGCCTTCCAGGGCGAAGTTCCACAGGTTCCAGAGGCTGAACTTGCTGTTGCCGGCCAGCCGCGCATGGCGGTGGTAGGGCACGGCCACGCGGCGGAAGCCCACCCAGCTGAAGAGGCCTTTCATGAAGCGATGGCGCTCGCGCATCTCGCGCAGCGCGCTCAGCGCGCGCGCCGAAAGCAGGCGGAAGTCGCCGGTATCGGCGGGAATCGGCGTGCGCGAGAGGCGGCCGATCACGCGGTAGAACAGGGCCGCCGTGGTCCGCTTGCTCCAGCTTTCGCCGTCGCGCACCCGGCGCGTGCCGTAGACGTTGTCGTAGCCTTGCTTCCAGTACGCGACGAAGGTCGGCACCAGTTCCGGCGGATCCTGGCCATCGGCATCGAGGATCATCGCCGCCCCTTCGCGCACCTGGTCCAGGCCGGCGGTCAGCGCGGCCTCCTTGCCGAAGTTGCGCGACAGCCGCAATGCCGAGACGCGCGGATCGGGATGGGCCAGGTGTTCGATCACTGCCCAGGTGGCGTCGGTGCTGCCGTCATCGACGTACAGGATGTGGCCGTCGACATCGTCCAGCGCGTCGAGCACCGCGCACAGGCGCGGGTGCAGCTGGGGCAGCGCCAGTTCCTCGTTATGGGCGGCGATGACGAAGGTCAGGCGTTGGCGGCTCATGCCTGGATTGTACGTCGCTGGCGGGCTTGCAGCCCGCCGGCCCGCTAAAAGCTGACGGCCAAATCTAGAGCAACTGCAGCGCCTTCCGGATGCGTGGGGAGGCGGAGGGCATGGCCGTGCAGGACACGCCGTAAACCCATCCATGGGGGCTCGATGGCGCCATCCATGGCGCCAACGGTCCTGCACGGCCATGCCCTCCGCCTCTGGACACGTTCCCGCGAGCGCGGTGCATACACGCGCAGCCCCTCGCTTTTGGTAGCTGACAACCTTGGTTGCCACAGCTTTTGATCCTGCTTCTTCTTTTGATTTTGAATTCCCGCTCTCGTTCCGCGCGCGCAGGAAACTGTCCGGAGGCGGAGGGCTACCGCAGGCAGGACCGTAGGCGCCATGGACGGCGCCTACGAGCTACATGGACGTATTTACCGCGTGTCCTGCCTGCGGTAGCCCTCCGCCTCACCCATGAACCGGAAGGCGCCGCGAAACGATCAACCGTCACTCCTCCAGATACCCCGCCCCGCCCAGCTGCCGGGCCTGCCGCTGTATCCACGCCGCCCGCCGCTGCACGTACGGCCCCGGCTTGGCCGCGTTGTACCGCCGCGGCGCCGGCAGCACCGCCGCCAGTCGGGCGCTTTCACCCGGTGCCAGCCGCGCCGCGTCCTTGCCCCAGAATTTCTGTGCCGCTGCCTGTGCGCCGTACACGCCATCACCGAACTCGGCGATGTTGGCGTACATCTCCAGGATGCGTTCCTTCGGCCAGAACGCCTCGATCAATACCGTGTACCAGACCTCCAGGCCCTTGCGGATCCAGCTGCGGCCCTGCCACAGGAACAGGTTCTTGGCCACCTGCTGGCTGATCGTGCTGGCCCCGCGCAGGCGCCCGCCCTTGGCGTTGTGGTCACGCGCCTTCTCGATGGCCTGCAGGTCGAAACCATTGTGGTCGGGGAAGCGCTGGTCCTCGGCCGCCACCAGCGAGATCGGCAGGCTCGGGGCCATCTGGTCCAGGTCGCGCCACTGGTAATGCAGCCGGTAGGACCAGTCACCCTCGCCCAACGCCTCGCCGTAGCGCCACAGCATCACCGTGGACAATGGCGGGTCGATGAAGCGCAGCACCAGCACCTGCAGGCAACTGAAGCCCACGAACAGCACCGGCAGCCACAGCAACCGCTTCCACCGCCAGCGTCGGCGCGCCGGCGTGGTCGCTGCGGCCCCTGCGGCCTCCACCTTGTCCTGCTCTCCCCCTGCCCCCATTACTGATGCATCCTTCTCATGCCTGGTTGTCGGCGCATTATCCGGCAACCGCCCCTGTTTACGCGCGAAGTGAGCCGATGACCGCCCAACCCGATTCCCTGATCCGCTTCCTGCTGCCCGACGCCGGCGTCCGTGGCGTGCACGTGCAACTGCAGGCCACCTGGCAGGAAATCCTGTCCCACGCCGTCTACCCGGACAACGCCGCCGAGCTGCTCGGCGAGGCCTGCGTGGCCTCGGCCCTGTTCACCGGCCACACCAAGGTGGACGGCCGACTGTCCATCCAGCTGCGCAGCAACACCGGCCTGCGCACCCTGTTTGCCGAGTGCACCGCCGCCGGCACCCTGCGCGGCATCGCCCAGCTGGCCGACGGCGCCGATGCGCCGCGCGACCTGTCCAGCCTGGGCAGCGATGCCCTGCTGGCGATCACCATCGAGAACCCGGGCCTGGACCCGCGCGAACCGCAGCGCTACCAGAGCCTGGTGGCACTGACCGCGCCGGCGCTGGATGAGGCCTTCGAGGACTACTTCCGCCAGTCCGAGCAGCTGCCGACCCGCCTGCTGCTGGCCGCCGACCGCAACGGCGCCGTGGGCCTGCTGCTGCAGAAACTGCCCGGCGACGAAGGCGACGACGACGGCTGGGCCCGCGCCAGCGCCCTGTTCGACACCCTGGGCAAGGCCGAACTGCTGGCGACCCCGGCCGAGCAGATGCTGCACCGCCTGTTCCACGAGGAGAAGCCGGAACTGATGGGCAGCAGGCCGCTGGCCTTCGGCTGCTCCTGCTCGCACGAGCGGGTGGCCTCGATGCTGGTCTCGCTGGGTGAGGAAGAGGCCCGCGCGGCCGCCGAAGACACCGGTTCGGTGGACGTGCGCTGCGAATTCTGCGGACGGGAGTATCACTTTCCTTTGACGGAGTTCGGCATACTGTTCCACGGTGCCGAGGGGACTGTACCGGCACCTGAACGACTTCAATGAATGAGCAGGTCTTGTGTTCTGGGGAGGATCAAGGCTTGTTAAGATTTCATAAACACCCTAGGATCGAGTTCCCGCCCCAGCGGGAACTTCCGCTGATCATCCCTGTCTGAACTGGTCCGATGCGTACCTTCCTGCGTCTACCGCTGGCCCTGCTGATCGCCCTTGGCGCGATCACGGGCGCGCATGCGCAGAGCAAGGACACCCGCACCGTGCTGCCGGTCTGGAACAAGGGCAGCGGCAAGGTCGAGGCCCTGCTGTATCTGGAACCGACCGGTGAACAGGCCACCGGTGCCCGCTGGCACTTCGGCCGCAACTCGCTGGACGCCGCCTTCGGCCTGTCCTCGGGCGATTCGCTGGGCCTGCTGTGCAACAGCAGCAGCGGCACCAGCATCAGCGGCCTGGCCAGCCAGTGCATGCTGGCCAGCCTCGGCGATGACGATGACGGCATCGGCCCGAACTCCCGTCGCCTGACCGGCACCGCCGCGTTGAACCGGGGCGTCAACCGCCTGGGCATCACCGCCGGTACCAGCCGCGAGACACTGCCGGCCTGGCTGGCCTCGCCGAACAAGACCCCGTCCCTGCGCGCCGAGCAGAACGACCTGACCGTGTTCGCCCAGCGCAACATCGGCCGCGAAGGCTTCGTCTCCATCGCCGGTACCTACGCCAAGGCGCGCCTGGTGCCGATTTCCGATGCATCGCCGGCACTGGTCGACCGTTGGGACAGCAAGAGCCTGAGCCTGGGTGCCGGCTACGGCAACTTCACCGGCAGCATCATCGGCCGCGTGGTTGACGTTCCCGGCAAGCCGGGCAAGTGGGAGGGTCTGGGCATCGGCCTGACCTGGCGTACCCCGTGGTCGGGGCAACTGACCGTCGGCGCCGAGAACGTGATCAGCCGCGGCAAGAATCCGTTCTCCCCGCGCAACGAAAGCAACGACGACGGCACCGTGCCGTACGTCCGCTACGAGCAGGACCTGTAAGCGGTCCAAGCGCGTGATACATCGACGGATGGAACAGAGGGCGCCTGCGGGGCGCCCTTCTTGTTTCCGCGCGTAACGACGCGGCTGATGCCGGCTCCGCCTGATACATGGCGAAACATCACGACATATATCAACAGAAACTTTTTTCCTGACAAAACGATACTCAGCGCCCGGCTGTGTCTCAGTCATGTACCACAAGTCATTGAATCGAAAAGATTCCGTAGCCCTGAATTGAGGGCTCCGGCGCGCTGTTAACGCAGCTTTAATTTTTCGGAAGCCGCCGTTACTATCGATTCAGCCTCGCGTTTTTTGGAGCGGCCTTTTTCGCCCCGCACGCAGGCAATAACCCAGCCAAGATTTCCTTGGAGAGAGAGAGCCAATGAATTTCAAGTCCAACAAGCTGCGCGATGCGGTTGTCATCGCGCTGGTCGCCGGTTCATCCGTCGCGACCGCCCAGGCCCAGGAGGCCACCTCGGGTGCGACCAACCTGGATCGCATCCAGGTCACCGGTTCGCGCATCCGCTCGGTTGACGTCGAAACCGCCCAGCCGATCTTCACGGTGTCCTCCGAGGACATCAAGAAGTCCGGCCTGGTCAGCGTCGGCGACATCCTGCAGAACCTCACCGTCTCCGGCACCCAGACCTTCAGCAAGGCCGCCGTGCTGACCTCCAACCCGGAACAGGGCGGCCAGTACGTCAACCTGTACAACCTGGGCGAGCAGCGCACCCTGGTGCTGGTCAACGGCAAGCGTTGGACGTCCAGCCTGGCTGGCTTCACCGACATGTCGACCATCCCGGCCTCGCTCATCGAGCGCATCGAAGTGCTGAAGGATGGCGCCTCGGCGATCTACGGCTCCGACGCCATCGCCGGCGTGGTCAACATCATCCTGCGCACCAATTTCGAAGGCGCGGAAGTCTCGGCCCTGATCGGCCAGAACGGCCGTGGCGACGGTGAGAAGGAAGCCTACTCCTTCACCATGGGTGCCTCCAGCGATCGCGCTTCGATCCTGTTCGGCGCCAGCTACACGAAGGAAAAGCCGGTCTTCTCCAAGGACCGTGCGCTGACCCGCACCACCTACGGCCCGGGTCGCGAGCTGGATGCACTCAGCGCGACCGGCCCGTGGGGCCGCTTCAATGACCCGCGCGCCGCAGGCACCGTCGGTGCCGGCAACTACCTGGATGACGACGGCAACATCGTCGATGCCGCCAACGGCACCTGGACCCCGAACCAGTGGGTCCTGAACCACAGCGGCACCTGGGATGGCGTGGGCGTCGGCGCGGATTCGCGCAACCTGGCCAACTACCACACCGGCGTCACCACCGACGACCGCTTCAACTCCACCCAGCAGATGATGCTGGCGCAGGAGACCGAAACGAAGTCGATCTTCACCGCCGGCAGCTTCGAGATCAATGACTACGTGACCTTCAAGTCCACGGTCATGTACTCCGAGCGCAACTCCGAGCGCCAGGTCGCCGGCTACCCGATGAGCGCCAACGCGCAGCCGACCTACCCGGTCTACATCAGCGGCCAGAGCTACTACAACCCGGTCGGCCAGGACATCACCAGCTGGTTCCGCCGCACGATCGAAATCCCGCGCATCTCGCGCAACGACGTGAAGAGCTACCACTTCGATGCCGCCCTGGAAGGCGCGTTCGATGTGGGCTCCCATGGCTGGAACTGGGATGCGGGCATCAACTACAACAAGTTCGATGTCACCCAGATCAGCACCGGCAACCTCAACCTGCTGGCACTGGAAAAGGCCCTGGGCCCGTCGTTCCTCAATGCACAGGGCGTGGTCCAGTGCGGTACCGCTGCCAACCCGATCGCGCTGGGCACCAGCCTGTCGGCCGGCCAGTGCACCCCGTTCGACGTGCTGGGCGGCCCGTCGGCCTCCACCGCCGACGCGCTGAAGTACATCAACACGCTCGGCCAGGCGACCCAGCAGAGCGTCAGCAAGCAGTACTTCGCCAACATCACCGGTGGTCTGTTCGACATGCCGGGCGACGCAGGCGAGTTCGCCTTCGCGGCAGGCGTCGAGCACCGTGAAGTGTCCGGTTACGACAACCCGGACCAGCTGTCGGCCGCCGGTTACACCACCGATCTGGCTGCAGGCGCCACGTCCGGCAAGTACAAGACCGACGAGGTGTACCTGGAGCTGATGATCCCGCTGCTGAAGGACGTTCCGTTCGCCAAGGAACTGTCGTTCGACGTCGCGTCCCGCTACTCGGACTACGACCGTTTCGGCGACACCACCAACAGCAAGTTCAGCCTGACCTGGAAGCCGGTTGAAGACCTGCTGGTCCGTGCCACCTACGGCAAGGGCTTCCGTGCCCCGACCCTGGACGACACCTTCGGTGGCGGCTCGCAGACCTTCGATGACCTGACCGATCCGTGCGATGCCCGCTTCGGCCAGCTGTCCAACCCGGTTGCGGCTGCCCGCTGCGCCGGCGAAGGCCTGGCACCGACCTTCCGCCAGACCGACAACGCTGGCGTGCCGGTTGCCGCGCGTGAAACCCAGGGCAATGCGCCGTTCCAGGCGGGCGTCGGCAACGCCGACCTCGAGCCGGAATACAGCAAAACCCGTACCGTGGGCCTGGTCTTCAGCCCGCGCTGGGTGCAGGGCCTGGACTTCTCGCTGGACTGGTACAAGATCAGCATCTCCAACGTGATCACTGCGGTCAGCGCGACCTACGTGCTGAACCAGTGCTACAACGGCGTGACCTCGTTCTGTAACTACAGCCGTGATGCCACCACCGGCCAGATCGTGACCCTGAGCCGCGGCAACGCGAACCTGGGCGCCCTGGAAACCGAAGGCTACAACTTCGTCGCCAACTACCGCCTGCCGGAGTTCGCAGCCGGCCAGTTCTCGCTCCGCCTGGACAGCAACTACCTGGTCTCGCTGCGCCAGCAGTCCGACAACGGCGCACCGTGGGATGAGTACGCCGGCTACTGGAACTCGCCGCGCGTGCGCGCCACCTTCGGCGTCAACTGGGCCAAGGGCGACCTGTCGGCCAGCTGGAACCTGCGCTACTACGGCGGCTACCGCGACTTCTGCTACGACGATGACTCGTGCAACGACCCGGATTACCGCACCCCGAACAACGGTTGGGGCGGTGGCGTGGGCGCCAACAAGAAGGGTTCGATCAGCTTCCAGGACGTTTCGCTGACCTGGGCTGCCCCCTGGAATGGTTCGGTCACCGTCGGTGCCCGCAACATCTGGAACAAGCAGCCGCCGATCACCATCTCGCTGACCAACAACAGCTCGTCGTCGATCGACCCGATGCTGGACTACGACCGTTACCTGTTCATGCAGTACACCCAGCGCTTCTGATCAAGGCCGGGCAAGCGTAGTAAAACACCAGGACGGGGCCCTTCGGGGCCCCGTTTCTGTTGGGGCGCCCCGGCCACGCAGGACACGTGGCAGAAACGACAGGCACGAAAAAGGCCGCAGCGGAACTGCGGCCTCGTGCAGGTACCCGGCGCGGCCGACTCAGCCGTTCGGGATCAGCGTTTCGATCAGGTGCTCGACGTAGGCCTCGAAATCCTCGCGTGCCTGCTTGGGCTGCTGCAGCTGCAGCGAAAGCTGCAGGAAGCCGACGTAGGCCGCGTAGGCCAGGCGCGCGCGGTGGCGTGCATCGGTCGAACTGAGCCCGGCCTGGCGGAACGAGGCCACCAGGTAATCCAGGCGGCGCTGCGAGACACGGTCGATCACCGGCCGCACCATCGGGTGGTCCAGCGCCTTCAGCAGCTCGCTGTAGATGATGTGCGGCTGCACTTCGTGGGCCACCATCTGGAACAGCTGGCGCAGGCGCGCGCGCGGATCGGGGACATCTTCCAGGCTGCCGAACACCTGCTCCTGTTCGAACAGTTCCCAGCGTTCCAGCGCGGCCTGCAGCAGCGCATCGCGCGAGGGGAAGTGCCAGTAGAAGCTGCCCTTGGTCACGCCCAGGCGGCGCGCCAGCGGCTCCACCGCGACGGCGCCCACACCTTGTTCAGCGATCAGGTCGAGGGCCGCCTGTGCCCAGTCTTCGGCACTGAGGCGGCTGTTGCGGCCGGCACGCGGTTCGCCGGCAGAAGCGTCAGGTTGATTCATGGGGTGATTTAACCATACGGCGGGGTTCGTTGCAGTACGCCGTTGCGGCCGAAACCGTCGCGGCACGGGGGATGGCACCTTCCGCAGCGCACCATACTGCATGGTATTGACTTCCATCACCAGCCATCCATACTAGCGAGTATGGTTACGTCCCCTACTCCCGCTGCGTTCCATGACCTGCGCCTGGAGGCGGCCCATGGCGCCCGCCTGGCGGCCACCGCCAGCGACCACGGTCGCCGCGGCCGCGTGCTGTTCGCGCATGGCTTCGGCCAGACCCGCCACGCGTGGAATGCGACCGCCCGGGCACTGTCCGCCGCCGGCCTGCAGACGCTGGCCTACGATGCGCGCGGCCACGGCGATTCGGACTGGAACGCCGCCGACCTGCCCTACCACGGTGAACAGTTCGCTGATGACCTGATCGTGCTGGCCGGCGAGCAGCCGCGCCCGCCGGTGCTGGTGGCCGCCTCGATGGGGGGCCTGTTCGGCCTGCTCGCCGAATCGCGCTGGCCCGGCCTGTTCTCGGCGATGGTGCTGGTGGACATCACCCCGCGCTGGGACACCGCCGGCGTCGAGCGCATCCTCGCCTTCATGACTGCCCATCCCGATGGCTTCGCCTCGCTGGCCCAGGCCGCCGATGTCATCTCGGCATACATGCCGCACCGCCCGCGCAAATCCGAGCAGTCGCTGCGTGCGCTGCTGCGCGAGGATGGCCACGGCCGCTGGCGCTGGCACTGGGATCCGCGCCTGGTGGCCGAACTGGCCCGCGACAGCGAGCAGCACCAGGACGCGCTGGCCGAGGCCGCGCGGCAGGTGAAGTGCCCGCTGCTGCTGGTCAGTGGTGGCCGCAGCGATCTGGTCACGCCGCAGACCGTCGCCGAATTCCTGGCATTGGCGCCGCACGCGCGCCACGTACAGTTGCCGCAGGCCACGCACATGGTCGCCGGTGATGACAACGACGCCTTTACCGCTACTGTGTTGGACTATCTGGACGTGTTGCCTGCGGTGGATGCCGCAGCTTCGTCCGCCACAAACGAGCACGTCACCGGAGCACGCTCATGAGCATCGTTCTTCCCTTCCTCGCCCTGCTGCTGGCAGGCGCGTTCGTCGCCTACCACCGCATGCGCCTGCTGACCTGGACGCTGATCAGCCTGGCGCTGCTGGCGGCCTGCTGGTTCGTGCCCTACGTCAACCAGACCGCCACGATCGTCGCTGCGGCCGTGCTGGCCGTCATCGCCGTGCCGCTGCTGCTGCCGTTCATCCGCAAGCCGCTGCTGACCGGCCCGATGATGAAGGTGTTCCGCAAGGTGCTGCCGCCGCTGTCGCAGACCGAGCGCATCGCGCTGGAAACCGGCTCGGTCGGTTTCGAAGGCGAGCTGTTCACCGGTGATCCGGACTGGAACATCCTGCTGAACTACCCCAAGCCGCAGCTGACCGCCGAAGAGCAGGCCTTCCTCGATGGCCCGGTCGAAGAGCTGTGCACCATGGTCAACGACTGGGAAATCACCCACGTCCATGCCGACCTGCCGCCGGAACTGTGGGCCTTCATCAAGAAGAACAAGTTCTTCGGCATGATCATCCCGAAGGAATACGGCGGCCTGGGCTTCTCCGCGCTGGCCCACCACAAGGTCATCCAGAAGCTGGCGTCGGTGTCTTCGGTGGTCAGCTCCACCGTCGGCGTGCCGAACTCGCTGGGCCCGGGTGAACTGCTGGTGCATTACGGCACCCAGGAACAGAAGGACCAGTACCTGCCGCGCCTGGCCGATGGCCGCGAGGTTCCGTGCTTCGGCCTGACCGGTCCGTTCGCCGGCTCCGACGCCACCTCGATTCCCGACTACGGCATCGTCTGCAAGGGCGAGTGGAACGGCGAGCAGGTGCTCGGCGTCAAGCTGACCTTCGACAAGCGCTATATCACCCTGGCCCCGGTCGCTTCGCTGATCGGCCTGGCCTTCCGTATGTACGATCCCGATGGCCTGATCGGCGAAACCCGCGACATCGGCATCACCCTGGGCCTGCTGCCGCGCGATACCGCCGGCGTGGAGATCGGCCGTCGCCACTTCCCGCTGAACTCGACCTTCCAGAACGGTCCGATCAAGGGCAAGGATGTGTTCATCCCGCTGACCCAGCTGATCGGCGGTGCCGCCATGGCCGGCAAGGGCTGGAACATGCTCAACGAGTGCCTGGCCGTGGGCCGCTCGATCACCCTGCCCTCCACCGCCAGTGGCGGTGCCAAGGCCGGCGCAGCCGTCACCGGCGCCTACGCGCGCATCCGCAAGCAGTTCGGCCTGTCGGTCGGCCGCTTCGAGGGCGTGGAAGAAGCGCTGGCCCGCATCGGCGGCAAGGCCTACAAGATCAGCGCGCTGTCGCAGGCCACCGCCGCCGCGGTCGACCGTGGCGACGTGCCGTCGGTGCCGTCGGCGATCGCCAAGTACCACTGCACCAGCATGAGCCGTGAAGTGATCTCGGACATGATGGACGTCATCGGCGGCAAGGGCATCATCCTCGGGCCGCGCAACTTCGCCGGCCGCAGCTGGCAGGCCGCGCCGATCGCGATCACCGTGGAAGGCGCCAACATCATGACCCGCAGCCTGCTGATCTTCGGCCAGGGTGCGATCCTCTGCCACCCGTGGGTGCTGAAGGAAATGAAGGCCGCGCAGGATCCGGACACCCGTGCCGGCCTGCAGGATTTCGACCGCAGCCTGTTCGGACACATCCGCTATGGCATCTCCAATGCCGTGCGTTCGTTCTGGTTCGGCCTGACCGGCGCACGCTTCGGCGCCGCCCCGGGCGACGCCTACACCCGCCGCTACTTCCGCAAGCTGGACCGTTACTCGGCCAACCTGGCGCTGATGGCCGACATCTCGATGATGACCCTCGGCGGCAAGCTGAAGTTCAAGGAATCGCTGTCCGGCCGCCTGGGCGACGTGCTGAGCCATGTCTACATGACCAGCGCCATGCTCAAGCGCTACCAGGACGAAGGCGCACCGCAGGCCGACCAGCCGCTGCTGGCCTGGGCCTTCCATGACAGCGTGCACAAGATCGAAGAGTCGCTGTCGGCGGCCCTGCGCAACTTCCCCATCCGTCCGATCGGCTGGCTGATGTGGGCGCTGATCTTCCCGCTGGGCCGCCGTGCCGAAGCCCCGGGCGACCGCCTGAGCCGCCGCGTTGCGGCCCTGCTGATGGCCCCGAACGAGGCGCGCGACCGCCTGGCCAGCGGCGTGTTCCTGACCCCGTGCGAGAACAACCCGGGCGGCCGCATCAACAGCTACCTGAGCAAGGCGATCATGGCCGAGCCGGTGGAGCGCAAGTTCCTGAAGGCGCTGAAGAGCAAGGGCATCGAGGCGCTGGACTTCAAGGCGCAGCTGGACGAAGCCGTGGCTGAAGGCGTGATCACCCAGGACGAGCGCAGCCTGCTGGAAGAACTGCGCACGCTGACCCTGGACACCATCACCGTGGACGACTTCGACACCCACGAACTGCGTGCGGCCAGCTACTACGACCGCCAGCACAAGGACCCGCATTCGCAGGCAGCCTGATCGCCTGCGTCATGCGCATACGGAAACGGCGGGCTTCGGCCCGCCGTTTTTTTGTCTGCATGTTGCGGAGCCACGCATGGCGTGGCACTACCTACCGCAGTAGAGCCACCCCATGGGTGGATGCGCGCAGCGCCATCAGGCAATCAGGCCGGCACGAACCACCAGGCCACCGCCGCCAGCAGCGCCGGCACGGCCTGGATGAAGAAGATGCGCTTGTTGACGCTCCACGCGCCGTAGCAGCCGGCCACGATCACGCAGCCCAGCGAGAAATTCACCAGCATCGGCAGGTGGTCGAACAGGCCCCAGAACAGGCCTGCGGCGAGGAAGCCGTTGTACAGGCCCTGGTTGGCCGCCAGCACGCGGGTGATCTCCGCCTTCTCCGGGGTGTTGCGGAACGTCTTCAGGCCCAGCGGGCGGGTCCACAGGAACATCTCCAGCACCAGGAAGTAGACGTGCAGCAGTGCGACCAGCAGGGTCAGGGCGAGTGCGATCCAGTACATGGAGGATTCCTTGGATGGGTTGACGGGATGATGGGCTCAGCGGTCGCGCGGCAGCTTCTTCTCTTCGCGCAGCACACCGAACGCGGCCAGGGTCATGCACGCCGCCACCAGCATGCCGCC
This sequence comes from Stenotrophomonas sp. ZAC14D1_NAIMI4_1, assembly GCF_003086775.1. NCBI lineage: Bacteria > Pseudomonadati > Pseudomonadota > Gammaproteobacteria > Lysobacterales > Lysobacteraceae > Stenotrophomonas > Stenotrophomonas sp. ZAC14D1_NAIMI4_1. The sequence goes on from NZ_CP026001.1 coordinate 3,473,267, forward strand.
AGCGAACACCACATGCGAGCCGAACAGCGACAGCGCCTTGTGCACCCAGGTGAAGCTCAGGTCGGCACCGCGGTAGACCACGGTGTCGATGGCCGCGCCGGCCTTGTAGCGCCACTGGCGGTCCACACGGGTGTAGATGGTCTCGCGGGCGGGCTTGAACAGCGAGAACTCGCTGGCCCGGGTCAGCACCTGCACCACCGCCACCATCATCGGCAACGGCGAGGCGGCCAGCACCGAGAAGCCGATCAGGATGGCAAAGGCGGGAATCAGCAGCGCCGGTGCGATGCCATGGCGCGACAGCAGCCAGCGGGTCAGGCTGAGCTGCAGCAGCAGGGTCAGCGCATTGACCGCCAGGTCGATGCGCGAGAAGAACGCGGTGCTGGCCGCCGGGTCGCTGAAGGCCGCGCGCACGATGCTGGCCTGCTGGTTGTACAGCAGGGTACCCACGCCCACGCCGAACACCACCAGGACCGCCAGCCAGCGCAGCAGCGGCTCGCGCACGATCAGCTTGAGGCCATCGAGCACGCTGCCGCCCATCGGCTTTTCGCCCGACACCAGCTGCTGCTCGCGCTCGCGCAGCACCGCCCAGTGCCGCAGCCGCCAGATGCAGAACAGGCACACGACCAGGAAGCCGGCCGATACCAGCATCAGGTTGGCGATGCCCACGCGCTGCACCAGCGCGCTGGTGAGGATCGGGCCGAGGAAGGCACCGACGGTGCCGGCCGCGCCGATGTAGCCGTACCAGGCGCGTGCCTGCACGTTGGAGAACACGTCGGCCATGAAGCTCCAGAACACGGCCACCGCGAACAGGTTGAAGACCATGACCCAGAGGAAGAAGGCCATGCCCCGCCCCGGCACGCCGCTGTCGAACAGCACGTAGAACACCAGCAGCGTGGCGATGAAGAAGCCATAGACCGCCGGCAGGAACACCCGCCGCGGGAAGCGGCTGACCAGCCAGCCGTAGACCGGCTGCAGCACCAGCATGATCAGGAACACGCAGGTGAACAGGAACTGCAGGACGAAATCCTTCAGGGCGATGCCATGGCTGGCGAACCAGCCGATCAGCAGCGGCGGGAACACCGTCTCCAGATCGGACGACGCTGCCATCGCCTCGCGCACCGGGCGCAGCACGTAGTAGCCACTGAGCAGGCAGAAGAAGTACAGGAACGACCACCACAGCGCTGGCGATTCACGCAGCGCTGCCACAAGCCCGCGCAACGGCCCCTTGCCCGCGGCCGCGCTCACGCGGTTGCCCTGGCCGGGACGCGGCGGTTGGATGGCGGCATGTCGGGCTCCGGGGGCGGTGAAGCGCGTACGTTAGACAATGCACTGCAACATCGCCAGCGCGCCGTGCGCGGACGCGGCCGCGGGGTCGCAGCACGGGTGCGCTGCAGGTGTGTCCGGAGGCCGTCACCGAGCGTCAAAAATCCAACTTTTTCAAATAGATGCGCATTCATCTTCGCTTTGTTTGTGCATAGGCGAAAAGCGGCGCTAGAATCACAAACAGCAGTCGCGCACGGGTCCAACCGATGAAAATGAACAACCTGCGTCGCCCGGTCCGGGTGGCGACCACCGGTTTGCTGGGCATGTTGATGCCCGTGGCCTTGTCCACCACCGCGCAGACACCGCCGGCCCTGCCGCCGATGCCGACCAACATCGAAACCGCCGCGGGCCCGGGCATCGCCCACACCCAGCCGGCGGCGTACCGCACCGGCCTGGTGCCGCAGGTACAGCTGCCTGCCGCAGGCTTCAACGTCGCCCACATCGAATCGATGGCGCAGCAGCTCACCTATGGCGAGCGCGTGCCAGGCATGGCCGTGGCCATCGTGCAGGGCGGCCGCGTGCTCAGCGCGCGCGGTTACGGCGTCACCGACGTCAACAATCCGCTGCCGGTCGACGCGCATACCGTCTTCCGCCTGGCGTCGCTGTCCAAGGCGTTCGCCGGCACCATGGCCGGCCTGCTGGTCAACGACGGCACGCTTCGCTGGGACAGCAAGGTCACCGACTACGTGCCGGGCTTCCGCCTCAACTCGCCCGAAGCCACCGACCGCCTGACCGTTGCCGATGTGCTCAGCCACCGCGTCGGCCTGCCCTACAACGCCTACGACCGCGACATCGAAGGCAATGCCGAGTACTACTCGCTGACCCAGAAGCTGGCCAACACCAGCCTGAAGTGCCTGCCGGGCGACTGCTACGCCTACCAGAACGTGGCCTTCAGCCTGATCGGCGACGTGGTCTATGCCGCCTCGGGCAGCTTCTACGAACAATCGGTCGAGCGCCGCATCTTCAAGCCGCTCGGCATGAACGATGCCAGCCTCGGCCTGGCCGGCATCCAGGCCAGCTCGCGCTGGGCGCGCCCGCACGTGCGCAGCCGCAATGGCTGGGTATCGCTGACGCCGAAGCCGACCTACTACCGCGTCGCCCCGGCCGCCGGCGTCAACGCCAGTGCCAGCGACATGGCGCAGTGGCTGCTGGCACACACCGGGCATCGCCCCGACGTGCTGCCGGCACCGCTGCTGGCCACCCTGCATTCGAGCCTGATCAACACCCCGGGCGAGATGCGCTCGGGCTGGCGCCGTGAGCGCCTGCACTCGGCCGGCTACGCGCTGGGCTGGCGCACCTTCGATTACGCCGGCCACGACGTGGTCTTCCATGCCGGTGCGGTGCAGGGCTATCGCGGTCTGGTCGCACTGGTGCCGGAGCGTGACCTCGGCATCGCCATCCTGTGGAACGGCGAGAGCGGCCTGCCCAGCGGCCTGCTGCCGACCGTGCTCGATTCGGCGCTGGGCCTGCCGGCGCAGCGCTGGCTGGACGTGGACACCGATTTCGGCAGCGACAGCCTGATGGCCGAGGGCGCGACCCCGGCGCAGCAGGACAAGCGCAAGGGCAAGGGCGCCTCGGGCAACCGTGCCGTGGCCTCGCCGCGCTGAGCGCGGTTGCCTTGCCGGTGATGGGTAGAGTCGACTGTCAGTCGACTCCCGCGGTGCCGGATCGAAAAGCAGTCGACTGACAGTCGACTCTACCCACGGCGGTGAAGCAGACGCAGGGTCAGTGCGCGAAGTAGTGCATGCCGCCATCCACCGGGATGACCGCGCCGGTGATGTAGCCGGCCAGCGGCGACGCGAGAAACGCCACCAGTGGCGCCACCTCCTCCGGCTCGCCAAAGCGGCCGATGGGAATGTTGCGGTCGATGAACGCTCGCCGGCTTTCCTCGGTGGGATGCAAGCGGCTGAGGATCTGCGCGCTGTTGATGCGCCCGGGCGCGAGGGTGTTGACCGTGATGCCCTGCGCCGCCACCTGCGATGACAGGCCCTTGCTCCACAGGTGCAGCGCGGCCTTCGCCGCCGTGGCGGCATTCACCGCACGCGGCTCCATCGAGCCACTGAAGTTGATCACCCGCCCCCAGCCCTGCGCCTGCATGCCGGGCAACAGCGCCTGGGTCAGCCGCCGCGACGCGGAGAAGTTCAGCGCCATCGCTTCGTCCCATACGTCATCAGCGGCGTCGACAGACGTCGGCCGCGAGCCACCGGCGGCATTGACCAGGATGTCCACGCGCTGCAGCGCGGCCTGCGCCCCGGCGGCGATGCGTGCCAGCTGCGCGGCGTCGGTGAGGTCACCCGGCAGGATCAGCGGCGCGGCTGCACCACCAGCGGCGATCTCCGCCGCCAGCGTCTGCAGCGGCTCCTGCCGCCGCGCGGTGATCGCGATGCGTACGCCGAGCGCCGCCAGCTGCCGCGCAACCGCAGCGCCGATGCCGCTGCCTGCGCCGGTCACCAGCGCGGTCCGTCCTTCAAGCTTCAGATCCATGGTGTTCTCCCATCTGCATCGCCGGCACATCCGGCCCGTGCAACGCATGCTCTGTGATCACCCCTGATTGATAAACTCCGCGCAGGTTTCAGCATTCAACACCCGGGGTGTCAGATGAACCTGCTGGAAAGCATGCAGGTCTACGTGCTGATCGTGGACAGGGGCAGTCTCAGTGCAGCGGCGGCGGCCATGGACATCTCAGCGACCATGGCCGGCAAGCACCTGCGCGCACTGGAAACGCGGCTGGGCATGCAGCTGCTCAGCCGCACCACGCGCCGCCAGCACATGACGCCCTTCGGCGAGGACTACTACGCGCGCTGCAAGGACATCCTGCGGCTGGTCGAGGAGACCGATGCGCAGGCCGCGCACCAGCAGTTGGCACCGGCCGGTACGCTGCGCATCAGCGCGCCGGTGATCTTCGGCACGCACGCGCTGGTGCCTGCCCTGGCCGAGTACATGCAGCGCCATCCGCACGTGCGGGTGGAGGCGACGTTGAGCGACCGCGTGGTCGACCTGGCCGAGGACGGCGTCGAGGCCGCGCTGCGCATCGGCACCCTGGCCGACAGCAGCACGCTGGTCGCCCGCCCGCTGACGCCCTACCGGCTGATGATGTGCGCCTCGCCGGCCTACCTTGCCCGCCACGGTACGCCGCGTACGCTCGCCGACCTGGCGGCGCACCAGTGCCTGTCATTCAGTCCCAGCGCGCTGGCGCAGTGGCTGGAGGGCGATGCTGGCGGGCTGGAGCATATCGCCGCTGCGCGCCTGCAGATCAACAATGGCGAAGCGCTGCGTGCGGCGGCGCTGCATGGGCTGGGCATCGTGCTGCAGTCGAACCAGCTGATGTCTGCCGACGTCGCCGCCGGACGCCTGGTGCAGTTGTTCCCGGAACATGGCCGGACCGGCCGGCCGATGCACGTGGTCTATTCCCACGACCGCTACCCATCCACCCGCCTGCGCAGCTTCGTCGACTTCCTGGTGGAGCGCTTTCCTCCGGCGCCGCACAGGTAGAGTCTGCCTGCGGTCGCCCATAAAAAAACCCCCTCCCCGCTGGGCAGCCAGGGAAGGGGGTTTCAGGGTACGGCTATCGGGAAGTACTTAGATCAGCGGCGCCGGGGTTGCCGGCAGAGCGACCGGAGCGGCCTTCTTCTTGCGGGCGGCCGGCTTGCGCTTGGCAACCTTCTTGGCAGCCTTCTTCGGGGCAGCCTTCTTGGTGGCCTTCTTCGCAGTCGCCTTCTTGGCAGTCTTCTTCACTGCCTTCTTGGCGACCTTCTTTACGGCCTTCTTCGCGGTCTTCTTTGCCGGCTTCTTGGCAACCTTCTTCGCCGCCTTCTTCACTGCCTTCTTCGCAGTGGTCTTCTTGGCGACCTTCTTGGCTACCTTCTTGACGGCCTTCTTCGCGGTCTTCTTTGCCGGCTTCTTGGCGACCTTCTTCGCCGCCTTCTTCACTGCCTTCTTCGCAGTGGTCTTCTTGGCGACCTTCTTGGCGACCTTCTTCACGGCCTTCTTGGCGGTCGCCTTCTTCGCGACCTTCTTCACTGCCTTCTTGGCAGCGGCCTTCTTAGCGACCTTCTTCACCGCTTTCTTGGCGGCGGGCTTTTTCTTCGCAGCTTTCTTGGTTGCCATGGGATGGCTCCTCGTCAGTGATAGGGAGTTGAAACGCCCAGGTGGATCAAACCCGCGGTTGCTGCGTGCGGGGACCGCCGGCGCGTCAGGCGCGCCGTTACGGATGCGGCAATGCCCGCCTCGATCGGCGGAGCGGGCATCGGAACGGGAGATGCCTTGCATTTCTCCGGGGGAAGCGGGGCCATGTCCACCGTCTGCAGGATCGCGGTGGTCTTGAAGGGGCTGCTTCGCATCGGACGATTGATTCTGCGCACTCGGTTTGGCAGGCAAGGTCTGCTGAGGCGAAACCTAATCACGGTTTTTTTTACTGTCAACAACCCCCGCGAAAAAATTTCACATCCGCGTCCATCCAAGTGCCGCCTACGGCGCCGCCGCGCGGCGTCCTGCCAGCCCTGCATCGCGCACCGGCAATGCCGCACAGCGCAACACCTGATCGCGCGTGCTGAATAAAAAACGCTTGAAATAAGCACTCTGCGTTGATAGGCAGCATTGCATGCCGCGCATCGCGCGTCGTCGTTCGACACGCGCCCGCGCACTCGCCCGCCGCACCACAACGGGTCTGCAACGGGGGGTAAAAGTTTTCACATCCGAACGCGCCAGCGCGGGGCTGAAACGCGGATTTGCGCAAAACTGCGCGCGCCTGATCGCGCCGCTCAATGCCGCCTGATGCCACGCCGCAGGTGTGCTGCGAACCCGATGGCATGAGTCGGTTACGGTGGCCGGAACGAAAACGGCCACCCGAAGGTGGCCGTTCTGGAACCCGGAAACGAGGACTCAGTGGTCTTCGTTTTCCAGGGCTTCGGCGTAGGCGTCCGGATCCAGCAGCTCGTTGAGCTCTTCGGCGTTGGTCAGCTCGACCACGTACATCCAGCCTTCGCCGTAGGCATCTTCGTTGATGGTTTCCGGCTTGTCCGACAGCGCCGAGTTGACCTCGACGATCGTGCCGCTGACCGGGCTGTAGACGTCCGAGGCGGCCTTGACCGACTCGACGACGGCGATCTGCTCGCCCGCCTTGGCGTCGGCACCGACTTCGGGCAGCTCGACGTAGACCAGGTCACCCAGCAGGCCCTGGGCATGGTCGGAAATGCCGACGGTGACGCGGCCGTTGCCTTCAACGCGGGCCCACTCGTGGGACTTGAGGAACTTGAGGTCGCCGGGGATCTCGCTCATGGGAACTGCTCCAGGTTTTGCAGGGGGTGGAAAAATCGGGGCTAGTGTAACCAACCGGCCGCCACTGCTGTCAGTGACGACCGGCACGTTCGGATCAGGCGTCGGCCAGCACGCCGGGCTGGGCCTGGCCTTCGCGGACGAACGGGAACTTGACCACGCGCACCGGCACCTGCCGGCCACGGATGTCGACGGTGACCTGGCCGAGCTCGCCAGCCGGAACGCGGGCGAAGGCGATGCCCTTGGCCAGCGTCGGCGAGAACGTGCCGGACAGGATTTCGCCCTGGCCGCCAGCGGTGGTCACCGCCTGGCCGTGGCGCAGCACGCCCTTCTCGTCCATCACCAGGCCGATCATCTGGCGCGCATTGCCGGCCGCCTTCTGCGCCTCCAGCACGTCGCGGCCGATGAAGTCGCGGCCTTCGTCCAGCGACACGGTCCAGGCCAGCGCCGCTTCGTACGGGCTGATCGCTTCGTCCATGTCCTGGCCATACAGGTTCATGCCGGCTTCCAGGCGCAGGGTGTCGCGCGCGCCGAGGCCGGCCGGCTTCACGCCCGCCGCCAGCAGGCGGTTCCAGAAGGCGACCACGGCGTCCTGCGGCAGCAGGATCTCGAAGCCGTCTTCGCCGGTGTAGCCGGTGCGGGCGACGAACAGTTCGACGCCGTCGTCCGCCGTGACCTGCAGGGCGGCGAAGCGGCCGAGCTTGGCCAGCGCATCGCGGTCGGCGCCGCCGACCAGGCCGACGACGCTGTCGCGCGCCTGCGGGCCCTGCACGGCGAGGATGGCCAGGTCCGGGCGCTGCTCGACGCTGACGCCGAACGGCGCTGCCTGTTCGCGCAGCCAGGCCAGGTCCTTCTCGCGGGTGGAGGCGTTGACGACCATGCGGAAGAAGTCATCGGCCAGGTAGTAGACGATCAGGTCGTCGATGACGCCGCCGGCCGGATTCAGCATGCACGAGTACAGCGCCTTGCCCGGCACCTTCAGCTTGTCGATGGAGTTGGCGAGCAGGCGGCGCAGGAACGGCTTGACCTGCTCGCCGCGCAGGTCGACCACGGTCATGTGGCTGACGTCGAAGACACCGGCTTCGCGGCGCACCAGATGGTGTTCGTCCAGCTGCGAGCCGTAGTGGATGGGCATGTCCCAACCCCCGAAATCGACCATCTTGGCGCCGAGGGCGCGGTGGGTATCGTTGAGCAGCGTCTTCTGGGTCATGACCGGTCCGGCAGCAGGGTAAACAAGAACGGCCATTATCCCAGATCGGTCGGCGGCAGGCGTGCCGCAGCGCAGCGGGAGTTGTGTTTGGCCGGCCTGCGGCCGGCGCCGCTTTTCTACAGCCAGGGCGTAAAGCGCAGAGCTTGGGTTCGTCGGCTCTCGGTTGTCTGGGTTTGGGCGGGGCGGTGTGACCGCGCGGGGGACGCCGTAAACCCGTCCCTGGGGGCTTGGCCGCGGCATCCATGCCGCGGACACCCCCGCGCGGCCACACCGCCCCACCCCTGCCAAGTTCCGTGGTGACGGACGGCAAGTGCCAGAGCAGAGCAAGAGCAAGAGCAAGAGCAGATGTGGATGTCGATACATATATAGAGAGGGGTCGGAGCCCTTCTTTGCGGAAAGGGATCCGACCCCGGGCGAGCGCTTTTGCTTCTGCTCTTTATTTCTTTTCCGTGGGCTGGACGCGCACGGAAACTGTCGGGGGTCGGGCGGGTTGGGTTCGCGGGACCGTTGGCGCCATGGATGGCGCCATCGAGCCCCCAAGGGTGAGGGCGCTTTGCTTGCGAAGCACTGCTTCGCAAGCGCCCGAACGCACAGCCGCCAGCGGCTGGGCCGGACCCCGGAGGGGGGTTTACGGCGTGTCCCGCGAACCCAACCCGCCCGACCCAACACACAAGGCCAGTCGACTAACAGTCGACTCTACCCCGCCGCAGACTCGACCAGCAGCACGCTGCCCTGCACCGCCACCACCCTCACCCGCGTACCCGCCGGCAGGTCCGGTCCACTCACCTGCCACGACGCATCATCGATGCTGACCCGGCCCTGCCCGTCGATGATGGCCTGCGGCAACGCCACTACCCGGCCGACCAGCTGCTCGGCGCGGCGGTTCAGCAGCGGCTTGTCGCTGGCCCGCGCATGCGGCTTGCCCCAGCGCCGGTAGCACTGGATCGACAGCACGCTCAGCACCACGAACGCGACCACCTGCCACAGCAGCGGAATGTCGGCGAATACCGCCACCAGCACGAACACCGCCGCGGCACCGATGCCGATCCACAGCATGAACGCGCCCGGGGCCAGCGCCTCGGCGGCGAACAGCAGCAGGGCCAGCGCGCCCCACGCAACCACGTCCCAGCGCATGTCAGCCTCCGAACGGCGGCGGGCCCTTGCGGGCCGGCTTGTTTTCCTGGTTCGCCAGGGCCTGCTTGGCCAGTTCGGCGACGCCGGCAATGGAGCCGATCACGCCACTGGCTTCCATCGGCATCAGCACCAGCTTCTGGTTCGGCGAGCTCGCCAGTTCCTTGAAGGCCTCGACGTACTTCTGCGCGACGAAATAGTTGATCGCCTGCACGTCACCCTCGGCAATCGCCGCCGAAACCACCTGGGTGGCCTTCGCCTCGGCCTCGGCCAGGCGTTCGCGCGCCTCGGCATCGCGGAACGCGGCTTCGCGGCGGCCTTCGGCTTCCAGCACGGTGGCCTGCTTCTCGCCCTCGGCGCGCAGGATCTCCGACTGCCGCGAACCTTCCGCTTCCAGGATCTGCGCACGCTTCTCGCGCTCGGCCTTCATCTGCCGCGCCATCGCATCCAGCAGGTCGCGCGGCGGCTGGATGTCGCGGATCTCGATGCGGTTGACCTTCACCCCCCACGGGTTGGTGGCATGGTCGACCACGCTCAGCAGCTTGGCGTTGATCACCTCGCGCTGGCTGAGCGATTCATCCAGGTCCATCGAACCGATGACGGTACGGATGTTGGTCTGCACCAGGGCAATCATCGCCACTTCCAGCACCGCCACCTCGTAGGCGGCCTTGGCCGCGTCCAGCACCTGGAAGAACACCACGCCATCGACGCGCACGGCGGCGTTGTCCTTGGTGATCACTTCCTGGCCCGGCACGTCCAGCACCTGCTCCATCATGTTCACCTTGCGCCCCACCCCGTACACGATGGGAATGAGAAAGTGCAGGCCGGGCGACATCGTGTGGGTGTAGCGGCCGAACCGCTCAACGGTCCATTCGTAGCCCTGCGGCACCATGCGCACGGCCTTGAACAGGATGATGACGGCCACCACGGCCAGCACCATGGTGAAAAACACAGTCGGGAACATCACGCTTTCCTTATCTCAGACGTCCAGCCGCCAGCATAGCGCGCGCACGCTGTTGCAGTGCGGCAGCGCAGCGCGTGGGGGTGGGTCAGATACGCGTGGTGGCCAGGAAGCGCTCGCGGTCCTGCTGGGTGCGCCGCCGGATCTCTTCCAGGGCCTGGCTCTCGGTCGCTTCCAGCATCGCCTCGAACAGGCGCTGGAAGTGGTAGCGCATCGCGTTGCGCGCGGCCACCGGGTCACGGCTGCGCAGTGCCTCGAAGATCGCCATGTGCTCGTCGGCACGGCTGGCGCCATCGTCATGGCAGACCCGCGCGTAGACCTCGGCCACGCGCGGCAGGTCGCTGCGCATGCGCCAGATCTGCTGGATGAAGTACTCCACCACCGGATTGCCGGACAGGCGGGCGATGGTCAGGTGGAAGCGGCGGTCGAAGTCGCCGGCTTCTTCGTCGGTCAGGTCGCGCCGGCACAGCGCCTGCGCCAGCACCTGCAGTTCGGCGATGCCGGCGTCGTCGATGTTGCTGGCCGCCAGCGCCGCGGCCTCGGCCTCGAACACCGCGCGGGCGGCGGTCAGGTCGAAGGCGCTGACATCGGGCAGGCCACCGGATGCCTGCGCCGGGCGCGGCTTCACGTACACGCCCGAACCAATGCGGATGGCGATCCAGCCCTGGGCCTCCAGGGCGATCTCGGCTTCGCGCACGGTCACCCGGCTGACGCCGAAACGTTCGGCCAGCTCACGCTCGCCCGGCAGGCGCGAGCCCGGCGGAAATTCGCCGTCCTCGATCAGCTTGCGGAGCTTGGCGGCGATGGTCTGGTAGAGGCGGTTGGCGGACATGCGGCTGACCCTTGGCGGTTCCCTCCGGGCCCGTCCCGGGCCACCGTGCGCGGTGCGGGTCCGGATGGAGCGACGGCGCGACCACTGGCCGCGCCGCCCTGTTCAGAACTTGTATCGTACACCGAAATACGCACGCCGCCCGTAGGTCACCACTTCACGGAAATTGCCGTAAAGCGGCTGGTACGCCACGCGCGGTTCGTTGGTCAGGTTCATCAGCTCCAGCGACAGCGACAGCTGCTTGTTGACCTTGTAGCGCATGCGCAGGTCGACGCTGGTGTTGTCGTCGTAGTAGCGGTTCTGCTGCGCGGTGTTGCCGGTGAAGTCCTGGTGGTAGTGCGAGCGGAACTTGCCGATGGCCTGGATGTTGAAGCGGCCCACGTCCCAGTAGATCGAGCCGGACAGCACGTGCCGCGAGAAACCGCTCAGGCCGGCCGGCGGGACGATGGCCGGGATGACGGTGCCATCGGCGGCCAGCTGTTCGCCCAACCGTGAGTCCTGGGTGGTGTAGTCGGCATCGGCGTAGTTGTAGCTGATCTTGAAGCCCAGCCCGTCGAACGGCTTGGGCAGGTACGACAGGCGGTGGGTCGCGCTCAGCTCCAGGCCGGTCAGGGTGCTGTCCTCGTCGGTGGTCACCTGCTGGCGCACCGGCACGGTCACCGTCTGCCCGTTGATGGTGTAGGTTTCCGGCACCAGCGCCGTGGCGGTGCCGCCGTTGAACTGCTTCCAGTACACCGCGCCGGCCAGCAGGGTGTCCGGGTTCGGGTACCACTCCAGCGACAGGTCGCCGTTCCAGGACATCAGCGGCTGCGCGGCCGGGTTGCCGCTGGCGCTGATGTCGTCCAGTGCATCGGCCAGGTCGCCGTAGGTGGCATCGCTGCTGACATTGATGGTGCGGCCGGCACCGAGCGCGGAGATGTCCGGGCGCGACATGGCACGGTAGGCACCCACGCGCAGCAGCACGTCCGGGCGCAGTTCGAAGGCCGCGTTCAGGCTGGGCAGCAGCTTGTCATTGCCGGCCTTGAACACCTGGGTGGTGTAGTTGCCGGTCGGCTGCAGGCGGATCGTGCCATCGCCGTTGTCCTCGATCTGCAGGTCGGTGCGCACGCCTTCCGAACGCACATCGGTCTTGACCCAGCGCAGGCCGACGTTGCCGGTGACCGGCAGGCCGAACAGGGTGCTGCTGAATTCACCCAGCAGGTACAGCGCGCGCGTCTTCTCGGTGATGTCGACGTTGTTGGGATCCTGGAAGTCCGGATCGAGGCCGCTGTCGAGGCTGCCACGGAAGGACTGGTACAGGCAGTTGGGATCGAAGTAGGCCCACGAGGAGATCGTGTTGCCGCTGGCCGCATCCATGAAATCGTCCTGCGGGAACGGAGCGCGGCAGGCCTGATTGGCGGCGATGATCTTCGCCTTGTCGGCGGCGACGCGCTGGTCGTAGTCGGTCACCAGGGTGTTGTCGCGCAGGCGGTAGTCGGCCTGGCTGGCGCGCACGCCGCCCTTGATGCGGGTGAAGAAGCCCGACTCGGGCATGAAGCTGGCATCGAAGCGGCCGGCCTTGATCTTGTGGTCGTTCTCGGTGGCGCTGGAGGTGACGCGGGCCGCACCGGAATACGCATCCCAGTTCTGCACGTCGAAGTTGGGCGCCAGGGCCACGCTGGGCACCTCGCCATGCCAGTCCCAGTCGTAGTCGACATAGCCGGTGGTGCCGCTGCTGATGCCCGGCACGATGGCATTGTTGATGTCGCGCTGGTTGGCTCGCAGGCGGGTCATCCGCTCGCTGTCCAGGCGGTTGGTATGCGAGTAGGACAGATCGGTGGACAGTTCCCAGGCCGGGCTCGGGCGCACGATCAGGTTCAGGCCGCCGCCGGTGTATTCCTCGCCACGCCAGTAGCGGTTGGAGGTGGAATCAATCGAAGTGCTGCCATGCAGGTGGCGGACGATGCCGTCCTCGTCCACCTCGCGCTGGGTGATGCCACGGCGCGCGTTGGACAGGCTGAGGTCGCTGCGGTTTTCGTACCAGTTGCGCTGGGTGTGCTCGAAGTCGACGTTCACTTCGACCACGTCGTTGGGCCGCCACTGCACCGCGGCAAACTCGCTCTGGCGGTCGTTGCGTTCCTGTTTCAGGCGGTAGATGCGGCTGCTGGGCACCAGGTAGTACGGTGCGCCATTGGCGATGGCCTGCGCGCCCACTTCGGAACAGTTGGCATTGGCCACGTTCTGGTTGCCGTCGCAGGCGTACCAGGTGGAACCGCTGGTGATGCTCTCTTCCGGGTCGGTGCCGTCCAGGCGCTGGAAGCCCAGCGAGATGCCCAGCTTCTGGCCGTCGCCGAACTCGAACTGGTCGATGTAGCTGGCGGTGCCGCGATAGCCGATGCCATCGTCATCACGGTACTTCTTGTCGTACTCGGCCCAGCTGCCGCGCAGGTCGAACTGCATCGAGCGCTTGCCGTATTCCAGCGGCTTGACCGTTTCCAGGCCGATGGTGCCGGCCACGCCGCCTTCGATGATGTCGGCGCGCTGGGTCTTGTAGATGGCCACCGTGTTGATCAGTTCGGCCGGGAACATGTTGAAGTTGACCGAGCGGTCGCCGCTGCCGTTGGTGATCTCGCGGCCGTTGAAATTGGTGCTGCTGAGGAAGGCACCGAGGCCGCGGATGGAAATTTCCGAAGCGCCGGTCTTGTCGCGGGTCGAGGCGGCGCCGGTCAGCGTTTCGATCGCATCGGCCAGCGACGGCGCCGGCAGGTCGCCGATGTCGTCGGCCGAGAGCACGTCGGCGATGACCGTGTCGTCGCGCTTCTTGTTGATCGAACTCTGCATCGACTCGCGGATGCCGGTGACCTGCACCTGGTCCAGCGTGGTGGCGTCCTGCCCGGTGGTGCCGCTGGCCGACTGCGACTGCGCCTGTGCCAGCGGGGCGGCGGCCAGCGCGGCAAGCAGGGCCACGATCAGGGGCGTGGGGGACAGCGTGATGGTGCGTACAGCTCCGGCAGATTGCCGCATGGTTTCCTCCTCCCAAAGGATCGCCTGGACGGCAGGCGTGGGACGCAGCTTCGACACGCTGACATGCAAATGTCAACCAACTGGACTGGATTTTTCTTAATACCTTTGTTTCATACCACTTGGTCGTCATTAAATGTGCTGATGCAGCATGACTTTGCGCGAAAGCTGGCTTACAACAGACCCCGCAAGTGGTATGCACACTCACCCGTAACGACGGCCCGGCCGTCCCTGGAAGGACTTCATGCGCACCGAATCGACTTCGTACCGCCCGTCCAACCGGCTATCCGGATCTTTGTTCGTAACTGGTCTGGCACTTTGCCTGACCACTTCCACAGCACAGGCCGCCAGCTGGCTGGTCCACGATGCGACCGAGTTCAGTACCGCCGCGGCCGCGCTGCAGCCCGGCGACGAAATCGTGCTGGCCGACGGCACCTGGACTGACACCCGCCTGCTGTTGAAAGGCCAGGGCACGGCCGCCGCGCCGATCACCCTGCGTGCGCAGACGCCAGGCAAGGTGATCCTCAGCGGGCGCTCGGACCTGCGCCTGGCGGGCAGCTACCTGCAGGTCTCCAACCTGGTGTTCCGCGATGGCTACACGCCCGGCGATGCCGTGGTCGCGTTCCGCGAATCGAGCAAGGCCGTGGCCAGCCACAGCCGGGTGACCGGCCTGGTCATCGACGACTACACCAACCCCGATGGCAGCGACCAGGACTACTGGGTGTCGCTGTATGGCAGCCACAACCGGCTGGACCACAGCCAGCTGCGCGGCAAGACCAACGCCGGCCCCACCGTGGTGGTGGTGCGCGATGCCGCCCAGGGCCTGGACAACCAGCACCGCATCGACCACAACTGGTTCGGTCCGCGCCCGCTGCTGGGCGTCAACGGCGGCGAGACGATCCGCGTCGGCACCAGCGATACCTCGCTGAGCGATTCCAACAGCACCGTGGAAAACAACTGGTTCGAGGGCTGCGACGGCGAGACCGAGATTGTCTCCAACAAGTCCGGCGGCAACACCTACCGCGGCAATGTCTTCTACCGCTCGGCCGGGGCGCTGACCCTGCGCCACGGCAACGGCAACCGGGTGCTCGACAACGTCTTCCTCGGCGATGACAAGGCCGGCACCGGCGGCGTGCGCATCATCAATGCCGACCAGACCGTCAGCAACAACTACTTCGAGCGCCTGGCCGGTTCCAGCAACCGCTCGGCGCTGGCGGTGATGGATGCACAGGCCAGCCCGCCGCTGTCCGGCTATGCGCCGGTGGTCAACGCGACCATCAGCCGCAACACCTTCGTGGACGTGGCGAAGATCAGCTTCGGCGTCGGCCATGACACGGCCAAGGGCATCGACGTGGCCGCCAGCAACAGCCGCTTCAGCGCCAACCTGATCGTCAACCGCACGAGCAAGAACCCGCCCAACGCCGCCAGTTCGCTGGCCGGCATCGCCTTCAGCGGCAACGTGCAGTCGCCGCAGGCCAGCACGGTATTTCCCAGCGGCGTCGAAAGCCGCAGCGTGACCCTGCAGCAGGCCGCCAGCGGCCTGTGGACGCCCACCCCTGCCCTGCCCGCCACCGGCGCCGACCCGGCGCTGGCGATGACCGCACGCGAGGCCACGGGGGTGGACTGGTATCCCAAGGTGGGCGAGGTTGCCCTGTCCCGCACCAGCACCGGAGTTGATCGATGAGGTTGCAGCCGCTGTTCGTTTCCCTGGCCCTGGCCGTCCCCTTTGCCCTGCTGCCGGCCGCGCCGTTGCTGGCGGCCCCGGCCGCTGCCGCGCGCCAGGCCGACACCGCGCCCGTGCTGGTGACCGCCGCGCAGTGGCAGCAGATGGCCAGCGAAGGCAGCCGCTACCCGTGGTTCGCCAAGGAGCAGGCACGCACCGAAGCATCGCTGAAGAAGATGATGAAGGCCGGCATCGACGTGCCGGTGCCCAAGGACAAGGGCGGCGGCCGTACCCATGAACAGCACAAGCGCAACTACCAGGCACTGCTGGCCGCCGGCACGCTGTACCGGCTGACCGGTGACAAGGCCTATGTGGCGTACTCGCGCGACATGCTGCTGCAGTACGCCCAGCTGTACCCGACGCTGGGCCCGCACCCGGAAGGCCGCGGGCAGATTCCCGGCCGCGTGTTCTGGCAGGTGCTCAACGATTCGGTGTGGCTGGTCAATGCCATCCAGGGCTATGACGCGGTGCGCGACGCGCTGTCCGCGCAGGACCGGCAGACGATCGAATCGAAACTGTTCCGGCCGATGGCCGAGTTCCTGGTCAGCGAGCCGAAGAACTACGACCAGATCCACAACCACGCCACCTGGGCGGTGGCCGCCACCGGCATGACCGGCTATGTGCTGCGTGACCAGGAGCTGGTGGAGAAGTCGCTGCGCGGCAGCCAGAAGGACGACCAGTTCGGCTTCCTGCGGCAGATCGACCTGCTGTTCTCGCCCGATGGTTACTACGAGGAAGGCCCGTACTACCAGCGCTACGCACTGGCGCCGTTCCTGCTGTTCGCCAACGCCATCGAACGCAATGAGCCGCAGCGGAAGATCTTCGCGCGCCGCGACGGCGTGCTGCTGAAGGCCGTGGATGTACTGGTGCAGACCAGCTACGACGGCCTGTTCTTCCCCATCAACGATGCGATCCTGGACAAGGGCATCGACACCGAGGAACTGGTGGCGGGCATCGGCATCGCCTATGCGCGTACTGGCGATGACCGCCTGCTGTCGGTGGCCCAGCAGCAGAAACGCCTGCTGCTCTCGCCCGAAGGCCTGCAGGTGGCGCAGGCGCTGGCGGCCAACAAGGCCAAGCCCTTCGACTACCGGCCGATGCTGCTGCGCGATGGCCCCGACGGAGACCGCGGTGGCCTGGCGATCCTGCGCATGAACGGCGAGGACGGCCAGGCGCTGGTGCAGAAGGACACCATGCAGGGCATGGGCCACGGCCACTTCGACAAGCTCAACTGGCTGTTTTACGACAACGGCAAGGCGGTGGTGACCGACTACGGCGCGGCGCGCTTCCTCAACGTGGAAGCCAAGCGCGGCGGCATCTACCTGGCCGAGAACCGCAGCTGGGCCAAGCAGACCGTGGCCCACAACACGCTGGTGGTGGACGAGCAGAGCCACTTCAAGGGTGACTGGAAGCGCGGCGAGGAACATGCACCGCAGGTGCGCTTCTTCCAGGCCGATGCCGATACCCAGATCGCCTCGGCGACCATGCGCGATGCCTACCCCGGCGTGGTGTTCACCCGCACCCAGGCGCTGCTGCGCCATCCCGAACTGGGCCTGCCGGTGGTGCTGGACCTGCTGCAGGTACACGGCGACAAGGCCGCGCGCTACGACCTGCCGCTGCATTTCAACGGCCACATCGTGACCACCGGTTTCGAGGCCGAACACTTCACCAGCCAGCGCCCGGTGCTGGGCAAGGACAACGGCTACCAGCACCTGTGGCTGGACGCACGCAGCAAGCCCGGCAGCGAGCCGCGCACGCTGGCCTGGCTGCTGGACGGCCGCTTCTACACCTACCGCTTCGGCAGCAGCGCACCCGCGCAGGCGCTGCTGGTGGAAAGCGGTGCTAACGATCCCGAATTCAACCTGCGCCGCGAGCCGGCCCTGCTGCAGCGCGTGGAGGGCCAGAAGGACGTGACCTTCTTCAGCGTGCTGGAGCCGCATGGCGAGTACAACGGCACCGCCGAGTACGTGCACGGCGCCGACAGCCGCATCAAGGACATCGTGCGCACCCGCGGCAGCGATGCCGAGGTGATCGAGCTGCGCCTGGCCAGTGGCGCCCGCATCGCCCTGGGCGTGGCCGATGACAGCAACGCCAAGGGCGAGCACAGCGTGACCGTCGATGGCCATGCCTACCGCTGGAGCGGCAGCCACGCGCGCATGGACCGCAGCAAGGGTGACGTGCGATGAACGGCCCTTCGGCGGTGTCCAGCCTGCGCAAGGTGCCGGTGCGTTCGGCGGTGCGCTGGCTGATCGTCGGCCTGATCGCCGTGGCCACGGTCATCAACTACATCGACCGCAATGCACTGGCGGTGATGTGGCCGGAAATCGCCAAGGAAGTGGGCGCGACCAAGGATGACTACGCGCTGCTGGTGACGGTGTTCATGCTGTTCTACGCCGCCGGCCAGTTCCTGTTCGGCCGCCTGTTCGACATGATCGGCACGCGCCTGGGCTTTGCCCTGTCGATCAGCGTGTGGTCGATCTCCATCGCCCTGCATTCGATCACCCATTCGATGCTGTCCTTCAGCCTGGTGCGGGCAATGCTCGGCATCAGCGAAGCCGGGGCGTGGCCGGGCGCGGTGAAGGCGAACGCCGAGTGGTTCCCGGCGCGCGAACGCGCACTGGCGCAGGGCGTGTTCAACGCCGGTGCGTCGATCGGCGCGATCGTCTCCGCACCGGCCATCGCCGGCCTTTACCTGTGGCTGGGCTGGCGCGGCACCTTCGTGCTGGTCGGTGCCATCGGCTTCCTGTGGCTGCTGCCGTGGCTGTTCGTCTACCGCGCCGGCCCGGACAAGCACCCTTGGGTGAGCGATGCCGAGCGCCGCTTGATCATGGAAGACCAGGCCGGGCAGCGCGACGCCACCGCACCGAAGGTGAGCGTGCGTTCGCTGCTGGCCCACCGGCAGAGCTGGGGCATGCTCGCCTGCCGCTTCCTGCTGGACCCGATCTGGTGGCTGTTCGTGTCCTGGCTGCCGATCTACCTGGCCGAGACCTTTGGCTTCGACATCAAGCAGATCGGCCTGTTCGCCTGGGTGCCGTTCGTGGGCGCGATGCTGGGCAGCCTCAGCGGCGGCTGGCTGTCCGGGCGCCTGATCCGTGCCGGGCAGAGCGTGGACCGCGCGCGCAAGCTGTCCATCACCCTGGGCTGCGTGATCATGGCCCCTGCCCTGCTGGGCGCGGTGCTGGCCAACCAGCCGTTGTTTGCCGTGCTGGCGATTGCCGCCGTGCTGTTCGGCTTCCAGGTGGCCATCGGCAACATCCAGACGCTGCCGGGCGACCTGTTCGACGGCCGTTCGGTCGGCACGCTGGCCGGCCTGGGCGGCCTGGCTGCGGTGGCCGGCACGCTGATCACCACCTGGCTGGTGCCGGTGCTGACCCGCCATTCCTACGCCCCGATCTTCATCCTCGTCGCCGCACTGGTGCCGCTGTCGCTGGCCGCGCTGTGGTGGTGGACCGGCCCCATCCACAAGCTCGACCGCCGTGGCGGCTGAGACTGTTTTCCCCCTTCATTCCCCCGCAAACCAAGGAGTTTCCCGCATGTCGTTCCAGGACAAGGTGGCCATCGTCACCGGTGGTGGCCGTGATATCGGCCGTGCCGTCTCGATCAAGCTGGCCGCGGCCGGCGCACGCGTCTGCATCAACTACGCCAACGATGAAGCCAGCGCCAACGAGACACTGGCGCAGATCCAGGCCGCCGGTGGCCAGGCCATCGTGCACCGCGCCGACGTGACCGATGCTGCCGCCGTAGCTGGCCTCGTCGCTGCCACCCAAGCCGCCTTCGGCGAGCGCATCGACCTGCTGGTGAACGTGGCCGGCGGCATGGTGCAGCGCCGTCCGCTGGCCGAGATCGACCCCGCGTTCTTCCACACGGTGATGGACCTCAACCTGACGTCCACCTACCTGACCACCCATGCGGTCGTGCCGCACATGGGCGAAGGCGCAGCCATCGTCAATTTCGCATCGCAGGCCGGCCGCGATGGCGGTGGCCCGGGCGCGTCGATCTACGCCACCGCCAAGGCCGCCGTGATGACCTTCACCCGCGCCATGGCCAAGGAACTGGGGCCGAAGGGCATCCGCGTGAATGCGCTGTGCTGCGGCATGATCGCCACCCGCTTCCATGATGAATTCACCAAGCCGGAAGTGCGCACCGCGGTGGCCGGCAACACCCCGCTGCGCCGCCAGGGCGTGCCGGACGAAGCGGCCGATGCCGCGGTGTTCCTGGCCTCCGACGCAGCGGCATTCATCACCGGTGCGAACCTGGACGTCAACGGCGGCACCTACTTCTCCTGACCTGAGCGGACACCTGCCCATGCAGCGCTGGATCACCCTGCTTTCGCTGGCCATCGGCGCTGCCGTGGCCGCCCCCGTCGCCCAGGCCGCTCCGGTCTGGGTGACCGCCTGGACCGCCTCACCGGCACCGGACCGCAAGGACGGGAAGCCGGAGGCACCCGTACAGTTCGCCGCGCAGACCGTGCGCCAGGACATCCGCGTCGGCAGCCGTGGCGAGGCGTTGCGCCTGCGCATCAGCAACGAGTTGGGTGATGCACCGCTGCGCGTGGAGGACATCCACGTGCGGCTGAAGGATGGCAGGGCGGCGGCCCTGCCGGTCACCGTCGATGGCCGCCGCGCCATCGACGTGCCGGTAGGTGCGGCGCTGCTGAGCGATCCGCTGGCGTTGCCGGTGGCGGCGCTCCAGGAGATCAGCGTGACCGCGTATTTCCCGCAGCCGACCCGGCCCGCGGTGCGACGCACCGTGGTGCGCGTGGTCGATGGCAGGCAGGACGCGGTGGCTGACACGGTGCGCGTCAGCTACCAGCAGAATGTGTTTTCGGCGGTACTGGTGCAGCGTGAGCAGCGGCCATCGGTGATCGTCGCCCTGGGCGATTCGATCACCGAGGGCGCGACGGCCACGCGCGGCTCCTTCAACCAGTGGCCCGAGCGCCTGGCGCAGCGCCTGCAGCAGGCCTGCCCGGACCGCTTCGTGGTGCTCAACCAGGGCATCAGCGGCAACAAGCTGCTGGACCATGGCCGCAGCCACAGCGCGCTGTCACGCCTGGACCGCGACGTGATCGCAGTGGCCGACGCCGACCAGGTCATCCTGTTCGAAGGCATCAATGACATCCGCCACGGCGGCGGGGCGCAACCGCTGCCCGGGCGCAACGCCCCGGACATGCTGATGGGCTACCAGCAGGTGGCTGCGCGCCTGCATGCGCATGGCATCCGCGCCTACCTGGGCACGCTGACGCCGTTCGGTGGCTCGGAGCGTTATGAACCGGTTTCCGCCACGACCCGCGCCTCGATCAACCAGTGGGCGCGCGGCAAGGACAGCGGCTTCGATGGCGTGGTCGATTTCGATGCCGCCCTGCGCGATCCGAAGCAGCCGGAATCGCTGCCGGCCAACATCACCCGCGACCACCTGCACCCGAACGATGAAGGCTACCGCCGCATGGCCGAAGCGATCGACCTGGAGATGCTGGGGTGCAAGGCCCCGCGCTGACGTGGGTTGGTAGAGTCGAGCTTGCTCGACTGCCTCTGCCAAAGGCAGCCGAGCATGGCTCGGCTCTACAGAAGATCGAAAGCAGTCGAGCAAGCTCGACTCTACGGAAAATCAAAAGCAGCCGAGCATGGCTCGGCTCTACAACGGGCGAACTCAACAAGGCGCATGATGTAGTCGGTCATCGCCCCGGAGCACGTGCATGTCCCGCTTCGCCAGCTTCCGCGAGTTCTACCCGTTCTACCTGGACGAACACCGCCATCCGGTCTCGCGACGCCTGCACTTCATCGGCAGTTGTGGCGTACTGCTGCTGGTGGCCGCAGCGCTGCTGCGCGGCCAGCCGATGCTGCTGCTCGCGGCACTGGCATGCGGCTATGGGTTCGCCTGGGTCGGCCATTTCTTCTTCGAGAAGAACCGCCCGGCTACCTTCCGCCACCCGCTGTACTCGTTCGTCGGCGACTGGGTGATGTTCGCCGACATCCTGCGCGGCCGGATCAAGTGGTGACCCGTTTTTGTAGCAGAGCCAGCCGAGCATGGGCTCGGCTCTACAGAGAAGCAGGCGCCGCCATCACACCGGCTGGCGCGGCCCGAACATGATCACCGCCATGCCCGCCAGGCACAGTGCGGCGCCCAGCAGGTCCCAGCGGCTGGGGCGGATGCCATCGACCAGCCACAGCCAGAACAGCGCGGTGCCGATGTAGACGCCGCCGTAGGCGGCATACACGCGGCCGCTGGCGGTGGGGTGCAGGGTCAGCAGCCAGGCAAACAGGGCCAGGCTGGCCGCCGCCGGCAGCAGCAGCCACACGCTGCCACCCTTGCGCAGCCACAGCCACGGCAGGTAGCAGCCGACGATCTCCGCCAGCGCGGTCAGCAGGAACAGGGCGAGGGTCTTCACGCCTTCTCCGCCGCCTTGGCGTGCTGCCACAGCGCTTCCTGTGCATCCAGGTCCATCCCCGCCAATGCACCGCCCTGCACTTCTGCCTGCGCTTCCATTGCCCGGAAGCGCCGCTCGAACTTGTGGTTGGCACCGCGCAGGGCCGCGCCCAGGTCGAGGTCGGCATGGCGGGCCAGGTTGGCGCAGACGAACAGCAGGTCGCCCAGTTCTTCCTGCAGCCGCGCCTTGTTGCCGGCGACGTCGCCGCGCTCGAATTCCTCGCGCAGTTCCTGCAGTTCCTCGGCAGCCTTGTCCAGCACCGGCCGCGGACCGGGCCAGTCGAAGCCGACCTTGGCCGCGCGCGACTGCAGCTTCACCGCACGCTGCCATTCGGGCAGTCCACGCGAGATGCCGGCCAGCGCCGAGGTGTCCTGGTCGCCCTTGGCGGCACGCTCGGCGCGCTTGATCGCGTCCCAGTTGCGCATCACGCCATCGGCATCGTCCACGCTGGCATCGGCGAACACGTGCGGATGGCGGCGCTGCATCTTGTCGCTGATCACGCGCGCCACGTCGGCGAAGGCGAACGCGCCCTGCTCCTCGGCCATGCGCGCATGGAACACCACCTGCAGCAGCAGGTCGCCCAGTTCGTCGCAGAGGTCGTCCAGGTCGCCACGATCGATCGCATCGGCGACCTCGTAGGCTTCCTCGATGGTGTACGGGGCGATGGTGGCGAAGTCCTGCTCCAGGTCCCAGGGGCAACCGCCCTGCGGATCGCGCAGGCGCGCCATGATCGCCAGCAGGCGCTCCAGTTCGTTGCTGGCGGCACTGCCGGCGGTGGGGGTGTCGCTCATGCGGGCTCCAGGGTCAGTCGGACAGCCAGTCCCGCCACGGCAGGCTGGTGTCGCCAAGGGCGATGAAATCGCCGTTCAACAGGGTGCTGCGGCGGTTGTAGCGGAACGGCTTGCCGCTGCTGGCCGAGAGCACCGCACCCCCGGCAGCGTGCAGCACGCACTGGCCGGCGGCGGTGTCCCATTCGGAGGTCGGGCCCAGCCGCGGGTACACGTCCAGGCCGCCCTCGGCGATGCGGCAGAACTTCAGCGATGAACCCTGCGCCACCGTTTCGATGTCGCCCATGCGCTCGAGCAGGGCGATGGTTTCCGGCGAGCGGTGCGAGCGGCTGGCGGCCACCCGCAGCGGCGCGGTGGCCGGCGTGCGGGTGCGCAGCACGCTGTCGTGCAGGCCCTGGCGGCGGTAAGCCAGCTCGCCGCGCATGGCGTGCCAGACGATGCCGGTGACCGGCGCCTGGACCACGCCGAAGGCCGGCGCGCCCTGGTAGATCAGCGCGATGTTGACGCTGAATTCGCCGTTGCGCTTGACGAATTCGCGGGTGCCATCCAGCGGGTCGACCAGCCAGTAGGCGCCCCAGTGCTGGCGCTGTTCCCACGGCACCATTGCCGATTCCTCGGACAGGATCGGCAGGTCCGGGGTCAGCTGGCGCAGGCCCTGCTGGATGACCCGGTCGGCGGCGAGATCGGCGGCGGTGACCGGACTGTCGTCGGCTTTCAGGGTGACATCGAAGCCGTCGCTGTAGACCTGCATGATCGCCTGCCCCGCTTCCTGGGCAATGGCGATCGTGGTTTCGCGCAGCTCGGTGGTCAGCTTGATCATCGGCGCCCCTGCAGCCACTGGCGCGCGATGAACAGCGCGGCCAGCGAGCGCCCTTCGGAGAAGTCCTCGCGCAGCATCAGCTGGTCCAGGTCGGCCAGCTTCCACGGCACCACCTCCAGCTCTTCCGGCTCGTCGCCGGCCAGCTTTTCCGGGTAGAGGTCGCGCGCCACCACCAGCCACGACTGGTGGCTCATGTAGGTCGGTGCCAGGGTCATCGCGCGCAGCACGTCGACGCGGCGGGCGCCATAGCCGGCCTCTTCCTTGAGTTCGCGGTCGGCGGCCTGCTCGGGCGTTTCGCCGGCATCGATGCGGCCCTTGACCAGGCCCAGCTCGTAGCGGTGCACGCCGGCAGCGTATTCACGCACCAGCAGGACGGTCTCCTCATCCAGCATCGGCACCACCACCACCGCGCCATGGCCACGGCTGACCAGGCGCTCGAAACGGCGGTGTTCACCGTTGGAGAACTCCAGGTCCAGGTGCTGGCGCTGGAAGGGGCCGTTCTCCTCGTCGGTGATCCGGTGGATGATCGGCAGGCGACGGCCGCTGCGGTCGTCGTTCATGCGGAATCTCCGCGGCGGCCGGCGCGTGCGCCGGGGCCGATAGAATGTGCAGGCAGCAACATGTTCATGAGCCCGAAATGCTAGCAGACCCAACCCCCTCCCCGCTGGCCCGGCAGTGGCAGCAACGCGACCTGCAGGTGCTGTGGCACCCGTGCACGCAGATGCGCGAGCATCCGGACACGCTGCCGCTGGTGCCGATCGCGCGTGGCCAGGGCGCCTGGCTGATCGACCACGACGGCAACCGCTACCTGGATGCGGTCAGCAGCTGGTGGACGAATCTGTTCGGCCATGCCGAACCGCGCATCGGCGCGGCCATCGCCGCCCAGGCTGGGCAGCTGGAACAGGTGATGCTGGCCGGGTTCAGCCATGAACCGGCGATCATCCTGGCCGAACGCCTGCTGGCGCTGGCGCCGCGCCAGCCCGGCCGCGCGCCGCTGGCCAAGGTCTTCTACGCCGACAACGGCTCGGCCGGGGTGGAAGTGGCGCTGAAGATGGCGTTCCAGTACTTCCAGAACCGCGGCGAGACCCGGCGTACACGCTTCATCGCGCTGGAGAACGGCTACCACGGCGAGACCCTGGGCGCGCTGGCGCTGGGCGACATCCCGCTGTACCGCCGCGTGTACGCGCCGCTGCTGGCCGAGGGCCTGTTCGCGCCCTCCCCCGATGCCTACCTGGCCGAGCCGGGCCAGAGCGCGGCCGACCGTGCGCGACAGGCCGCCGATGGCCTGGCCACGCTGTTCGACCAGCACCCCGGCGAGGTCTGCGCGGTGATCCTGGAGCCGCGCCTGCAATGCGCCGGCGGCATGCGCATGCACGACCCGGTCTACCTGCAGCGCGTGCGCGAGCTGTGTGACGCGCACGGCGCATTCATGATCGCCGACGAGATCGCCACCGGCTTCGGCCGCACCGGCACGCTGTTCGCCTGTGAACAGGCCGGGGTGATGCCCGACCTGATGTGCCTGTCCAAGGGCCTGACCGGGGGCTTCCTGCCCCTGGCCGCGGTGCTGGCCACGCAGGCGCTGTACGACGCCTTCCTGGATGAGTCGCGCGAACGCGCCTTCCTGCATTCGCACAGCTACACCGGCAACCCGCTGGCCTGTGCGGCGGCACTGGCCACGCTGGACATCTTCCGCGACGACGATGTGATCGCCCGCAACCGTGGCACCGCCGCGGTGATGGCCACGCTGGCCGCGCCCTTCGCCGACCACCCGCACGTGGCCGATGTGCGCCAGGCCGGCATGGTGGTGGCCTTCGAACTGTCGCGCGACGGCAACCGGCGCACGCCGTTCAACCCGGCGCTGCGGCTTGGCCTGCACGCCTACAAGGCCGCGCTGAAGCGCGGCGTGGTACTGCGCCCGCTGGGCGACGTGCTGTACTGGATGCCACCTTACTGCGTGGATGACGAACAACTGGAGCTGCTGGCACATACCACGCTGGCAGCCATCGACGAGGCGATTGCATGCGCGTGACCCGCTGCCCCATCGACCTGGCGCTGCACAGCGGCCAGACCGTGACCCTGCCGGAAGAGACGGCCAACCACCTGGTGCGGGTGATGCGCCTGCGCGAAGGCGATGCCTGCGTGCTGTTCAATGGTGATGGCCACGATTACAGCGCCACCCTGACCGTGGCCGGCAAGCGCGAGGTGCAGGTACGCATCGACGCGGTGCAGGCCGTGGACAACGAATCGCCGCTGGTGATCACCCTGCTGCAGGGCATCGCCCGTGGCGAGAAGATGGACCTGATCCTGCAGAAGGCCACCGAGCTGGGCGTGGGCGCCATCGTGCCGGTGAATGCCGAGCGCACCGAGGTGAAGCTGGATGCGGCGCGTGCGGAAAAGCGCGTGGCGCACTGGAACAACGTGGTGACCTCGGCGTGCGGCCAGTCCGGGCGTGCGCGCATTCCGCAGGTGGGCCCACCGCTGTCGCTGGCCCAGGCAGCGGCGGCGCTGCCGGCCGATACGCTGCGGTTGACGCTGGACCCGCAGGGCGCGCACCGGCTGTCGACGCTGCAGGCCGCGCCGTCCGGTGGCATCGTCATTGCGATCGGTCCGGAAGGTGGCTGGTCGCCGCGTGATCGCGACCAGCTGGCGGCGGCCGGTTTCCAGGGGCTGCAGCTGGGCCCGCGCATCCTGCGCACCGAAACCGCCGGCCTGGCTGCGATTGCAGCGCTGCAGGCACGGCTGGGGGATCTGGGGTAAGGCCAACGCCTACGGGGTGCCGACCAAGGTCGGCATCTACCGAAGCGCGGGCAGCGCGGTAGTGCCGGCCGCTGGCCGGCATCCACGCAATGATGAGGTTGCCGGCCAGCGGCCGGCACTACCGTCTGGTGGTCAGGCGGCCAGCGAATCCAGCGCGGATTCCAGCGCGTCCAGGTTCGGCAGCAGCGCGCTGCGTTCACCCAGCAGCACGCGCATGTGCACGATGTCCGGCAGGGTTTCTTCCGAAGCGTCGGCCAGCAGGCCGTCACGCGGCACGGCAATCAGCTGCGGGAAGTTCTGCGTCAGCAGCGCGTAGTACGGGCGCTGTGCGTTGCCGCTAAGAGCCTTCAGCACCACCACCTTGTTGTGGCCGCCCACCACTTCATCGCCCAGGCCGGACAGGCGGGCGAAGGACAGCAGCGGCACCTGCCAGCCGTGCCAGGCGATCTGCCCGACCAGCCAGCGCGGTGCGTCGGCCACCGGTTCGACCGGCACGCGCGACATCATTTCGGCCACCGTGGCATTGGGCAGCAGCACGCGTTCGCCACCGGACTGGATCAGGACGCCACGGATTTCATCGTTGCTTGCGTAGCTCATGGCGTCTCTCCGTTGTCCTCGTCCACGCCCCAGCGCGCGGCGATGGCCTGCGCCAGTTCCTGCGGTTCGCCGGCGACCATGCCGGCAGCCACCACGGCGGTCGCCGCGGCGGGGTCATAGCAGCCTTCACCCACCTGCCCGGCCACCCAGGCACCGGCGGCGGCCAGGTCCAGCGCCGGGCCGACATGGGCCAGGTCGGCACCACTGAGCAGGATCAGGGCACTGTGTTCGGCCGGCAGGCCGGCAATCGATACACCCAGCGGATCGGTCTGGAAATGCAGGCCATCGGCGGCGGCACGCACACCAATGTCGTCGGACAGGATGTGGACTTCGCCCGGCGTTGCGCGCTGGCCGGCTTCGGCCAGCTGCACCGGCAGCGGCGAAACCCTCGCCATCTGCTTGACCAGGTTGCCGTAGCGGCCACCGTCCAGGCGCATGTGCACCAGCACCGGCACGGCCAGCCCGGTCGGCAGCGCGCCCAGCAGGCGGCGCAGCGCATCGGGACCGCCAATGCCGGCCAGCACCAGCAGCGAGCCGGCGCGCGCGCCGGCCGGCAGGCCGGCATCCAGGTCGACCAGGCTCAGGTGGCCGGTCTCGAAGGACGGCACTGCGGGCGGCTCGTTGCGCGCGGGCGCGGCGGCGGGCGCATCGGCAGCCTCGTCCACGAGCGACCAGGCAGTGTGATCGAAGGACACCGGCGGCGGCACGGGGGCGTCGGCAGCGGGTGCCTCGGCTGCATCAGCGGCCGGCTCCGGCGGCAGCGCCTGCAGGGCCGCCAGGTGCTGTTCCAGCGACACCGGCTCGGCAAACGTGGGCGACGGCGTCGGCGGTGCGTACAGGCTGTCGGCGGGCACATCGCCGGCCCAGTCCTGGGCCTGCTCCATGTGCGCGTGCAGTACCTCGTCCTTCGGCGGCACCGGCGGCGGCGAAGGCCGGCCCGGTTCCAGCTGCAGGCTGGGTTCGTCTTCGGCGCCCGGCGGCAGCACCTGCTGGTGGCCGTGCAGCTTGGCCGACAGGTGGCGGCCCCAGCGCTGCGCTTCCCAGCCATCGCGGCGCGCGGCCAGTTCGGCCTCGTCGAACACCAGGGTCAGGCCCGGTGCCGACAATGCCGGCTCCAGGCGCTCCAGCGCGTCTTCGATGGCCGCTTCCAGGGCGATCACCACGAACTGCGGATGGGCATCGGCCAGCGCCTGCGGCTCCAGCGTGACCGGATCATCTTCCAGCACGATCTGCACATCGGCATGGGCCAGCGCTTCGCGCAGGCGCTCGCGTGCTGCGCCCGGGCGGGCCAGCAGGGCAACGGCCGGAACCGGATTGACGTCACTCACGGACACGGGCGATCCCCAGCAGGTCATACACGTTGCGCATCAGGTCCAGCTCCTGGTACGGCTTGCCCAGGTAGCGCTGCACGCCGATCTCGAAGGCGCGCTGGCGATGCTTGTCGCCGCTGCGCGAGGTGATCATCACGATCGGCACGTCCTTGTAGCGCGGGTCGGCGCGCATCGCGGTGGCCAGCTCGTACCCGTCCATGCGCGGCATTTCGATGTCCAGCAGCATCAGGTCGGGCACGCGTTCTTCCAGCTGCTCCAGTGCTTCGACACCGTCGCGGGCGACGCTGACCTCGAAGTTGTGGCGCTCCAGGATGCGGCCGGTGACCTTGCGCATGGTCAGCGAATCGTCGACCACCATCACCAGCGGTACCTGGCGGTCCTGGCGCGGTGCGTTTTCCTGCACCGGCGCGATCGGGTTGGCAAGGTAACGGCGCACCAGCGGTGCCACGTCGAGGATGACCACCACGCGGCCATCGCCGGTGATGGTGGCACCGTAGATGCCGGGCACCGACGCGATCTGCAGGCCGACCGGCTTCACCACGATTTCGCGGTTGCCGAGCACCTGGTCGATCGCCACGGCGGCACGCAGGTCGCCGGCGCGGACCAGCAGCAGCGGCACCTGGTCCTGGCCGTCGGCGCGCGCCGGGGCCTGCCCGACCAGGCTGCCCAGGTCGTACAGCGGATAGTCTTCGCCGCTGTAGCGGTAGCTGCTGTCGGCGGCTTCGAACCGCTCGCGCGACAGGCGGCCGATACCACTGACCGACGCCACCGGCACGGCAAAGGTGGTTTCGCCGATCTGCACGAACACGGCCTGGGTGACGGCCAGGGTCTGCGGCAGGCGCAGGGTGAAGCGCACGCCCTGGCCACGCACCGACTGGATGTCGACCGAGCCGCCGAGCTGGCGCACTTCGTTGCGCACCACGTCCATGCCCACGCCACGGCCAGCCAGCTGGCTGACCTGGTCGGCGGTGGTGAAACCGGAGGCAAAGATCAGGTTGTCCAGTTCCTGCTCGTTCGGCGCCGCGTCGGCGGCCAGCAGGCCACGGTCGATGGCACGGCGGCGGATCGCCTCGCGGTCCAGGCCGGCACCGTCATCGGCCACTTCCAGCACGATTTCCGAGCCTTCGCGGTGCAGGCGGATGGCGATCTCGCCTTCTTCCGGCTTGCCGGCGGCGCGACGCTGTTCCGGTGCTTCCAGGCCATGGGCCACCGAGTTGCGCAGCATGTGCTCCAGCGGCGCGACCATGCGGTCCAGGACGTTGCGGTCCAGTTCGCCGTGGGTACCTTCCAGGGTCAGGTGGACCTGCTTGCTGGTGTCCATGCCCGCCTGGCGGACGACACGGCGCAGGCGCGGCACCAGGCCGTCGAACGGCACCATGCGCGCACGCATCAGGCCGTCCTGCAGTTCCGAGCTGACGCGCGACTGCTGCTGCAGCAGGGAGTCGTACTGGCGCGACAGATCGTCCAGCACGCCCTGCAGGCCACCCAAGTCGGCTGCGGACTCGTTCAGCGCGCGGCTGAGCTGCTGCAGGGTGGAGAAGCGGTCCAGTTCGAGCGGATCGAACTTCTGGTCGGCCTGGTCCTGCTCGCGCTGGTAGCGGGCGACGATCTGCGCTTCGGTTTCCAGATCGAGGCGGCGCAGCTGGTCGCGCAGTCGCGCATTGGTGCGCTCCAGTTCGCCCATGGCGCCACGGAAGGCACCCAGCTGCTGCTCCAGGCGCGAGCGGTAGATCGCCACTTCACCGGCATGGTTGACCAGGCGGTCGAGCAGGTCGGCGCGCACGCGCACCTGTTCCTGCTGCGGGCGGGCCAGCGGATCTTCGTCCGGCGTGCCTTCCACCGGCAGCGGTGCCGACAGCGGTGCGTCGGCCAGGGCCAGCGGCGCGGTGGCAACCGGTGCCTCGACGGTCTCCTCGGCGATGCCTGCGCTGGTGCTGGCGGCAACGGCGGCGTCGCTGCGGGTACGGGCCTCGAAGGCCTCCACCAGATCCTGCGCCGGCTCGACGATGCGGTGGTCGCCGGTGCGGGTGAGCAGCTGGTGCAGGCGGTCGAAGCCCCGCTCCAGCAGCTGCACGTCGCGGCGCTCGATCTCGGTGCGGCCGGCGGCCACGGCTTCCAGCAGCGATTCGATGCTGTGGCCGAGGTCGCCGATGGCATTGATGCCGGCCATGCGTGCACCGCCCTTGAGCGTGTGCAGGTCGCGCTGCAGCCCGGCCACCACTTCGCGGTCCTGCGGTGCATCGCGCAGCTCGCTGATCAGCCCATCGCAGTGGTCGAGCAGGTCCTTGCCTTCCTCGACGAAGATGTCGACCAGCTCGCGGTCATAGATGCTGAAGTCGAGCTGTTCGGCGTCGGCTTCGACGGCTTCCACGGCTTCGACGGCCTCAGCTTCCACAGCGGCCACTTCAGGCGCGTGCACGACGGCATCCTGGCTGTGACCCGGTGCCTCTTCCATCTCGAACAGGCGCACCGGCGCGGCGGCATCGGCCACGGCATCGTTCGACACGTCGTCATTCACCGTCGCCGGGGACGGCAGGTCGGCGCTCTCTCCTTCACCGACCGCCGCCTCCCCGCCGACGTCCGCATCCTCGGCAAAGGCTTCCGCCTCGCCCGGCGCGAGTTCGCTGGCCTGCAGGCCGAGCACCGGCCACTGGCCATCCTCGTCCTGCGCCTGTTCTTCCTCGATCACGTGCAGGCCGGCGTCGAGCGCGGCTTCCAGCGAGACCGGTTCTGCGAAGCCCGGCACAGCCATTTCATCCTGAAGGCTGGATGCGTCGCTGTCGAGCGCCAGGGCCTCGATGTCTTCATCGGCATATTCGATGACCGGCGCCTGCATCGGAGCTTCCGAGGCAATTGCGTCATTCTCCGCCGCAACCTCGGCGTCTTCCGGATCCCGGTCGTCCACAGGCAGCGCGCTGGCGTCCAGGTAGGGCGACAGATCGTCGACGGCAGTGAGACCGGCGGCATCGACGTCGATCGCCACCGGCGCGACATCCACCGCGTCCTGCGCGGTTTCGATGGTTTCGGGGGTCTCTACGGTGCCTGCCTCGCCGGTCGCCGTCGGCAGCGTTGCGGCCGCCTCCGGCATCGACGGCCAGCCGGCGTCGTAGTAGCGCGACAGGTCTTCGCCACCGGTCAGTTCGGCGGCAGCCAGGCCGATGTCCGGTGCGGTGTCGGTGTCGGTGTCGGTGTCGGTGTCGACAACAGCCTCGGCCACGGCCGCTGCGTCCGGTTCATCCGCCAGCGCCAGTCCGGTGATTTCAGCGGGCGCCTCGATCGGTGCTTCGACCGCTTCGGCTTCGGGTTCGACCGGCGTTTCGTCGGCGATGACTTCGGCTTCGGCTTCGATGGGCGTTTCGACAGCGGCGACGTCGGCTTCGATCCCGTCCAGCTCGTCGTCGTCCAGGTCCAGGCCGACCATCGGCCAGCGTGCTTCCGGCAGCTCAGCGGCCAGCGCCTGCAGGCGCTGCGCCAGCTCGGCCTGCGGTGCGATGCGCGGCTGTTCAACCTGCAGCGCTTCCATGGTCGCGCTGATCGCCTGCGCGGTCGCCTGCAACGCACCCAGCGCCTCGGCACCCGGCACGACCTCGGCGGCCAGCGCACGCTTGATGTAGGACTCGGCAGCACCGGTGACGGCGGTGATCTCCGGCACTTCGGTCATCGCGAAGGCGCCGTTCATGGTGTGCACGGCGCGCAGCAGCGCATCGTTCACCGGCTGCTCGGCCTGCTGTGCCGACTGCAGCCACTGCTGCAGCGTTGCCAGGTGGACGTCCACCTCGGCTTCCAGGATCTCGCGCAGCACGCTGTCGATGTTGGCCGGCGTACCGACCGGCTCGGCCACGGACTCGGCGGCAAGCGCATCGACCTCGGCCGGCACGGCCGGCTGCGGTGCAGCGGCAGCCGGCAGCGGCACGTAGAAGGTTTCCTCACCTGCGGCAACGCGATCGGCAATGGCCTGCATTGCCTGCAGATCGACGGTGACGCGCTGGCCATCGCGCAGCGCGGCGTTCAGCTGCGGCAGCGCGGCGTTGGCGTGGTCGACCATCGCCAGCACGGCCGGGGTGGCTGCACGCTTGCCCTCGAGCACGCGGTTGAGCATGCCCTCGATCTTCCAGGCGAATTCGCCCAGGGTGCGGGCGCCGACCAGGCGGCCACTGCCCTTGAGGGTGTGGAAAACGCGACGGATCGGGCGCAGCCGGTCCATGTTGTCCGGCTGCATGCGCCAGGCCGGCAGCAGCGCACCGAGATTGCCCATCTCGTCGTCGAACTCTTCCAGGAACACCTCGCGGATGTCCTGGTCGATGTTCTCGGCGTCATCGTCGAAACCGGCCTCGAAACCGGCCGCTTCGACGGCCTCGGCGGCGACGTCGGCAACCGGTGCGGCCGGTGCGGCCTGCGGGTCGAATTCGGCGGCCGCGGCGCTCAGTTCAGCGAAGAACTGCGCGTCGGCCTCGCTGAAATCGATCGGCGCAATGGTATCGACGTCGACCAGGGACACGGTCGCGGCAGGTGCCGCAACGGTCGCCAGGCCCTCGTCCGCGCCGGTCTCGGCGGCGGACAGGGCTTCGATCATTTCGACCGGCGCAGCCTCGGCATCGACGTCGGCCATGTCGATGTGCTCGACCGGCTCGATCGTCGCGGCAGGCGCCGGTGCTTCGACCGGCGCAGCCTCGACGGCGTCGACGAACTCGACCACCGGCTGCGGCGCGTCCAGTTCCTCGTCCAGCGACAGCGTTTCCATCGCCTGCAGCGACAGCACGTCATCAGCGTTGTCCAGGGCGCTGTTGTCGAAGTGGAACACCACATCGTCCAGCATCGCCGGGGCGTCATGCTCGGCGGCCACCGGGTCGAACGCCGGGGCAGCGGAAAGCTCCAGCGAAGCGCCCGTGGCGGCTTCGTCCAGCGCGGCAACGCCGAAGTCCTCGACGCTGTCTTCCAGCACCAGCGCGTCGCCCTCATCGGCCTGTGCATCGGCCACCTCGGACAGCGACCACTGCGGGGCCGCCTGCACGTGCTCGGCGCCCACCGGGTCGAAGCTGACCGGATCGAAGCTGTTGAAGGTCGGCGCGCGCTCATCGGCGGCAGGCGCAGGCTCGTGGCTGCCCAGTTCCCACTGCGGCACGCTCGGTGCCGGCGCAGTGGAAGCGGCGAACAACAACGACGCCGGTTCAGCCTGTTCCGGGGTGGCGGCAGTGTCCTGCCCGCCCAGCGCACCGAACATCAGGCTGTTGTCGGCCACCGGCGCAGCAGGCAGCGGATCGAAGGTGAAGTCCGGCAGCGACGGCGGGACCTCGCCCGGCGCCGGTGCGGCAGGCTGCACGTCGATCTCCACCGGATCCAGCTGCAGCGGCGCGGCGGCCACTGCCACCCCTTCGCGCACGATGGGCTGCACCGCGTCGGCCTCGGTGCTGGCGCTGGCGCGCTCGGGCAGCGGCCAGTAGCGCAGGGTTTCCAGGCTGCTGCGGGTGATGTCGAGAATGTCTTCGCGACCCGGGCGGCGGTCACGCAGCGCTTCCAGGTAGTACTCCAGGCTGGCCATGGCATCGGCCAGCGTGTCCAGCTGGCGGCCACTGGGCACGCGCTGGCGACCGATCAGTTCGGCCTCGATGTACTGCTGCACGCCACGCAGGTAGTCGGCGGCGGTGCCCAGATCGAGCATGCGCAGCGCACCGGACACATCGCCCAGCAGGCGCGGCACGTCCTGCAGTTCGGCATGGTTCCAGCTGGTTTCGATGAAGGCGACGAAATGCTCGCGGGCGGCGGCGAAATTGGCGATCGCCTCGTGCGCCAGCACTTCCACCGTGCGCCGGTTCTCCACCGCGCTCGGGTCATCCTCGCCACTGCCACCGGCGCCCAGATGGGCGACCTGGTCGTCCAGCGACGCGTCGACATAGAGCAGTGCGCCGGCAATATCCAGCAGCATGTCCTCGTCGATCTGCTGGCGGCCTTCGACCACGGCCAGCAACGCATCGCGCTGCTGCGCGACCACGCTGCGGGCAGCGCCCAGGCCCATCATGCCCAGCGTATCGCCGACGGCGCCCAGCTTGGTCACCTGTTCCTGCAGCTGCTGCGGCGCACCGCCGGTGCGCAGGTGCAGGTCCAGGGCATCCTTGACCTGCAGCAGTTCTTCCTTGACCGCGCTGCCAACGGTGTCGAGCAGCTCGCGGTTGCGCCCGCTCAGGCTGCCACGGGCGTGGTCCAGCTCGGCTTCGGTGGCGCTGACGCTGTCCGGTGCAAAGGCGAACAGCACGCTGTCATTGACGCCTTCCTCGCCACGC
Organism: Stenotrophomonas sp. ZAC14D1_NAIMI4_1; assembly: GCF_003086775.1. Lineage (NCBI taxonomy): Bacteria > Pseudomonadati > Pseudomonadota > Gammaproteobacteria > Lysobacterales > Lysobacteraceae > Stenotrophomonas > Stenotrophomonas sp. ZAC14D1_NAIMI4_1. The sequence goes on from NZ_CP026001.1 coordinate 3,507,713, forward strand.
GCGGCGCGGATCTCGTTCAGCAGCGGCATCAGCACGATGGGAATATCGCGGTGGCCGTTCTGCAGGCGTTCCAGGTAATCGGGCAGCAGCACGCTGCCGCGCATCAGCGTGGCGCAGGCATCGTCGCGGTCGGCCACGCGGCCTTCGCCGACGGCCACGGCCAGCTGTTCCAGTTCCTCGGCCACCATCGCCGGGGCATACAGCTCGACCATGCGCAGGGTGCCCTGCACCTGGTGCAGGTAGCCGGCGCAGATGCGCATGCGGCTGCCGTCAGCCGGGTCCTCGGCGAAGTACTCGACCTCGTGGCGCACCTGGCGCAGGGTCTCGTCCAGCTCCGGCTTGACCCAGCCCAGCGCTGCATGGCTCATCGCATCGCGCAGGCTGCTCATGGACGCGCTCCGGTCGCCGCCGCGCGGAGGCCGCGCGCATTCTGGCGTGGGAAATGGAAATGCTTCATCGAATGATTCCTTGCTCGCCGCCCTGCCCGCGTCACGCCGGCAGCTTGAAGTCGGCGACCGAACGACGCAGGTCGGCCGCCAACTGCGCCAGGTGGCCGATCGACTCGGCGGTCTGACCGGCACCCTGCGAGGTCTGGCCGGTGATCTGGCGGATCACGCCCATCGTGCGGGTGATGTCCGAGGCCGCCGCGGACTGCTGCTGGGCGGCGATGGAGATGTTCTTGATGAGGGTATTGAGGGCGTTGGACACGCGCTCGATCTCGGTCAGTGCAGTACCGGCGTCCTCGGCCAGGCGCGCGCCGGACACCACTTCGGCGGTGGTCTGTTCCATCGAGGTGACCGCTTCGTTGGTATCGGCCTGAATGGCCTGGACCAGGTTTTCGATGCGTCGGGTCGCACCCGAGGTACGTTCTGCCAGGCGCTGCACTTCGTCGGCCACGACCGCGAAACCGCGACCGGCTTCACCGGCCGATGCGGCCTGCACGGCGGCGTTCAACGCCAGGATGTTGGTCTGCTCGGAAATGTCGTTGATCAGTTCCACGATCGAGCCGATCTCCTGCGAGGACTCGCCCAGGCGCTTGATGCGCTTGGAGGTTTCCTGGATCTGGTCGCGGATCTGGTCCATGCCCTGGATGGTTTCGCGCACCACGCCGGCACCCTCGGCGGCGATGACCACCGAGCGCTGTGCCACATCGGCCGACTCGGCCGAGTTGCGCGACACCTGTTCGATGCTCGCTGCGATTTCGCCGATGCGGTCCGAGGCCGAGGTGATCTGGTTGGCCTGGTGGCCGGCGGCCTCCGCCAGCTGCATCGCGGTGGCCTGGGTTTCCTGGGTGGACACGGCGACCTTGGCCGAGGTGTCGTTGATGGTGGTCACCAGGTGGCGCAGTTCGTCCACGGCGTAGTTGATCGCGTCTGCGATCGCGCCGGTCATGTCCTCGGTCACCGAGGCCTTCACCGTCAGGTCGCCCTCACCCAGCGAGGAGATTTCGTCCAGCAGCCGCATGATCGCCTGCTGGTTGCGGCTGTTGAATTCCACCTGGGTCTGGTAACGCAGTTCCTGCTCGCGCGAACGGCTGCGCACGCTGGTGGAGACGAAGCCGATGATCGCGATCAGCGACAGCGCACCGGACACCACGCCGATCCAGAAGTTCGGGAACAGGCGGGTATCGGACACCGAGCCGAACGAGGAGAACGCTTCGAACAGCTTGCGGCTGTCGTCCAGCATGCGCGCGGAGCCCTGGCCCAGCGCGTTGGCTGCCGACTGCGCGGCAAACAGCTGGCGCGAGCTCGCCAGGATCGCGTCGGCGTCCTGCTTCATCGCTTCCCACTTCTGCTGCGACTGTTCCAGCGCGGCCACGGCGCCGGCACCGCGCACAGCGGTGATGCCGAGGTCTTCGTTGCCGTTGCGCAGGCCATCGAGCACCTGCGAGAACACGGTGATGTCGCGGGCCAGCGCGTCGCCCGAAGCGGCCGCGGCGGTGCCGCCGGCGCGCATTTCGGTCACGCGGCGGGCCATCGAACCGGCCACCACGACCTGCTGCAGGGCGCTGTACACCTGCGATGCCGGGGCACCGGAGGCGGACATCGCGCGCACCAGCTCGTTCAGCTGGGCCTGCAGGCCCGGCACGGCGCCGGTGAAGTTGTTGGCGTTGCCGGCCAGCGCCAGCACCGCCGGCTCGCTGGCCACCAGCTGGCCGGCCTGCTTGCCCAGCGGCGTCCAGGTATCGGACAGGCGGGTGATCGCCTTGGACACGCCCGGCTCGTTGCCGTAGCGGCCCTGCAGCGTGGACACGTTCTGCTCGATGGCGTTGCGGGTGGCCTTGAAGGCGGTGAACGACTGCGCGTTGCCGCCCACGGCGTCACGGCCCTGGTTGGCCAGCTGCTGCGAGAGCACCTGCAGGTCGGCCGCCTTGGAACCGGCGTCGGCCAGGCGGCTGCCCTGCCAGGTGGATACGCCGGTGTTCACACCGAACAGGATCATCGACAGGGCCAGCAGGGCCAGCCAGAGGTTGCTGCCGCCCAGCCGCAGCTTGCCGGTCTTGGGGGCGTCCGAAGCAGTACTCATCGTTCAACCTCGATCTTCAATGCAGGGGGCGTTGCCCGGCCTCAGGCCGCGGCTTGCCGGAATTCAGGGGTGCGCGACAGCAACGAGAGCGAGAACACGCCCCAGTCGTAGCCATCGGCATGGAAGGCGCGATCGACGAAGTGACCGTAGCGGCCTTCGGCCAGGGTGCCGGCCTGGACCTGCTGGCCCAGTTCGAAACTGCGCTGGCCGAACAGCTCGTCGATGGTCAGGGCGACGTCGCCGCCGGCCTGGCGCATGATCAGCACGCGCTGGCCTTCCTGCTGCACGGTGCGCGTGCCTTCCAGGAAATACTTCAGGTCGACCACCGGGAACAGGTTGCCGCGCAGGTTGCCCACGCCCAGCAGCCAGGGCTGCGCGCAGGGCACCGGGGTCACCGGCGGCATCGGCACGATTTCCACCACTTCGCGGAAATCGGATACCAGCCGGCGCTGTCCCACGCGGAAACCGACGCCACGCCAGAGGTCCTCGGCGAACTGCCGCCCGGGCAGCTGCACCGCATGGGACAGGCTGCGCCGTTCATAGGCTTCAAGAATGTCGAAGGGCGAACGCATCAGGCCACCAGTTCGTTGATGCGCGCGATCAGGTCTTCCTCGCGCGGCGGCTTGACGATGTAATCGGCCGCGCCCTGGCGCAGGCCCCATGCCTTGTCGGTCTCCATCGCCTTGGTGCTGACGATGATTACCGGAATGTGCTTGATCGCCGCGTCGCGGGCCATCGCACGGGTGGCCTGGAACCCGCTCATGCCGGGCAGGACCACGTCCATCAGCACCAGCTGCGGAACCTGGTCACGCACCAGCTGCAGGCCATCCTCGGCGTTGTCCGCTTCCAGCACCTCGTGGCCGGCACGGCGCAGCCACTGGGTGAACACCGCGCGGTCGGTCGGTGAATCCTCGATCAGGACGATACGAGCCATTGTGCCTTTCCCCCCTGGTCAGGCGTTGACGTATGTGCGGATGGCACCCAGCAGTTCTTCACGCGTGAAAGGCTTGGTCAGGTACTGTTCCGAGCCGACGATGCGCCCGCGGGCCTTGTCGAACAGGCCGTCCTTGGAGGACAGCATGATCACCGGCGTCGCCTTGAACAGCTGGTTGCCCTTGATCAGCGCGCAGGTCTGATACCCGTCGAGACGGGGCATCATGATGTCCACGAAGATGATCTGTGGCTGCTGGTCGGCGATCTTGGCCAGGGCCTCGAAGCCATCGGTCGCGGTCACTACTTCGCAGCCTTCGCGCTTCAGCAGTGTTTCCGCAGTCCTGCGGATGGTCTTCGAGTCATCGATGACCATCACCCGGAGTCCTGCGAGCTCCCCGCCCGCAGTCGTGTTTTCAGTCATTGCCTTTCCCCAAGCGCGCGACCCTTCTGTGCTGGGGGCCGCTACGAAGGCGTATCTATATCGCACTTCCGGCGCCCGCTTCAAGCCACGCCCACGGCGCTTGGGTCGGCGGCTGGCTGAACGTGACCCGTTTGGCAATGACTGCGCAGGCGGCAGGACGGACGCAGCGTTGCACTGCCCCGGGCAGGCACGCGGGGGGCGTTGCCGCTACCATCAACGCCTCGCCTGAAAGGTGCACCCATGCCGTTGAACGTCATCGTGGTGATGGACCCCATCGCCCACATCAAGATCGCCAAGGACACCACGTTCGCCATGCTGCTGGAAGCCCAGCGCCGCGGCCACGCCCTGCATTACGTGCGGCCGGGCGGCCTGGCGCTGGAAGGCGGCGTGGCCGTGGCCCAGACCGCCCCGCTGCAGGTGCGCGACGACCCCGCCGGCTGGTACGAGCTTGGCGCATTCAGCCGCACCGTGTTCGGCCCCGGCCAGATCGTGCTGATGCGCAAGGACCCGCCGGTTGATGCCGAATACGTCTATGACACCCAGGTGCTGGACGTGGCCGCCGCTGCCGGCGCCTGCGTGGTCAACAACCCGCAGGGCCTGCGCGACTACAACGAGAAGCTGGCCGCCCTGCTGTTCCCGCAGTGCTGCCCGCCGACCCTGGTCAGCCGCGACGCCAAGGCGCTGAAGGCCTTCGCCCTGGAACACGGCCAGGCCGTGCTGAAGCCGCTGGACGGCATGGGCGGTCGCTCCATCTTCCGCAGCGGCCAGGGCGATCCGAACCTGAATGTGATCCTGGAAACCCTGACCGACGGCGGCCGCAAGCTGGCGCTGGCCCAGAAGTTCATCCCCGACATCACCGCCGGCGACAAGCGCATCCTGCTGGTCGACGGTGAACCGGTGGACTACTGCCTGGCGCGCATCCCGCAGGGTGACGAGTTCCGCGGCAACCTGGCCGCCGGTGGCCGCGGCGAAGGCCGCCCGCTCAGCGAGCGTGACCGCTGGATCGCCGCCCAGGTCGGGCCGGAGATGAAGCGCCGCGGCATGCGCTTCGTCGGCCTGGACGTGATCGGCGATTACCTGACCGAAGTGAACGTGACCAGCCCGACCTGCGTGCGCGAACTGGACGCGCAGTACGGCCTGAACATCGCCGGCACCCTGTTTGACGCGATCGAGGCCGGCCTGCGCTGATGGACGCCGCACCCGCTGTGCTGGCCCCGCCGCCGCGCGAAGCGCAGCGGCTGGGGGCCACCCTTGCCCTGTCGGTCATCGTCCACGCCCTGCTGATCCTGGGCGTGGGCTTTGCCGTGAAGGGCGAGGCGCCGCTGGTGCCGACGCTGGAAGTGATCTTCAGCCAGACACGCACGGCGCTGACGCCCAAGCAGGCGGATTTCCTGGCGGCGGCCAGCCAGGAAGGCGGCGGCGAGCATGACCGTGCGCAGCGCCCGCGTGACAACCAGACCGGCATCGTGCCGCAGGCCCAGGCCGGGCTGAGCCCGGTGCCGCAGCAACAGCAGTCGGCCGCGCCGGTGCCGCCACCGCAGGCGCGGGTGGTCAGCAGCCGCAATGGCGAGGACACCGTGGCGCAGGCGCAGGCCCGCCCCACCCCGCTGGAGCCGACCCCGGACGCGGCGCAGACCGCGCGCGAGCAGCGTGATGCGGAAATGGCCCGGCTCGCCGCCGAGGTGCACCTGCGCTCGGCGCAGTACGCCAAGCGCCCGAACCGCAAGTTCGTCTCGGCCAGCACGCGCGAATACGCCTATGCCAACTACCTGCGCGCGTGGGTGGACCGCGCCGAGCAGGTGGGCAACCTGAACTACCCGGACGAAGCGCGCCAGCGCCGGCTGGGCGGCCAGGTGGTGATCAGCGTGGGGGTGCGCCGCGATGGCAGCGTGGAAAGCAGCCGCATCCTGAAATCCAGTGGTACACCGTTGCTGGATGAGGCGGCCTTGCGGGTGATCAGGCTGGCGCAGCCGTTCCCGGCGCTGCCGAAGACGGATGATGGCGTGGATATCCTGCAGGTGACCCGGACGTGGGTGTTCCTGCCGGGTGGCGAACTGCGCGACGACCGGTAGGTTTTCTGTTGCCCGGGCCTGCGGCCCGGGACCCGCAGAGGCAACGGCCAAAGCTACTGCGAGAGCGAGAGCGGCGGTTGGACTGTTGGCTTGGCGGGGCGGTGTGGGCTTGCAGGACACGCCGTAAACCCGTCCATGGGGGCTCGTAGGCGCCATCCATGGCGCCTGCGGTCCTGCAAGCCCACACCGCCCCACCCCTGACAGATCGCGGCGCCTCCCGCTTTTGGTAGGTGTCGACCTTGGTCGACACACATCCACGCAACGCGTGGATGCTTTTGATTTTGACTTTTCTTTTTTTGATTTTCCGTGGCGGACGCGCACGGAAACTGTCAGAGGTCGGGCGGGTGGGTTGCGCAGGGGCGCAGGCGCCATGGATGGCGCCTACGAGCTTACATGGGTGAGGCCGCTTTGCTCGCGAAGCACTGCTTCGCAAGCGCCCGAACGCCCAGCCGCCAGCGGCTGGGCCGGGCCCCGGAGGGGTACTTGCAGCGTCCCCTGCGCAGCCCACCCGCCCGGCCAGGCGCGGGTGTTGCATTCCGCGACCAACCACCCGCCACGAGGGGCTCAGCCGTTGGCTTTCGCCTTCGCCTCGCGGGCGGCCTGCTGCTCGACCAGGGTCAGCGCGACGTTGTCACGCAGATAGGCCGGCTCGACCTTCTCCGCCGCCATGCCTTCGCCACGGGCGAACGCGGGCACTGCCAGCGCCAGCACGTCCGATGCGCGAGGCAATGCTGCTGCATCGAAGCCACGCAGGCCTGCGCCCAGCTGTGCCACCAGCGCGCCCTCGGCCGCGCCGAAACCGGTGCCGACACCGTAGGCCTGCAGTCCGTCCGGCAGCGCCACCGCCGCCGGTGCGCAGACACGCTCGGCATCGCGCGCCACCGGCAGGCCGTCCACGCGCTCGAAGCGCGCGACGTACAACTCGCCCATCCGCGCATCGATCGCCGACAGGATCTGGTCTTCTTCCGCCGGCGCACGCAGCGCCAGCACCTGCAGCGTCGATACCGGCAGCAGCGGCCGGTCCAGCGCCAGCGCGATGCCCTGCGCGATCGCGATTGCCAGGCGCACGCCGGTGAACGCGCCGGGGCCCCGACTGAGCGCGATGCCATCCAGCTGGCGGCGGCTGATGCCGGCTTCAGCCAGCAGCGCCTCGGCCCACGGCAGGCTCAGTTCGGCATGGCGGCGCGGGGCGATCTCGAAGCGCTCCAGCACCTGCCCATCGACATGCAGGGCAACGGAACAGGCTTCGGTGGCGGTTTCAAAGGCGAGCAGTTTCATCGGATCGGATCAGGACGCATCGGGTCAGAACAGGGGGAACGTGGCACCGGGGGCCGGCTCCGGACCCGGCGCGGGGGCCGGGGCGGTCGGGGCGGCGGCGTCCTCGGCCACGGGCGACCATTGTGGCGCAAAGAAGGCCTGCACATCGGCCAGCGCGCGGGTGCGGCGGAACGGCGGCAGGGAATCGAGGAACACCCGGCCATAGCCACGGTTGAGCAGGCGCGGGTCGCACAGCACCAGCACGCCGCGATCGGTCTCGCTGCGGATCAGCCGGCCCACGCCCTGCTTGAGGGCGATCACCGCCTGCGGCAACTGCTCGTCGCGGAACGGATTGCCGCCCTGGCTGCGGATCGCCTCCAGCCGTGCTTCATAGACCGGGTCATCCGGCGCGGCGAACGGCAGTTTGTCGATCACCACCACGCTCAGCGCCTCGCCCACCACGTCCACGCCTTCGCGGAAGCTGGCCGAACCGAGCAGCACGCCGTTGCCGGAATCGCGGAAGCGCTGCAGCAACGTGGCGCGCGGCGCCTCGCCCTGCACGAACAACGGCCACGGCCCATCGCGCAGTGCCTCGGCCGCCTCGCGCAGCGCACGGTGCGAGGCAAACAGCAGGAATGCCCTGCCCTGCGAGGCCTGCAGCACCGGCCGCAGGGCCTGGATGAGCGCCGTGCCGAAGCCGCGCGCCGCCGGATCGGGCAGGCCTTCCGGCAGGTAGCACAGCGCCTGCTCGGGCCAGTTGAACGGACTCGGCTGGACCAGCGTGTGCGGATCATCCAGGCCCAGGCGGGTGGTGATGTGCTCGAAGCCCCCGCCCACGGTCAGCGTGGCCGAGGTGAAGATCCAGGCGGCGCGGCTGCGCTCGCGGTGCTCGCGCAGCGGCCCGGACACATCCATCGGCGTGCGCTGGCAGCGGAAACCGCGCGGCGTGAGTTCGTACCAGAGCACGTCGGCGGCACTCGCCAGCTCAGCCGGGTCGGTGTCGAAATCCAGGGTGGGTTCGTCGTCGCCCAGCCAGCGCGCCAGCCGCGAAACGGCTTCGCGTGCACGGGCGTGGCAGGCATCAAGGCCGGCGGCGGCTTCGCGCAGCGGCTGCAGCGCCTGTTCCAGCGCCACCAGGCAGCTCATCGCCATGTCGAAGCCCTCGCGTACCTGCGGCATCGCCAGCGCGCGCCACTGCGTGCCACGCGATGGCAGCCCTTCCATCGCCAGGCGCAGCGCCAGCAGCGCCTGCTGCAGCTGGTCGACGGGTTCCTGCAGCGCCGACTGCGCCCCGCCCACGCCACGCGCCTCGGCCAGGCAATCGCGGCCCAGTTCCTGCCATGGGCGCATGCCGAAGCCTTCGCCGAAGAACTGCGCGGCCAGTTCGGGCAACTGGTGTGCCTCGTCGATGACAAACGCCTGCGCACCCGGCAGCAGTTCGCCGAAGCCATCCTGTTTCAGGGCCAGGTCGGCCAGCAGCAGGTGGTGGTTGACCACCACCACGTCGGCCGCCTGCGCGCGTTGCCGCGCGTGCACGACAAAGCAGTCGTCCCAGAACGGGCAGTCGGTGCCCAGGCAGTTGTCGACGGTGGAGGTCACCATGGGCAGCAGCGGCGAATCGTCGGCCAGTCCATCCAGCTCGGCGATGTCACCGAACTGGGAGCGACCGGACCAGGCGAGGATGCGCTGGAACTGCGCGGCCTGTTCGGGGCTGGAAAAGCGCGGTTCGCCCCGTGCCTGCTGCAACCGGTAGCGGCACAGGTAGTTGGCGCGGCCCTTCAGCAGCGCGCTGCGCAGGCCGACGCCCAGCGCCTGGCGCACGCGCGGCAGGTCGCGATGGTAGAGCTGGTCCTGCAGCGCACGGGTGCCGGTGGAGATGATGGTGCGCAGGCCGGACAGCAGCACCGGCACCAGGTAGGCGAAGGTCTTGCCGGTACCGGTGCCGGCCTCGGCCAGCAGCAGATCGCGCTGCTGCAGCGCATCGGCGATGGCCTCGGTCAGGCGCAGCTGCGCGGGACGCGGGACGAAGGCATCCAGGTGCGAGGCGAGCGCGCCGCCTTCGCTGAGCGCTTCGCGGCTGGCATGGACGAGGTCGGACATCAGACAGGAAGGATACCCGGCCGGGCGCTGCCCGGCACCCGTTTCAAGCCAGGGCGTAGGCAGAGGCAACAGCAACAGCAGTGTTCATGGCTCTGGATTGCTGCGTACTGGGCGAGGCGGGAGGGACAGGCAGGACACGCCGTAAACCCGTCCATGGGGGCTCGATGGCGCCATCCATGGCGCCAACGGTCCTGCCTGCCCCTCCCGCCCCACCCTCGACAGTTTCCCGGCGACGGATGGACCTGCTTCGTAGCGTCGAGCTTGCTCGACTGGCATCTGGAAGCGGTGATGGAACGGGAAGAAGAGAACGAGTGCGCGCAGCGCGCGACCCGCTTTTGAATTGTTTTTTTTCTTTTCCGTGGCTGGACGCACACGGAAACTGTCAGAGGCCGGGCGGGTGGGCTGCGCAGGGGCGTGAGCCGCATGGATGCGGCGACCGAGCTTACATGGACGTACTTGCAGCGCCCCCTGCGCAGCCCACCCGCCCGGCCCACCTCGCAAGGCCAGTCGACTAACAGTCGACTCTACCGACCGACCAGCCACGAGGGGCCGCGCCGTTGGCTGGAAACTCAGTACCGCTTGATCCCCGGCACCGTGCACCCTTCAATCTGCGAATGCGCCGACACCGCATTCTCCTTCTCGCCGCGCGCCAGGCGCGACTGCTCGATCGTCGCCCAGTGCCGGCGGCACAGCGGGCCCGTCTTCGACCCCAGGTCCACCGCCTTGCGCGCGAAAGCCTCCGCCTCGACCCACTGGCCCTGCAGCAGCGCGATCTCCGCGCGTTCCTGCAGCACCGCCGGGTCGCCGGCCACGATCTGCAAGGCCTGGTCCAGGCTGCCCGCGGCCGCTGCCAGGTCGTTGCCCTGGCGCTGGGCCAGCGCGGTCTGTCGCAGGTCTTCCACCTGCGAATCACGCAGCGGCTGCACCGACAGTTCCTTGTCGTCCGGGCCCGCTGCCGCTTCCACGGCGGCCAGGCGCTGCGCCGGCGTGGTCGTGGTCACCGGCTTGGCGGCCGGCGGCGGGCTGCTCACGCAGGCGGCCAGCGCCAGGCTCAGGCCGGTCACGGCCAGCAGCGGATACAGGGAACGAAGGGTCATCGGCATCACCGGCTGGGAGGAGGAGTGGCGGTGGCAGGCGCTGCCGCCGGCTCGGCCGGCGGTTCCTGCTTGCGGTCCAGGCCGAACCAGCTGCGCCAGCCGCCGCCTTCGCTCTCGCCTCCCTGCTCCTCCGGCAATGCGGCCGGGGCGCAGGGCGCGTAGGCCGGCGCGTAGCCGACCACGAACGGGAAACGACGGGCGTCGGGGCAACCTTCATCGGTGCTGTTGGTACCGGTGCCAGCCACCGACTGCCAGTCCAGGCCCTTGTTGCTGACCTTCAGCGGCGCACTCGGCAGGCGCTGGAAGATGCCCGACCAGACCCGCATCGAGCCGGTGGCGCCGTACAGGCCAGCCTGCTCGTTCTGGTCGTTGCCCATCCAGATCACCGCCAGATGGTCACCGGTGTAACCGGCATACCAGCTGTCGCGGCCATCGTTGGTGGTACCGGTCTTGCCGGCCGGCTGCAGGCGGCCCAGGCCATCGGCGTTCAGGCGCTGCGCAGTGCCGCTGGCCACCACCTGCTGCAGGCCGATGCTGATCAGGTTGGCGGCAATCGAATCGCCTTCCTGGGCCGGTGCCGGGGTCTTGTCATAGCGCTTGAGCAGCTTGCCCTGCGGATCAAGCACGCCACGCACGGCATGCAGCGGCTGGATCTCGCCGCCGGAGGCCAGGAACTGGTACAGCTGGGCCATCGCATACGGGCTCTGGTCGGTCGAGCCGAGGATCACCGCCGGATTGGGATCGGCCTTGATGCCGGCCAGCACGTGGATCAGCTGGGTCACCCGCTCCGGGCCCACGTCCATGCCCACGCGCACCGTGGCCTGGTTGTAGGAATGGGCCAGCGCATCGATCAGGCGCACCGTGCCGTGGCTGCGGTTGTCCGCGTTGCCCGGGCTCCAGTTGCGGCCACGGCCGAGCTGCACCGTCACCGGCGAATCGTCCACCCAGCTGGCCAGCGAATAGCGGTTGGGCTGGGCCAGGGCCAGCAGGTACACAAACGGCTTCAGCAGCGAGCCCACCGGGCGCTGTGCCTCGATCGCGCGGTTGAAGCCGACTTCGGATACCTCGCGGCTGCCGATCACCGCCACCACGTCGCCATTGTGCACGTCGGTCATCACCAGGCCGGCCTGCAGCTCGGGGCGACGCTTGCTTTCCAGCGATTTGATGGTGCGGGTCACCGCACCTTCGGCGTAGGCCTGCGCGGACGGCGACATGCCGGACATCACGCTCAGGCCGGCGCCCTGCAGGGCCGATTCGGGGTAGTCATGGCCGAGCTGGCGCCGCACCAGGTCGACGTAGGCGGGGAAGCGGTTGGCCGCCACCAGGCCTGGGCTCTTGGGTACGCCCAGCGGCGCCTTCAGCGCACGCTGGTACTCGGCGTCGTCGATCAGCGTTGCTTCGTGCAGCTTGCCCAGCACGAAGTTGCGGCGGTCGGTCGCCCGTTCCGGGTTGCGTCGCGGGTCGTAGTAGGACGGGCCCTTGACCAGGCCGATCAGCAGCGCGATGTGCTCGGTATCCAGCGAGGACAGGTCGCGGCCGAACCAGAACTCGGCGCCGGAAGACATGCCGTGGATCGCCTGGCTGCCGCGCTGGCCCAGGTACACCTGGTTCAGGTATGCCTCGAAAATGGTGCGCTTGTCGTAGCGCGCTTCCATGATCAGCGCATACAGCACTTCATTGAACTTGCGGGTAAGGGTCTGCTCCTTGCCGATGCCGAGCAGGCCGCTGCGGGCAAGCTGCTGGGTCAGCGTGGATGCGCCCTGGCGGCTCTGGCCACCGGAACGGATGGTCACCCACACCGCGCGCGCGATGCCGGACAGGTCGATGCCGTGATGGCGGTTGAAGTCCTTGTCCTCCACCGCCTGCAGGCCGGTCACCAGCAGGTCCGGCGCTTCGTTCATGCGGATCAGGCGGCGCTCTTCCTGCTTCTGCCCGTACAGCGTGGCAATGCGGGCCGGATCGAGGCGGGCCGCTTTCAGCGCCTTGCGCGAATCGGCATCACGCAGCGAGGCGATGCTGCCGCCGGACAGCGACAGTTCCACCCGCTTGGCGGCGACGTGGCCATCGACATCGTTGTAGCCGCGGCTGGAGATGGTGAAGCGCCCGCCCTGCACCGCGTAGGTGGCCGGGTCCTTGCCCTGTCCATCATCACGGTAGGCCGAGGCGGCCAGTTCGGTCTTCAGCGTGGCCGCGTCCATGGCCTTGCCGGGCACCAGCACCAGCGGGCGCGCGTAGACACGGGTCGGAATCTGCCAGCGCAGCTCGCCGAAACGCTGGGTGACCTGTTGATTCAGGTACAGCGTGTAGGGGATCAGGAAACCCAGTCCCAGCGCGACTGCCGCCATGGTCCAGGTGATCAGCCGGCGGCGCCACAGCGGTCCGGAGTCCTGCAGGTCGTCGTCGGAATCGTCGATGTCGTCGGAATCGTAGCGTCGGGGCACGGGAATGCGGGAATGTAGGGTCAGGCGAGTCTACCCCAGCCCTTCCCGCAGGAAAGGTCTGCAATTGGGCCTGTTCAGCGACTGCCCGGTGGCAGCCCGCCCGTCACGCCCCGCACGCCGTCCCACAGGCCCTTCAACATGAACCGCAGTCGAACCCAGCGCGGGGCCAGGAACAGGCCATTGCCCACCAGCTTCAGCAGCAGCCGCGGAATGTCCTGGGCGATCCATACGCGCGGGGTGTAGGCGCGGGCGTACAGCAGCACCCGGTTGCGCATGATGAAGTACAGCCGGAACGGCTTGTGCACGATCACCCCGTCCGCCTTCGCGCGCGAAGGCAGCAGCTCCTCGCCGATGCTGTGGCTCATCTGCGCATCGCAGATGCCGTACAGCGCATAGCCGGCGCGCTTGGCGCGGAAACACCAGTCCATGTCGAGGTTGTCGATGAACAGCCCCTCGTCCATCGGACCGATGGCCTGCAGCGCCTTCATCGGCACCAGCGAGCCGGAGGTGATGAGGAAGTCGCACGACACGCGCTGCCCCGGCCCACCGCGCAGCTTGTGGTTGAGCGGAAAGCCGAAACGCACGAACGGTGCCAGCACGCCACTGCGTGAATCGCGGAACTGCGGCCCGACCGCAGCCACCGGCCCGGCCTGCGCCAGCTCGATCAGCGCCGTCCACAACACATCGACCATGCCCGGCGCCAGCACACTGTCCTGGTCCATCAACAGCACGTGCTCGAAGCCCAGTGCGTCGGCCGTTTCGTACGCGCGGTTCAGCGCGCAGCCGAGCCCCACGTTGCGGGGCGAAGCCACCAGGGTGACGCCGGCCCTGTCGCCCAGGATCGCGGTGACATCGACATCGCCACTGCCATTGTCGAACACGACCAGATGGCCGACCTGCTGCAGCACGCTGTCGACCACGCGCTGCAACAGCACCGGGTCCGGTCCGTAGGTGACGATCACTGCACAGACGCGGGACGCGTCGGTGGCGGACAGGCTCGCGGGTGATTGCTGGATCATCGGGCCCACCGCATCGCCGGCGCCATGCTCCAGCCGACAGTTGCTTCAGACGCTACGCGGGACATGGCCAGACGGGGGAAGTTGGAGCCGCTGGACTATACCCGACTCCCCTCCACGGCGCAGGGTCAACGCCGCCAGGATTCCGCCCCTACCTGCCGCAGGCGCTGCTCGAACGCGGCCAGTTCCGGCAGGTCCGGCTGAAGCTGGCGCACCTGGGCAACGGCGGCCTCGGCGAAGGCCACATCGCCGCGGCCCAGGCGCTCGCTGCCGATGGCCAGCCAGCGCTGCGCCAGCCGCACCCGTGCCGACGGCAGGCCCGGCGCGGTCGGCGCCAGCGTCTGCCACGCCTGCAGGCAGGCGCCCGCGGCCTGTACCCGGTTCTGCCGCAGGTTGTCATCGAAACACTGCCGGCTGGCCGGCAACAGGCGCGCCGCGGCCGCCCTGACGCGGGCATCGCGCGGGGCCAGTGACTGCGCCTCGCGCAGTGCGTCGAACGCGCTGTGCCCCGGCGGGCTGATCCAGCGCCCTTCGCGTTCGGCGCGGTCGATCTGGCGCAGGCGGTCGCGCAGCTGCCGCTCGCGCTGGGCCGCGCTCAAGGTGGGTTGCTGCTGCGCCTGCCGGGCCTGCTGCGCGCGCTGGATGCGCTGCGCGGCCTGCTGCACGGCCGCCTGCGATGCGCCCAGCGCAGCGGCTCGCGCACGGTCGGCCTCGGCCGCTTCGAACTGGAAGTCGGCAGCGTGGCGCTGGCTGCGCGCCAGCAGTGCCTGCGCACTCTGCTCGCGGCCGCGCAGCGCATTGGGATCATCGGCCGCCACCGCCAACACCGCCTCGAAGGCGTCGGCCGCGGCCTCCAGCTTCTGCTGTTTCAGCGCGCGCTGGCCCTGCCGCAGGCGCTGGTCCAGCGCTCGTGCCAGCGCTTCCTGGCTGGCCGGCAGATCGCTGTGCCCGGCATCAAACTGTCGCGCCCGCTGCAGCAGCGCCGCGGCCTGCGCCAGCTCGCCGCGTGCAGCCAGCGCCCGTGCACGCTGCAGCAGGTCACTCAGCGCATCCTCGCGCCCTTCCAGCGCCGGCAGGTTGTCCGGCTGCAGGGCCAGGATGCGCTGGAACAACGGCAGTGCGCTGCTGTCACCGTCATCCAGGCGGCCGGCCGCGAAGGCATTGCGCGCCTGCGCCAGCAATGCGCCGATACCGGCACCTGCACTGCGCCGCGCCTGCAGCTGCTGCGCCACGGCATCGGTCTGGCCCTGCGGCACCTGCAGTTCGCGGGCCAGGGCGAGCGCCTTTGCACTGCCGTCCAGGTCATCGGCCTGCAGCCGCTCGCCGGCCTGCCGCAATGCCGCCGCACCGGTACGTGCCAGGCCCTGTCGCGCCTGCATGCGGTCGCCATCGAGGGCCAGCGCGGCCTGGTAGCGTTCGCGTGCGCCGCTGCCGTCGTCGGCGCTCAAGCGCCCCGCAGCGAGCGCGCGGTCGCCCTCGGCCAGCAGCTGTTCGATCTGCGGTTCGTCCCAGAACCAGTCCGCCAGCGGCCTGCGCAGCAGCACCAGCGCCACGAACACCACCACCGCCGCCAGCAGTGCCCAGCGCCAGACCCGGCGCGCATGGCGCGCCTGCAGCCACCACCAGCGCCCCTCGCGGCGAACGCGGTCCAGCGCGGGGTGGTCGGCGCCGTGGCGGCGATGCAGGGGCTCGCGTTCCATGCGTGCAGGGTAGTCGGGGCAGCGTGAAGCTCAGCCCAGACGACGCGCCTCGCTCACGCCCGGCAGTGCATCCAGCTTGCCCAGCAGGTTCGACAGCTGGCCGTAATCGGTCACCTTCAGGCGCAGGCGCAGGTGCGCGCGGCCGCTGTTGCGCACGTTGTCGCTGTGAATGTCGAGCACGTACGCGTCTTCCTGTGCGATCAGGTTGGTGATGTCCTTCAGCAGCCAGCGGCGGTCGACCGCGCTGACCACCACGTCCACTTCGTAGCCGCCGCCGGCCTGGCCCCATTCCACCGGCAGGATGCGCTGCGGGCTGGCGGCGGCAAGCCGTGCCAGCGCCGCGCAGTCTGCACGATGCACGGTGACACCCCGGCTACGGGTCAGGTAGCCGACGATGGGCTCGCCCGCCACCGGCTGGCAGCAGCGCGCCAGCTGCACCAGCAGGTTGCCCACGCCCTGTACGGTGAACTTGGAATTGCCCAGGTTTTCGCGGCGCGCGGTCGGCCGCGGCAGGGTCGGCGCAGGCGCCGGCTGGCTGGCCGCTCGCTCGGCTTCCAGCAGCGCGCGGCTGACCTGGTTGGGGCCGGTATCGCCCAGCGCCACCTGGATGTACAGGTCGTCGATGCTGTCGGCGTGGAACTTCTTCGCTGCCGCTGCCAGGTCCGAATGCTGCAGGCCCAGCCGCTTCAGCTCGCGCTCCAGCAGCTCGCGGCCGGCCTGCACGTTGCGTGCGCGGTCAAGCTTGTGGAACCAGCTGCGCACCTTTTCGCGCGAGCGGTTGCTGGCCAGGAAGCCCAGTGCCGGCATCAGCCAGTCACGGCGGGGATCGGCCTCCTTGCCGGTCAGGATCTCCACGCGGTCGCCGCTGCGCAGGCGGTAGGTGAGCGGCACGATGCGGCCATTGACCTTGGCGCCCCGGCAGCGGTGGCCCACCATGGTGTGCACCTGGTAGGCGAAATCGAGCGGCGTGGCGCCCTGCGGCAGGTCCAGCACCTCATCCTTGGGGCTCAGCGCGTAGACCCGGTCTTCGGTCAGCTCGGCATCCAGCGCGCCGGCCAGTTCGTTGCCCTGCCCTTCCTGCGCCTGCTCCAGCAGCTGCCGCATCCAGGTGATCTTGCGATCAAAGGCTTTTTCCGCGCCCTTGCTGCCTTCCTTGTACTTCCAGTGCGCGGCCACGCCCAGCTCGGCCTGCGCGTGCATGTCATGGGTGCGGATCTGCACTTCAATGGTGCGCCCTTCCGGGCCGACCACGGCGGTATGCAGCGAACGGTAGTCGTTGGCCTTGGGGCGGGCGATGTAGTCATCGAACTCGCTGGGCACCGGCGCCCACAGTGCGTGCACCACGCCCAGCGCGGCGTAGCAGGCGGCCACGTCGTCCACCATCACCCGCACCGCACGGATGTCGTACAGCTGGTCGAAGGCCAGCCGCTTCTTCTGCATCTTCCGCCAGATGCTGTAGATGTGCTTGGGCCGCCCGCTCACTTCAGCGTGGATGCCCTGCGCGGCCAGTTCGCGCGACAGCGTCTTCTTGACGTGCTCGACGTAGCGTTCGCGGGCGATGCGCGTTTCGTCCACTTCGCGCGCGATGCGGCGGTAGGTGTCCGGCTCCAGGTGGCGGAACGCCAGGTCCTCCAGCTCCCACTTCAACTGCCAGATACCCAGGCGGTTGGCCAGCGGGGCATGGATGTCACGGGTCAGCTGGGCCAGCGCGCGGCGCTGCTCCTCATCCAGCTTGTCGGCCGCACGCATGCGTGCCAGCTGGCGGGCCAGCAGGATCGGCACCACCCGCAGGTCGTGGATGATGGCCAGCAGCAACCGGCGCAGGCCTTCGCTGTTGCGTCCGGCTTCGCGGCCGGCATGCAGTGCCCAGACCGGATCGGCCGCGTCCTGGCCGTCCAGCAGGCCGGCCACCGCGGCCTTGTGGTTGCCCAGCGGCAGCGCGTCCAGGTGCGCGCGCAGGCCCGGCAGGTCGAACAGCAGGGCGGCCAGCACCGCGCCTTCGTCGGCCGACAGCAGGGCCAGCGCGTCCAGCGTATCGGCCAATATCGACAGGCTGCTGCCACGCATCTCATGCGAGGTATCGGCAGCGTCCCACCACTGCAGCAGGGCTTCGCGCAGCGGCGCGGGCAGCACCGCTGCCGAGGGACGGTTCAACAAGGCTTCCAGGCCGGGGGCAGACGCGCGGTTCACAGCATCGGACATCAAAGACAGAGGGCTCTACGGTAACGCTCCGCCCGTTCAGGAACAATCGCCAGCGCCTTCATCGACGCTCATGTGTTCATGCCGGCGCACGCCCGTGGCGGCGGGCGCGGCGCCCTGCTTCCTGACTGGACGGTTCAGACAACCACGCCGGGTTTACAAACCGCTGGGCATGGTCGAGCCCGTTGCGGTGGTGTGCCGCAGCGTGCCTGCGGGGAGTGCCGATGTCGTGGATGGAAAACGTTTCACTCGTCACGCTGCTGTTCAACTTCGCCTTCTTCTACCCGGTCGTGATGGCCTTTTTCTGGATGGTCGGCGGCATCTACTATTACCTGCGCCGCGAACGCGGTGCGCCACGCCCTGACGCGCCCCCGCCACTGCGCAGCCAGCCGCCGGTCAGCGTGCTGGTGCCCTGCTTCAACGAGGCGCGGCACATCGCAGACACGATCCACGCGATCGCCGCACAGGTCTACCCGCGGCTGGAAATCATCGCCATCAACGATGGCAGCAGCGATGACAGCGCCACCGTGCTGGAGAGCCTGCTGCCGCAGTACCCGAACCTGCGCGTGGTGCACCTGGAACAGAACCAGGGCAAGGCCAACGCGCTGCGCATCGGTGCACTGGCCGCGCGTTCGGAATACCTGGTCTGCGTGGATGCCGATGTGCTGCTGGACCCGCATGCCACGCGCTGGATGGTGGGCCACCTGATCGATGGGCCGCGGGTTGGCGCGGTCACCGGCAACCCGCGCGTACGCAACCGCACCACCCTGCTGGCCCGCATGCAGGTGGGCGAGTTCTCGGCCATCATCGGCCTGATCAAGCGCGCCCAGCGCGTCTACGGCCGGCTGTTCACCCTGTCCGGTGCCATCTGCGCGTTCCGCCGCACCGCGCTGCACCGGGTGGGCTTCTGGAACGACCGCATGGTCACCGAAGACATCGACATCTCCTGGCGCCTGCAACTGGATGGCTGGGACATCCGCTACGAACCCAACGCGCTGTGCTGGGTGCTGATGCCTGAAACCCTGCGCGGCCTGTGGCGGCAGCGGCTGCGCTGGGCACGTGGCGGCGTGGAAGTCCTGCTGCAGCACGGGCGCAGGGTGCTGTCGTGGCGGCGGCGGCGGATGTGGGGCGTACTGCTGGAATACGCGCTGAGCCTGGCGTGGGCCTACACCATGCTGGTCATTGTGGTGCTGTGGCTGCTGGGCAAGGTGGTGCCCCTGCCCCGCGCGCTCTACGTGGATACGCTGCTGCCGCGCTGGCATGGCGTCGTGCTGGCCCTGGTGTGCCTGCTGCAGTTCGGCACCAGCCTGCTGATCGAACGCCGCTACGAACGTGGCCTGGCGCGCCAGTTCTACTGGGTCATCTGGTATCCGCTGGCCTTCTGGACCATCGGCATGGCCGCCGCCGTGGTGGCGCTGCCGCGCACCCTGCTGTCATGGCGGAAACAGCAGCGTGCGCGCTGGATCAGTCCGGACCGGGGGGTGTCATGACGCCGCCTCCGGTGATCGTGCGGCCGGAACGGCTGGCACGCCAGCAACGCGCCCTGCAGCGCGCCGCCACCCTGCTGGCGTGGTCGGGCTACGCCTGGCTGTGGGTGCCGCTGGTCACGCTGGTCGCCTGGGTCCTGGGCCTGCAGGCGGGCTGGGACCGGCTGTACCTGCAGCGCAACGCGGTCGACCCCTTCATCCTCGCCGCGCTGCCGATCATCGCGCTGCTGTGCGGGCTGCTGCTGATCGGCTGGGCCGAATACAACCGTGCCCGTTTCGCCGACGCCGACCGCCGCCTGCGCCGCTCGGACGTGGCCGACGCGGCAGTGCGGGAACGGCTGCAGGCCCCCGCCCAGGTGATGCATACCCTGCGCCGGCACCGGGTGGTGACCGTGCGCATGGACGAGCAGGCGCGACCGGTGAAAGCCTGGCGGACACCGCGCGGGCCGTAGGGCAGGTGCCGCCTGGCGTGGCCTGCTCTACACTCGGGCCACCTCCAGGAGAAACGCCATGTCCCTGCGCCTGCTGCGCCCGCTCTGCGTCGCCCTTGTTCTGTGTACTGCCGCGATGCCGGCCCTGGCCCAACGGGTTGTCGATGGCGACCTGCAGGCACAGATGACCCAGGCCGAGTTCAAGGCGGCCGGCCTGGACAAGCTCAGTGCCGCCGAACTGGCCACGCTCAACCGCTGGCTGCAGGGCAAGGTCGAAGCAGCCACCACCCAGGCCGTGGCCGCTGTGCGCGAAGAAGCGCGCGAAGAGGGCCGCCAGGAAGTGATCGTCAAGAACCGCGGGTTCTTCGATTTCGGCAGCAGTGAACCGGTGACCGGCGTGCTGCAGGGCGAGTTCCGCGGCTTCGGCAAGGGCCGCATCTTCACCCTGGACAACGGCCAGGTGTGGGAACAGAGCGACGCCACCAGCCTGGGAGGCGTGCGCAGCACGTCGCCCAAGGTCAGCATCAAGCCCGGCATGATGGGCGTGTGGTACATGAAGGTGGAAGGCGTGAACACCCAGGCCAAGGTGCGCCGCACCAAGTAACGCCGTGGCTGTTGTAGAGCCGAGCCCATGCTCGGCTGCATGCCGGGCGCCGGGCATGGCCCGGCGCCACCGCTTTACAGCTGGCGCAGCGCGGTCACCCGCTGTGCCAGTTTCTTGGCCGAGATGCCGGTGCGCGCACCCAGTTCCTGCGCGAACAGCGATACCCGCAGCTCTTCCAGGTCCCAGCGCAGCGCCTGCCATTGCGGGCGCTCACGCAGGCCCTGCTCATCACCGGCACGCAGCGCGTCCAGGAACGGATGCAGTTCCAGCATGCGCGCCTGGTCGCGTGGCGGATCGCGCTTGGCGCGTTCGGTGCGCAGGATCATCGCCTTCAGGTAGCGCGGGTACTGCGCCAACGCGTCGGCCGGCGTATCGCGCAGGAAGCCGGGATGGATCAGGCCCACCAGCTGCGCTTCCATGTCGTCCAGGTTGCCACGCGCCCAGCCCATCAGCGGCGCTTCCAGCAGCGGCTTCAGTTCGGCCACCAGCGCCAGGATGGTCTCGGCCAGCTTCAGCCGCGACATCGCCTCGCCGAACAGCGCCTTGGCCGCGTGGTCGCGACGCTGCTCGAACGCCGCCGCATCGCGGATGTCCTCCAGCCCTTCGGCCAGCACGGCGTTCATCGCCGCATCGACCAGATCCCCACGCAGGCGTTCCTGCGATTCGATGGCCGCATACAGCAGGCCGGTCTTGGGCGCGACCGGCAGCTGCTTGCGCGCCTGCTTCACTTTCTCGGCCAGGGCGATCTCCAGCAGACAGCGCACGCCCAGCGGATGGGCCTCCTGTGCCTGCTGGCGGTCGGCGAAGATGCGCAGCGCCACGCTGTCACCCTCGTCCAGCAGCGCGGGATAGGCCGGCACGCCGGCTTCACCCGGTACCTGCAGCGGAATCGGCGTGGCCGGGAACGTGCGCAGCCCATCGGCCGCCATCTCGCGGCCAGCCCGCGCAGCGAAGGCATCACCAGCACGGCCACCGAACTTCGCACGCAGCGCATCGAGGTCACGCGAGGTCGCCAGCACCTTGCCGTGCTCATCGCGCAGGCGCAGGTTCATGTGCAGGTGCGGCTCGATCGAACCGGGCTCGAAATCAAGCGCGGTCACCGTCGCGCCGGTCGCGCGTGACAGGAAGCGCGCCAGTTCACCGCTGATGGCATCGGCGCTGGGCTGCGGGAACGCCTCGAAGAAGGCGCGGCCGAAATCCGGTGCCGGCACGTAGTTGCGGCGCATCGCCTTGGGCAGGCTGCGGATCAGCGCCGAGGCCTTGTCGGCCACGAAGCCCGGCGCCAGCCAGCCCAGCTGCACCGGGTCCAGTGCATTGAGCAGGTGCAGCGGCACGTCCAGGGTCACGCCGTCGTCGTCGGCGCCCGGCTCGAAGCGGTAATGCAGCGGCAGGCGCGCCTGTCCCAGCGGCAGGTACTTCGGGTAGCGCTCCTGCTCGCTGCCTTCGCCAGGCAGCAGATCGACCAGCGACCAGTGCAGCGTCCTGCGCTGTTCCGGCGGCAGTGCTTTCCACCAGGTATCCAGGCCAGCAGCCGAATGGATCTGCGGCGGCACCCGGTCCAGGTACCAGCGCGCCTGCCAGTCCTCGTCGGCGACGATGCCGGCACGGCGCAGCTTGGCCTCTTCCTCGCGGGCCAGTTCCAGCACCTTCTGGTTGTCGGCCACGAAGCTGGCGCGGGTGTTGATCTCGCCGGTCACCAGCGCCTGCCGCACGAAGATGTCATGCGCTTCGCCGGGCTCGATGCGGCCGTAGTGCACCGGCTTCTTCGGTGCCAGCACCAGGCCGAACAGGCTGATCTGCTCGGACGCCAGCACCTGGCCCTGCGCGCGCGACCAGTGCGGGTCGAAGTGCTTGCGCAGCAGCAGGTGCGGCAGCTCGGCGATCACCCAGTCCGGCTCGATTGCGGCCAGGGTCATGCCCCAGACCTTCTGCGTATCCAGTAGGTTGGCCACCAGCAGCCACGGCGGTGGGCGCTTGGACAGCGTCGAGCCCGGGAACGGCAGGAAGCGGCGCTGCCGAGGGGCCTGGAAATCGCCTTTCTCGGTGCGATGGCCGATCTGCGTCGGCAGGCCTGCCACCAGTGCGCGGTGCAGGGTCTGGTAGGCGGCCGCACGTACGCGTTCGCTGAAACCGCCCCCGGCGGGGGCCTGTTCCTTCTGTGCGCGCACGGCCACCGGGGCCGGCGCGGCTTCGGCCTTGCCTTCGCGGGCCAGGCGCGCGGCGCGGTGCAACTGGCCACGGGTGGCCTTCACCGCCGCCGCATCGTCACGCGCCGGCGCCGGCGCACTGCTGCCGGCCAGCAACGGTGCCATCGAGGCATCGCTGGTTTCTTCCTTCCAGCCCAGTTCTTCGCAGAGCAGGCGCAGCTGGCGGTGCAGCTCGCGCCATTCGCGCATGCGCAGGAAACCGAGGAAGTGGCGCCCGCACCAATCGCGCAGCTTGGACTGGGTCAGGTCTTCGTGGGCCTGCCGGTAGGCATCCCACAGCCGCAGCACACCGACGAATTCAGAGCGGCCATCGGCGAACTGCGCATGCGCGCTGTCGGCCGCACCGCGGGCCTCGGGCGGGCGCTCGCGCGGGTCCTGGATGCCCAGGAACGAGGCGATCACCAGCATCGGCCGCAGGCAGCCGGCGGCCTGCGCGGCCACCAGCATGCGCGCCAGCTTCACGTCCACCGGCAGGCGTGCCATCTGCTTGCCGATGGTGGTCATGCGCCGCTCGGCATCGATCGCGCCCAGCTCGGTCAGCTGCTGCCAACCGTCGGCCACCGCACGTTCGTCCGGCGCCTCCAGGAACGGGAAATCCTCGATGCGGCCCAGGCCCAGCTGCAGCATGCGCAGGATCACCCCGGCCAGGCTGGAGCGGCGGATTTCCGGATCGGTGAACTCCGGACGCGCCTGGAAATCAGCCTCGGCGTACAGGCGGTAGCAGATGCCCTCGGCGATACGCCCGCAGCGGCCCTTGCGCTGGTTGGCACTGGCCTGCGAAATCGGCTCGATGTGCAGGCGGTCCAGCTTGTTGCGCGGGCTGTAGCGCTTGACGCGGGCAAAGCCCGGGTCGACCACGTAGCGGATGCGCGGCACCGTCAGCGAGGTTTCCGCCACATTCGTGGCCAGCACGATGCGCCGGTTCGGGCCGGGGTTGAACACCCGGTCCTGGTCCTGGTTGGACAACCGCGCGTACAGCGGCAGCACCTCGGTGTTGCGGTACTTGCGCCGCTCCAGCGACTGGTGCGCGTCGCGGATCTCGCGTTCGCCGGGCAGGAAGATCAGCACGTCGCCGCGCGAATCCAGGCGGGTGATCTCGTCGATGGCCGACACGATGGCATCGTTGACGGTGCGCTCGCCCTGGTCTTCGCCCTCGCCTTCCAGCGCGCGGTAGCGCACTTCCACCGGGAAGGTGCGGCCTTCCACGCTGATCACCGGTGCATTGTCGAAATGCTGGGCGAAGCGTTCGGTGTCGATGGTGGCCGAGGTGACGATCAGCTTCAGGTCCGGGCGCTTGCGCAACAGCTGCTTCAGGTAGCCCAGCAGGAAGTCGATGTTGAGGCTGCGTTCGTGCGCCTCGTCGACGATGATCGTGTCGTAGTTCGAAAGCCAGCGGTCACTGGCGATTTCCGCCAGCAGGATGCCGTCGGTCATGAACTTGATGCGGCTGTCTTCGCTGACCTTGTCGTTGAAGCGCACCTGGTAGCCGACCAGCTGGCCCAGCTCGCTCTGCAGTTCCTGCGCCACGCGGCTGGCCACTGCACGTGCGGCAATCCGTCGCGGCTGGGTGCAGCCGATCATGCCGGCCTGGCCCCGGCCCGCGGCCAGGCACAGCTTGGGCAGCTGGGTGGTCTTGCCCGAGCCGGTTTCGCCGGCAATCACCACCACCTGGTGGTCGCGGATCAGGCCGATGATCGCCTCGGCTTCACGCGCAATCGGCAGCTGCGGGTCCAGAGTAATGGCCGGCTGCTGTTGCGCCCGTACCTGCCGGCGCTGCACCGACGCCTGCAAGGCCTGCTCGAAGGTAGCGGCCAGCGCCGCATCCTGCGGCTTGGCCTGGCAACGCGAGAGCATTCCCAGCAAACGGCCCCGGTCGCGGCTCATGGCGCCGTCAATGGCGGCGCGCTGTTGGCGCAGGCGGGGCGGCGGATTTTTATCGATAGCGTTCATCAATCGGTTCGTTCAAAACTTTGAAAGCGACCAGTCATCGAGACTGATTTACTGTGAAGGCCAACGATTCCACAAGGAGGAACCCCATGGCGAAGACCAAGAGCACGACCAAGCCCAAGACCGGCAAGCAGAAGCTTGCAGCGGCGGCACCGTCGGCACCCAACATCGATATCGGGATCACCCAGGGCGACCGCAAGAAGATCGCCGACGGTCTGTCGCGGTTCCAGGCTGACGCGTTCACGCTCTACCTGAAGACCCACAACTTCCACTGGAACGTGACCGGTTCGATGTTCAACTCGCTGCACACGATGTTCGAAACGCAGTACACCGAGCAGTGGGCGGCGCTGGACGATGTGGCCGAGCGTATCCGTGCGCTGGGTTTCAATGCCCCGGGCTCCTACCGGGAATTTGCTGCGCTGACCTCGATCGCCGAGGAGCCGGGCCTGACCGACAGTGCGGACTGGCGGGAAATGGTACGCCAGTTGGTGGTCGCCAACGAAGCGGTCTGCCGTACGGCGCGTGAAGTGCTGGATGTGGCGGACGACGCCGACGACGCCCCGACCGAGGATCTGATGACCCAGCGCCTGCAGACCCACGAGAAATACGCCTGGATGCTGCGTTCCCTGCTCCAGTAAGGGTTGAGGGGGGTTTCGGCAGGGCTTGCAGCCCTGCACCTGCCGAATCAACGTCAACATCAACGTCAAAAGCTGGGTTTCCTGAGGGTTGGCGGGGTGGGTCCGGTGGCAGGGGACGCCGTAAACCCATCCATGGGGGCTTGGTCGCCGCATCCATGCGGCTCACACCCCTGCCACCGGCCCCACCCCGCCTTCGACAGTTTTCCGCGATCTGCCGGAACCTGCTGCTGAAGGTGGGTGCCGACCGTTGGTCGGCACGGGGTTGGATATCGATATCTGACAGATGTGCCGACCAACGGTCGGCACCCACCAACAGCCGCGTGAAACTGTCGGGGGTGGGGCGGTGTGGGCTTGCAGGACCGCAGGCGCCATGGATGGCGCCTACGAGCCCCCATGGGTGAGGGCGCTTTGCTTGCGAAGCACTGCTTCGCAAGCGCCCGAACGCACAGCCGCCAGCGGCTGGGCCGGACCCCGGAGGGGGGTTTACGGCGTGTCCTGCAAGCCCACACCGCCCCGCCCAACCAGCAGACACCCCAGAGCCAGCTGTTGCCTTTGACCTTGCCGTGGCTTCTGCAGGTGCAGGGCGCAGCCCTGCCGCCGCCTCCGGGAGGTAAACTAGCCGGATGGCTTCCCGTCCCGCGCACGAACTGCTCCAACGCGTCTTTGGTTACGACGATTTCCGTGGTCCCCAGCAGGACATCGTGGAGCACGTGGCTGCCGGTCATGACGCCCTGGTCCTCATGCCCACCGGCGGCGGCAAGTCGCTGTGCTACCAGGTCCCGGCCCTGCTGCGCGATGGCGTCGGCATCGTCATCTCCCCGCTCATCGCGCTCATGCAGGACCAGGTCGAAGCCCTGCGCCAGCTCGGCGTGCGCGCCGAATACCTGAACTCGACCCTGGATGGCGAAACCGCCGCCCG
Organism: Stenotrophomonas sp. ZAC14D1_NAIMI4_1; assembly: GCF_003086775.1. Lineage (NCBI taxonomy): Bacteria > Pseudomonadati > Pseudomonadota > Gammaproteobacteria > Lysobacterales > Lysobacteraceae > Stenotrophomonas > Stenotrophomonas sp. ZAC14D1_NAIMI4_1. Next base: position 3,533,708 of record NZ_CP026001.1, read on the forward strand.
CGTCGAGCGCGAGCTGCTGGCCGGCGAACTGGACATGCTCTATGTCGCCCCCGAGCGCCTGCTGACCGGCCGCTTCCTGTCCCTGCTCTCGCGCAGCCACATCGCCCTGTTCGCCATCGACGAGGCGCACTGCGTGTCGCAGTGGGGCCACGATTTCCGCCCCGAGTACCGCCAGCTGACCGTCCTGCACGAGCGCTGGCCGGACATTCCGCGCATCGCCCTCACCGCCACCGCCGACCCGCCCACCCAGCGCGAGATCGCCGAGCGCCTGGACCTGGCCGAGGCACGGCACTTCGTCAGCTCCTTCGACCGCCCCAACATCCGCTACACCGTGGTGCAGAAGGACAACGCCCGCAAGCAGCTGACCGATTTCCTGCGCGGCCACCGCAGCGAGGCCGGCATCGTCTACTGCATGTCGCGGCGCAAGGTCGAGGAGACTGCTGAATTCCTCTGCGGCCAGGGCTTCAATGCCCTGCCCTACCACGCCGGCCTGCCGCCGGAAGTGCGGGCCAACAACCAGCGCCGCTTCCTGCGCGAGGACGGCATCGTCATGTGCGCCACCATCGCCTTCGGCATGGGCATCGACAAGCCGGACGTGCGCTTCGTGGCGCATACCGACCTGCCCAAGTCGATGGAAGGCTATTACCAGGAAACCGGCCGCGCCGGCCGCGATGGCGAGGCCGCCGAGGCCTGGCTGTGCTACGGCCTGGGCGACGTGGTGCTGCTCAAGCAGATGATCGAGCAATCCGAGGCCAGCGAGGAGCGCAAGCAGCTGGAGCGGTCCAAGCTGGACCACCTGCTGGGCTACTGCGAATCCATGCAGTGCCGACGCCAGGTGCTGCTGGCCGGCTTCGGCGAAACCTACCCGCAGCCCTGCGGCAACTGCGACAACTGCCTGACCCCGCCGGCCGCCTGGGATGCCACCGTCCCCGCGCAGAAAGCACTGAGCTGCGTCTACCGCAGCGGCCAGCGCTTCGGCGTCGGCCACCTGATCGACATCCTGCGCGGCAGCGAGAACGAGAAGGTCAAGCAGCAGGGCCACGACAAGCTGAGCACCTATGCCATCGGCCGCGACCTGGATGCGCGCACGTGGCGCAGCGTGTTCCGCCAGCTGGTGGCGGCCAGCATGCTGGAAGTGGACAGCGAGGGCCATGGCGGCCTGCGCCTGACCGACGCCAGCCGTGACGTGCTGACCGGCCGCCGCCAGGTCAGCATGCGTCGCGATGCCGCCAGCACCAGCGGCGGCCGCGAGCGCAGCGCGCAGCGCACCGGCCTGTCGGTGCTGCCGCAGGACCTGGTCCTGTTCAACGCCCTGCGCAGCCTGCGGGGCGAGCTGGCGCGCGAACAGAACGTGCCGGCCTTCGTGATCTTCCACGACAGCACCCTGCGCAACATCGCCGAACAGCGGCCGACCAGCCTGGACGAACTGGCCCGGGTCGGCGGCATCGGCGGCACCAAGCTGAGCCGCTACGGCCCGCGCCTGGTGGAGATCGTGCGCGAGGAAGGGTGACCGTTCTACCGTGCCGCGCTGCGCTGCGTCGCCTATCGTGGTGCATGCCTTTGTAGAGCCGAGCCCATGCTCGGCTGCCGCTGGACCGTAGAGTCGAGCTTGCTCGACTGCTCCGCTCACCCAGTCGAGCAAGCTCGACTCTACGAAACCGTCCCTCGTCCTGCTCCAACCTTGAACACGCCATTCAGCAAGAAGTGCATCGCGCGCCGCTTGCCGCTAGATTGACGCCCATGTCCCTCGCCCCGACCCTGCTCCGCGTCGTGCTCATGCTCAGCCTGTTGCTCAACGGGCTGAACGCGGCCATGGCCAGCGGGCACGAGCAGAGGGGCCAGATGGCGCACGCCATGGCCGCCGCAGACGCGGCCGAGGGCGATTGCCATCACCACGCCGGCATGAAGGCCGAGCCCGCGCCCCAGGCCGAAGCTCCGGCCCACGATGCCCACTGCCAGATCAAGGACTGCGTGCGCAGCTGCGCCCAGCACCCGTTGCTGGCCGTGCAGCCGCAGCCGTTCCTGGCCGGCCCGGCCTTGTCGCTGGCCCCGCAGCCGATGCCCGGCGCTGGCCGCCCGGCACCGCCGCTGCCGCCCATCTCACGCCCTCCCATCGGCTGATTCCACGCGTACCGCTGCCGGCTTCCTGCCGGCGCCTTCCCGTGTCTGGAGTCACCCCATGAATACCCGCATTCCCCCCGGCCCGGGCGGCCTGCCCATGCCGTCGCGCCGCCTGTTCGTACAGGGCCTGGCCGCTGGCGGCGTAGTGGCCGGCGCCACCGCCATCGGCGTGCCGCAGCGCGCGCTTGCCGCGGCCAGCGCCACCCCGCGCCTGGCCGGCGCGCCCGCCGTGCTGACCGATACCCGCATCGAGCTGGCCATCGGCGAGTCGCTGGCCAACTTCACCGGCCGTACCCGCCCGGCCATCACCGTCAACGGCTCGCTGCCCGCGCCCATCCTGCGCTGGCGCGAAGGCCAGACCGTAGACCTGTTCGTGCGCAACACGCTCGACCGCCACCCCACCTCCATCCACTGGCACGGCATCCTGCTGCCGGCCAACATGGACGGCGTGCCCGGCCTCAGCTTCAACGGCATCGGCCCCGGCGAGACCTACCACTACCACTTCCAGCTGAGGCAGTCGGGCACCTACTGGTACCACAGCCATTCGATGTTCCAGGAGCAGGCCGGCCTGTATGGCGCGCTCATCATCGACCCGGCCGAACCGGCGCCGTACCACCACGACCGCGAGCACGTGATCCTGCTCTCGGACTGGACCGACATGGACCCGGGCGCGCTGTTCCGGCGCATGAAGAAGCTGGCCGAGCACGACAACTACTACAAGCGCACCCTGCCCGACTTCGTGCGCGACGTGCGCCGCGATGGCTGGTCGGCCGCCGTGGCAGACCGTGGCATGTGGGGCCGCATGCGGATGACGCCCACCGACATCTCCGACGTCAACGCGCACACCTATACCTACCTGATGAACGGCACGGCCCCGGCCGGCAACTGGACCGGCTTGTTCCGCAGCGGCGAGAAGGTGCTGCTGCGCTTCATCAACGGCGCCTCGATGACCTACTTCGACGTGCGCATCCCCGGCCTGAAGATGACCGTGGTCGCCGCCGACGGCCAGTACATCCACCCGGTCAGCATCGATGAATTCCGCATCGCACCGGCCGAGACCTATGACGTGCTGGTGGAACCGACCGGGCAGGACGCCTTCACCATTTTCTGCCAGGACATGGGCCGCACCGGCTTCGCCGCCGGCACCCTGGCCGTGCGCCATGGTCTGCAGGCACCGGTGCCGCAGCGCGACCCGCGCCCGCTGCTGACGATGAGCGACATGGGCCATGACATGAGTGGCCACGGTGGCCACGACATGGCCGCCATGAAGGGCATGGAAGGCGGCTGCGGCGCCAGCATGGGCCACGGCGCGCATGGCGATGCCCCCGCCAGCAAGGCACCCAAGCACCCGGCCAGCGAACGCAACAATCCGCTGGTGGACATGCAGAGCTCGGCCAGCGAACCCAAGCTGGATGACCCCGGCATCGGCCTGCGCGACAACGGCCGCCAGGTGCTCACCTACGGCGCCATGCACAGCCTGTTCGAAGACCCCGATGGCCGCGAGCCGAGCCGCGAGATCGAGCTGCACCTGACCGGGCACATGGAGAAATTCGCCTGGTCGTTCGACGGCATTCCCTTCGCCAGCGCCGAACCGCTGCGGTTGAACTACGGCGAGCGCATGCGCATCGTGCTGGTCAACGACACGATGATGCAGCACCCGATTCATCTGCACGGCGTGTGGAGCGACGTGGAAAACGCACAGGGTGAGTTCCAGGTGCGCAAGCACACCGTGGACATGCCGCCGGGCACCCGCCGCAGCTACCGCGTGCGCGCCGATGCGCTCGGCCGCTGGGCCTACCACTGCCACCTGCTGTACCACATGGAAGCAGGCATGATGCGCGAAGTGAGGATCGAAGAATGAGCCGTCACCTCTCCCGCAGCCTGCTGGCCCTGGGCCTGGCCGCTGCCCTGCCCGCGTTCGCGCAGTCGCATGACGCGCATGCCGGCCATGACATGGCCACGCCCGCAAAGGCGCCGGTCGACCATTCGAAGATGGACCACTCGAAGATGGATCATTCGAGCATGGACCATGGCGCGATGGATCATTCGCAGATGGATCATTCGGCGATGGGCCACGACATGCCCATGCCCGCGCCCAGCGAACCGCGCGAACCCATTCCGGTGCCCACCGATGCCGACCGCGCCGCCGCGTTCCCGCCCATCGACCATGGCGCCATGGAACACGCCCCGGACATCAACAGCCTGCTGCTGATCGATCGCCTGGAACACTGGGACGGCAGGAACGGTGACGGCCAGGCCTGGGAGGCCACCGGCTGGATGGGCGGCAACATCAACCGCCTGTGGCTGCGCAGCGAGGGCGAACGCAGTGGCAGCCGTACCGAGTCATCATCGCTGGAAGCGCTGTACGGCCGCAGCGTGTCGCCGTGGTGGGACGTGCTGGTGGGCGTGCGCCAGGATTTCCGCCCGGCCGATTCGCGCACCTGGGCCGCCATCGGCATCCAAGGCCTGGCGCCATACAAGTTCGAAAGCTCGGCCACGCTCTACCTGGGCTCCGGCGGGCAGGTGCTGGCCAAGGCCGAAGTGGATTACGAGGTGCTGCTGACCAACCGGCTGATCCTGCAGCCGCTGGTGGGAGCGACGCTGGCAGCCAAGGACGAACCGGAACACGGCATCGGCCGCGGCCTGAACAAGGTCGAGACCGGCCTGCGCCTGCGCTACGAGTTCAGCCGCCGCTTCGCGCCCTACATCGGCATCAGCCATGAGCGCAGTTTCGGCGATGCTGCCGACCATGCCGGTGACCACGCGCGCGACACGCGCTGGGTGGCCGGTGTGCGCATGTGGTTCTGACGCACTGCACGGCCCCGGCAACTGCCGGGGCCAGCTACACTGCGCCGCGTTCCATTCCACACACCGCCATGTCCCTGCAGATCCGCCGCGCCACCCTGGCCGATGCCGAAGCGCTTTCGGCCATCGCCATTGCCACCTACACCGAAACCTGGGGTGATTCGTACCCGCCGCAGGAGCTGGACGTGTTCCTGCAGGACCACTACGGCATCGCGCCGCAGCGCGAGGAACTGTCCGACCCGCGCAGCGCGGTCTGGCTGCTGCTGGATGGCGAGCGCGTGGTCGGCTACCTGGCCGCCGGTGCCAACACCCTGCCGCATGCCGATGCACGCGAGGGCGACATCGAACTGAAGCGGCTGTACATCCTCGCCGCCCACCAGAACGGCGGGCATGGCGCGCGCCTGATGGATGCGTTCATCGCCTGGCTGGACCAGCCCCGGCACCGCACCCTGTGGGTGGGCGTGTGGGAGGAAAACTTCGCCGCGCAGCGCTTCTACGCGCGCTATGGCTGCGAGAAGGCCGGCGAGTACGACTTCATCGTCGGCAGCACGCTGGACCGCGAGTTCATCCTGCGCCGGCCGTAGATCTGTAGAGTCGAGCCATGCTCGACTCTACAAACAGCGTCAGAAGTCGAACAGCTCCGACAGGAAGCTCTCCTTCTTCTTTTTCTTGTAACCGTGGCCGTACTGCCCACGGTGCTCATCCTGGCGCTGGCCAAGATGGCGGGTATCGCGATGCATCACCGGCGGCGGCGCGACCTGCGGCGCGGCCTGCACCGGGGCCGGGGCCGGCACTGCAGCGCCGGCACGCTCGATGATCTTGTCCAGCTCGCCGCGATCCAGCCACACGCCACGGCAGCCCGGGCAGTAATCGATCTCGATGCCGTGGCGCTCGGCCATCTGCAGGGTCTGGGTGGTACACACGGGGCACTGCATGGGCGTCGCTCCTGTTGGTCAGCCCTCGACTCTACCTGTGCACCGATGACTGTCCGGCAACATGACCGATGGCACAGGGCCGCCGCCCGGTCCGCCATTGTCGTATTAAGCCTGCAACTGCGCCCAAAGCGTGCTGTAACGCCGTATTAGCCAACCCTGCACGCCGGGATCACCCCACGGTCGAGCATACTTGCGCGCCTTTTCACCAAACGCTGTCCGGAGTTGTCGCGTCATGTTGCTGTCCAAGCGCCACGTAGAGCCCCGCGTCCTGCTGATCGAGGACGCCGAGGAAACCCGCGAGCTGAGCCGCATGGCGCTGGAGAGCCAGGCGTGCCACGTGGTGGGCGTGAGCTCGGCCGAAGCGGCGCTGGGCCTGCTGGCCGCCGGCGAGCGCTTCGACCTGCTGTTCACCGACGTCAACCTCGGCCTGGTCAGCGGCATCGAGGCCGCCAACCACGTGCGCGGCCTGTACCCGCAGCTGCCGATCCTGGTCACCTCGGGCATGGACCAGCACGCGGTGCTGCCGCAGCTGCGCGATGGCATCCACTTCCTGCCCAAGCCGTACAACATGAGCGAGCTGCTCGACGCCATCCGGCTGTGCTTCCGCCACGCCGATGCCGGCGTGTTGACCGGCCCGGACGCGCAGGCCGCCTGAAGCCCGGATCCACGCGTGGCGTGGATCTACTGACACTGAAGTAGATCCACGCCATGCGTGGATGACCGTCGACCAGCCCGGACGCGCAGGCCGCTTAAGGCCCATTGATCCACGCGCGGCGTGGATCCACCGGACAATGAAGTAGATCCACGCCATGCGTGGATGACCGTCGACCAGCCCGGACGCGCAGGCGGCGTAAGGCCCATTGATCCACGCGTGGCGTGGATCTACTGACACTGAAGTAGATCCACGCCATGCGTGGATGACCGTCGACCGGCCCGGACGCGCAGAGGGCGTAAGGCCCATTGATCCACGCGTGGCGTGGATCTACCGGACAATGAAGTAGATCCACGCCATGCGTGGATGACCGTCGACCAGCCCGGACGCGCAGGCGGCGTAAGGCCCATTGATCCACGCGTGGCGTGGATCTACCGCAGCGCTTCCAGCAGGACCTCGGGGCGGAGTTCCAGGCCCGCCAGATCAGCATTGAAGTTGACACCGGCCAAGGCACCGTCGCGCTGCATGCCCGGCAGCCAGCGCTGCATGAAGGCCTCCAGCGCAATGACGGTAGGCACGTAATCCGCCCACTCGTCCACCGCATGCCGTGCGGCATACGCGCGGTCGGACCAGAAGACCAGCACGTCCTCGTCGCCGTCATTGGAGGGGCAGTACGCCCAACCGCGCGCCTCGCTGCGCAGGCCCCACACCTCGCCATGCTCGCGCACGCGACGGATGAAGCGCTCTTTCAGCAGTTCCATGTCGGCCGTCAGATGCAGGCTCATGGCAGCCACGCGTTCATCATGTCGTACAGCGAGGGGAAGAGCATCTCCACCTCCCCCTCATCGTGCAGGTAAAGCATGATTTCACCTCTGGCAGATATCAGAACAGGATTACCGGCACCGTCATCGGAAACAGCCAGTGCAGTGCGCAGGTGATCCGACACGTCGTCGCCGTAACGCTCACGGAACCCCAGGGTCAGCTCGATCACGGTCTCACGCCCGATCAACGAACCGTTCGCGAACGCGTGAATATCCACGCCGCCGAACGAACCGCCGAAGTGTTTGATGAAGGCCACGTACTGCGGCGCAAACACGGTCCCGAGTATCTGCTGGGCCGCTTCGATCTCGGCGTCCGTTGCCGGTTGCCCGCGCAGGCTGGGATGTTCGGCCAGCAGGGCTTCTACCCTGGCAACCAGTTCGGGGGGCATCGGCATGCCGCTACGATCGTCAGCCACCGGTGTACGGCCCCTCACCCGGCATCACCTCCAGCAGCGCGCGGGTGATTACCCGCGGGTAGACCGTCAGGTGGTCCTCACCATCGATCACCACGTTGTCCACCTGCAGCTTGCGGCCACCACGCTGCAGCTGGGCAGTGAAGTCCGCGGCCTGCTGCAGCATGTCGTTGCCGGTGGAATAGCGCGCCCCCGGCTTGACCGTTTCGTAGCTGCCCACCGACAGCAGCACGCGGGTAGGCTGTGCCGGAACCACGGCGTTGTCCTGCATGCGCGGCAGCAGCAGTTCGTCGAACCACAGAGAAGGACTGGACAGGATGTAGGTACTGAACAGATCCGGCTGGGTGGTGAGCACATAAGCGCCAAACAACGCGCCATAGGAATGGCCGGCAAACGCACGTCGCGCCGGATCGGTGCGGTAGCGCGCGTCGATCATCGGCAGCACCTCTGCGGCCAGGAAGTCGCGGTAATGCTCGGCACCGCCGTAGGTGACGTCATCACTGTAGTAACCGTCAGCCCTCCGCACGGGATTGCTGGGCGTGTAATCACGCGAGCGGCTCTGCTTGGAGGTCAGGCCTTCCTGCGGCGGCAGCCCGACCAGGATGAAGTTCTCGATGTTCACGCCCTGCTGCCCCACCAGGTTGCGCACGCTGCGCACCAGCGGAAAGCTGTACAGCGCATCGGTCACATACAGCACCGGGTAGCGCTTTTCAGGGTGTGCGGCGTAGTCGGCCGGCAGCGCAACCCAGATCGGGTAATCGCGACCGACCGGGTCGTGCACGCGCAGCGCTTCGGTATCGGACAGCACCACGCCAGGCGTGGCGGTGGCTGTTGCCGGATCCTGCTTCGGTGTGTCCTGCGCCGCCGGTGGTGGCACCGACATCGCGCACCCGGCTAGTGCCAGGCACATCAGCGCACTCCATCCACGTCCGTGCTTCATCCGCGTTTCTCCTGTGGCCATCGGCGCGATCAAGGCTGCGCCGGCGGGTGCGCCGGGAACAGCGTGCGCAGCGCCTGCAGCGCCGCCGGGTGGTAGATCGTGCCGTGGGTTTCCTGCGGGAACGGCTGATAGTCGACCTGCAACGAGGGCGAGGCGCCGTGCAGCAGCGTGCTTAGTTGCCGCGCAGTCTGCGCCAGCTCCGGCTGCCCGCTGCTGGCCAGGAACACGCGCGGCGTGGCCTTGGCCACCGCCGGCAGCAGCTTCGGTGCCGAGGCCAGCAGCGCGCCCTTGTTCCACCACAGGCTCGGGTCCAGTGCGATGTAGCTGTTGAACAGGGTCGGTTCCTGCAGCAGCGTTTCCACCACGAACAGGCCGGCCAGCGATTCGCCGATCAGGGCGCGCTCGTCGGTGGTCGGGTAACGCTGGCGCACCTGCGGCATCAGTTCATCGCGCAGGAAGGCGCGGTAGGCCGCCGAGCCGCCGATGCGTGGTGCGATCTTCCTGTCCTCCGGGTCGCTGCTGGGGCCGGTCATATCGCGGCGGCGCTCGGTGTTCTCGATGCCCACCAGCAGGAACGGGCGCATGCTGTCGTTGCCGCTCAGCACCTGCACCAGGCCGGCCACGTGCAGGAAGTCCTCGCCAATGCCACCGTCAGGCATGTACAGCACCGGCAACGGTGTCTTCGGGTCCAGGCCCCAGGGCTGCGGACGGTACACGTTGATGCGGCGGGTTTCGCCCAGCGCCTTCGATTCGAGGGTGAAGGTTTCACCGATCACCAGCGGCGTGGCCGGCGCTGCCTGTGCAGCCGGTGCCGGCTCGGCAGCCCACAGCGGCGTAGCAGCGACGGCGGACAACAACAGCGACAGCACGATCAAGCGCATGGAGCAACCCGTCCTGGGAAAGATGCCGAGCATAACGCGCTCTTGGCAGCGATGGCGCTGTGCGATGCTACCCTGCATCGTTTCCTACAAGGAGTTGGAACATGGGTGGATTCAGCATCTGGCATTGGCTCATCCTTCTGGCGGTCATCCTGATCCCGCTCGGCATCGCCGGCGTGATCGCAGCGATTGTTCTCAACCGACGCAAGTAGATCCACGCCATGCGTGGATGACGTGACCGACGCAAGTAGATCCACGCCATGCGTGGATGACCTGCCACGCGACATCCCCCGGTAGAGCCGAGCCCACGCTCGGCTGCCGTTGGCGCAGCAACAATCGCCGCACCTCTGTCGCATCTGCACTGAAAATCAGCCGCCAGACGCGCTCGCCCGACCGCCTTCGAAAGAAATATTGAAGCCAGCCATACACGAGCAGCTTCACACCGAATGGCCCGCACACTGCGATTTACGCCATTTCTCAGCGCGATCCGCCACGCGTTCCAGTAGATGCGTCGCGTCCTGTCGTTTGCTGCGCCAAACGCGCCTGCGACAATAATTGTAAGCACCTGCACTCGGCGGAGTTTCAGAAAACTCCGATTGAAATCCAGGCGCGGGCGTAACCAACATGCTGCGCCACCGACAACGGGTGGCACCGGGCCTGCAAGCCCGGGGAGACAAATCGCATGTTGTTTGCGCTCACCCGTCGGCACTGTCTCCGGACCGTGCCGGCGGGTGATCCGTCGGCCTTTATGGCGGGCGGTGCGTGGGGGTCTTTGGACCCGCCGGTAAATTGCGATTTGTCTTCCGGGCTTGCAGCCACGTACCGTCCGCCACCCGCATCCGCGCGGTGGCGTTTCCGCCCTAGTGCCGAGGAAAACGAGATGAACCCGCGTCCGCCCCAAGCGTCCCGCTCCATCCACACCGTCGTCAACGAGGCCGCCAATGACGGCAATCCTGCCCCCGACCTGAGCAGCTTCTTGGGATGCCTCAAACGCATCCGCGATGGAGACGCCGCCGATGGCCTGTGCTGGCCGGAACCGAAGCTGCTGCCCGGCCGCGCGCAGGATCTCGCGCGTGTCGAGCGCGCCGCCGTCGGCATGCTCACCGTGGCGGAAATGCTGCACGCCGCCGAACGTTGCCGCGTGCTGGCAACGCCTGATCGGCACCTGGATGAGGGCGTGGTGGACGGCATGTTGCTGGCCTGCCGCGGCCTGGCCGAACTGGTGTGCCGGGATATCCGGCCGCAGTAGCCGCATCGCCATCGCACGCCGGCCCCTGCGTGGGCCGGACCGATGTACAGTCAAGTCGTCAATTACAAGGAGGTTCGCATGTTGAATGCACTGATCATCGCCGCACTGGCCGCGGGCCCGGCCTCATCCTCGCCGTACGCCGATTGCGTGCTGGCCAACATCCAGCCCGGCCTGAGTGACCGTGCCGTGCTGCTGGTGCAGCATGCGTGTGCCGCGAAGTACCCAGCCAGTTACGCCGACGCGATTGAGCTTGAGCGCCGACACAGTTCCCAGCGACAGGCACAGTTCGATGCGGATCATGCTGCGGCGGCGCGGTCTGCCAATGCGGCGGCGGCTGCCGCGCAGGCGGCGGCAGATCGCAGTGCGGCGCAAACCAAGGGTGCCGACCCGAAGTAGGCCACGTTGCATCGGTGGTCAATCAGGCCGGATGGGTCCGCGCTGACGCACGGACAACATCATCAAGCGGTGTTGCGCAGCCGATTGCCGCGCAACGCTGAAGCCTGGCGCGGGCTCAACCCGCCGAGCAGGCGACGTCCATCACCGCGGCATTCAGTGTGCCCGCATGCACCGGCACAGGATCGAGCGGCCTGGGTTCGCCCCCGAGATACTCGTTGTCTGCGCTGAGTTCCAGACTCGAGAGATGCGCCACGGTGTGCTTCTTGCAGTCATAGCGCGATCGGACATCCATGTATCGGGTCCGGGGGTGAACCTTGAGATCGTCGGGTACGGTATCAAGCACCTGGCGGATCGACAGCGTGACGGTGTCACCCTCACGCCGCAGCTTCTGCTGCCTGTCGATATAGGTCTTGGATGACGCACTGCTGCCCAGGTAGTACCAGCGTTCTGGTGGATTGACTCCGTCTGCTCTTGCTGATGCCGGCGTCGCCACATTCCCCTGCGTTGCGCCCGATTTTTCGGCTGCCTGGACCGACGTAATACCCAGAGCCACCGTGGCAACAAGCATGGCGCCAACGCGCTTCAATTCAACAAACGTCATGTAATTACTGCTCCTTGCTACGACATGGGGGGCGCAAGTATGCCGTTCGACCGAGCCGCGATTTCCACTCTCGCCTGAATAGCCTGCCTTTCGACTTCGCGGCGCGGATTGATCAATCTGCGCAATAGCAGATCAGCGCCTCATGGCATCCGGGCTACGCTTCTTTGCGCCGCTCGACGGATGTGATTCAGAGCGCGACCAACCGACACCCTCACGAGGCTCTCTCCGTGCTCAATCGCGCCTGCCTGCTCGGCACCTTGTTGCTGGCTGCTGGGTCATCCTTGGCCAAGCCCAGCACTGAGCGTGTGGCATGAGCAGCCGGGCGACCCAGAAGGGCGTTTGCGGAGCAAAAAAAAGACGCCCAAGGGCGTCTTTTCTTTGAATGCATTGGTGGGCCGTGATGGATTCGAACCATCGACCAAAAGATTAAAAGTCTTCTGCTCTACCGACTGAGCTAACGGCCCGTGCATGCCCTGCCTTTCGGCGGGGTCGGCATTTTAACCTACTTTGATGGCTGGGTGGGAAGGCAAAAGCGTGCGAACCAACGGTTCGCACCTACCACAGCACACCGGTAGCGCCGGGCCATGCCCGGCGGAGGGCGTGCGAACCAACGGTTCGCACCTACCACAGCACACCGGTAGCGCCGGGCCATGCCCGGCGGAGGGCGTGCGAACCAACGGTTCGCACCCACCGAGAGCCGGTTCGCACCCACCGGGGGGCGGTTACGCGTACAGCGTCGGGTCGGCTACGCCGGCGTCCGTGAAGCCCTGCGCGCGCAGGCGGCAGGCATCGCAATGGCCGCAGGCGGCGCCATTGGCGTCGGCGTTGTAGCAGGACACGGTCAGGCCGAAATCCACGCCCAGGCGCACGCCTTCAGTGACGATCTGCGCCTTGCTGAGGAACTGCAGCGGTGCGTGCACGGTGATGCCCGCCCCTTCCACGCCCGACTTGGTGGCCAGGTTGGCCAGCGCCTGGAAGGCGGCGATGAACTCGGGGCGGCAATCCGGGTAGCCCGAATAGTCCACGGCGTTGACGCCGCAGAAGATGTCGTTGGCACCCAGCACTTCGGCCCAGCCCAGGGCCAGCGACAGCATGATGGTGTTGCGCGCCGGCACGTAGGTGACCGGGATGCCCTCGCCGCCCGCTTCGGGCACGTCGATGTCATCGGTCAGGGCCGAGCCGCCGATGCTGCGCAGGTCCACGTCCACGGTCTTGTGGGCGATGACGCCCTGGGCCTTGGCCACGCGCACGGCGGCGTCCAGCTCGGAGGTGTGGCGCTGGCCATAGCGCACGCTCAGGGCATGCACGGCAAAGCCCTGTTCCTGGGCCATGGCGATGACGGCGGCTGAATCCATGCCGCCGGAGAGAAGCACGACTGCCTTCTTCATGGGTAAAACATCCGGTTGGGAGGGGAAAGCCAGCACGCTGTCCCGCGCCGGAACTACATCAGGGCACCACGCCCAGGCTCATCGGCCCGGCTCGTCGTTCCACAGAATCTTGTGCAGCTGCATCTGGAACCGCACCGGCAGCCGGTCTTCGACGATCCAGTCAGCCAGCTGGCGCGCGGTGATCTCGCCCTTGCTGGGCGAGAAGAACACGGTGCAGCGCTTCACCAGGTCGTGCTCAGCAAGCATGCCCTTGGCCCAGTCGTAATCCTCGCGGCTGCAGATGACAAACTTGATCTGGTCGCGGGCGGTCAGCAGCGGCAGGTTTTCCAGGCGGTTGCGCGCGGCTTCGGCCGACCCCGGGGTCTTGATGTCGACCACGCGGGACACGCGCGGGTCGACCGCGCTGACGTCCAGCGCGCCGGAGGTTTCCAGCGAGACGTCCATGCCGGCATCGCACAGCGTCTGCAGCAGCACCAGGCAGCGCTTCTGCGCCAGCGGCTCGCCGCCGGTCACGCAGACATGGCGCACGCCCTGGGCCAGCACCTCGGCCACGATGTCGTCGATATCCCACCAGGTGCCGCCGTGGAAGGCGTAGGCCGTGTCGCAGTAGTTGCAGCGCAGCGGGCAGCCGGTCAGGCGCACGAACACGGTCGGCCAGCCGGCGGTATCGGCTTCGCCCTGCAGCGAGGTGAAGATCTCGGTGATCTTCAGCCGGGGCAGCGGCGACTGCACGATCTCGCTGGGGGTAGCGACGGCGTTGGACGGGGTAACGGCGGTCATGGCAAACAATTCTTCAGGGGACGGGCGACCGATTTGTCGTCGCCGGAAACGAAAGCAGCCGAGCATGGGCTCGGCTCTACAGGGCACCCATTGTACGCCCGGTCAGCGGATCAGCGGATCTGCCGACCCAGGCGGATGGACTGCAGGCGGTCCTGCGCGGTGCGCGCGGCGTCCGAGCCCGGGTACTGCGCCACGACGGTTTCCAGGGTCTGCTGGGCCTGGTCGACCTTGCCTTCGCCATACAGCGAGAGGCCAACCTTGAGCAGGCCGCCGGGGGCCTTGTCGTGGGTGGGATAACGCGAGAGCAGTTCGCGGAACTGGGTCTCGGCCATCGGGAAATTGCGGGTGGCGTAGTAGCTCTCACCCAGCCAGTACAGCGCGTTGGGGGTGTAGACGCCGTTCGGGTACAGCTCCAGGAAGCTCAGGAACAGCTGCGCCGAATCATCGTACTTGCCGGCCTTCAGCGCATCGAAGGCGACGTTGTACGAGGTGCGTTCGTCACCGGTGGCCGCCAGGCTGCCCGGGTCGCCATGCACGGAAGGCGGCCGCTCGGAAGTGGCCGCTGCAGTGGGCTGCGCCGGGGCCGCGGGGGCCTTCGACGGGGTTGCCGGAACGGGCGGCAGGGCGGGCGCTGCATTGCCCCCTTCCAACCGGTTCAGGCGGCCGTCCAGATCCAGGTACTGGTCCTGGGAGGACTGCTTGAGCTGGGCGTTTTCGTGCTGGATCTGCTCGAGGGTCGACTGCAGGCTGGTGACCTGCTGGCGCAGCTGGTTGATCTGGTTCAACAGGTCCTGGTTGGCACTGTTGTTGTACATCTGCTGCTCGAGGGAACCGACACGGTCGGCCAGGCTCTGCCGCTGTGCGTGCGCCGGTGCGGCAGCCACGAGGGCTGCCGCAACGACCAGCATCAGTTTGATGCCAATGCGCATGGATTACTGCGCGGTGTAGACGATTTCGACGCGACGGTTCTGCGACCAGCAGGACTCGTTCGACTCGGTGCAGACCGGACGCTCTTCACCGTAGGACACGACGGTCAGCTGCGAAGCCGAGCCACCGTTGGCCTGCAGGGCCGAGTTGACGCCGTTGCCACGACGCTCGCCCAGGGCCTGGTTGTACGCGCGCGAACCGCGCTCGTCGGTGTGGCCCTGCAGGGTGATGCGCGAGGACGGACGGTCACGCAGGTACTTGGCATGGCAAGCCATGATCGCCTGGAATTCCGGCTTCACGTCTTCCTTGTCCAGATCGAAGTAGACAACGCGCTGACGCAGGCAGGCGTCGGTGTCCAGGTCGCCCGGGCCGTACAGGCCGGAGGTGGACGGACCGGTCGGGGCGGTGGTCGAGGTGCCGGTGTCAACCGGGGCTGCCGGCTCTTCCTTCACCTTCTTCGAGCAACCGGCCAGGACGGCCACAGACAGCAGGGAAACAAGCAGAACGCGGGTGGACTTGTTCATGGCAATACCTTTGTGGCTCCTAGGCCGATGAGGGGTCAATACAGCGAAAATATTAACACTCTTTTAGCGCTGGGTACGGTATGGCGACCATGCCGGTTCGCGCACATCACCATCGGCCAGCACCAGGCGCTGGCGGACACGCCCATCCGCCGAGACGGCATACAGCACGCCACGGCCACCTTCGCGCGCGGCGTACAGCACCATGCTCGCGTTCGGGGCGAAACTCGGCGACTCGTCCAGCGAGCCCACCGACAGCGTGTTCCAGCGCGCGGAGCCCAGCGAGCTGTCCATCACCGCGATCTTGTAGCTGTTGCCCGAGCCCTGTGCCACGGCGATCTTCTTGCCGTCGTAGGACACCGAGGGCTTGGCGTTGTAGTTGCCCTGGAAGGTCACGCGCTCGGCACTGCCGCCGCCGGCGCCCACCTTGTAGACCTGCGGACGGCCGCCGCGGTCGGAGGTGAAGTACACCGCGCTGCCGTCCGGGGCCCAGGTCGGCTCGGTATCGATGGCGAAGTGGTTGGTCAGCTGGGTCAGCTGCTTGCTGCCCAGGTCCATCACGTAGATTTCCGGGTTGCCCGAACGCGAGAGGGTCAGGGCCAGCTTGCGGCCGTCCGGCGAGAAGGCCGGGGCGCTGTTGATGCCGCGGAAGCTGGTGACCAGCTCACGGGCGCCGGTGGAGATGTTCTGGATGTAGATGGCCGAGTTGCCACGCTCGAAGCTGACGTAGGCCAGCTTGCCGCCATCCGGGCTCCACGACGGCGACAGCAGCGGCTCGGCCGAGCGGACGATGGTCTGCGGGTTGTAGCCATCCGAATCGGCGACCATCAGCGCATAGCGCATGGCATCGCCCTTGCCGCTGGCGGTGACGTAGGCGATGCGGGTCCAGAAGGCACCGCGCACGCCGGTGATCTTCTCGTAGATGGCGTCGGCCATCTGGTGGGCCACATCACGCATGGCGTTGCCGCGCGCGGTCATGGCCAGGCCCAGCAGGCGCTCGCCCTTGGGCACGTCGAACAGTTCGTACTCGACGCGGTAGGCGCCGGCACCGGCGTCCATGACACGGCCGACCACGATGTAGTTCTGCTTCAGCGCGCGCCAGGTCGGGAACTGGATCTCGCCGCCACGGGTCGGCTTTTCCACGATCTGTGCTTCGGGCAGCGTGCGGAACTGGCCCGAACGCTCCAGGTCGGCGCGGACGACGCCGGCCACATCGGTCTGCGGGGCGCCGGCCGAACCCTGGTAGGGCATGGGCACGACGGTGATCGGCAGTGCGGAGGCATTGCCGCCGATGATGTCGATATCCAGCCCCTTCTGCTGCGCGAAGGCAGCGAAAGGCAGCAAGAGGGCCGCAAACACGGCAAGCCAGCGAGGCATCTTCTTCATGGAGCGCTCAATAAAGGGGAAACCGGACAGATGGATAACAAAACGGGGGTGAACCGCTTCGCAATCATGAACCAAGGGTACGTGAATTCCGGGTCAGTACGCGCCCCGCCTCTCACGCCCCGTTAACTTCATGGCGAACGTCAGCCGGGCAGCCCACCGGGGCCACCCGGATACCGGCCTCAGCGATCCTGGGCGGTAAAGGTGAAGTTGATGGTGCGGGCGAAGACCGACTCGAACCCCCGGTACGGCAACGGCTGGGCGTTCAGCACGGCCGCTTCGATCGAGCGCTTGCCAGCCTCGTCGTAGGGGCAGCTACCGCTGACCGTCGCGCTGCGCACCGTGCCACCGGGCAGCTGGTTGATGGTGATCTGGCACTTCTGGCCCAGCGGCACGCTGTCCGGACGGCTCCACGATGCCAGCACCTTGGCCTGGATGGCGGCAGCGTACTTGGCCGAAAGATCGTCACTGGTGCCGCCACCACCGGCGGCCGGCTGCGCGGCACTGGTGCTGCCGGCCGGGGCTGCGCCTGCGGCGTTGCGGGCGGCGGCCACCTGGCGCAGCTTCTGCTCGGCCAGCTTGGCTTCCTTTTCAGCCTGCTCGCGCTTGGCGCGGATGTCGGCGATCTTCTTCTGCCGCTCGGCCTCGGCCTTGTCGGCCGCCACCTTCTGCTGGTCGGCGATCTTCTTCCTGGCGTCTTCTTCCTGCTGCTTGGCCAGGCGTGCCTTCTGCTCGGCTTCTTCCTGGCGCTTGCGTTCGGTCAGGTCGATCTGTTCCTGGCGGCGCTTGGCTTCCTGCTCCTGCTTGGCCTTCTCCTGCGAGATGGCCAGGGCGTTGGCGGCGTCCTGGTCCTTGGTGTCCGGCTGGGCCACGCGCTCCTGCGCCTGTTGCTGCTGTGGCGTGGGCGCGTCCTGCGGGCGCGGCGCCTCGATCGGCTGCGGCGGCGGGATGGTGTCTTCGGGCACGGCGACCGGCACCGGCTCGGGCACCGGCTGCGGCAGGTCTTCGAGCTTTTCCGACTGGCGCAGGGCCTGGCGCGCGGCGGCGGCCTCGGCGGAGGACAGCGCCAGGCTGGCCTCGACCGACGGATCGCCGGCGGCGGCTTCGGTGTTGCGTTCCGGCGACCACAGCCAGGCCACGATGAAGACCAGCGCGACCAGCAGGTGCACCAGCACGGCCAGGCCCAGGGGCAGGCCCCAGCCCGGTTCCTGCTTGTGCGGCGGTGGCAGGGTGTCAGCGTGCATCGGTGGCCAGGCCTACCTTGTCGACTTTGGCGCGCTTGATGACATCCATCGCCGCGATGACCTTTTCATAGGCCACGGCACGGTCGGCGGCGACGATCACGCGCACGCCCTTGTCCTGTGCGGCGATGCCGGCCAGGCGGCCTTCCAGTTCCTCGGCGCTGACCGCGACCGGCTCCTTGGCGTCGGGCAGCTTCAGGCTCAGCTGGCCGTCCTCGCGCACAGAGACGATCACCGGGTCCTGTTTGCTTTCCAGCGCCTTGGCGTTGGACTGCGGCAGGTCGACATCGAAGCTCAGGGTAAGCAGCGGCGCGGTGACCATGAAGATGATCAACAGCACCAGCATGACGTCGATGTAGGGAACGACGTTGATTTCCGATTTCAGCTTGCGGCGCTTGCGGCGACCGATGGCAGCGGACATGGCTTGGACTCCCGGGTCAGTCGCTTACTCGTCGCCAGCGCTCTGGCGCTGCAGGATCGAGCTGAACTCTTCGGCGAAGGTCTCGAACCGCACCGACATGCGCTCCACGCGGGTGGTGAAGCGGTTGTAGGCCCACACCGCCGGGATGGCCACGAACAGGCCGATGGCGGTAGCGAACAGTGCTTCGGAAATGCCCGGCGCGACGGCGGCGATACCGGCCTGGGCACCGCTGCTGATCATGTCGTGCATGGTGACCATGATGCCGAACACGGTGCCGACCAGGCCCACGTACGGGGCGGTGGAGCCGATGTTGGCCAGCAGTTCGAGGTTGCGCTCGAGCTGGTCCACTTCGCGGGTGTAGGTGGTGCGCATGGCGCGCTGGGCACCTTCCAGCTGCGCGCGGCCATCCAGGCGGCGCTTGTCGCGCAGGCGGCTGTATTCGCGGAAGCCGGCTTCGAAGATGGCTTCCAGGCCGCCGACATTGCGGCTGCGGTCGGTGGCCGAGCTGTACAGCTTGCCCAGGTCGGCGCCGGACCAGAAGCGGTTCTCGAACTCGTCCGCTTCACGGGTGGCCTGCTTGAAGACGCGGGCCTTGCGGAAAATGATCACCCAGCTGACGAACGAGCCGACCAGCAGCAGCAGCACGATGATCTTCACCGGCAGGCTGGCCTTGGCCATCAGTTCGAGGTAGTTGATGCCGCCGCCGGTGGTGGCCTGGGCAAGGGTCTGGGTCGCGGCATTGCTGACATCGGCCGGCAGTGCCTCGGTGACCGTGGCCTGCAGGGCCAGGAGCGTTGCGATCATCCGTTGTTCCTCAAAGTTCGGATTCGGGGTGGAGGTAGGGTTGCAGCGCGGCAAGGACGGGTTCGTCCATGCCACGCGGGCGGAAACTGGCCGCGTCCAGTGCGGCGATGCGGACCTGGGCCGACAGCAGCAGTTCGCCGTCGCGCTCGACCCGCTGGTCGAAGACCATGCTGGCCTTCTTCAGCTGGACCAGGGTGGCGCTCACCTGCAGGGCGTCATCCAGCCGGGCCGGCTTGATGAAGTCCATCTGCATCGAACGCACCGCGAACACCATGCCGTGCTCGCTGCGCATGCGCTCCTGGCCGTAGCCCAGCGCGCGCATCCATTCGGTCCGGGCCCGTTCCATGAAGGCCACGTAGCGGGCGTGGTAGACCACCCCGCCAGCGTCCGTATCTTCCCAGTAAATGCGTGTCGGCCAACTGAATCGGGGCTCAACCGACATCGGGAACCTCCGCAAACAGGTCCTGCGGCGGGTTCTTGGGCTTCAGGCCCATGTGCCGGTAGGCCTTGTGGGTGGCCATGCGGCCGCGCGCGGTGCGCACCAGGAAGCCCTGCTGGATCAGGTAGGGTTCAACCACGTCTTCCAGCGTGCCGCGCTCCTCGGACAGGGCCGCAGCGAGCGATTCGATGCCCACCGGGCCACCGTCGAAGTAGTCGACCATGGTCTTCAGCAGGCGCCGGTCAAGCTCGTCGAAGCCTTCCGGGTCGACCTTGAGCATCTTCATGGCGGCCTGGGCGACGGCTTCGTCGATATGGCCGCCGGCCTTGACCTGGGCGTAATCGCGCACGCGGCGCAGCAGGCGGTTGGCGATACGCGGGGTACCGCGCGCGCGGCGGGCGATCTCCCCTGCCCCGTCGGCGGTGCAGTCGATGGCCAGGATGGCCGCCGAACGGCGCACGATGCGGGTCAGTTCCTCGACGCTGTAGAACTCCAGGCGCTGGACGATGCCGAAGCGGTCGCGCAGCGGCGCGGTCAACAGGCCGGCGCGGGTGGTGGCGCCGATCAGGGTGAACGGCGGCAGGTCGATCTTGATCGAGCGGGCCGCGGGGCCCTCGCCGATCATGATGTCGATCTGGAAGTCTTCCATCGCCGGGTACAGCACTTCCTCGACGACCGGCGACAGGCGGTGGATCTCGTCGATGAAGAGCACATCGTGCGGCTGCAGGTTGGTCAGCAGCGCGGCGAGGTCGCCGGCTTTCTCGATCACCGGGCCGGAGGTCACCCGCAGCGCCACGCCCAGTTCGTTGGCGATGACATGGCTGAGGGTGGTCTTGCCCAGGCCGGGCGGGCCGAAGATCAGCACGTGGTCGAGCGCGTCGCCACGGGCCTTGGCGGCCTGGATGTAGATTTCCATCTGCTCGCGCACCGGCGCCTGGCCGAGGTAATCGGCCAGTCGCTTGGGTCGGATGCTGGCGTCGGCGGCGTCATCCTCGCGGGTGGCGCCGGCGCCGATGATGCGATCGTCGGTCATGCCGTGATTATGCGGCAAAAGTGCGGGTTTCGGCCGGGCTGCGCCCGGCACCCGCAGAGGCCAGAGCAACGTCAAAGGCCGAAGCAGAAGCGGGCATGCCGTGGGATGGCGGGGTGGGTCCGGTTGAGGGGGACGCCGTAAATCCATCCATGGGGGCTTGGTCGCGGCATCCATGCCGCTCACACCCCCTCAACCGGACCCACCCCGCCTTCGACACTTTGCTGCGGTCTGCCGGAACCTGCTGCTGATGGTGGGTGCCGACCGTTGGTCGGCACGGGGTCGGATCTAATAGGTGTCGACCTTCGTCGACACGGTAGATCCACGCCATGCGTGGATGAAACAAAGCAGGAGAGTGGGCTCAGCTTCAGGCGCGCGGCACCTCCGCAAGTGGAGCCCCCTTGTTGTTCAAGGGGGGCGCCGACAGGCGGGGGGATAAGGTGGAATGCGCGCGGGGCCCACGGTTTGCACCGCAAACCGTGGGACGAAGCTCAAGTGGAGATCTGACGCGTCAGATCTCCACTTGAGCACCCAGTTCGACCAGGCGGTTGCCCGGGATGCGGAAGAAGCCGGTGGCCGGTGCCGCGTTCCTGTGCATCAGCGCGAACAGCTTGTCGCGCCAGATCGGCATGCCGCGGTTGGCGGTGGCGACGATGGTCTCGCGGCTGGCGAAGAACGTGGTGTCCATCGGGTCGAAGTAGATGCCGCCGTGGTCGCACGAGCGCATCAGCGCCAGCGGCACGTCCGGGGTTTCCATGAAGCCGAAGCGCACGTAGACCCGGTAGAACTCGTCGCCCACCGATTCGATCTTCAACCGCTGCCCTTCCATCGCATAGGGGATGGGCAGGGTTTCCACGTGCAGGAACACGTTGCGCTCGTGCAGCACCTTGTTGTGCTTGAGGTTGTGCATCAGCGCATGCGGGGCCACGGTCGGGTCGGCGGTGAGGAACACTGCGGTGCCCGGCACGCGCACCGGCGGCGCCAGCATCAGGCCCGGCAGGAAGGTGTCGATGCGGATGCCGTCCTTGCGGATCTCATCGCGCAGCAGCTCGCGGCCACGGCGCCAGGTGCGCATCATGGTGAACAGGAAGATGCCCAGCACCACCGGGAACCACGCGCCCTGCAGCAGCTTGGCGCCGTTGGCGATGACGAAGCCCAGGTCGATGATGAAGAACACCACGCACAGCGGCAGGATCCAGTTGCGCGCCTTCGGCCACAGCGAGCGGGCCACCAGGGCCAGCAGCAGGGTGTCGATGAGCATGGTGGCCGACACCGAGATGCCGTAGGCCACGGCCAGGTTGGACGAGCTGCGGAATGCCAGCACCAGGCCGATGACCATGACGGCGATGCCCCAGTTGATGCCGGGGATGTAGATCTGGCCGATGGTGTCGTGCGAGGTGTGCTTGATGCGCATGCGCGGGATGTAGCCCAGCTGCATGGCCTGGCGGGACACCGAGAATGCGCCGGTGATGACCGACTGCGAGGCGATCACCGCGGCCATGGTGGCCAGGATGATCATCGGGTACAGCGCCCAGTCCGGCACGGCTTCGAAGAACGGGTTCTTCAGTGCCTCGGGGTGGTTGAGCACCAGCGCGCCCTGCCCCAGGTAGTTCAGCACCAGGCACGGCAGCACGAAGAAGTACCAGGCATGGCGGATCGGCTTGGCACCGAAGTGGCCCATGTCGGCGTACAGCGCTTCACCGCCGGTCACCGCCAGCACCACCGCGCCGAGGATGAAGATGCCGTGCCAGCCATGTTCCATGAAGAAGCGGATGGCCCACCACGGGTTGAAGGCTTTCAGCACTTCCGGCGAATCGACGATGTTGTAGATGCCGATGGCGGCCAGCGAGAGGAACCAGATCGTGGTGATCGGCCCGAACAGCTTGCCGATCCGTTCGGTACCGAAGCGCTGGACCGCGAACACGGCCATCAGCACGACCACGGTGATGGGCACGATGAAGGCATGCAGGCCCGGGGCGGCCACCTCCAGGCCTTCCACCGCGCCCAGCACGGAAATGGCCGGGGTGATCACGCCGTCGCCGAAGAACAGCGACGCACCGAAGATGCCGAGGATGCCGACCACGTACGCCGAGCGTGACCCGTTGCGCAGGGTGCGCTGGGTCAGCGCCATCAGCGCCATGATGCCGCCCTCGCCGTCATTGTCGGCGCGCATGATGATGGTCACGTACTTCAGCGTGACCACGATGTTGAGCGCCCAGAACGCCAGTGACAGCACGCCGAGCACGGTGTCGTGGTCGCTGTTGAGCCCGTAGTGCGGCGAGAACGCCTCCTTCAGGGTGTACAGCGGGCTGGTGCCGATATCGCCGAAGACCACGCCGATCGCACCGATGATCAGCGCCATTCCCCCGGCCGGGGGGGCGTGACCATGGCCGCCGGGGGCGGCTGCGTGCGGGGTTTGACTGCTGGACATGGCTCTCCTGGCGAAGCTCAGGCGGTTGTGGGGTGGGAGGCGGCGCGCTTCAGCGCAGCGCCGACTGCAGGGCCTTGCGGATGACGGTGGCCACTTCGTCGCCTTCATTGAAGGCTTCGCGGGCCATGCGTGCCGCTTCGGCCGGCTTGTAGCCCAGCTGCTGCAGGGCCACGGTGGCGTCGGACAGCGGATCGGCCGGGGCCGGGCCGCTGCCGGTGGGCAATGCGCCGCCGGCACCGAACTGGGCAGCGCGGTCGCGCAGCTCCAGCACCATGCGCTCGGCGGTCTTCTTGCCGATGCCGGGGATGCGGGTCAGCGCGGTGATGTCGCCGGCCTGCACCATGCGCGCGAACTCTTCGACGGTGACGCCGGACAGCACGGCCAGCGCGATCTTCGCGCCGATGCCACTGACCTTCTGCACGTCGCGGAACAGGCGGCGCTCACCCTCGCGCAGGAAGCCGTACAGCGAGACGCTGTCTTCCTTCTGCGAGTAATGGGTGTACAGGGTGACCTCGCGGCCGAGTTCGGGCAGGTCGTAGAAGGTGCTCATCGGCGCCTCCAGTTCGTAGCCCACCCCGTTCACGTCCACCACCAGCCACGGCGGTGCCTTGTAGGCGACGATGCCGCGCAGTCGACCGATCATTGCGTGCAGCTCCTCATTTGCGGCCCCAGGCCTGGCGGGCACTGAGCCCCAGGCGGTTGGCCGTCGCCCTTACGTGGGCATGGGTGATCGCCACGGCCAACGCGTCGGCCGCGTCGGCCTGCAGCTTGGTTTTCAGGTTGAGCATGAGCCCGACCATGTGTTGAACCTGTTGCTTTTCGGCGCCACCGCGCCCGACCACGGCCAGCTTGATCTCGCTGGCGGCGTATTCGTGCACCGGCAGGTCGCGCAGCACCACCGCCGAGATCGCCGCGCCACGGGCCTGGCCCAGCTTCAGCGCCGAATCGGGGTTGCGAGCCATGAAGACCTTTTCGATGGCCACTTCGTCCGGCTGGTATTCCCGGCACAGGTCGGCCAGGCCCAGCACCAGCAGCTTCATGCGCTGGGGGAAATCGTCGGCGCCCAGCAGCACCAGCGGCTGGTGGTGCACGTGGCTGACCTTGCCGGCGGCGTCGACATCAATGATGCCGACCCCGGTCCGCTGGGAACCGGGGTCGATGCCGAGGATGCGGGTCATGTGGCACTCCTGGCCGGGTGGAACGGGAAACGCTGGCAGGGCAATGGGCTCATGACTGTCCGCGGTGACCGTTCAACGGCCCGCGCCCAGGCCGTCGAGGACGGCTCAGGCGTAGGCGTCGGCGCCGAGTTCGGCGTTGGAATACACGTCCTGCACGTCGTCCAGGTCTTCCAGCATGTCCAGCAGCTTCTTGACCTGCAGGGCGACATCGCCCTCGACCTTGATGTCGTTGTCGGCGCGGAAGGTGATCTCGGCGTGGTCGGCGACATGGCCGGCCGCAGCCATCGCATCCTTGACCGCGTTGAACGCTTCCGGGCTGGTGACCACGTCGATCGCGCCGTCTTCCGGGTAGACCACGATGTCGTCGGCGCCGGCCTCGATGGCCGCTTCGGTGATCGCTTCTTCATCGGCACCGGCGGCGAAGTGCAGCACGCCCAGGCGCTTGAACATGAAGGCGACCGAGCCTTCGGTGCCCATGTTGCCGCCGCACTTGCTGAACGCGTGGCGGACATCGGCCACGGTGCGCACGCGGTTGTCGGTCAGGCAGTCGACGATGACGGCCACGCCGCCGGGGGCGTAGCCCTCGTAGCGGATTTCCTCGTAATCGACGCCTTCCAGTTCACCGGTGGCCTTCTTGATGGCGCGTTCGATCACGTCCTTGGACATGTTCACGCTCAGGCCCTTGTCCATGGCAACACGCAGGCGCGGGTTGTTGTTGGGGTCGCCTCCACCGCCGCGCGCGGCAACGCCGATCTCGCGGATGATCTTGGTGAAAATCTTGCCGCGCTTCGCGTCAGACGCGTTTTTGCGGTTTTCGATCGAGGGACCTCTTCCCATGGGTGTTACCGTCTGGCTGCTTCAGGATCAAGGCGCGGATTCTACCTGATCGGCGGCCGCAACCGTGTCTAGGGCGGGGAGATGCCGCCGGGCATGGCCCGGCGAAGAGCGTGCGAACCAACGGTTCGCACCCACCAATGCCGGCCGGTCGCACCCACCAACCTACGCGGCGGCGGCGTCGCGGCTGTGGTCAAACTGGCCGTGGCGCAGGAAGTACGCGGTCTGCCGTGCGGCATCAGGCGATACCACCAGGCCGCTGTGGCTGGTGCGCACCACGCAGTGATCGGCCAGGCCCGGCAGGCGGGTCTCGGCCAGGGCCACGGTGCCGTCGGATACGTCATCCAGCGCGCCCAGCAGGCTGCCCAGGCCATGCGGCACCGATCCGGCGATCAGGCCGACCTTCGCCCTGCCCTGCCAGTCCGGCAGGCCATCGAGCAGCAGTTCGCTGCTGCGACCCAGGGCCAGGCCCCAGCCGTGCTCGGATAGCGACCGCGCCGTGCCACTGCCACGCAGCGGCGAGCCCAGGCAGACCACGCGCTGCACATCCAGCTGCGGCTGGCGGCGCAGGGCCTCCAGCGCCAGCAGGCCGCCCAGGCTGTGGCCGACCAGCGACAGCGGGCCGGCATCGGCCAGGCGCTCCAGCAGCTGCGGCACGGCGACATCGGGGCCACCGAATACCGAGGAGTAACCGAAGGCATGCACCTGGAAACCACGCGCGCGCAGGCGCCAGGCCAATGGCCCGACCCAGGCGCGGGCATTCCAGATGCCATGCAGAAGCAGTACGGGGGGAGTCATGCGTTGCAGCCTGGCGTTCGGCGGGGCGGGACGTACGGTGATTGAACAGAATCGACCGGCAAGCGCCGGTGAACGGCCTCATGCCGGACGCGGCACCCGGCGCAGGATGAATTCCAGGTCGTTGGTTTCGCCTACCGGGAACAGGTACTCGCCGGCCTTCTCGAAGCCGTAACGGGCATAGAAACGCTGGGCACCGAAGTTTTCCGACCACACCCCCAGCCACAGGGTGCGCGGGCCGTCCTGTTCCAGCCAGGCCAGTGCGGTTTCCAGCAGGCGGCTGCCCCAGCCACAGCTCTGCTGGGTCTTGATGAGGTACAGGCGCTTGAGCTCGCCATCACCCGGCTTCACGTCCGGGTGCGGCAGCCCGCAGGGGCCGGCGGCGGCATGGCCGACCGCCTCCCCGTCCAGCTCCAGCAGCCACACCGCGTAATCGGGGTGGGCCAGGATGGTGCGCTGCCGCTCCACCGTGTAGGACTCCTCGAGGAAATCCTGCAGGTGCTGCGGCGGGTACAGATGGCCGAAGGTCTCGGTGAACGTGCGGGCAGCCAGCGCCGACAGGGTCGGCGCGTCGTCCACGGTGGCGCGGCGGATGGAATACATGGGTCGAGTTGACGCCAGGGCGACGGTCGGGGTCAAGCCCGTTCCGGCGACTCGGTTTCGTCTTCTTCTTCCTCGTCCTCTTCCTCGTATTCCTCTTCGTCCTCGTCCTCGCCTTCTTCCTCGTCCTCGCCTTCTTCCTCGTCCTCGTCGAACTCTTCCTCTTCCTCTTCGTCGTCCTCGTAATCCTCGACGCCGAAGTCTTCACCGTCCCAACGGCCTTCGCCGTCAGCGACGAAGGTCAGGGCCATCGCCGCCGGGTTGGTACCGACGCGGACCAGCCAACCACCGAATACACGTGCACGCTCGGTGACCAGGTTGGCCTCGGAGCCTTCATTGCCCAGCTTTTCCCACTCCAGCGAAAACGCAAACTCGGTCATTGCCTGGATCTCCTGATCAGTTGGTCTTGGGGCGAACCTGGATGTGCACTTCGGCCAGCTGCGTGTCGACGATCGGCGACGGCGCATCGGTCATCAGATCCTGCGCACCGGTGGTCTTCGGGAACGGGATGACGTCGCGGATCGACTCGGTGCCGGCCATCAGTGCGGCGATGCGGTCGATGCCGAAGGCGATGCCGCCGTGCGGCGGTGCGCCGTAGTTCAGCGCGTCGAGCAGGAAGCCGAACTTGGCACGGGCCTCTTCGGCACCGATGCCCAGCAGCTCGAACACCGCGCTCTGCATGTCCGGGCGGTGGATACGGATCGAGCCGCCGCCGATTTCATTGCCGTTGAGCACCATGTCGTAGCCGCGCGAAACGGCGGTACGGGCGTTGGCGCGCAGGTCGGCGATGTCATCCACGGCCGGCGCGGTGAAGGGGTGATGCAGGGCGACGTAGCGCTGGTCTTCGTCGTCCCATTCGAACATCGGGAAGTCGGTGACCCACAGCGGGGCCCAGCCGTCGGCAACCAGGCCGAAGTCCTTGCCGGCCTTCAGGCGCAGGGCGCCCATGAAGTCGGACACCTTGTTGTAGCCACCGGCACCGAAGAACACGATGTCGCCGTTGCCGGCGCCGACGTGGGCGACCAGGGCGGCGAAGGATGCCTCGCTGAAGAACTTCTGGATCGGCGAGCTGACTTCGCCGTTGTCGGCGATCTTGATGTAGGCCAGGCCCTTGGCGCCGTACTTGGCGGCGTGCGCGGCGTATTCGTCGATCTGCTTGCGCGACAGGCTGGCGCCGCCCGGGATGCGCAGCGCGGCCACGCGGCCTTCGGCGTCATTGGCCGGGCCGGTGAACACGGCGAATTCGCTGTCCTTGACCAGCTCGGCCACGTCCACCAGTTCCAGCGCGATGCGCAGGTCCGGCTTGTCCGAACCGTAGCGACGCATCGCTTCGGCCCAGGTCATGCGCGGGAAGCTGGCGGCCAGTTCGACGTCCACCACTTCCTTGAAGATGGCGCGGATCATCGACTCGACGAAATCCTGCACGTCGCGCTCGCGGACGAAGGCGAACTCCATGTCCAGCTGGGTGAATTCCAGCTGGCGGTCGGCACGCAGGGCCTCGTCGCGGAAGCAGCGCGCGATCTGGTAGTAGCGGTCGAAGCCGGCCACCATCAGGATCTGCTTGAACAGCTGCGGGCTCTGCGGCAGGGCGTAGAACTCGCCCGGGTGCATGCGCGCCGGCACCAGGAAGTCGCGGGCGCCTTCCGGGGTGGCCTTGGTCAGGATCGGGGTTTCGATGTCCTGGAAACCGCGCTCGTCCAGGTGACGGCGCAGGGCCTGCACCAGCTTGATGCGGGTGCGCTGCATGCGCTGCATTTCCGGGCGGCGCAGGTCCAGGTAGCGGTACTTCAGGCGGGTGTCTTCGCCCGGGTTCTCGTGGGCGTGGAACGGCAGCGGGGCAGCCTTGTTCAGCACGGTGATGGCCGTGGCGATCACTTCCACCTTGCCGGTGGCCATCTTGTCGTTCACCGCGTGGCGGGCGCGCACCACGCCTTCGACCTGCAGCACGTCCTCATAGCCCAGCGAAGCGGCCACGGCGAACACTTCGGCGTTGTCCACCTCCACCGTCACCTGCACGATGCCTTCATGATCTCGAAGATCGATGAAGCAGACGCCGCCCTGGTTACGGGCCACGTCGGTCCAGCCGGCGAGGGTGACAGTCTGGCCAATCAGGGTCTCATCGACCAGGCCGCAGAAGTGGGTACGCATGGGGGAAAGCTCCGCTGGAGAACGCCGGCACCCGACGGGGGCCGGAAAGCCCCGTATTCTGCGGCCGAGGCCCCGGCCGGGGCAAATGCGGACAGTCACACGGGCTTTATCCGGCCCGTCCTTATAGTCGCGCACCACACACCGTATGGGGATTCGCCATGAAACCGCTGTCCCTGGCCAGCCTGGCCCTGACCTTGTCTGTGGGCGGCCTTGCCGGCCTCGCCCTGCCCGTCGCCCCCGCCGCTGCGCAGAACGGCGTCGTCCGCTGCGAAAGCCAGAACAACCGGGAGCGGGTCTGCAACACCGGCTGGCGCAATGCGCAGATGGTGCGCCAGCTGTCCGGCTCGTCCTGCGTGGAGGGTCGCACCTGGGGCAGCCGCAACGGCAGCATCTGGGTCACCAATGGCTGCCGCGCCGAGTTCGTGGAGGGCCGCGGTGGCTGGGGCGGCGGCAATGGCGGCAACTGGGGCGGTGGCAGCGGCGGCACCATCCGCTGCGAGAGCCAGGACAACCGCGAGCGCACCTGCCCGACCAACTGGCGCGGCGCGTCGCTGGTCCGGCAGATTTCCGGCTCGGCCTGCGTGGAAGGCCAGACCTGGGGCATGCGCAACGGCTCGATCTGGGTCAACCGCGGCTGCCGCGGCGAATTCGCCGAGTCGCGTGGCGGCTGGGGCGGCGGCCACGGCGGTGGCTGGGGCGGCGGCAACAGCAACTATTCCGTCACCTGCAGCAGCAACAACAATCGCACCCAGAACTGCGACTGGGATGAACGACAGGGCCGCCCGGTGCTGCAGCAGCAGTTGTCGGGCAGTGCCTGCCAGGAAGGACGCAGCTGGGGCTATTCGCGCGGGCAGGTGTGGGTGAGCAACGGCTGCCGGGCGCGCTTCGGCACGCGGTGAGGGGTAGCGCCGGGCCATGCCCGGCGAGCGCAGCGGCGCGGTCAACCGCAGGAAAGCCGCCGGGCATGGCCCGGCGCTACCCGGGTGGCTGAGGGAAGGGTCAGGGTGCCGGCGGGGCCTCGTCGCCCCACGGCGCCGGCGGCAGCGCCACCGGCTTGCTGAGATCGAATTCGGCGCGGAAGCGGCGTCCTTCCGGCCGGGTCAGCTCATAGACGAACCGCTGGTCCGGCTCGATCTCCATCGCCCAGGTATTGAACGTAGAGGCCAGCATGTTGGCACGGCGGAACATCGCCACTGAATCGCCATCGGCCGGAAACTGCTGGCGCTCGGCGGTGCCTGGCGGCTTGCTGTCGCCGCCATACAGGGTGATCGCATCCGGGCTGCCGTCGGCATGGCGGTGGTCGTGCTTGAGCTTCAGGCCGTTTTCGGTACGGGTGATGATCCAGGTCCGCGAATGGTCATCGCCGACATGGAACGGGATACGCAGCTCATGCCCTGGATCGGCGCAGCCGCGCACGTGCATCACCAGGCGCTGGCCGGCGAAGGGATCCTCGCCGGTCGGGGCCGGGGTGTCCTCGACAACCCTGCCCGCAAAGGCCTGGCCGCAGTGGGCGGCGATGGCCGCCATGAACGCATCGGCCGGGGCCGTGGACAGATCGTGGTTGATCGCTGGCGTCTGCTGCGAACAGGCGGCCAGGCTGCACAGCGCGGCGACGGAAAGCAGGGGGGCACGTACATTCATGCCCCAACCCTAACGGCCATGCCGGGCAGGCGCAAACCGCAGCGCCCTGCCCCGCACGGCTCAGGGGATCATCGCATCGGCCAGCGCACCGACCCGCGCCAGCACGGCCGCACGCTGGTCATCATCCACCGATGCGCCCTGCAGGTAGGCGGTCACCACCCACGGCGCGCCACCGGCACGCGGCCACAGCACGGCGATGTCGTTGCGGGTGTCCTCGCCATTGCTGCCGGTCTTGTCGCCCACCCGCCAGCGCTTGCCGAGCCCGGCGCGCAGGCAGGCATCGCCGGTCTGGTTGTCGATCAGCCAATCGGCGAACTGCAGCCGGGATGCCGTCGACAGGCCATTGCCCACGGCGAAACGGGCCAGGCTGGCGGCCATCGCCGCCGGGCTGGTGGTGTCGCGCGGGTCGCCCTTCGCGAACCGGTTCATCTCCGGCTCGTAGCGGTCGTTGCGGGTGACCGCGTCGCCCTGCGCGCGCAGGAACGCCGTCAGCGCGGGCGGGCCACCATTGACGCCCAGCAGCAGGTTGGCGGCGGTGTTGTCACTGGTGGTCAGCGTGCCCCGGCACAGGTCGCGCACGCTCAGGTCCTTGCCGACGTGGCGGCGGGCCACCGGGGCGTAGGACAGCAGATCCTTTTCGGCGATCGGCACACGGGTGTCCAGCGAGACGCGGCCCGCATCGGCCAGGCTCAGCACGTGGGCCACCAGCATCGACTTGAACGTGCTGCACATCGGGAAGCGCTCGTCCTGGCGATGCCCGGCGATGCGACGACCGCTGCCGGTGTCCAGCACGGTTACGCCCAGGCGGCCGCCGCTGACCTTCTCCAGCGCGGCGAAATCGGCGGCATTGGCAATGGCGGCCGGCGCGGCCGGCACGGCGGCGGCAGCGCGCGCCAGTGCGGGCGCAAGCAGGGAGGATGCGAGGGCGGCACCACTGAACTGCAGGAATCGGCGGCGGGCGTGCATGGGCGGGCTCCGGTGGACGAGCACCGATTATCGGGAGCTGTGACGCGTCGCCACCAGCGGGAATTTTCAGGGGAAGGCATGAAATGAATTCATGCCTGTCGCAAATGAACCCATGCCATGGCGAGGCTGCGACCTGTCGCGCTAGGATCAGCCATCACTCCACCTCACACCTGGCCATGCTGCACCCGACCCTGCCGCTGAATGCCCTGCGCGCCTTCGAGGCCGCCGCCCGGCACCAGAACTTCACCCGTGCGGCGCTGGAGCTGTGCGTCAGCCAGGCCGCGCTCAGCCACCAGATCCGCGGCCTGGAGGACCGGCTGGGCATCCGCCTGTTCCACCGCCTACCGCGCGGGGTGGCATTGACCGACGAGGGCGCCGCGCTGTTCCCGGTGCTCAATGAATCCTTCGAGCGCATCTCGGCCAGCATCGCCCGCTACACCGGCGGCCCAGCGCGGGAAGTGCTGACGCTGGGCGTGGTGGGCACCTTTGCCACCGGCTGGCTGCTGCCGAGGTTGGCCGCGTTCGAAGCCGCGCACCCGGATATCGAGCTGCGCCTGCAGACCCACAACAACCGCATCGACCTGGCCGGCGAAGGCCTCGACCTGGCGATCCGCTTCGGCGATGGCGACTGGCAGGGCCAGGCCTGCACGGCGATCCTCGAGGCGCCGTTCGCGCCACTGTGCGCGCCGGCGCTGGCGCGGCGCCTGAAGCAGCCGCGCGATCTGGGCACGGTGCCGCTGCTGCGGTCCTACCGCAGCGATGAATGGCCGCGCTGGCTGCAGACAGCCGGGGTGAGCGGCGTGGAAGCGCGCGGGCCGGTGTTTGATTCGTCGTTGACCGTGGCGATGGCCGCGGCCGGTGGCGCCGGCGTGGCCCTGCTGCCGCTGCGCATGTTCGAGCAGGAGCTGGCCGAAGGCCGCCTGCTGCAGCCGTTTGCGACCACGTTGGAACTAGGCCGTTACTGGCTGACGCGGCTGCGCTCGCGTGCCGAGCGCGAACCGGCCCGGCGCTTCCGCGAGTGGCTGCAGGCGCAGGGCGGGTAACCCCGCCGGGCATGGCCCGGCGCTACCGGGTAGTGCCGGCCGCTGGCCGGCAACCCGTTGATCTTCCGGGCGCATCGGAATGCCGGCCAGCGGCCGACACTACCCATTACCCTTCCAGCAGCTCCATCCACGCAGCTTCGGCCTTTTCCAGCTGGGCAGCGGTGGTTTCGCGGTCGCGGCCAAGCACGGCCATGCGGGTGGCATCGGCGTAGTTGGCCGGGTCGGCCAGCTGGCGGTCCAGCTCGGCCAGGCTGTTTTCCAGCTCGGACACCTTGGCTTCGGCCGAGGCCAGCTTGTGCGGGTTGGCCGGCTTCTTCTGCACCACCTGCGCCACCGGGGCGGTCTTGACCACCACCGGCTCTTCCACCTGTTCCATACGCGCCTTGGTGCCCTGCGCCTGCGGGCGGGTACGCAGCCAGGCGGCGTAGGCGTCGAGGTCGCCGTCGAACGGCTCGACCACGCCATCGGCCACGCGCCAGAAGGTGTCGCAGACCAGGCCGATGAGGTGGCGGTCATGCGAGACCATCACGATCGCGCCATCGAAATCGGCCAGCGCTTCGGCCAGCGCTTCGCGCATTTCCAGGTCAAGGTGGTTGGTCGGTTCGTCCAGCAGCAGCACGTTCGGCTGCTGCCAGGCAATCAGCGCCAGCGCCAGGCGGGCGCGCTCGCCACCGGAGAAGCCATCGACCGGCTCGAACGCGCGGTCACCGGGGAAATTCCACTTGCCCAGGAAATCGCGGAACGACTGGTTCGGCGCATCCGGGGCGATCTCGCGGAAATGCTCCATCGGCGACTGCCCTTCGTGCAGCGATTCCACCGTGTGCTGGGCGAAGTAGCCGATCTTCAGGTCCGGGTGCGCCGAGCGCTCGCCGTCGATCGGCATCAGCTCGCCCACCAGGGTCTTCACCAGGGTGGTCTTGCCGGCGCCGTTGGGGCCGAGCAGGCCGATGCGCTGGCCCGCTTCCAGGCCGAAGCCGACGTTGTGCAGGATCACCGCGTCCTTGCCGTACCCCGCCTCGACATGGTTCAGGCGGATCAGCGAGAACGGCAGCTTGGCCGGCGGTGCGAATTCGATGCGGAATTCGCGCTCGGCACGCACCGCTTCGGTACCGGCCAGCTTGGCCAGGCGCTTCATGCGGCTCTGCGCCTGCGCGGCCTTGCTGGCCTGCGCCTTGAAGCGGTCGATGAAGCTCTGCAGGTGGGCGCGCTCGGCCTGTTCCTTCTCGTGCGCGATCTGCTGCTGGCGCAGCTGTTCGGCGCGCTGGCGCTCGAAATCGGTGTAACCACCCGGGTAGAGCTTGGCGCCGCCACCGTGCAGGTGCAGGGTGTGGGTGGCCACGTTGTCGAGGAACTCGCGGTCATGCGAGATCAGCAGCAGGGTGCCCGGGTACTTCAGCAGCCACTGTTCCAGCCAGTACACCGCGTCCAGATCGAGGTGGTTGGTCGGTTCGTCCAGCAGCAGCAGGTCGCTGGGCATCATCAGCGCGCGGGCCAGGTTCAGGCGCACGCGCCAGCCGCCGGAGAACGAGGACACCGCGCGGTGGTGGGTCTCGGCCGGGAAGCCCAGGCCGTGCAGCAGCTTGCCGGCGCGCGCTTCGGCGTCATAGGCGTTCAGCTCGGCCATGCGCGTATGCGCCTCGGCCACGGCTTCCCAGTCCTCGCGGGCGGTGGCGTCGGCTTCGGCGGCCAGCACCGCGGCCACTTCGATATCGCCGCCCAGCACGAAGCTCAGCGCGGGGTCGGGCAGCGACGGGGTTTCCTGGGCGACGCTGGCGATGCGTACCTTGCCGGGCAGGTCGACGTCGCCCTTGTCCGCCTCCAGCTCGCCCTT
Source organism: Stenotrophomonas sp. ZAC14D1_NAIMI4_1 (assembly GCF_003086775.1). Classification (NCBI taxonomy): domain Bacteria; kingdom Pseudomonadati; phylum Pseudomonadota; class Gammaproteobacteria; order Lysobacterales; family Lysobacteraceae; genus Stenotrophomonas; species Stenotrophomonas sp. ZAC14D1_NAIMI4_1. The sequence goes on from NZ_CP026001.1 coordinate 3,567,920, forward strand.
CACCGCCGCGAACAGGCTGGACTTGCCAGCACCATTGCGGCCGACCACACCCACCCGGTAACCGGCATGCAGGGTCAGGTCGACATTGGACAACAGCAGCCGCTCGCCGCGGCGCAAGGCGAAATTACGAAGCGAAATCATGGGGGAAGGCGTCCATATAACCGAATGGAATGTGCTGGTAAGCACTGTTCCTGCGACGCAATTCTAGCGTTAACGAATACTTGACGCGCCCCGGGAAGCGACGCGGTCGCTCCACTTCTCTCCCTCGTCGAGTCCGCGCGCCTCCCGGGCCCCTCCCCCGCCAATGCCCGTCAGCGCTAAATGCTTGCTTTTGCAACGTTTTTTCACATGACGCGCATTTGACAGCTGTTTAAATTCCCGTTAATTGCTGTATTGCGCACCGCAACAACCGTCGTCCGCCTCACCCCCGTGATGTCGATTCCGGTGCCAGTTCCCGCCAACCGGAGCCCCACCCCGATGACCCGCAAGACCAGCCTGATCGCCGCCGCCGTCGCTGTCGCACTCGGTGGCTCTTCGTTCGCCGCTGCTGCCCAGCAGGCCGGCAGCGCCGCCAACACCCTCGATACGGTGATCGTCACCGGTACCCGCGTGGCCGACCGTACGGTCGCCGAGTCGCAGTCGCCGATCGACATCATCACCCCGGAAATCCTGCAGTCCACCGGTACCGGCGAACTGGCCACCGCGCTGTCGCGCGCCCTGCCCTCGCTGAACTTCCCGCGCCCGGCCCTGACCGACGGCACCAGCGGCGTGCGCCCGGCGCAGCTGCGCGGCCTCTCGCCGGACCAGGTGCTGGTGCTGGTGAACGGCAAGCGCCAGCACACCTCGGCGATGATCAACGTCAACGGCAGCATCGGCCGCGGGGCCTCGGCGGTGGACATCAACGCGATCCCGATCGCCGCCATCGAACGCGTGGAAGTGCTGCGCGACGGCGCCTCGGCGCAGTACGGCTCGGACGCCATCGCCGGCGTCATCAACATCGTGCTCAAGGGCAGCGGCAGCGGCGGCAGCCTGGCCGTGGACTATGGCCAGTACTCGGCTGGCGACGGCAACAAGTACCAGCTCTCCGGCGACACCGGCGTGGAGTTCGCCAACGGCCGTGGCCGCGTGCACGTGGCCGGGCAGATCAGCCAGCAGGATGAGAGCAACCGCGCCGGCCCGTACCGTGGCACCACGCCGAACACCGGCAATTTCCCGGCCATCGGTGAAACCACCTTCATCGTCGGCGACCCGCGCGTGGATGCCACCGCGGCCTCGCTCAACGGCAGCTTCGACTTCAGCGACCACGTGACCGGCTACGCCAGCGCGCTGCTCAGCAACCGCGACATCACCTCGTTCGCGTTCTACCGCTCGCCCAACCACAGCAGCCAGACCGCGCTGCTGTCGCAGATCTACCCGGACGGCTACGTGCCGGAGATCAACCAGTATTCCAAGGACCGCTCGCTGGTGGCCGGCGTCAAGGGCAACACCGAGAGCGGCTGGACCTGGGACCTCAGCCTGAACCACGGCGAGAACACCCTGGACTTCAACACCCGCAACAGCATCAACTACAGCCTGGGCGCCACCAGCCCGCGCTCGTTCTACGACGGCACGCTGAAGTACCAGCAGGACATCTTCAATGCAGACGTGACCAAGTCGCTGGACTGGGGCCTGGCCTACCCGGTCACCCTGTCCTTCGGTGGTGAGTACCGCAAGGAAAAGTGGGACCAGAACCCGGGCGAACTGAATTCCTACACCGGCACCGGTGCGCAGGGCTTCGCCGGCTTCACCCCCACCAATGAAGTGCATGCCGACCGCCACAACTACGCGGTCTATGCCGGCCTGGAAGCCGACCTGACCGAGAAGTTCTCCGCCGGCATCACCGGCCGCTACGAGGATTACTCGGACTTCGGTGACCGCTTCTCCGGCAAGCTGTCGGCGCGCTATGCATTCACCGACAAGGTCGCGCTGCGTGCCACCGCTTCCAGCGGTTTCCGCGCCCCGTCGCTGGCCCAGCAGGGCTACCAGGCGGTGACCAGCCAGTTCACCAACGGCGTGTTCGTCGAACGCGGCACCTTCCCCACCACCAGCGCGGCCGCACAGGCGCTGGGCGCTTCGCCGCTGAAGGCTGAAACCTCCACCTCCTACAGCCTGGGCCTGGTGCTGCAGCCGGTGGACCGCCTGTACATCACGGTCGATGCCTACCAGATCGACATCGATGACCGCATCGCGCTGTCGTCCAGCATCACCACCAACGCCGCAACCAGCGCACTGCTGACCAGCCTGGGGCTGCCGCAGGTGACCGCGTTCTCGTACTTCACCAATGGCCTGGACACCCGCACCCGCGGTGTTGATTTCGTCTCCAGCTACACCGTGCCGTTCGCGGCCAGCAGCCTGGAACTGACCGCGGCGTACAGCTACAACGACACCAAGGTGCAGCGCGTGGGCGGCACCCCGGCCGTGTTCAGCACCCTGGGCCTGACCCAGTCGCTGATCGGCCGCGATGAGATCGGCCGCATCGAGGACAGCTACCCGCGCGACAAGACCGTGTTGAGCGGCACCTGGCGTTCGGACCACTGGGAGCTGGGCCTGGCCGCCACCCGCTACGGTGAGTTCACCGTGCGCAACTCGGCCACCGCCCTGCGCGACCAGACCTACGGCGACAAGTGGGTGCTGGACGCATCGGTGAGCTACAAGCCGAGCAGCAACTGGACCCTCACCCTGGGCGCCGACAACCTGCTGGACGAGTACCCGGACCGCACCGAAGACCTGCAGAACTCGACGTTCGGCATGCTGCCGTACAGCAACTACTCGCCGTTCGGCTTCAACGGCGCGTACGTCTACGGCCGCATCAAGTACAACTGGTAAGCGGTAGTGCCGGCCGCTGGCCGGCAACCCCTCGCCGCATCTCTCACACCCGCCGGAATGATCCGGCGGGTGTTTTGTTATGTGCTGCGAGCAAGATCAGCCGCGCGGCTGGCAATTGGACGTGCGATGACCTTCTGCGATCACACGGACAGACTCGAGACAGTTGTCCAGACTGTCGAAATTCACGCTCACTTGAAGACCAGGCAGCGACCAGCTCGCGCTGCCAAACGTTCCTTCATCACGCCAACGACTGGCTCGTTGGCCCATACGCTCTTCGAGAATGGACGGCGAATCATCGAATTGAAGACCGAATGGCAGCGGCCCGGCCCAGGCTCTTGAGTTTCCCAGTTGATCGCGAACGAAACTGATGCCCGTGCAAACCGGCTGGCCTCCGGGCACGCCCTGCCTACTGTCAAAGTAAAGGATGAAGCCATGCTCGTCGGCTCTATCGACGACCTCGCTGCTCGCCTCCGCCATCAGACTCGCAAGACCAAGGCCCCGGAACACGACCTGGAAATCGGGGTCATTGGTCGATCTGCCGAGCACAGCGAGCACCTGCTCCGCTGAAGGGTACTCGGGCGTTGCCGGTGCGCGAGCCAATGGGCGCATGGGAATTCCCAAGCTGATATCAAAGATCCCACACGCTCCTGCCTGCTTGATGCATTCAGGCTGATACGTCAGACGGATGCGGTACTCGGGCAGCCACCAGGCGTCACGCTTGCCTGCGTGTAACCTGTCCCCGAATCCCGCCACGACGAACCTTTTGCGTGCTGCGGTCCTGTCGTCCTCCCACTGCAAGCCAAACGGCAGCTCGCCTTCATACCGGCGCATGACATCCGGAATGCCTGCCGTGACAGCAACGTTGGTGAAAATCAGCTGACCGCTCCTGCCATGCGAGGTAACAGATCGCCCATTCCAGTAGTTGCGCTCACTAAAGGAGAACAGCATGCCCTGCCCGCTCACACGCAGAATCGCTTCGTAAGGGCTCTTTGCAGGACGGGCCAGCTCCGGCCTGCGTCTGACGCCAAGCGATTGAAGCATTGCCGTGACGGCTGGGTCAGTGGCGCTTCTGCCAAACAGCCCGGTAATTGCCTGGATGTGCACCACGCTTGCTGGGTGATTCATGGAAAGACCATTGTCCATTCAGGCGAGACGCACAACTGCCGCGCTTACGCTCGGCGATCAGTGCGATCCACCGGAATGCCAACGGATACGCAGCGAATCGAATCTCCGGGACCGAGGAAGTTAACTTTGAACTCCATGCCACCAATGCTCCATATTTCCACATTACCCGAGATACCCGCCTCGACAGGAGTTCCCGCATTCAGGGCTGCAAATCGCTCCCTCACATGGTGAGGAGACATTGAGAAATTAAGCCCATGGGGCAACGGGCCAGAGTAAGCACGTTTGTTTTTCTCAGATGCCCAGAACACGACATTGGTGAGTACCCAAGGCCCATCGTCCAGGTCATGATACGGAATGTCCTTAAGGAGTCCGACGTCCTTGAACTCCAACTGCAGCGCCCCCTCGCTGTCAGTCCATATTCGCCTTCCAGCCAAGTTGAACGGATAGCGACGGAAGTCGACCTCGCCGATTTCCAGCTCAAGGAGCAATCGGGATAGGAAAGCCGAGCTGGTGTCCTGACCGACCGCCTGGATCACTACATCAATGTTTGGAAGATTCATCTGATTGTTGGCCGATGCGGCGTGAGAAGGGCAGGCCTGCCTGGTCCGCAGAGCGGGGCAATCCATCCATGGTGACTTCTGCGGAAGGCACAGGGAACGTCGATCAGGCTGCGGGGTGCCAGCCCATCGAGCGCGTATCCGGGGAAGCCGGCCGGCTTCAGCTATCCCCGATTGGCGTGAATCCATTGGCGCGCAGGGACTTGTGAGCACACACTCACGTCTCGAATCCGTCGTCCTTCCTCGGCCCTTCCGAAGCAGCGGTGGCGCGGTCCCGGCCGCCAGTAGAGCAGGACTCAGCAGCCAAGCCAGGTCCGATTCCGACATTCCGCGCAGGCGCCAGCGGCGGATCCGCCCCCTCTCCCTCAGCAATGGCGCGGGACAGCGGATCGGCTCAGAGCCCTTTTCCTGCGGGAAAGAGAATCTGGCCCCATTCGCATTTAAGGTTTGCCGTATGTGGCTGCATCGGTGAAAATCGGGGCATCCCCCCGATTTCCTGCGAGTGCCGATGCACCATGACACCGACCTGATCAACATCGTGGCCGTTGGCCTGGGGCTCGCCTTCATCTTCGGCGCGCTGGCCAACAAGCTGCGCTTGTCTCCTCTGGTCGGGTACCTGGTGGCTGGCATCTGCGTCGGCCCGTTCACCCCCGGCTTCGTCGCCGACCAGGCGCTGGCCAACCAGCTGGCCGAACTGGGCGTGATGCTGCTGATGTTCGGCGTCGGCCTGCACTTCTCGCTGAAGGACCTGATGGCGGTGAAGGCCATCGCCATCCCCGGTGCCATCGGCCAGATCGCCGTGGCCACCCTGCTGGGCTGGGGCGTGGCCTGGCTGATGGGCTGGCCGGCCCTGCACGGGGTCATCTTCGGTTTCTCGCTGGCTACCGCCAGTACCGTGGTGCTGCTGCGGGCGATGGAAGAACGCCGCCTGCTGGAAACCCTGCGCGGCAAGATCGCGGTGGGCTGGCTGATCGTCGAGGACCTGGCCTGCGTCCTGGCACTGGTGATGATGCCGGTGCTGGCCGGCGTGTTCGGCCCCGACGCCGCCAAGGAAACCCACACCCTCGGCAGCGTGCTGGCCGACATCGGCTGGACCTTCGTGCAGCTGGGCCTGTTCGTGGCGGTGATGCTGGTGGTTGGCCGCCGGGTCATTCCGTGGATCCTGGAGCGCATCGCCGGCACCGGTTCGCGCGAGCTGTTCACCCTGTCGGTGCTGGCCATCGCGCTGGGCGTGGCGTTCGGCTCGGCCATGCTGTTCGGCGTGTCCTTCGCGCTGGGCGCGTTCTTCGCCGGCATGCTGCTCAACGAATCCGAACTGAGCCACAAGGCGGCGCATGACTCGCTGCCGCTGCGCGATGCGTTCGCGGTGCTGTTCTTCGTGTCGGTGGGCATGCTGTTCGACCCCAACATCATCGTGCAGCACCCGTGGCAGGTGCTGGCGACGGTGGCCATCATCATGTTCGGCAAGTCGGCGGCGGCGTTCTTCATCGTGCGCGCCTTCGGCCACCCCACCAGCACCGCGCTGACCATCTCGGCCAGCCTGGCGCAGATCGGCGAATTCGCCTTCATCATCGCCGGCCTCGGCGTGGCGCTGCAGATCCTGCCCAAGGAAGGCCAGTCGCTGGTGCTGGCCGGTGCGCTGGTATCGATCATGCTGAACCCGCTGGTGTTCGGCCTGCTGGACCGCTGGCAGGCCAAGCAGGAGCAGTCGCCGCAGGCGGCCGAGCCCGAAGAGGCCACCGGCCCGTCGCGCGACCTGCATGACCACGCCATCGTGATCGGTTATGGCCGCGTTGGCAGCGAGCTGGCCCAGGTGCTGCGCGACCGTGGCGTGCCGGTGCTGGTGATCGATGACAACAAGGAACACGTCGAGCAGGCGCACGCCAGGGGCCTGGCGGCGATCCGCGGCAGCGCGGCGGCCGACCGGGTGCTGGCCGAGGCCCACCCGGAGCGCGCGAAGATCGCGGTGCTGGCCATTCCGCAGCCGCTGGAAGCCGGTGAGGCGCTGGCCAAGCTGCGGGCGATCAACCCGGACCTGACCCTGCTGGCGCGGGCGCACAGCGATGCGGAAGTGAAGCATCTGCTGGAACACGGTGCCGATGGCACGGTGATGGCCGAGCGCGAGCTGGCGTATTCGCTGGCGGAGATGATCATGTCGACGCCGCCGTACCGGAACCTGGGGCAGCACAGCATTCCGGTGGTGTGAGGGGTGTGCGGGCGGCAGGGCTTGCAGCCCTGCACCTGCTGAATCAACGTCAACGTCAAAAGCCTGCATTCCGTGGGATGGCGGGGGGGGTCCGGTGGCAGGGGACGCCGTAAACCCGTCCATGGGGGCTTGGTCGCGGCATCCATGCCGCTCACACCCCTGCCACCGGACCCACCCCGCCTTCGACAGGTTCCCGCTGCTGTTGGAACTGCTGTTGGAACTGCTGTTGGAACTGCTGCTGTTGGAACTGCTGCTGTTGGAACTGCTGTTGGGAATGCTGCTGGAACTGCTGCTGGAACTGCTGCTGCTGGAACTGCTGCTGCTGGAACTGCTGCTGTTGGAACTGCTGCTGGGAATGCTGCTGTTGGTGGGTGCCGACCGTTGGTCGGCACTGGGTCGGATCCCGTTACTGTGCGCAACGGGCTCGATCTGGTCCTGCTCTGGTAGGTGTCGACCTTGGTCGACACGGTAGATCCACGCCATGCGTGGATGCTCTTCGATGGCCATCCATCCACGCATGGCGTGGACCTACAAAAAAAAAATCCCCGGCGGGCCCGCACCCGTCGGGGATCTGTACTGCTGGGGATTGCCAGTTCTGCCACGCCTTGGAGAGGCAGTTCCACCGTACCCCATCCTGCGCGGCGTGGTGATCGCCGCTGGCGATGACGACCAAGCCGTTAGCTATCAGGCGGCGGCCAGGGCCTGTTCCAGATCTGCGCGCAGGTCTTCGATATGTTCGATGCCGATCGACAGGCGCACGGTGTCCTCGCTGACACCGGCACGGGCCAGTTCGGCGGCGTCGAGCTGGCGGTGCGTGGTCGAGGCCGGGTGCGTGGCCAGGGATTTCGCGTCGCCCAGGTTCACCAGCCGGGTGAACAACTTCAGTGCATCCAGGAAGCGCGCGCCCGCCTCACGCCCACCGGGCAGGCCGAAGGTCAGCACGCCGGAGCCGTGCCCGCCCAGGTAGCGCTGCGCGGCGGCATGTTCGGGGTCGTCGGCCAGGCCGGCATAGCGCACCCAGGCCACCTTCGCGTGCGCCTGCAGGTACTGCGCCACCGCCAGCGCGTTGGCGTTGATGCGCTCCATGCGCAGGGCCAGGGTTTCAATGCCCTGCAGGATCAGGAAGGCGTTGAACGGCGACAGCGCGGCGCCGGTGTTGCGCAGCGGTACCACCCGCGCGCGGCCGATGTACGCCGCCGGCCCGAGCGCTTCGGTATAGACCACGCCGTGATAGCTGGGGTCGGGTTCATTCAGGCGGGCAAAGCGTGTGCGCTGCGCGGCCCAGTCGAAGCGGCCCGAGTCGATGATCGCCCCGCCCAGACTGGTGCCGTGGCCACCGAGATACTTGGTCAGCGAGTGCACCACGATGTCGGCGCCGTGCTCGAACGGGCGCAGCAGGAACGGCGTGGCCACGGTGTTGTCGACGATCAGCGGAACGCCAGCGGCGTGGGCGACCTCGGCGATCGCGGCAATGTCGGTCACATTCCCGCGCGGGTTGCCGATGGATTCGACGAATACGGCTTTGGTGCGTTCGTCGATGAGCGCAGCGAAGGCGGCCGGGTCCGCCGGGTCGGCGAATCGGGCCTGGATGCCGTACTGCGGCAGGGTGTGCGCCAGCAGGTTGAGGCTGCCGCCATACAGCGCGCTGGCCGCCACGATGTTGTCGCCGGCCTCGGCGATGGTCTGGATGGCATAGGTGATGGCCGCCTGCCCCGAGGCCAGCGCCAGTGCACCGATGCCGCCTTCCAGCGCCGCCAGGCGCTGTTCCAGCACGTCGGTGGTGGGGTTCATGATGCGGGTGTAGATGTTGCCCTGCACCTTCAGGTCGAACAGGTCCGCGCCATGCTGGGTGTCATCGAAGGCGTACGCCACGGTCTGGTAGATCGGCACCGCCACCGCGCGCGTGGTCGGGTCGGGACGATAGCCGCCATGCACGGCCAGGGTTTCCAGTTGCCACTGCGGGTCACTCATCGCACCAGACTCCATCCGGGAAACGGCCACCATAGGGCAGCCGTTGCGCACGGGTCAGATCAGCTCGGCATATCGCCCTTACCCGCCGTTATCAGCGCACAAAAAAGGCGCCGCGCGATGACCGCGCGGCGCCCCGTTCTGCATTACACCCGCATCAGGCCTTGGCGAACACCAGGTGGCCGCCATCGTTGCCGACCTCGATGGTGTCGCCGTTGACGAAGGCCCCCGAGAGGATCTTCTGCGCCAACGGGTTTTCCAGCTGCGCCTGGATCGCGCGCTTCAGCGGGCGTGCGCCATACACCGGATCGAAGCCCACGTTGCCGAGCAGGTCGAACGCTGCGTCGGACACCACCAGCTTCAAGCCACGCTCGGCCAGGCGCCGCTCCAGGCCACGCATCTGGATGCGCGCGATCTGCTTGATCTGCTGCTTGTCCAGCGGGTGGAACACCACGATGTCGTCCAGGCGGTTGATGAACTCCGGGCGGAAGTGCGCCTGCACCACGCCCATCACCGCGGCCTTCATCTGCGTGTAGGCCTCCGGGCTGTCATCGCTGCCCATGTCCTGGATCTGGTGCGAGCCCAGGTTGGAGGTCATCACGATGACGGTGTTGCGGAAGTCCACGGTGCGGCCCTGGCCATCGGTCAGGCGGCCATCGTCCAGCACCTGCAGCAGGATGTTGAACACATCGGGGTGCGCCTTCTCCACCTCGTCCAGCAGGATCAGCGAGTACGGGCGGCGGCGCACGGCTTCGGTCAGGTAGCCGCCTTCCTCGTAGCCCACGTAACCCGGGGGCGCACCGATCAGGCGGGCCACGCTGTGCTTCTCCATGAACTCGCTCATGTCGATGCGGATCATCGCGTCGGCACTGTCGAACAGGAACTCGGCCAGCGACTTGCACAGCTCGGTCTTGCCCACGCCGGTCGGGCCGAGGAACAGGAACGAGCCACCCGGACGATTCGGATCGGACAGGCCGGCACGCGAACGACGCACGGCATCGGAGACGACCTTGATCGCTTCTTCCTGGCCGACCACGCGGTTGTGCAGCACTTCTTCCATGCGCAGCAGCTTGTCGCGCTCGCCCTCGAGCATCTTGTTTACCGGAATGCCGGTCCAGCGCGAAACAACCTCGGCGATCTCCTCGTCAGTGACCTTGTCCTGCACCAGCTTGAAGTCGTTGGCATCCAGTTCCTGCGCCGCAGCCAACTGCTTCTCCAGCTGCGGCAGCAGGCCGTACTGGATCTCGCTCATGCGGGCGAAATCCTGGCGGCGCTGTGCGGCTTCCAGGTCCAGCTTGGCCTGCTCTACCTGTTCCTTGATCTTCGTGGCGCCCTGCAGCGCAGCCTTCTCCGACTTCCAGACTTCATTGAGGTCGGAGAACTCGCGCTCCAGGCCGTCGATGTCATTCTCAAGATCGGCCAGGCGCTGCCGCGAGGCGTCGTCCTTCTCCTTCTTCAGCATCTCGCGCTGGATCTTCAGCTGGATCACCCGGCGTTCCAGGCGATCCAGCTCCTCCGGCTTGGAGTCGATCTCCATGCGCAGGCGCGAAGCGGCCTCGTCCATCAGGTCGATGGCCTTGTCCGGCAGCTGGCGGTCGGTGATGTAGCGGTTGGACAGCGTGGCGGCGGCAACGATGGCCGGATCGGTGATCTCTACCCCGTGGTGCACCGCGTACTTTTCCTTCAGGCCACGCAGGATGGCAATGGTGTCCTCCACCGACGGCTCACCCACGAACACCTTCTGGAAGCGGCGCTCCAGCGCGGCATCCTTTTCGATGTACTTGCGGTACTCGTCCAGCGTGGTGGCACCCACGCAGTGCAGCTCGCCACGGGCCAGCGCCGGCTTGAGCATGTTGCCTGCATCCATCGCGCCATCGGCCTTGCCCGCACCCACCATGGTGTGCAGCTCGTCGATGAAGAGGATGATCTGCCCTTCGCTCTTGGCCAGGTCGTTGAGCACGCCCTTCAGGCGCTCCTCGAATTCGCCGCGGAACTTGGCACCGGCGATCAGCGCGCCCATGTCCAGCGACAGCACGCGCTTGCCACGCAGGCCCTCGGGCACTTCGTCGTTGATGATGCGCTGGGCCAGGCCTTCCACGATCGCGGTCTTGCCTACGCCGGGTTCGCCGATCAGCACCGGGTTGTTCTTGGTGCGGCGCTGCAGGACCTGGATGGTGCGACGGATTTCCTCATCGCGGCCGATCACCGGGTCGAGCTTGCCACTCTCGGCACGCGCGGTCAGGTCGATGGTGTACTTCTCCAGCGCCTGCCGCTGTTCTTCGGCGTTTTCCGACTGCACGTTCTCGCCGCCACGCAGCTTGTCGATGGCGGCCTGCAGGCGCGCCTTGTCGGCGCCGGCGGCGCGCAGCGCCATGCCCAGCGTGCCGCTGTCTTCCAGCGCGGCCAGCACGAACCACTCGCTGGCGATGAAGGCATCGCCGTTCTGCTGGGCCAGCTTGTCGGTGTGGTTGAGCAGGCGCCCGAGGTCATTGCCCATCGAAACGTTGCCGGCCTGGCCGGACACCTTGGGCAGCGCATCCAGCGCCTCAGCCAGGCGCTCGCGCAGCACCGGTACGTTGACGCCGGCCTGGGCCAGCAACGGACGCGTGCTGCCGCCCTGCTGGTCCAGCAGCGCGCTGAACAGGTGTGCCGGTTCGATGATGCTGTTGTCGCGGCCCACGGCCAGCGACTGCGCGTCGGCCAGCGCCTGCTGGAAACGCGAGGTGAGCTTGTCCATCCGCATTGCGAATCCTCATCGGTCATCAGTGCCGGCCCGCGCCGGCGATGCAGGGAAGATGCGGTTGCCCCACCCGGTTTCAAGGGTGGCTGCGACGGCACCATCGGGTTGGTCAGCCTGTGGCAAGCATGCGCCCGGGCGCGTAGGCAGCGCGTTGATCCAGCGCAAGCCGCGCGCCAGGGCTGGCATGCCGGGCTCGCCAATGCCATACTTGCGAATCATTCTCATTTCGATCCATGCGCGACCGCGCCTTCCGCATGCACGCACACCACGAGCAACTGGGCACGCTGTACCGCGACCACCACCGGTGGCTGCAGGGCTGGTTGAGCGGCCGCGTGGGCAATCGCGATGTGGCCGACGACCTCACCCAGGACACCTTCGCGCGCCTGCTGCAGGGCCGCGATCTGGCCGCGCTGCGCGAGCCGCGGGCGTTCCTCACCACCGTCGCGCGCGGGCTGGCGGCCAACTGGTTCCGCCGCCAGGCGCTGGAACGCGCCTACCTGGAGTACCTGGCGCAGTTTCCGGAACCGGTGCTGCCGTCGCTGGAAGAACAGTTGCTGGTGCGCGAGGCGCTGCAGCAGATCGACGCGATGCTGGACGGCCTGCCGCCGATGGCGCGCAGGGTGTTCCTGCTCGCGCAGTTCGATGGACTGCGTTACGAGGCCATCAGCGAGCAGCTGGGGCTGTCGCTGTCCACGGTGAAGCGGCACATGAAGCGCGCCCTGATGGGCTGCCTGGCGCACGCCTGCTGACGATGGGCGTGGAGGCTGCAGGCGACCGGGCATTGTCGCCCCGTGTGCTGGAGCAGGCGGCCGACTGGCTGATGCGCCTGCACGAGGACGGCAATGCCGTGCAGCGTGCGCACTGGCAGCGCTGGCACGATGCCGATCCCGAGCACGCACGCGCCTGGCAGCGTGCGGAGCGGCTGCTGGCGCTGAGTGGCCAGGTGCCACCCGCCCTCGCCCATGGCGCGCTGCAGCGCCCTGCATCGCCCGGCCGACGCGCCGTGCTGCGCAGCGTTGCCGCGCTGCTGGTGGCGCCGCTGGGCGGCTGGCTGGCCTGGCGCCTGTACGACGAAGCGGCCTGGGACGCCAGCGTGCGCACCGCCGTGGGCGAACGCCTGCACCGCGTGCTGGACGACGGCAGCATGTTGCACCTGGCCACGGCCAGCGCCGTCGACATCGCCTTCGATGGCCAGCAGCGCCTGCTGCGGCTGCGGCGCGGCGAGATCCATATCGACACCGCGCCCGATCCACACCGCCCCGCGCGGCCCCTGCGGGTGGCCACCCCACACGGAATGCTGCAGGCGCTGGGCACGCGCTTCAACGTGCGCCTGTTCGACGATGCCACCCTGCTGGTGGTGCAGCAAGGCGCGGTGCAGGTGACCACCGCCGCCGGTGCCACGCAGCGCGTTGCAGCCGGCCAGCAACTGCGCTGGGGGGACGCCGGCTTGGCCGCACCGCAGGCCGCTGCGCCTGGCAGCGACGCGTGGCTGCACGGCATGCTGGTGGCCGACAGCCTGCCGCTGCAGGCGCTGCTGCATGAACTGGGCCGCTACCACCGGCGCTGGCTGCGGGTGGATGACACCGTGGCGGCCCTGCCGGTGTCCGGCGCATTCCCGCTGGATGACCTGCGGCGCAGCCTGTCGATGCTGGCCGCCACCTATCCGCTGCGCATCGATCAGGGCCTGACAGTTCGCGTGCGCGCGGACGCCTCGCCGCAATGACACTTTTTTCGATCCTGCGTGGCAGAGGAAGTGAATCCTTCTTCTGCCGGCTCCCTCCATGCCTGTGATCCCACCCCGTTTCCGCTACAGCCTGCTGGCCATCGCCCTGGCTGCCACGCCCGCCTTCGCCCAGACCCCGCCCGCCGGGCAGCCCGCCAACGCACCGGCCACGGCATCGCTGGGCAGTGCGCTGAGCGCCTTTGCCGCCCAGCACGGCGTCGCCCTGTCCTTCGATCCGGCGCTGACCCAGGGCCGCACCGCGCCGCCAGTTGATGCGGCAGCGGGCGTGGACGAAGGCTTCAGCACGCTGCTGCAGGGCACGGGCCTGCGTGCAGTGCGCCGGGCCGATGGCAGCTACACCCTGCAGGGCGCGAAGACCACGCGGCAGACGCAGCCGCTGCGCGTGGGGGCATCCGATGGCAAGGTCGCGCTGCCGCAGGTACTGCCCTTCGGCCAGGGCGTCACCCTGGATGCCGATGCCCTGGATGCGCAGGTGAAAGGCAACGGGGACATCGCCACGGCCCTGCGCAGCAACCCGGCGGTGCAGTTCAGCGATACCAACCGCAGCAGCCGCAACATGGGCGAAATCCGCCCCGATGATTTCAGCATCAATGGCGCGCCGTACTACCAGAACCTGTTCCTGCTCGATGGCGCCACGATCAACAACGATCTCGATCCGGCCGATACGCCCGACAACGGCAACCCCGCGCACAACTTCGATGTGCCCGGCGGCGCGCAGGGCATCGCCGTGGATGTGGACCTGCTGGAATCGCTGACCGTCTACGACGCCAATGTGCCGGCCTCGTTCGGCCACTTCCTGGGCGGCGTCGTGGACGCGCGCAGCCGTTCTGCAACCGACGGCCTGCATGGCAAGGTCTGGTTCCGCATGGCCCGTTCGGCCTGGGACAGCATCATCGCCAACGACGCGCAGCAGGAGAACTTCGAGGAATCCGATACGTACAAATACCAGCCGCAGTACGACAAGTACCGCGTCGGCGCGCGCCTGGAAGGACGCACGCGCGGCGGCCTGGGCATCATCGGCACCTTTACCCGCACGCGCTCGGAGATCCCCCTGCGCGCCTACGCCGGCGGCCGTGAAACCACCGGCGCGGACGTCAACACCCGCACCCAGACGCGCGAGAACACCAGCGCCACGGTGGCCCTGGACTGGAGCAATGGCGAAGGCCTGCAGCTCGGTGCCAACCTGTCCTACGCGCCCACCGACGATGTCTACTTCATCTCCAACTCGCGCGATTCGTACTTCAGCATCAAATCCGGCGGGCCCACTGCCAGCCTGCGCGCGAACTGGACCGGCACCGCCTGGACCCTGCGCAACACCCTGAACTACAGCGAGGTGGAAACCAGCCGTCGCGGCGACCTGGACTACATGCGCAACTGGCTGATCTCCGATGACTTCGACTGGGGCGTGTCCGGCATCAGCACCGAGGGCAGCTGGGGCAACATCGACCAGCACGACCGCCGCATCGGCTACCGATTCGTGGCCGACCGCGAACCGCTGCAGCTGGGCAGCAGTGAACACACCCTGCAGTTCGGTGCCGGCGTGCAGCGCCGCGATGGCGACTACCAGCGCCTGAACGACCACCGGGTACTGCTGAGCACCGCCACCACCCGCAGCTGCACGCTGTCCGACGGCAGCGTGGATGATTTCAGCTGCTCACTGTCGCCGACCAGAAGCGGCGGCACCGGCCAGTACTTCAAGCGCATGTTCCTGTTCCATGCCGGCCAGTTCGAGGTGAGCGGCGAAGAGTACGAAGCCTGGCTGCAGGACGACATCCGCATCGGCAACTGGAACCTCCGTCCCGGCCTGCGCCTGGACCGCAACAACCTGTGGAAGCAGACCAACGTGTCACCGCGCCTGGCCGCGTCCTGGGATGTGCTGGGTGACCAGCGTACGGTCATCAACGCCGGCGTGAACCGCTACTACGGGCGCAGCTTCTACAGCTACCTGCTGCGCGATGGCCGCGAGCGCCTGCGCGACACGCTGGACCGCACCAGCGCAAGCACCCGCTGGGAAGATGCCAAGAGCACCAGGAACGTGGCCACCAACCGCCTGAGCGATGTCGATTCGCCCTACACCGACGAATGGACCCTGGGCGTGGACCAGCAGGCGTTCGGCCTGCAGTTCCACCTGAAGTACGTGGACCGCAGCAGCCGCAAGGACATCCTGCGCCGCAAGGTCGACAGCCCGGACCGCGACCTCTACAACCTCAATACCTTCGAATACACCAATGAAGGCCGCAGCGATTCGCAGACATGGACGCTGTCGGTCAGCCCGCAGCGCCCGTGGGAATTTGCCGGCACCCGCAACAGCTTCCAGCTTTCGGCCGACCACACCGATGTGAACCGCAACTACAACAGCTACGAAGACCGCCCTGACCTGTTCGAGCGCGTGCGTCTGGATGGCAAGCTGATGTACCGCTATGAACTGCCCGCCACCCAGTACCTGCGGCCCTGGAGCGCACGCCTGAGCACCCGCACCGACATTCCAGCCTGGGGCCTGAGCTGGAACAACTTCTTCCGCTACCGCGCAGGCTTCGAAGGCACCACCGAGGGCGCGCTGGAAGTCATCGACGGCGAAAGCGTACGCAACCTCACCACGCGCCGCTTCTCCGGCAGCTGGACCTGGGATGCCAACCTGGAATACCGCCGGGTGCTGCCGCGCGAGCAGGAAGCCTATGTGCGGGTGGAAGTGCAGAACGTGCTCAACCGCAGCAACCTGACCACAGCCAGCGGTGCCGCCGCCGGCACCATGTACTTCGAACCTGGCCGCAGCTTCTGGCTGGAAATGGGCTATTCGTTCTGAGCCGGCGGCCCGGCAGGCATCTGCCGGGCCATTGTCGATGAAGCGCCTGCACCCACTGCGCCTGGCCCTGCCCGTCGCTGCCCTGTTGCTGGGCAGCGCGGGCGGGCCTGCGCCCGCGCAGGACACGCCCTGCCCCGAGGTGCTGCCCGCACGCCCGGACGGTGCCTGCCTGCGCGCGCTCTACAGCGGCCCCAGCAGGCACTGGCCCGCGCCGGAGGTCGACCCCGGTGTTGCCTGGCAGGAACTCGCGCCGTTGCCGGCACCGGTCGATCCTGCAGGCAATCCATCCACCCCGGCCAAGGTCGCGCTGGGGCGCCGGTTGTTCTTCGATCCGGTGCTGTCGAAATCACGGCAACTGGCCTGTGCCAGCTGCCACGATCCCGATCTGGGCTGGGCCGATGGCCGCCGCGTATCGTTCGGCCACGACCGCCAACCCGGCCGCCGCAACGCACCCAGCGTTGCCATCAGCGCACACGCATCACCGCTGTTCTGGGATGGGCGCGCCGCAACGCTGGAAGACCAGGCCCTGCACCCCATCGCCGATCCCATGGAAATGGGGTTCAGCGCGCAGGGCGCCGTGCGCCGCCTGCGCCGCGACGCGTCCTATCGCCGTGCGTTCAACGAGGTGTTCGCGCAACCGCGCATCGATGCCGCCCAGCTCGGCCAGGCCATCGCGGCCTTCGAGCGCAGCCTGTCGCCACGCAACAGCCGCTTTGATCGCTTCCTGCGTGGCAATGCGGGTGCACTGGAGGATGCCCAGCTGCGCGGCCTGCACCTGTTCCGCACGCAGGCCGGCTGCATGAACTGCCACAGCGGGCCCGCGCTCACTGACAACGGCGTCCACAATCTCGGCCTGCACTTCCACGGCCGCCCACGCCAGGACCTGGGCCGCTACGAAGTCACTGGCGATCCCGCCGACAGCGGCCGCTTCCGCACGCCCTCGCTGCGTGGCGTGGCCAGCACCGCGCCGTACATGCACAACGGTCTGATCCCGCGCCTGTCGGGCGTACTGGCGTTCTACAACGTCGGCGGCGCGCGCCCGCGCGCACCGGCCTCGCCTGCGGCCGATGCGGCGCCCTTCCCTGCGCCAGATCCACTGCTGCGTCCGCGCGGGCTCAGCCGCCAGGACCTGCAGGACATCGAGGCATTCCTGCAGACCCTGTAGCTGCAATCAACCGCCGGCAGGCGGCGCGGCAGCCGGCTTCGGTGGCAGCAGCGGCGGCGCGGCAGCAATGGCAACCGGGCAGCCATAGGTGCCGGCAACGTCCATGTACAGGCTGTAGCGCTGGGTCGCGGCGAAACCCACCCGCCAGTCCGGGTTGAACAGGGGGTCGGGCCCCGGTGCCAGGCCGATGTCCACCGGCAGGTTCAGCACTTCCTCGCCGATCATCACCGGCGTGGTCGCCTCTACGTACTGGATGTCTTCGCTGCCCGCAGTGGTGATCACGTTCTTGCGCCGGATCGCAGACGCGGGCGGCGCTGCCGGCAGCGTTCCACGGGCCTGGAAGGCGCCATTGAAGCCGGTATCGACCTTGACCAGCACGTTCTGCTTGCCGGCGCGGATCGGATAACGAACGTCATACGCATCCCCCCACAGCGTCGACAGCGTGGCCATCCGCCGCGTGCACGGCACCGGGGTGGCAGTGGCCTGGATCACCAGCGCATCCTTGTTGATGCGCACCCGGCCCAGCGCGCGCAGCACGTCCAGGCCGATGCGTGGCAGGTCGTCCTGGCCCAGCACTGCGAAGGACACGCCGCGTACCGCCAGACCGCCGATCTCGAGATCGGCCGGCGCCGCCAGCGCATACAACTGCCCGGGCTTGCCATCGGCCACCATGAAACCTTCGGTCAGCGCCAGCCCGAGTTCGGCCGCCAGTGCGCGCCCGATGCGCGAATGCGCCGCGCCGCTGTCCAGATGCACGCGCACCTCGCGTTCACCGGTGGCGGTACGGACCTTCAGGGCGAGCGTCGGCAGTTCGTTGTTCATCTGCAGGGGAACGCTGACATCGCTGGCAGGCGCAGGCACTGCCAGCGCATTGCGCGGCCAGGCGGTGAAGCGCTCGAAATGCGGCTCACTGATGCCGGCAAGATGGATGTCGCCCACCTGGCGTTTCAACAACGGCCGGATATCACGCTCCAGCAGCGTGCGGACCTGCAGCATCTGCGTTGCCCATCCGGCGATATCGCCCTGCAGCAGCAGATTGCCGGCCAAGGTGGCCGAGCACAGGTACTCGACCCCCGTCACGCTGTCGGCCGGTTCACTGGCCACGGCCTGCAGGCATTGCTGGGCGGCTTTGCTGGAGCGTTCCAGCTCCCCACGCACCCGGTAGAAGCCTGCCTGGCCCAGCAGTCCCTTTGCCCCTTGGGTCTTGCCCAGCGCCTGCAGCCTGCCCAGTTCGGCAAGGCGCACGCTGCGGGTGTAGCGATAGGGATCACTCAGTTCGGCGTCCGCTGTGTCCACGGTGGCAGCCGAAGCCACCGCCGTGGCGAACAACGCACTCACTCCCAACCACATTGCATGCATCGAGGTTACTCCTGTCTACCCGACGCCGACCGTATCACGGTGGTGATGACATCTGCCGCTGCGGCCTTCAGCCGCGCGTGATTGAACTGCGGATCGCGCGCAGCTGTTGCTTCACCGCACGCTCCTGCGTGGCATCCATGCGCAGCAGTGCCTTCTGCCCCACCGAGCGCGACTGCAGATCGGGATCGGCAAAGCGATAGCGGCCCCGCTCATCACGCACCACCGCCACCGGCCGCGCCGGTTCCGGGGTTTCCAGCAGATGATCGATCACCGCCACCAGGCGGTCGTTGAAGTAGCCCTGCGGCCGCCCGAGGTCGACGTAGGCCTGCTGGATCAGCGGATAGAAGCGCTTGTACGCCGTACCCACTGCCGCAGGATCGAGCGCGGTGAATGCCTGCACGTAGGGCGCGTAGCGCGCCGCGTTGCCTGCGGCAATCTGCTCGCCGTTTTCGCCGGCCTCCACCTGCAGGCCGCCGGGCAGCGGCCGCGTGGCCAGCGCAGACGGTGGCACGCTGGTCTTGTCCAGGTTGTCCACGTGGGTGACCAGGCGTTGGATCAGGTGGTCCCGCAGCAGCAGCGCCAGCCCGCCTTCCCCCTGGAACAGGCCGCTCAGCGCGGTCCATGCAGCAGTATCGCTGTCTTCCATCTTTGGCAGCGCCGGATCGGCAGCAACGTCGGTGTCCAGCGGATGCTGGATGGCCGGCGCCGAGGGTGCGGCCTCCGTGGCCGGTGCTGCAGGGGTTGCCGCAGTCGAAGGCGGTGCCGTCTGGGCGGGCACCTCCACGCGATCGGCCAGACCCTGCCACTGGTCGCGGAACAACCACGCGCCCGCACCGCCAACCACCACGACGCCCAACACCCAGGGCCACACTGCTTTTCCACTCTTCTGCATGATGCGCAACCTCGCTCTGCAAACTGCTTGGACTACGTCAGACCGGCACGCGCTTGCGGGGTTCCCCGCCGCACTCGACCGTGTACTGACGCGTTTACACTGCATCTTCGCGCAGGCCGCATGAATGCCCGCTTCGCCCACTCTGGCGTTCCAATGAAACACACCGCGGCACTACGCCTGCTCCAGCCCGGCATCGTGCTGTTTGATCCGCTGGTGCTGGATGCATTCCTGCGGCAGCACTTTGCACCGGGCGAAGCACCTTTCAGCAGGTTCGTTGATGACCCGGCGGTCGGTGATGCGGCCACGCGGGCCGGCGCGGTGTTCCCGATGTACCCCATCGAAGAAGACGACTACGCGGTTTTCATTGAGCCCGCATTCGCCGACACCAGCGCTCCTGCCGACGGCGCCACGCGCTGCTTCAGCCATCCCGGCGCCCCGCTGCGGGTGGACAGCGGCGTGTTGATCGCCGCTGACCTGCACGCGTTGATGGCGTGGGATGCGGACTTCTTCCTGCACTACCGCCAGCGCCTGCAGGAGCGCCTGCCAAACAGCGACTATCTGGACGTGCTTCCAGGTTGTTACGACGTTGCCATCCATGGGTACACCGGCCTGCCGCAGCCGCACCCTCCACAGGGCTATGGGCTGCAGCTGCGGGCCGTGACCGAGCTGTCTGCGATACGGGCAGATGACGATTTCGACTTTGCCCTGCCCATCGCACCACCTCAGGCCTGAAGGCAGCCGCAGCGGAAACCGGCAGGCGCGATACACACTGACGCCGCCCACGCCCGGCGCTCACGCCTGCTTTGCGTCCATGCAGCGACTCTGGGGGCTGGTTCGTTGCGAGGGAACAGGCGATGCACTACGCGCTGTATTACTGGACCGGCATCCAGGGCCGTGGCGAGTTCGTGCGGCTGGCACTGGAAGATGCCGGCGCCGGGTACGTGGACATGGCACGCGTCCATGGTGATGCGGTCATGGAGCCGTTCCTGCAGGGCCAGGCCGAGGGCGGGCAGCCATTTGCACCCCCGTTCCTGAAGGCCGGACGGCAGGTGATCGCACAGGTTGCGGCGATCCTGGACTTCCTCGGCCCCACGCTGGACCTGGTACCGCAGGCGGCCTCGCGGCGGATGCAGGCGCTGCAGCTGCAGTTGACCATCGCCGATCTGGTGGCCGAAGTGCACGACACCCATCATCCGATTGCCGCCTCGCAGTACTACGAGGAGCAGAAAGCCGAGGCCAAGGCGCGCGCGGCAACGATGCGCAGCGAGCGCCTGCCGAAGTTCCTCGGCTACTTCGAGCAGGTGATCGAGGCCAACGGCGGTCGCCACCCGCTGCGCGAGCACTCCTACGTGGACCTCTCGCTGTTCCAGCTGCTGAGCGGCCTGGACTACATGTTCCCGAAGCGGATGCAGGCCCTGGCGCCCACCCTGCCCCTGCTGCGGGCGCTGCAGGAGCGGGTGGCGAAACGGCCGAACATCGCCGCGTACCTGGACTCGGAGCGG
This sequence comes from Stenotrophomonas sp. ZAC14D1_NAIMI4_1, assembly GCF_003086775.1. Classification (NCBI taxonomy): domain Bacteria; kingdom Pseudomonadati; phylum Pseudomonadota; class Gammaproteobacteria; order Lysobacterales; family Lysobacteraceae; genus Stenotrophomonas; species Stenotrophomonas sp. ZAC14D1_NAIMI4_1. Next base: position 3,588,846 of record NZ_CP026001.1, read on the forward strand.
CGGCTGGCGTTCAACACCAACGGCATCTTCCGCCATTACCCCGAGCTGGATGGAGACACCTGACGCCGGGCAAGGCCCGGCGCCCCATCAATGCCCGGCGTCAGCCAACGGCTTTACCGGCTGCTTCTGCAGCGACAGCAGCCCCAGCAGCACAGCCAGCGCCACGTAGGCCCCGGCAAACTGCCAGCTGATGATGCGCGCCAGGCCCTGCAGATCCCACGGCAGGTAGATGCCACCGCGCGGGTCGACCGAATGGATCAGGCCGAACAGGGTCAGGCCGGCCGCCACCAGCAGGAAACCGCAGGCGCGGCGCAGGCGGCCATCGACCATCGCCGATACGGTGGCGATCCACAGCATCGAAGTAATGATGAAGCCATTGCCCAGCGCGAAGATCACCGCCAGTTCCGGCAGGCCGTGGCCATCGACGTGGGTCAGCAGCGCGCCCATCTGGTCGGCGGGAATCCAGCCCGGTGCCTTGATCGCCAGCAGGTACGCCGCCGAGGGCAGGAAGCCCAGCACCATCGCCCCGGCGTGCTGGCGCGGGGTGGCCTGGAACGCCTGGGTGGTGATGTCGATGGACACGTACACGATGATCGGCGCCAGCACCGCCAGCGGCAGCCACTGCACCAGGCCGGAAATGATGCCCAGCATGCCGCCGATGCCGACGAACAGGCCGGTCAGCAGCGTGTAACCGCTGCGTGCGCCCATGTGCTTGTAGGCCGGCTGGCCGATGTATGGCGTGGTCTGGGCAACGCCGCCGCAGACACCGGCCACCAGCGTGGCCACCGCTTCCACCAGCAGGATGTCGCGGGTGCGGTAGTCATCGCCGGCCGCGCGCGCGCTCTCGGACACGTTGATGCCACCCACGACCATCAGCAGGCCGAACGGCAGCAGCAGCGGCAGGTAGGTCATCGCCGTCGGCAGGCCATCGATGAAGCCCAGCGTGGGCAGCGGCAGCACCACCTGCGGCGGCACCCAGGCCGGCACCTGGAAGCCCGGCACGCCCAGCCCGGCCAGGCCGAGGCCGTAATAGAGGACGGTGCCGAACACGAAGGCCAGCAGCACGCCCGGGCCACGCACCGGCAGCTTGCCCTTGGCGATCAGCACGTACAGCAGCAGGCCCAGCGTGGTGAAGCCGACCAGCGGCGAGCGCAGGGTTTCCAGCAGGGGCAGCAGGCCCATCAGCACCAGGGCGATGCCGGCGATGGAGCCCAGCAGCGCCGCACGCGGCAGCGCGCGGGTCACCGCTTCACCGAAGAAGGACAGGATCAGCTTCAGCACGCCCATGATGACCAGCGCGGCCATGCCCAGCTGCCAGGTGGCGATTGCCGCGGCGTGCGGGTCCATGCCCTGCTGCTTGAAGGCAGCAAAGGCCGGGCCAAGCACCAGCAGGGCCATGCCGATGCTGGTCGGCGCATCCAGGCCCAGCGGCATGGCAGTGACATCGTCGCGGCCGGTGCGTGCGGCGAGGCGGCGCGCCATCAGGGTGTAGAGCAGGTTGCCGACCAGCACGCCGAAGGCCGTGCCGGGGAACATGCGGCCAAACACCACATCGGCGGGGAACTGGAACACGCCGATGAGGGCCATGGCGATGAAGCCAAGGATGGAGAGGTTGTCGACGACCAGGCCGAAGAAGCCATTGAAGTCGCCAGCGACGAACCAGCGGCGTGGTGCGGCGGGAGCGGGAGCGGACATGGAAGGGGCGGTGGGGGTGGGGACCGCCGATGGTAGGCCCAGCGGGGCCTGGGCGCCAATTCCGTCATGGAATGATGGGTTCCAGCCAACGGCGGGGCCCCTCGTGGCTGGGTCTCGAACAGCGATCTCCGGGCTGGGCCGGGCGGGTGGGTGGCGCGGGGGACGCCGTAAACCCATCCTTGGGGGCTTGGCCGCGGCATCCATGCCGCGGACACCCCCGCGCCACCCACCCGCCCGGCCCCTGACGATTTCCTGCGCGCGCCGGCCACGGAAGAGAATCAGAAGATCAGAAGCAGGCTCCCGTTGTAGAGCCGAGCCCATGCTCGGCTGCTGTACGCGAGAGCCATGAGCCGAGCATGGCTCGGCTACAGAAGATCACTCCGATCATTCTTCCGCTATCCACGCATGGCGTGGATCTACCGGCCACCGGGAAACTGTCGAAGGCGGGGTGGGTCCGGTTGAGGGGGTGTGAGCGCCATGGATGGCGCGACCAAGCCCCCAGGGATGGGTTTACGGCGTCCCCCTCAACCGGACCCACCCCGCCAACCCACGGATAGCCAGCTCTTGAACTTGACGTTGCTCTGGTCTGTAGCGGGTGCAGGGCGCAGCCCTGCATCGCCCCCCACCCCTACTTTTTCAGGAAGTTGTCCACCAGCAGGTGCTTCACATCGTCGAAGCGGCCGTTCAACACCGCCTTGGCCGCATACAACGCCGTACCCGCCACCTGCTTGGCTTCGATCTGCGGCGGCATCACCAGCTCCGCGCGGCTGGTATGCACATCCAGCAATGCCGGTCCGCGCTGGGCCAGGAAGTCCAGTACCGCTTCCTCCAGATCCTCGCTGCGGGTCACCGTGCGGCCGTGGAAACCGATCACCTCGGCCAGGCGACCAAAATCGGGATTCTTCAGGTCGGTGTAGTTGTCCAGCAGGCCCTCCACCTTCTGCTCCAGCTCGACGAAATTCAGCGAGCCGTTGTTGAACACCACCACCTTGATCGGCAGGTTCTCCTGCACGGCGGTCAGCAGGTCACCCAGCAGCATCGCCAGGCCACCATCGCCGGACAGCGAAATCACCTGCCGGCCGGGGAAGGCCTTCTGCAGGCCCAGCGCCTGCGGCATCGCGTTGGCCATCGTGCCGTGCAGCAGGCTGGTCAGCGTGCGCCGGCGGCCGTTCACCCGGATATGGCGCAGCACCCAGACCATCGGCGAGCCACCGTCGGCGGTGAACAGGGCATCGTCGCTGGCGTGCTTCGACAGCAACGCGGTCAGGTGTTGCGGGTGGATCAGTTCGCCTTCGCCGGGCTGTTCTTCCTGTTCGCGCTTCTGCAGCGCCTTGTCCCGGTGCGTGATGCACTCGTCGAGGAAGGTGCTGTCCTCGCGTGGCGGCAGCATCGGCAGCAGCGCGTCCAGCGTCGGTGCGATGTCGCCAACCACGCCCAGGCTCACCGGATGGCGGCGGCCGAGGTGGCTGCCATCGCGGTCGACCTGGATGATGGTCGCCTTGTCCGGGTAGAACTGGCCCCAGGCGAAGTCAGCGCCCAGCAGCAGCAGCGTGTCGCACTCCATCAACGTGTGGAAGCCCGATTCGATGCCGAAGATGCCGGTCATGCCCATGTTGTAGGGGTTGTCCGGCTCGACAAAATCCTTGGCACGCGAGGTGTGCGCCACCGGCGCCTGCAGCTGCCGGGCGAGTTCCAGCAGCTGCGCGTGCGCGCCCTGGCAACCGGCGCCGGCATAGATGCCGATGCGCTTGCCCTGCCCCAGCAGTCCGGCGATGCGTTGCAGCTCGTCATCGGACGGGCGCAGCACCGGCTGGGCGTAATGCACCGAGAACGGCACGTCGTGCTTCACCTCGGCCTCGCTGATGTCCGCCGGCAGGATGACCACCGCCACGCCGCGGCGGCTGATCGCCGCCTGGCAGGCCAGCGCCACCACGCGCCGCGCCTGCTCGGGGCTGTGCACCTGCTCGCAGAACACCGTGCAACTTCCATAGACCGCCTTGAAATCCACTTCCTGCGGGAATTCCATGCCCAGTTCGCTGGTGAGGATCTGGCTGGCGATCAGCACCATCGGCGCGCGGTTGCGGTTGCTTTCGAAGATGCCGTTGATGAAGTGCAGGCCACCGGGCCCGCAGGAACCGGCGCAGGCGGTCAGCTGCCCGCTCACCAGCGAATCAGCGCCGGCGGCGAAGGCGGCCACTTCTTCGTGGCGCACGTGCACCCATTCGATCTCGCTGCGATGCATCGCATCGGTCACGTGGTTCAAGGTATCGCCCACAATGCCGTAGCAGCGGCGGACGCCGGCCTGCTGAAGTGTGTCGATGACGATTTCTGCAACGCGCTTGCTCATGGGGGCACAGTCGGGGTTCGGGGGAACCCCGAGGCTAGACCCGGCCAAGTGATGCCACTGTGGGCATTGTGCAGGCTGATCCGATACATTGACGGCAGATTCCCCGGCCTGCCCCCATGCAGCTCATCCTGCACCGCGCTGAATCGCGCGACACCCTGAACTACCACGAACTGCAGTGGCTGCAGGGGCTCGATGCCACCCTGCATCCGCATCTGGCAACACTGCGTGCGCAGCCGCGCGGCAGCCTCGAGGGCACCGCGCTCGCAACCGCGATGGACGAACTGCTGCAGTGCCTGGCCACCGTCCCTGGTGACGACGTGCAGCGCAGGGGCGGCCTGCGCCTGCTTCTGGTGTTTGCCGCCGCCCACCGCGATGGCCAGGCCGTGGCCTGGCAGACCCGCTGACCCGGACAGGAACCGACGTGGCCTTCGACCTCTACCTCGACAACGGGCGCGACCCGGAACAGCGTGCCTGGATTGCGCCGCACGAGGAAGCCATCCTCAGTTCCGATGCGCAGCGCTACCCGCAGCTGTGCCGGCTCGCGCGTGAGTTCTACGCGCAGCCCTCCATCTCGCCCGAGCAGTCACAGGCACTGGTGCAGGAAATCATCGGCCGCATGCTGGAGGAACCACAGGGCGCAGACTCGCCGCTGACCGAGGTGGCGCTGCGTCTGCTGGTGCTGTTCGACCAGGCATATCGCCAGCGCAGCACCATCCGCTGCGTCGGTGACTGAACGCCTGTTTCAATCGTTGACGTTGACCCAGCCCTCGATCGCGCCGCGCTTCGGGTTGCGATAGCGCAGCTTCATCCAGCCGTCCTTTTCATCCAGCATCTCGACCCGGTCGCCCTGCAGCAGATAGCGCTTGGTGCTTGCAGCACCCGGGCGATCAAACAGGAACAGGCGCGCGGTCAGCACCGTGGCCTGCTGGCCGCGCAGCGGTGCATTGGCGGCCGGTGCACTCAGGCCATCGGCGATGGCGCTTTCCAGCACGCGGCCGGACGCATCATGGGTGCGCCAGACCGCCAGCGGGCCGTTTTCCTCGGTCCGATCCGGCTGCAGCGTGTTGTTCAATGTGTCGCCCAGGCGCAGCACGTCCTCGGAGCGGTACAGATAGAGCGTGCTGCCATCGAAGCGGTATTGATCGGTGTACCACATCGGCCCGCCGCGGCAGCTGCTGGTCAGCATACGGGTGGCCGCATCAACGGTGAGGCCCATCAGGCCGCCGCAGTTGTCACGGCCATGGGTCTGGGCCTGCAGCGCGCGGAAACCGCCGCTGGCCGGATCGTAGCGATACACCGCCACCGCTTCGTTGACCATGCCGACCGACGCCCGCGCAACCAGCTCCGGGCGCCCATCGAAATCGACATCCTCGGCAGACAGGCGGGAATTGCCCTCGACATCGGGGGCCCCCGGCAGACTCTGCCGCTTGCCCGAGGGCAGTACCTGCACGGCAATGCTGCCGCCCTCCGTCACCTCGGCCTGCACGCGGACGCCGGGCGCCGCCTCGAAGCGCAGCGGCGCATTGCTTTCAGCGGCATGCGCCAGCGGAGTCATCAGGCCCGCCAGCAGCAGGCCCATCACCGTGTCCCTGTGTCTCATCGTCGTTCCCTGCGGCGCCACGGTGGCGCCTCCAGGTCAGAACGATACGTCAACGGCCTGCCGCGACCACAGCACCGACTGGTGCTTGGTCTGCTGCTTCCACGCCAGGCGGATGGCTTCGATGTCGGCACGACGCTGCGGGCTGTCTTCATGCAGCACCACCAGCACCTTGGTGCGCAGGCGGTTGGGCGAGGTGTCGCCGCGGAACAGCCACTGGCCGTAGGCATCGAACACCGTCAGGCCATCGGGGAAGCGCGGGGTCACTTCCTTGTCCAGGAAGGCGCGCCACTGCGCCTCGCTGATGGTGTCCGCCTGCGGCCGGTTGCCCGCGCCCTGCTCCTCACCCACGCCGAAGTACAGCTCGCTGCGCACCCAGCCCTGGCCGTTGGACGGCCGCGCGGCGTCGCCCTGCATCTCGGCGGTGGTGGCATAGGCGCTGGGCGCCTTCGAGGACAGGCTGGCGCAGCCGCTGGTCGCCAGCAGCACGGCAAAGATCAGGCCAAGGTGTTTCATGGGGGACAGCACTCCGGGGAAGGGGAAAAGCACGACGAAGGGGCACGGAGGGTACACCTGCGTTTCGGTTGCGGCTGCAACCAATCACTCATGCCACAGGGGCATCAGCTGATGCGATTGGAAGCGGGGCTTGCGTCACACCCCCTCCTCACGCCAAGATAATATATCGCTTCATCCGGATGGATGTAAGTGAAACTTTCTCTCCCCCGCCCCTTCCCCACGTCGTTGTTGCTGGAGTCCGCATGTCCCCCCGCCTGTCCGCGTCGCCGCTTGGCCTCGCCATCGCGCTCGCCCTGTCCCCCGCCCTCGCCTCTGCCCAGGATGCGGCCACCAACCTGGACACGGTGATCGTCACCGGCACCCGCGCCGCCGACCGCACCGTGCTCGAATCCACCTCGCCGGTGGACGTGCTCACCGCCGAGGACATCCGCAAGGCCGGCGTGGTCAACGGCGAGCTGGGCAGTGCGCTGCAGGCCCTGCTGCCGTCGTTCAACTTCCCGCGCCAGTCCAACTCCGGCGGCGCCGACCACGTGCGCGCCGCGCAGCTGCGTGGCCTGTCGCCTGACCAGGTGCTGGTGCTGGTGAACGGCAAGCGCCGCCACCACACCGCACTGGTCAACACGGACAGCAAGATCGGCAAGGGCACCACCCCGGTCGATTTCAACTCGATCCCGGTCAGCGCCATCAAGCGCATCGAAGTGCTGCGTGATGGCGCCGGCGCCCTGTACGGCTCCGATGCCGTGGCCGGCGTGATCAACGTGATCCTGGACAACGGCGGCGACGGCGGCGAGATCGAAGCCAGCTACGGCGCCAACCACACCGACCTCAAGCCGATCGGCCGCACCCTCACCGATGGCCAGGCCGGCAACATCAGCGCCAAGGTCGGCACGTCGCTGGGCGAGGATGGCGGCTTCCTGCGCGTAGGCCTGGAATACAAGAAGCGCAACGGCACCAACCGCGCCGGCTACGACCTGATCCCGCCGTGGGACCAGACCGAGGCCAACCTGGCGCTGCAGGGCAAGCGCAACTACGTGCTCGGCGATGGCGCCAGCAAGGACATCAACCTGTGGCTGAACACCGAGATTCCGGTGGGCAAGACCGCAACGTTCTATGCCTTCGGCACCTTCAACCAGCGTGACACCGAAGGTGCGAACTACTTCCGCTACCCCGATGGCGATGCCAACTGGAAGGAGGTCTACCCGAACGGATACCGCCCGATTTCCGAAGGCGAGAACCGCGATGTGCAGGCCGTGGCCGGCGTGCGTGGCCAGTGGGGCGAGTGGAGCTATGACGGCAGCGTGGATTACGGCCAGAACGACTTCACCTACCGCCTGCGCGATTCGATCAATGCCTCGCTGGGCCCGACCAGCCCGACCCGCTTCAAGACCGCCGATTACCAGTACGCGCAGACCGTGGGCAACCTCGACCTGAGCCGCGTGTTCTCGCAGAGCGACAGCATCACCCACACCCTGGGCCTGGGCGCGGAAGTGCGCCACGAGCGCTACCAGACGCGTCCGGGTGACCCGTCCAGCTATGCGGCCGGCCCGTACACCGATCGCCCGACCGGCTCGCAGGCCGGTGGCGGCCTGACCCCGCAGGATGCCGCTTCGCTGGCGCGCGACGTGGCCAGTGCCTATGCCAGCCTGTCCAGCCAGTTCGGCGACCACTTCTCCACCGACCTGGCCGCGCGCTACGAGCACAGCGACGATTTCGGCGGCGAGCTGACCGGCAAGCTCGGCCTGCGCTACGAATTCACCCCGGCCTTCGCCCTGCGCGGTGCCATCTCCAACAACTTCCGCGCGCCGTCGCTGGCACAGATCGGCTACGAATCCACGTCCACCGGCTACAACGCCGCTGGCCAGCTGGTGCAGGGCCGCCTGCTGTCGGTCAACAACCCGATCGCCCGCGGCCTCGGCGCGCAGGACCTGAAGCCGGAGAAGTCGCTGAACACCTCGCTGGGCTTCACCAGCCGCATCGGTGAGCACTTCGACCTGTCGCTGGACTTCTTCCAGATCGACATCGACGACCGCATCGCGCTGTCGGAAAGCATCACCGGCGATGCGCTGACCGACTTCGTGGCCGCCAACTACGGCGTCACCGGCCTGCAGAGTGCCAGCTTCTTCGTCAACGCCGCCGATACCCGCACCCGTGGCGCCGAGCTGGTGACCAACTGGCGCCAGGCACTGGGCGATGGCCAGCTGCTGCTGACCGGCACCTATGCCTACACCAAGACCACGCTGAAGAACGTGCTGGCCACCCCGTCCCAGCTGCAGGCGCTGGACGCGGACTACGTGCTGTTCGGCATCGAGGAAACCAACACGCTGACCGACGCGACCCCGCGCACCCGTGCCAGCTTCTCGGCCGCCTGGAGCAACGACCACTGGTCGCTGAGCAGCCGCGTGAACCGCTACGGCAGCGCCACCCGCGTGTTCAATTTCGGCGATGGCTACATTCCGCGCCAGACCTACCAGGCCGAGTGGCAGCTGGATGCAGAGGTGGAATACCGCTTCAACAAGCAGTGGAGCGTGGCCATCGGCGGGCAGAACCTGACGGACAACTACCCGGACAAGTCCAACGACGATATCTACTACTACGGCAACCTGCCGTACGACGTGCTGTCGCCGATCGGCAGCAACGGCGCGTACTACTACGGCCGCGTGCGTTACACGTTCTGACCGCTTCTGGTGGGTGCGGACCGTTGGTCCGCACTGCCCTTCGTGCCGACCAACGGTCGGCACCCACCGGTCTTCATTTTTTCTGGTGGGTGCGGACCGTTGGTCCGCACTGCCCTTCCGTGCCGACCAACGGTCGGCACCCACCGGTCTTCATATCTTCTGGTGGGTGCGGACCGTTGGTCCGCACTGCCCTTCGTGCCGACCAACGGTCGGCACCCACCGGTCTTCATTTCTTCTGGTGGGTGCGGACCGTTGGTCCGCACTGCCCTTCCGTGCCGACCAACGGTCGGCACCCACCGGTCTTCATATCTTCTGGTGGGTGCGGACCGTTGGTCCGCACTGCCCTTCCATGCCGACCAACGGTCGGCACCCACCGGTCTTCATTTCTTCTGGTGGGTGCGGACCGTTGGTCCGCGTTGCCCTTCGTGCCGACCAACGGTCGGCACCCACCGGTCTTCATTTCTTCTGGTGGGTGCGGACGTTGGTCCGCACTGCCCTTCCATGCCGACCAACGGTCGGCACCCACCGGTCTTCATTTCTTCTGGTGGGTGCGGACCGTTGGTCCGCACTGCCCTTCGTGCCGACCAACGGTCGGCACCCACCGGTCTTCATTTTTTCTGGTGGATGCGGACCGTTGGTCCGCACTGCCCTTCCGTGCCGACCAATGGTCGGCACCCACCGGTCTTCATTTTTTCTGGTGGGTGCGGACCGTTGGTCCGCACTGCCCTTCGTGCCGACCAACGGTCGGCACCCACCGGTCAGGCAGTTGTCGCCCCGCCTCGACCTGCCCTACACGCCGCCGCTGGCAAGCTGGTGGGCATGGCTGAACCGCTCCCCCTGCGTCCGCCACCGCCATTGCTGGACGACGCCTGTGCGTTGTTTCTCGATGTCGACGGCACCCTCATAGAATTCGCTGCGCGCCCGGATGCCGTGCAGCTCCTGCCGGATGTGCGTGAAGCCATCGGCCGTATCAGTGATCGCCTCGAAGGCGCGGTCGCCCTCGTCAGTGGTCGCCCACTGGAACAGCTGGACCAGCTGTTCGCCCCCCTGCAGCTGCCCGCCGCCGGCTTGCATGGCCACGAACTGCGTGGCGAGGACGGGCGCGTGCTGCGTGAAGAACAGGACGATGACACCGCCGAATGGCTGCATGCCCTGCACCAGCAGGCCATGCGTTTCGCCCACGGCTATCCCGGCGTGCTGGTGGAGGAAAAGGGTGCCGGTCTGGCCCTGCACTGGCGTGGCGCACCGCATGCCGCCAGTGATGTACGCACCTTCGCCGAGCGCCATGTGCGCGGCCGCCCCAGCTATCGCCTGCAACCCGGTGACCATGTGGTCGAGTTCGTCCCCGTGGGCACCGACAAGGGCCGCGCCCTGCGCCGCCTGATGCAGTACCTGCCGTTCCGTGGCCGCCTGCCGGTTTTCCTGGGCGATGACCTCACCGATGAGTTCGGCTTCGAGGCCGCCAACGGACAGCATGGCTGGAGCGTGCTGATCGGCGAACGTGAACCCAGCGCGGCGGTGTTCGCGCTGCCTGACATACGCAGCGTGCACGCCTGGCTGCGTGAGAATGCGTATTGACCCGGCCACCCCACGGCCGCAACCGAGATGTACCGCGTGATGACCCAACCCGATCTTGATCTGGGCGTGGTCGGCAACGGCAGCTTCGGCGCCCTGGTCGACAAACATGCCCGCGTTGTCTGGAGCTGCCTGCCCACCTTCGACGGCGACCCTACGTTCTGCGCCCTGCTGGGGCCCAACCAGCAGACCGGCGGCGATTTCGCCATCGAGCTGGAGGACTTCGCCAGCAGCGAGCAGGAATACCTGACCAACACCGCGATCCTGCGCACCGTGCTGCACGACAGCCACGGCGGTTCACTGGAAATCCTCGACTTCGCCCCACGCTGGCGGCAGAACGACCGCTTCTACCGTCCGGTCAGCCTGATCCGCCAGGTGCGGCCGCTCACCGGCAGCCCGCGCATCACCGTGCTGGCGCGCCCGTTGGCCGACTGGGGCGCCCGCGTGCCCGAATCGACCTGGGGCAGCAACCACGTGCGCTGGATCCTGCCCGAACACGTGCTGCGCCTGACCACCGACGTGCCCGTGCGCATGGTGCGCGAAGGCCTGCCGTTCGTGCTCAACCATCCCATCCACCTCATCCTGGGCGTGGATGAATCGCTCAACCGCTCCATCAGCGGCTACGTGCAGGAAGCCTTCCAGCGCACCCGCGATTACTGGCGCGAATGGGTGCGCTACCTGTCCATCCCGCTGGAGTGGCAGGACGCGGTCATCCGCAGCGCGATCACCCTCAAGCTGTGCCAGTACGAGGACAGCGGCGCGATCATCGCCGCGATGACCACCTCCATTCCCGAAGCGCCCGGCAGCGTGCGCAACTGGGATTACCGCTACTGCTGGCTGCGCGATGCGGCGTTCGTGGTGCGTGCGTTGAACCGCCTCGGCGCCACCCGCACGATGGAACAGTTCCTCGGCTACATCTTCAACCTGGCCACCACCGACGGCACCCTGCAGCCGCTGTACGGCATCGGCTTCGAGGCCAAGCTGGACGAGGATGAAGTGCCCAGCCTGTCCGGCTACCGCGGCATGGGCCCGGTGCGCCGCGGCAACCTGGCCTGGGTGCAGCGCCAGCACGATGTCTATGGCAGCGTGGTGCTGGCATCCACCCAGCTGTTCTTCGACCGCCGCCTGCAGGACCCGGGCGATGCGCACACCTTCGCGCGGCTGGAGCCGCTGGGCGAGCAGGCCTTCGCCCTGCATGACGTGCCCGATGCCGGCCTGTGGGAATTCCGTGGCCGCACCGAAGTGCATACCTACACCAGCGCGATGTGCTGGGCCGCCTGCGACCGCCTGTGCAAGATCGCCGTGCGCCTCAAGCGCGACGATCGCGCGAACTACTGGCGCGAGCGCGCCGACACCATCCACGCCCGCATCATGGAAAAGGCGTGGAGCGAGGAGCTTGGCCACTTCACCGACACCTTCGACGGCCATCGCCTGGATGCCTCGTTGCTGCTGCTGGCCGACATCGGTTTCATCGACGCACTGGACGCCCGCTTCGTCGCCACCGTCGAGGCGATCGGCCGCGACCTCAAGCACGGCAATTCGCTGTACCGCTACGTGGCACCGGATGATTTCGGCGAACCGGAAACCAGCTTCACCATCTGCACGTTCTGGTACATCGATGCGCTGGCGGCGATCGGCCGCATGGACGAAGCGCGCGAGATGTTCGAGCTGCTGCTGAAGCAGCGCAACCACCTCGGCCTGCTCTCCGAAGACCTGGCCTTCGACGGTGGCGAAGCGTGGGGCAACTTCCCGCAGACCTATTCGCACGTCGGCCTGATCACCGCCGCCATGCGCCTGTCGCGTTCCTGGCAGGAGGCGTCGTGAGTCGTCTGGTCGTAGTGTCCAACCGGGTGGCCGTACCCGGTGAAAGCCGCGCCGGCGGCCTGGCCGTGGGCCTGCTTGCCGCACTGAAGGAACGCGGCGGCATGTGGTTCGGCTGGAGCGGCAAGAACGCAAAGGATGCCAGCGGCACGCTGCACCAGCAGAAGGACGGTGACATCGAGTACGTCACCATGGACCTGGCCAAGCGCGATGTGGATGGCTACTACAACGGCTTTTCCAACCGCACGCTGTGGCCGCTGCTGCACTTCCGCCTGGACCTGGTCGACTATGACCGCGGCACCCGCGAGACCTACCACAAGGTCAATGCGCTGTTCGCCGACAAGCTCGCGCCGCTGCTGCGCGAGGACGACATCGTCTGGATCCACGACTATCACCTGATACCGCTGGGCGCGATGCTGCGCGAGCGCGGCATCGGCTGCAGGATCGGCTTCTTCCTGCATATCCCGATGCCGTCGGCCGACCTGCTGCAGGCCATGCCCGACCACCTGCGGCTGTTCTCCTCGCTCTATGCCTACGATCTGGTCGGCTTCCAGACCCAGCGCGACGCCGACCGCTTCCAGACCTACCTGCGCCTGTTCGGCGGTGGCCGCGTACTGGAGGATGGCCGGCTGGAAGCCCCCGGCGGGCGCCGCTTCCGCGCGGCAGCCTTCCCGATCGGCATCGATACCGACCTCATCGCCCGCCAGGCGGCAACGGCAGCAACCAAGCCCTCGGTGAAGAACCTGCGCAGCAGCCTGCGCGACCGCCAGCTGGCCATCGGCGTGGACCGCCTGGATTATTCCAAGGGCCTGCCCGAGCGCTTCCAGGGCTTCGAACGCTACCTGGAGCGCCACCCCGACCAGCGCGGCTCGCTGACCTACCTGCAGATCGCCCCGGTCTCACGCGGCGATGTCACCGAGTACCGGCAGCTGCGCAGCCAGCTGGAGCAGATTGCTGGGCACATCAACGGTGGCCACGCCGAGCCCGACTGGACCCCGCTGCGCTACGTCAACCAGAACTTCACCCACGCCACGCTGACCGGCTTCTACCGCGCTGCGGCCGTGGGCCTGGTAACCCCGCTGCGCGATGGCATGAACCTGGTGGCCAAGGAGTACGTGGCCTCGCAGGACCCGGATGATCCCGGCGTGCTGGTGCTGTCACTGCTGGCCGGTGCCGCTGATGAACTGAAGCAGGCACTGCTGGTGAACCCGCACGACCTGGACGGCGTGGCCGATGCCATCGCCACCGCGGCGACGATGTCGCTGCGCCGGCGCCAGGAACGCTGGCACGCGATGATGGACCACCTGCGCACGTACGACATCAACCACTGGCGCCGCAGCTACCTGGAAGCGCTGGAAGGGTAACGGGTCCGCCGGGCGTGGCCCGGCGCTACCTTGGCCCGCGCACGTCGTAGCGCCGGGCCACGCCCGGCGGCGGTCAATCCAGGAACCGCGCGGCCTGTTCCGGACCAGGCAGGTAACAGGCGTCGTGCCGGCCGAACCAGCGGTAGCGGTTACGCGCCAGCGCGCGATAGGCCACGTCCCGCCAACCACGCGGCAACAGGCGCAGCACGCCGGCCACGCGCCACAGGCCGCCCAGCCCCGTCAGCACGCGCAGGATCGCGTCGGTGTCGGTCCAGGCGCCCTGCGCGTCCACCAGCAGGAACGACAGCGGGTCGTTCGGGTCCAGGCCATGGGCGCGCAGCAGGGCGCTGCCCTGTGCACCCTGCATCGCCGCGAAGCGGTAGCGCCCCTGCCGGTCAAACCGCAGCAGGAAACGCACCCAGCGGCTGCACAGCGCGCAGACACCGTCGAAGACGATCACTGCCGGCGCTGCGGGCCCGTTCATGCCATCCACACCAGCGTGGCCATGCGCCCCGTACGGCGGTCGCGGCGGTGCGAATACAGGTCCGGGTCGGCCATGGTCGAGATCGTTCCGCCATGGATGCTGGCTGCATCCAGCCCGGCGGCCTGCAGGCGCTGCCGGGCCAGGGCGAACAGGTCCACTTTCCAGTGCCCGGCGCGGGTGGCGACGAAGGCCGCTTCCGCGCCCGGATCGTGGCCAACGAAGGCGTGGTAGACCTCTTCACCGATTTCATAGTGCTGCGGGCCGGCTGCCGGGCCCAGCCAGGCACGCAGCTGCGCTGGCGGGGTGTTCATGGCAGCCACGGTGTCTTCCAGCATGCCGTCGGCCAGGCCACGCCAGCCGGCATGCGCCGCCCCCACCTCGCTGCCATCGGCGGCGGCGAACACCACCGGCAGGCAGTCAGCGGTGAGGATGGCCAGCACCACGCCTGGCACCGAGGTCACCGCGGCGTCGGCCACCGGCTCGCTGGCACCGGCCACCGGTGCCGCGTCGAAACGCAGCACGGTGGTGCCATGCACCTGGCGCAGCCAGTGCGGTGCCGATGGCAGGGCCAGGCCCTGCTGCAGCAGCTGCCGGTTGTGCTCGACGTTGGCCGGGGTATCACCGTCGGCCGCATGCCGATTGCCCAGGTTGAACTGCGCGAACGGCGCCGGCGAGATGCCCGCGCCATGCCGACGCGTGGTCAGCGCGCGGACGCCCGCAGGCGCCGGCCAGTCGGCCTGCAGCAGCGGCAGCGTGGCGTCCATCACCAGCGGTCCCGCTCGCGCTCGGCAAAGGCCGCGCTGTCTTCACGCAGCACCTTCATCAGGTGCAGCATGTCCGCCGGCACCGGTGCGGTATTGCGCACCTGCTCGCCGGTGATCGGGTGCACGAACTCCAGGGTTTCCGCGTGCAGGGCCTGGCGCTTGAATCCGCGCAGGGCCGCGACCAGCTCATCGCTGGCGCCCTTGGGCAGCTTCAGCGCGCCGCCGTACAGCGGGTCACCCACGATCGGGTGGCGGATGTGCGCCATGTGCACGCGGATCTGGTGGGTGCGGCCGGTTTCCAGGCGGCATTCCAGCGCGGTGTGCGCACGGAAGCGCTCGCGCAGGCGGTAATGGGTGATCGCTTCCTTGCCGTCCTCGCGCACGCCCATCTTCAGGCGGTCGCGCGGGTGGCGATCGATCGGGGCATCGGCGGTACCGCCGGCCACCAGGGCGCCCATCACGATGGCCAGGTACTGGCGGTGCACGTCACGCGCGGCCAGCTGCTCGACCAGCGCGGTCTGCGCTTCCAGGGTGCGCGCCACCACCATCACGCCGCTGGTGTCCTTGTCCAGGCGGTGCACGATGCCCGCGCGCGGCAGCACCGCCACCGACGGGTCGCGGTACAGCAGGGCGTTGACCAGGGTGCCGCTGTGGTTGCCGGCGCCCGGGTGGACCACCAGGCCCACCGGCTTGTTGATCACCAGCAGGTGCTCGTCCTCGAACAGCACGTCCAGCGGGATGTCCTCCGGCTGGGCGTCGGTCTGGGTGTCCAGCACCACGTTCAGGGTGACGGCCTCGCCGCCGCGCAGCGGGTCGCGCGGGCGGGCCTGGGCGCCGTCCAGCAGCACATTGCCGGATTTGATCCACTCGGTCAGGCGCGAGCGCGAGTATTCGGGGAACAGCTCGGCCACGACCGCGTCGAAACGGCGGCCGGCGGAGGTGTCGGGGACGATGGCCTGGCGGGCCGATTCGGAGGATTGTTCAGACATGGCAGGGGGGTATCTTCGAAATTTTGGGGTCCGGCCGACCGGTTTCAGTCGCTGGACAGGACACTAGGCTATCATCGACCCTTCGTATTCCAGACGCGTCCCGCCTTGACCCCATGATCCGACGCTCCTCCATGCTCTCCGCGCCCGTCCGCCTCACCGCCCTGTTGCTGGTGCTGGTCATCGCCGCCACCGGTTGCCATCGCGGCGCCAAGAAGGGTGATCGCCCCGATGAAGGAACGCCGGTCGAACAACTGTACGACAAGAGCCACTCGCTGATGCAGGGCGGCAACTGGAGCGGCGCCGAAGCCAGCTTCCGTCGCCTGGTGGCGCAGTACCCGTATGGCCCGTACACCGAGCAGGCGATGATCGAAACCGCCTACGCCCAGTACAAGGCCGGCAAGCACGATGACGCCGTGTCCAGCATCGACCGCTTCATCCGTACCTACCCGACCCACCGCAACATCGCCTACCTGTACTACCTGCGCGGCCTGGCCAACTCCAACCGCAATACGGTTTTCCTGCGTCGCGTATGGTCCCTGGACCCGAGCCGCCGCGATCTGTCCACGCCGCACCAGGCGTATTCGGACTTCAACATCGTGGTCGACCGCTACCCGAACAGCCGTTATGCCGCCGATGCGCGCCAGCGGATGATCGAGCTGCGTGACGTGTTCGCCCAGCACGAGCTGGACAACGCCCTGTATTACCTGCGTCGCGAGGCCTATGTCTCGGCCGCCGGCCGCGCCAACTACCTGCTGGAAACCTACCCGCAGAGCGCCTTCCAGTACGACGCCGTGGCGGTGCTGGGCGAGGCCTACACCCACCTGGGCAACAAGACCCTGGCCGACGACGCCCGTCGCGTGCTGACGCTGAACCAGCCGCAGCACCCGTGGCTGGAAGGCAACTGGCCGAAGTACCCGTGGATGATCCGCAAGCTGAACCCGTTCGCCGGCGAGAAGTCGGCCAGCACCGGCCAGCGCAACGCGCGGCTGGAAAAGAAGTAAGAAAAAGGGCCCCGCAAGGGGCCCTTTTCTTTTGTAGCTTCAAGCCGAGCATTGGCTCGGCTCTACAGTAGATCCACGCCATGCGTGGATGACCCGGTAGCGCCGGGCCATGCCCGGCGACCGCCGCTCAGCTCTTGTAGCCGTTGCTGATCGGGTACCGACGCTCGCGGCCGAACGCCCGGCGCGAAACCTTCGGGCCCGGTGCCGCCTGGTGCCGCTTCCACTCGCTGATGCGCACCAGGCGCAGCACGCGGTCCACCACGGCCGCGTCATAGCCGGCCGCCACGATCTCCGTGCGCGACTGCTCCTGGTCCACGTAGCGGTACAGGATGCCGTCCAGCACGTCATAGGCCGGCAGCGAATCCTGGTCCAGCTGGTTGTCGCGCAGCTCGGCCGACGGCGGGCGGCTGATCACCGCCGGCGGGATCACCGGCGCGCCGCCCACGGTGTTGCGCCACTTGGACAGGCCGAACACCTCCGTCTTGTACAGGTCCTTCAGCGGCGCGTAGCCGCCGCACATGTCACCGTAGATGGTGGCGTAACCGACCGCATACTCGCTCTTGTTGCCGGTGGTCAGCAGCAGGCCGCCGAACTTGTTGGCCAGCGCCATCAGGATCACGCCACGGCTGCGCGACTGCAGGTTTTCCTCGGTCACATCCGGCGTGGTGCCCTCGAACATCGGCGCCAGCGACTCCATCAGGCCCTTGAAGGCAGGCTCGATGGAGACCGCCTCCAGCTTCACGCCCAGTGCCTGGCACTGCTCGGCCGCCAGGTCGTTGGACAGGCCAGCGGTATAGCGCGACGGCAGGCGCACGGCGGTGACGTTCTCCGCCCCCATCGCGTCGACCGCCAGGGCCAGCACCAGGGCCGAATCGATGCCGCCGGACAGGCCCAGCCACACCTTCTTGAAACCGTTCTTGCCACAGTAGTCCTGGATGCCGCGGGTCACCGCGCGCCACGCCAGCGCGTCCATGCTCTCGTCGCCATCGTCCATCCACACATGCGGCAGGAAGCGGCGGGTTTCGCCGTCGTAGTCCACCACCAGCCACTGGTCGACGAAGGCGGCGGCCGCCGGGTGCACCGTGCCGTCGCCATCGGCCACCACGGAGGCGCCGTCAAACACCAGCGCATCCTGGCCACCGACCACGTTGAGGTAGGCAATCGCTGCCCCGCTCTCGCGGGTGCGCGCGGCCAGCACGGCGTCACGCTGGGCGTGCTTGCCACGCTCGTACGGCGAAGCGTTGGGGACCACCACCAGCTGCGCGCCCTCGCGCACCGTATCGGCCAGCGGCTCGGCGAACCACAGGTCCTCGCAGATCAGCAGGCCGACCGGCACGCCGTTCACGTCGAACACGCAGCTGCCGCCGTCCGGATCCACGTCGAAGTAACGGCGCTCGTCGAACACCGCATAGTTGGGCAGCTCGCGCTTGCGGTAGGTGCGCTCGACCAGGCCGTCGCGCAGCACGCTGGCGGCGTTGTAGACCACCGCACCGGCGGCCTGCGGCCAGCCGACCACGGCCGTGATGCCACGGCAGGCAGCGGCGATGCGGCCCATCGCCTGTTCGCACTCGTACAGGAAGCCCGGGCGCAGCAGCAGGTCTTCCGGCGGATAGCCGCTGACCGCCAGCTCGGGGAACATCACCAGCTCGGCGCCGTACTCCTCGCGCGCCTGGCCGATCATCTCGATGATGCGCTCGGTATTGCCGGCGACATCGCCGACCGGGAAATCGAACTGCGCCATCGCGATGCGGATCGAAGCCATGGGGGTTCCAGCCTGTGGTTGCAATTGCACCATTCTAGGCCTTTGGACATGGACCGGTCAGGCCCGATGCATGCGATCCGTCCGCTCCCAGTCGCGCAGACCTGGATCTCGTTTCCCTGGCGACCAGGCCCTGCCATTACCTCCTCGGATGTCCGAACTGAGGCTATTGACTTTCGCCCTCATCAGTAGCACTTTCCCATTCACGATAAATTCATGGTGATCCCCTTCGACTGTTCAGATCACCGCGCAAGCTGATTCAAAAAAGGAATTTGGACGTTGCGTCCAGATTGGCCGGCTCACTCTGTCCGGCTATTGATCGTTGTATCCAATTGGAATGGAGAATCAGGATGAGTTCTATGGCATTGGATGTCGCAGACTTTGAAGCTGGGATGCTGCAGAGGGCCGATGACGCAACGTCGATTGGCACAGCATTTGAAATGGTGAGGAATGGTGCGGTAGCACTGTTCTGCTCGGACTGTTGCGGCAGCAACGGCAATGACTGCGTGCCGGAAATCGAGCCGGGCATCAACTGACGCAGATCGAGGGCGAAGGCTGTTGCCTTCGCCCTCGTCATTACCGAGAGCACATTCCATGGATGGATTCAACGCACCGGAGGAGTTCGAGCGGAGCCTCCATTCCGATACAGGGATCGAACACGCTGGCACCGACGCTCTTGCGCTGGTCCTGCCATCCACGCGCGCAGTCTTGACCAGAAGCAGACAGCTCGCAGATGCAGGGCGCCTACGCGTTGTGTGCAACGAGAACAGCCTTGGGTTGAGCGCAAGCGCCATAGTACGGCTGGCGCAGTCCGGTCAGCGACCAGCACTCGTCATTTTCTCGGACCAGCTTGTCTCAGCGCACGAAGCAACCCTGCTGATACGGACCTCGCGCGAAGACATCTACGTTTCGCCGCTCGAAATGATCCTCAATCAACGCTACGGCTATGCACTGTCGTTCTGGGGCATACAGGGCTATTCCATGATCGAGGCCCATTCGACCGACAGCAGCGCGATCCTGCACGGGATCATCGACCATCTTCACCAGTGCAGCAGCCTGGGGAATCAATGGTTGCTGCGCGAACAACAGTCACTGCGCAGGCCGGCGATCAGGACATACAACGCGCGCAGAAAGATCAGGATGTTCCGCTCCGCACTGCTGGCACAGTATCAACCCGACAGTACCGATACCGAAGTCGAAGCATTGATGGAAGCGATCGATACGCTTGAGGGCGATGTCGTTGATCGACAGGGAAGGCTTGCATGCTGATTCCACAATTGTTGACTCAACTTGCCCGTCCCTTGCGCCGCCTTGATCGACGGATTGCCTGGATCGAGTCGATCATCAAAACCCCTCTGACCGACGACGACGAGCACTACCTGCGTATTGCCTGCGCCGAATCGGGAAATACGAGATTTGGCGAATACTACTACTGGTACCTGCAGAAGCTGTTCGTTGCCAATGTTCTGCGGCGAGGGAACCGGACCGAGTTCCTGTCTCTGCTCAGTCGCGCCGACCGGTCGGACTACAGCGCATTCGATGAACTGGCACGCACGCCACGCGGGCTTCTGATCGCAGTGCCGCACCATGCCCACTACATTCTGTCGATCATCATGCTGGCGGAGCGTTTACGGCATGAGCGGAAGACTTTCCTGTTCTATGGAAACCCGGATACCCATCCAGGCAACGAAGTCTTCGACAGGCTCAACGGCTGGTTCTGGAACGAGGACAACGGTGTTGGTTTCGTCCATGACACCCGCAAAGGCCTCGCAACAGCCATCCGTGAACTGAGGGCAGGCGCAGCAGTCTTCATCCTGCCTGACGTTTTCAAGGACGAGAACGCCACGTTCCCCATCAGCTTCTGCCAGCGCTCAATGAGCATCATGCTCGGCACCGCCGCATTGTCCCGCAGAACTGATGCGCTGATCGTTCCGATGATCTCAACCCCCGTCACGTCGGGCCTGGGCTTCAGGAGCGTTTTCGCACCGCCGTGCGCAGAGCCGACACCTGCAGCGCAGGGCCAGTCCGAACGCATGCTGCTTGCAGACGATTACCGCGTGATGCGTGGGCTCTTCGCCTTCTATGAACACCACATGCAGCATCAGCTGATCTACTGGCAGAACGTACGGCAACACATCGCCCACAACGGCCCTCACCTTGAGGTGCCGAGGTCGGATGTGGCGCGCGTGGCCGGGCTGCTGGCCCGCGACCCCGACATGCTCGCCCCTACCGCAGTAATTGACCTGAGAAGAGACGCAACGGCACCCACATGCTGAAACAGAAATCACGTCTTGTGCTCCTCACTGCATTGGCGCTTCCCGCGGCGGGCATCAACTGCGCCACCGCGGCAGACGCCACCGAGCCCCCATTGCGCACTCTTGATACCGTCGTGGTGTCCGGGGTTGCACCGGGTCCCGGGCTATGGAGAGTCTCACGTGGCGAGCACACACTCTGGATCCTGGGCACGCTCAAGCCCGTGCCATCCTCGATTACATGGGATTCGGCAGCGGTGCGAGAGGTGATTGCCGAGGCTCAGACCGTGTTGTGGGAGCCATCCTTCACCTTAGACATCGACACCGGCTGGCTCGGCAAGCTGTCGCTTGGCTACAGCTACATGAAGGCACAGAACAATCCTGACAATGCGCAACTCAAAGACATTCTGGCACCGGATGTGTACGCGCGTTGGCAGAAGCTGCGCGACAAGTACCTGGTTGGCCGCAGCAACCTCGAAGGCAAGCGCCCGCTCGCCGCTGCGGATGAGCTGATGTCGGCGGTGATGGCCCAGCGTGGCCTGAGCAGCAAGGGGGTGGTCGCTCCCGTCATTGTCGCCGAAGTGAAGGCGCGCGGCATCGGACTGCACACACCTCGATATACGCTCAAGCTCTCGCGCCAGAACGCCGCGCAGATGCTCAAGGCAGTCAGGTCAACGTCGATCGACGACAGCGCCTGCCTGGTGGCAACCATGGATCTTGTGGAAACCGGCATGGATCGCCTGGTAACCAACGCAAACGCATGGTCTACGGGCGAGACCGCCCGGATCGACGTATCCCTAACCTCGAAACGGGATGAACTATGCACAGACTCGCTCAGCAACGCGCCCGCAGCACGTGCTTTTGGCATGCCTGACATCCGCACGGTCGTACGGGAGAAATGGCTTGCGGCCGCAGACAGTGCACTGCAGACCAACGCGACGACGCTCGCGGTGCTTCCCATCGCCGACCTGTCCGGCAACGACGGATATATCGATGCGCTGCGTCAGCGCGGATACGAGGTCGAGTCACCTTGAATGCCCTCCCGCAGTGACCGATCGATGTCGCCTCGAGTGGAACGACTATCCGCGCTTTTCCTGGCAACGGCAGCGCAACTGGCCTTGCTGCTCCTGCTGCGCCAGGTCGCCGACAAGGCACCTGGGAACGGCGGGAATGATGAAGCGAGGGTATCGCTCGTGTTCATCGAGCGCCCTCTCGCGCGGGCGCCCGTTCCTGCTGTCATGCCCGGGGCACTGGGAAGGCCCGGCAGGGCTGCCGGCTCGTCGCCGCCTGTTGCATCTGCGGCGCCCCGCAGGCCCGCGCTGGACGTGCTCGATGAAGGACACGGACCTGCGATGGCTGTTGCCCATGCACCGCTCGACCTTGCCATTCGTCCAGATGATATCTCGTTCAAGCGCGCTCCCCTGACAAGACCGGCCCAGGCCGCCTTTCCGGCGCGCGAGCCCACACTGCAGGTGAGAGTCGAGGACAACTCATGGATGGGAAGGTATGCACGCATGGGGCGGAGGATGGCGTGCGCTGAACTGCGGCAGGCGCTTGCATCAAACCCCGATAGTGCCGAGGCCATCATCAGGACGATGGAGCAGCGCAATTGCATAAACTAGCCATCGTCACAGTGCTTCCTCCCGCAACTGGAACTGACGGGAGCGCCGGGTGTGAATAGAGCCCTCGAGAAGGCCATGCCGGTGGCACGCACCCTCCGGCTGCTGGCGAGTCTTTCGCGCAACCACCTGCCACTCTTGGCGGGGGCATTGACCAGCATCGTGGTTGCAACCACGTTCGCCCTCGCCGTTCCCATCGCGGCACGGGGCAGCCGCGGCCTGGATCTGAACAGCCTGGAGAAGATCGACAACATTTTCCTGACACTTGCCTTGATCTCAGTGGCGATTGGCGTGGCCACGGCAATGCGGGTCTACTTCATCAATCGCCTCGCTGACGAAGTAACCAATGACCTGCGGGGACAGCTGTTCTCACGATTGCTCGTCCAGCCGCTGGAGTTCCATCAGCAGCAGCCTTCAACGGAACTGCTTTCACGATTGACCTCGGATATCGAGCACCTGCGGATAGCCATCGGTGTCAGCTTCTCCGTGGCGGTACGCAGCGGAATCATGCTGGCCGGTGCGGTCACCATGTTGTTCGTTACCGCCCCCGGCCTGGCGCTGCTGACGATTGCCGCCATCCCATTTGCATCGGTTCCCATCGCCGTGGGCTCCAAGCACCTGCGGGCCAGCGCGCGCGACTACAATGATCTGCTTGCGCAATCGCGTGTAGTTGCGGCGGAAGCGCTGGGCCACATCAGGGCGGTGAAAGATTTCGCCCGCGAACCCTTCGAGACAGAGCGCCATGCGGCGACGCTCGATGCCAGCGTCAGCGGAGCTCGTCGGCGCACGACCTGGCAGTCTGTACTGACGGCAATGTCATTGATCGTGATGCTGCTGGGCATCACCGCTGTGCTATGGACCGGCACCCACAAGGTCATGGACCGGACGCTCTCGGCGGGCCAGCTCGGACAGTTCGCCATGTATGCTGTGATGTGCGGCATGGCCGCCGCCGCGCTTCTGGACACATGGGGCGCGCTGCAGCGCTCCGCCGGAGCGACTGATCGCATCACCGCATTCGGTGACCTGCCACACCATGAGGCGCAGGAAACCAGGCTGGTGCAGGCTCTGCAGGGATGCATCCGATTCGAGAATGTCGATTTCTGGTATGCCGCTGCGCCCGACAGACCCGTCCTGCGACGCTTGAACCTGGACATTGCGAAGGGGGAAAAGGTCGCCATCGTAGGCGCATCCGGCGCCGGCAAGAGTACGCTGCTGTCACTGCTTCTGCGCCTGCATCCCGTGCGGGCGGGAGCCATCTTCATCGACGGCCACGACATCTCCATGTTCCAGCCTGCAAGCATCCGCAACGCTATCGGCACGATCTCGCAGGCGCCGGCGATTTTCGGCCGATCAGTGCTTGAGAACATCCGATACGGCAAGCTCGACGCTACCGACGAGGATGTCAGGAACGCCGCAGTGTCTTCAGGCGCAGATGCCTTCATCAATGAATTGCCCGCTGGCTACGATGAACCCTTAGGCGAACGCGGGGCCCGATTGTCAGGCGGCCAGCAGCAACGGGTAGCCATTGCACGCGCACTGCTGAAGCAGGCCGATATCCTGCTCCTCGACGAGCCGACTTCAGCGCTCGATTCGCACGCCGAACAGGCGGTACATGACCATGTTTTCGGAACGGGCGCGGGGCCGACCACCCTGATCGTCGCACACCGCTTGCAGACCATTCTTGCCGCCGACCGAATCGTACTCATTGATGAGGGTGCTGTTGCCGCCACCGGGTCGCACGAAGAACTGCTGATCCGCAGCGCTCGATACCGCGACCTGATCAGGCCGCAGATGCAGGCCACGGTCGAATAATGGCCACCGTAGTGGGCCACCCGCAGAACAGGAAAGGCCGCCCGGAGGCGGCCTTTCTGTTTCACGCAAGTCGAGCATGGCTCGACTCTACAAGAGCGTCTGCCGGAGACAGTCGTTCTTATTTGACCAGCTTGGCGATGGCAGCGCCCAGGTCGCCCGGCGAGCGGACGGTGACAACACCGGCAGCTTCCATTGCGGCGAACTTGCCTTCTGCAGTGCCCTTGCCGCCCGAGGCGATCGCACCGGCGTGGCCCATGCGCTTGCCGGCCGGAGCCGACGCACCGGCGATGAAACCGACGACCGGCTTCTTCACGTGGTTCTTGATGTACTCGGCACCGGCTTCTTCAGCGTCGCCGCCGATTTCGCCGACCATGATGATGCCTTCGGTCTGCGGGTCTTCGTTGAACAGCTTCAGGCAGTCGACGAAGTTCAGGCCGTTGATCGGGTCACCACCGATGCCGATGCAGGTGGACTGGCCCAGGCCGACTTCGGTGGTCTGCTTGACCGCTTCATAGGTCAGGGTGCCCGAACGCGACACGATGCCGATCTTGCCCGGCTGGTGGATGTGGCCCGGCATGATGCCGATCTTGCACTCACCCGGGGTGATGACGCCCGGGCAGTTCGGCCCGATCAGCACGGTGTCCGGATGCGAACGGGTCAGCACGTTCTTGACGCGCAGCATGTCCAGCACCGGGATGCCTTCGGTGATGCAGACGATGACCTTGATGCCGGCAGCAGCGGCTTCCAGGATCGCGTCAGCCGCGTACGGCGGCGGCACGTAGATGACCGAAGCGTTGGCGCCGGTGCTCTGTACGGCGTCGGCAACGGTGTTGAAGACCGGCAGGTCGATATGGGTGGTGCCACCCTTGCCCGGGGTCACGCCGCCGACGACCTGGGTGCCGTACTCGATCATCTGAGTGGCGTGGAAGGTGCCCTGCTGGCCGGTGAAGCCCTGCACGATCACCTTGGTGTTCTTGTTGATCAAAACAGACATTGGAATTCCTTGGTGTCGGTATCAGGCGGCGTTCTTGACAGCTTCAACGATCTTCTTGGCGCCATCGTTGATGTTGTCAGCCGGGATGATGGCCATGCCGCTGTCACGCAGCAGCTGCTTGCCTTCTTCCACGTTGGTGCCTTCCAGGCGCACCACGACCGGAACCTTGACGCCCACTTCCTTCACGGCGGCAATGATGCCTTCGGCAATCATGTCGCAGCGGACGATGCCGCCGAAGATGTTGACGAAGATGCCTTCGACCTTGTCCGAGGACAGGATCAGCTTGAAGGCTTCGATGACGCGCTGCTTGTTCGCACCGCCGCCCACGTCCAGGAAGTTCGCCGGCTCGCCGCCGTTGAGCTTGATGACGTCCATGGTGGCCATGGCCAGGCCGGCGCCGTTCACCATGCAGCCGATGTTGCCGTCCATGGTGACGTAGTTGATGTCCAGCTCCGAAGCGATCACTTCGGTCGGATCTTCCTGGGTCTTGTCGCGCATGGCGACCAGGGCCTTCTGGCGGAAGGCGGCGTTGTCGTCGCTGTCGAACTTGCCGTCCAGCGCGTACAGGTTGCCGTCGTCCAGGATGGCCAGCGGGTTGATTTCAACCAGGGCCAGGTCCTTTTCGTTGAACAGGCGGTACAGGTTCACCATGATGCTGGCGAACTGGCCGGCCTGCTTGGCGGTCAGGCCCAGCTTGAAGCCGAAATCACGGCCGTGGTAACCCTGCACGCCTTCGACGAAGTCGACGTTCAGCGAGTGGATCAGCTCCGGGGTTTCAGCAGCGACCTGCTCGATCTCCACGCCGCCTTCCGAAGAGGCGATGTAGGTGATGGTCTTGGTGCCACGGTCAACCAGCACCGACAGGTACAGTTCCTTGACGATCTCGCCGGCGGTGGTCACCAGCACCAGGTTGACCGGCAGTTCGACGCCTGCGGTCTGGTAGGTGGCCATCTTGGTGCCGAGCATCTTGGCCGCAGCGGCCTTCACGTCGTCAGTGGTCTTGCAGAACTTGACGCCGCCAGCCTTGCCGCGGCCGCCAGCGTGGATCTGCGCCTTGACCATCCAGGGGCCCTGGCCCAGGGAGTTGGCAGCTTCGACTGCTTCGTCCGGGGTCGCCGCGACCTTGCCGGCCGGGACCGGGATGCCGTACTCGGCAAGCAGCTGTTTTGACTGGTATTCGTGGAAATTCATGCGTCACCGTGGGAATAGGAACGACCGCACGCAATTCCTCAGGGGCCCCGGCGGGGCGCCGGCATGGACCGCGGCGGGCCCACTATTGTGGCCGAGCCAGCGCCGGGGCGCAAAGAACCCGGGACGAACGGCCAGACCCGGCCAGATTTCCACGTTCATTCAGGCAGTTGCGCCGCCCCGGGGGCGGCCCGCCCGGGCCCGGTGTGGGCCGATTGCGCAGGAAACCGCTTCCACCGGCCTATACTGGTGCCGCGGGTCCGATGATCGGGGGAACGTCGGGTACGCTGCAGCATCAACGCCGTCACATCCAGATCCAGGCAGCCAGAAGGGGAGTTCCGGCGTGTCACCCAGCGCTTCATTGATCGACCGCATCGAATCGATTCCCCGGCGCGAGCTGTACTTCTTCGCGCTGTACCGCGTGCTGATCGCTTCGGTCATCGCCGCGCTGCTGTACAGCCCGCTGTCCATGCTCGTCGGCGAAGCGCACCACCCCCGCCTGGCCTACCTGGTCGGGGCCACCTACCTGGTCCTGTCCCTGCTGCTCCTGCTGGTCGGCCGCAGCGAGCGTTGGCTGCTGCCGATCGTGGTCACCGGCGTGCTGCTGGACATCGTCGCGGCCAGCCTGCTGGCCCACGCCCTGCCCGGTGCCAGCGCCGGCATCTCCATGTCGCTGCTGTTCAACATCGCCGCGGCGGCCACCCTGCTGCCCCTCAGCTGGGGCCTGGTGCTGGCCCTGGCCGCCAGCGCCGCCACCGCCGCCGAGTACCTGTGGAAGGTACTGGAGGGCGGCGACCCCACCCGTACCCTGGCCGAGCTGGCCATGTTCGCCACCAGCTACCTGGCCCTAGCCTTCATCAGTTACCAGGTGGGCAGCCGCGCCCGCCGCAACCAGCAGCTGGCCAACCAGCGCGGCGATGAAGTGGCCAACCTGTTCCAGATCAACGAGCTGATCATCCGCCGCATGCGCACCGGGGTGATCGTCGTCGATGGCGACAACCGGATCACCCTGGCCAACGAGGCCGCCTCCCTGCTGCTGGGTGACAACGACGGCGTGGGCGAGACCGGCCAGCTGGACCTGGCCAGCATCGCGCCCGAACTGGCCCGGCGCCTGAACCGCTGGCGCAACGGCTGGACCCAGGACGAACTGCCGCTGCAGCTCAACCCCGACCAGCCCGAAGTGCAGCCGCGCTTTGCCCGCCTGCTGGCCGGCAGCGAGCTGGCCCTGGTCTTCCTGGATGACTCCAGCGTGGTCTCGCGCCGCGCCGAATCGCTCACCCTTTCGGCGATGGGCCGTTTCTCGGCCAGCCTGGCGCACGAGATCCGCAACCCGCTGGCAGCCATCAACTACGCCGTGCAGCTGCTGGAGGAAGGCACCGGTTTCAATGAAAGCGACCGCCGGTTGCTGCAGATCATCCACCAGCAGTGCCAGCGCACCAACGGCATCGTGGAAAGCGTGCTGGGCCTGGCCCGGCGCGAGCGCGCCACGCCCGAGAACGTCGACCTGGCCGCCTTCGTGCGCCGCTTCGTGCTGGAGTACAAGCAGGGCCAGACCCTGGAAACGGACAGCATCGAGCCGATCATCAACGACACCTCGGTCCCGGCCCTGGTCGATACCCGCCACCTGTACCAGGTGCTGACCGTGCTGGTGCACAACGCGCTGAAGTACGGCCGCGTGGGCGAGCAGCCGGCGCGCGTGCGCCTGCGCGTGGCCCAGCACGAGCGCAGCGCGGTGATCGATGTGATGGACCGTGGTCCCGGCATTCCCGAGGCCGTGGCCGCGCAGCTGTTCCGCCCGTTCTTCACCACCTCCGAACACGGCACCGGCCTGGGCCTGTACATCGCCCGCGAGCTGTGCCGCGCCAACCAGGCACGGCTGGACTACATCCCCGTGCCGGCGGGTGGTTCCTGTTTCCGCCTGGTCCTGCCCGGCCCGCATGCATTGATTCCGCAGTGATCCGCCGCGTCAAACATTTGTCGCTTCCAGCCCCCGTCGTTTATCTTCTCCGCCCATGAACGAAACCCGCAGCGCCCTCGTCGTCGACGATGAACGCGACATCCGCGAACTGCTGGTGCTGACCCTTGGCCGCATGGGCCTGCGCATCAGCACCGCCGCCAACCTCGCCGAAGCCCGCGAACTGCTGGCCAGCAACCCCTACGACCTGTGCATCACCGACATGCGGCTGCCCGACGGCAACGGCATCGAACTGGTGAGCGAGATCGCCCACCACTACCCACGTACGCCGGTGGCGATGATCACCGCCTTCGGCAGCATGGACCTGGCCGTGGAAGCGCTGAAGGCCGGCGCCTTCGACTTCGTCAGCAAGCCGGTGGACATCAGCGTCCTGCGGGGCCTGGTCAAGCACGCCCTGGAACTCAACAACAGCGAGCGGCCGGTCGCCGCGGCGGCCACCGAACAGGCCGCGCGCCTGCTCGGCAGTTCGCCGGCGATGGACGTGCTGCGCACCACCATCGGCAAGGTTGCCCGCAGCCAGGCGCCGGTCTACATCCTGGGCGAATCCGGGGTAGGCAAGGAGCTGGTCGCGCGCACCATCCATGCGCAGGGCGCACGCGCCTCGGGCCCTTTCATTCCGGTCAACTGCGGCGCCATCCCCACCGAGCTGATGGAAAGCGAGTTCTTCGGCCACCGCAAGGGCAGCTTCACCGGCGCCCACGCCGACAAGCCCGGCCTGTTCCAGGCGGCACACGGCGGCACCCTGTTCCTGGATGAAGTGGCCGAGCTGCCCCTGCAGATGCAGGTCAAGCTGCTGCGCGCCATCCAGGAAAAATCGGTGCGTGCACTGGGTGCGGCCAACGAGGAACCGGTGGACGTGCGCATTCTTTCGGCCACCCACAAGGACCTGGCCGAACTGGTCGAGGACGGGCGCTTCCGCCATGACCTCTACTACCGCATCAACGTCATCGAACTGAAGGTGCCGCCGCTGCGCGAGCGCCGGCAGGACCTGCCGGACCTGGCCGGTTCGATCCTGGCCCGGCTGGCCCGCAGCCATGGCCGTGCCACTCCGCTGCTGGCGCCCTCGGCGCTGGACGCCCTGTCCCACTACGGCTTCCCGGGCAATGTGCGCGAACTGGAGAACATCCTCGAGCGCGCCCTGGCCCTGGCCGAGGAAGACCGTATCGGTGCCGATGACCTGCGCCTGCCGCAGCACGCTCCGCGCGCCGCCGGAGGCCCTGCCGCGCCCGAGGCCGTGGTCGACCTGCAGCCTGGCAGTGCCGCCCTGCCCTCCTACATCGAGCAGCTCGAGCGCAGCGCCATCCAGCGTGCGCTGGAAGAGAACCGCTGGAACAAGACGCGCACCGCCGCGCAGCTCGGCATCACCTTCCGGGCGCTGCGCTACAAGCTGAAGAAGCTGGGGATGGAGTAAGGCGGGCCATCCCCCGGTAGTGCCGGCCGCTGGCCGGCAACTTCACGCATCGTGTCATCCACGCATGGCGTGGATCTACCGTAGAGCCGAGCCCACGCTCGGCTGCTTCGGCTACAACCGCATCAATCCTTGGTGACGCGGTTGATCTCGGCCAGGCTGGTCACGCCCGCCGCGGCCTTCTTCAGCGCGGACTGGCGCAGGTCGTTCACCTTGATCGCCTGCGCTGCCTCTGCGATCTGCAAGGCATTGCCGCCGGCCAGGATGATCGTCGAGATCTCGTCGGTCATCGGCATCACCTGGTAGATACCGGTACGGCCCTTGTAGCCCTCGGTGCACTCATCGCAGCCCACCGCTTCGTACAGCTCGATGCCCGCATCCAGCTGCTCCTGGGTGAAGCCCTCGGCCAGCAGCGCGTGCGCCGGCAGGGTGGACGGACGCTTGCAGTTGCTGCACAGGCGGCGCGCCAGGCGCTGGGCGATCACCAGGGTGACCGAACTGGTGATGTTGTACGGCGCGATGCCCATGTTCATCAGGCGCGCGATGGTCTGCGGCGCGTCGTTGGTATGCAGGGTGGACAGCACCATGTGGCCGGTCTGCGCGGCCTTGATCGCGATCTCGGCCGTTTCCAGGTCGCGGATTTCGCCGACCATGATGATGTCCGGATCCTGTCGCAGGAACGAGCGCAGCGCGGCGGCAAAGGTCATGCCGCGCTTGTTGTTCTGCTGCACCTGGTTGACGCCGGGCAGGCGGATTTCCACCGGATCTTCGGCGGTGGAGATGTTGCGGGTCTCGTCGTTAAGGATGCCCAGCGCGGTATACAGCGACACCGTCTTGCCCGAACCGGTCGGGCCGGTCACCAGGACCATGCCGTACGGCTTGTGGATCGCCTCCAGGAACAGCTTCTGCTGCTCCGGCTCGTAACCCAGTTTGTCGATGCCCAGCTTGGCCGCGCTGCCATCCAGGATACGCAGCACCACCTTTTCGCCGAACAGGGTCGGCAGCGTGCTCACGCGGAAGTCGATCTGCTTGGTCTTGGACAGGTTCAGCTTGATGCGTCCGTCCTGCGGCACGCGCTTCTCGGCGATGTCCAGCTGCGCCATCACCTTCAGACGCGCGGCGATGCGCTGGTTCAACTTCACCGGCGCGCGCGCGACCATCTTCAGCAGGCCATCGATGCGCAGGCGCACGCGGTAGTCGTCTTCGTAAGGTTCGAAGTGGATGTCCGAAGCGCCCTTGCGGATCGCATCGACCAGCACCTTGTTGACGAACTTGACCACCGGGGTGTCGTCACCCTTGGCGTCGATGCCACTGTCGCTGCTGCCAGCGAGATCCTCGTCGCCACCGCTGACGTCAAGGTTGGCCATGCCCTCGTCATCGCCACCGAGCGCGTCGGACATGGTGTCATGCTTGGCCTGCCACTGCTCCAGCGTGCGGCGGATCTGGTCCTCGTCGATGAGGATCGGCTCCACCACCAGGTTGGTGTGGAACTTGATCTCATCCAGCGAATGGGTCGGGTTGCTGGTGCCGACGAACAGGCGGCCACCGCGTTTGAACAGCGGCAGCACGTTGTGCTTGCGCAGCAGCTCCTCGCTGACCAGCGCAATGGCGTTCTGGCTGCTGTCGAACGTGGACACATCGAACAGCGGCATGCCGAATTCGACCGAATTGGCGGCGGCCAGCTGCGCGGCGCCCACGACTTTGTTCTGCGCGAACCAGGTCGGGAGGGGCAGGCGTGCGGCGGTAGCCTTGGCCATCGCATCGCGGGCAGCAGCTTCATCCAGCGCGCCATCCTGGACCAGGCGGCGCGCCAGGCCGGTGATGCCGACGAGATTGGCGGTGGTTACGGCGTTCATTGAAATCCTTGGCTCGTGGGGCGGGCAATGCCGTGGCTCGTTCACGAGGCCACGTCACGGGGTCCCAGAACATGCCACGGCCACTGACCGCCCTCCTGCGTCCAGCCTGGCAGGCACAATCCTGACTCCCCGGGTGATGATAGCTCTCCCGGTGCCCGGCCAACACAGCAGCGGTGAACATCCCCCATTCCGGGCCTGCGGACTGGAACGGCCAGCACCCCATTCAGGCATCGCGGCGGAGTAACATTACGGCGGGGAAAAACGGGGAAACACCTTGAACCAGCTCAGTATCATCCTGCCGGCAAAGAACGAAGCCGAGGGGCTCCAGCGCACGCTTCCGGCACTTCGCCAGCACTACCCTCACGCGGAGATCATCGTCGTTGATGATGGCTCCACCGACGCCACCGCGGCCATCGCCCGCGAACACGGCGTCAAGGTGCTTTCCAGCCCCTACTCGATGGGCAACGGCGCATCGATCAAGCGCGGTGCTCGCGAGGCCACCGGCGAAATCCTGGTGTTCATGGATGCCGACGGGCAGCATCATCCGGCCCACATCCAGGCCCTGCTGGACAAGCTGGCCGAAGGCTATGACATGGTCGTGGGTGCCCGTGACAGCAGCGGCCAGGCAAACGTCCACCGCGGCCTCGCCAACCGGTTCTACAACTGGCTGGCCAGCCACATGACCGGCTTCGAAGTGAAGGACCTGACCTCCGGGTTCCGTGCGGTGCGCGCAGGACGCTTCCGCGAGTTCCTGCACCTGCTGCCGAACGGGTTCAGCTATCCCACCACCAGCACCATGGCCTTCTTCCGCAGCGCATACCCGGTGGCCTACGTGCCGATCCCGGTGGCCAAGCGCGTCGGCAACGGCAGCCACATCCGTCCCATCAAGGACGGCATCCGCTTCCTCCTGATCATCTTCAAGATCGCCACCCTGTACTCGCCGCTGAAGCTGTTCGCGCCGGTGGCAGTGGCGTTCTTCCTGGTGGGCCTGGGCTACTACGGCTATACCTTCGCGACCATGCACCGCTTCACCAACATGAGCACGCTGCTGTTCAGTGCATCGGTGATCATTTTCCTGATAGGGCTGGTTTCCGAGCAGATCACGGGCCTGACCTACCTGGCGTCGCGGAACGGGCATGAGACAAAATGAATGCCGCACAGGGGCAGTTGCAGCACCTGCTGGTGGTTACCCGCAATCTGCCGCCACTGCAGGGGGGCATGGAGCGACTCAACTGGCATCTGCTCCAGCAAGTGCAGCATCTTGCCGCTGTGCAGGTGATCGCTCCCGAAGGATCGGCTGAGCGGGCGCCCGCCGGGATTCCAGTGCGGGAGGTTCCGTTGCGCCCCCTCTGGCGTTTTCTGGTGAACGCCATGTGGTGCACGCTGACTCACAGCATGCGAAATCGCCGGGGCACCTGTCTGGCGGGCAGTGGCCTGACTGCACCTCACGCATGGTTGGCTAGCCGCCTTTCTGGAGGCCGCTGCGTCGCGTATCTCCACGGACTGGATATCAGCGTGGACAACGCGGCATACCGAACGCTATGGCTGCCGGTGCTGCGCCGCCTCGACCTGGTTATTGTCAACAGCAGGGCGACAGCCGCGTTGGCTACCGAGGCAGGAATCGACCCGGAACGAATCCACATCGTCCACCCGGGTACAGCACTGCCCACCATTCCCCATGCGGCACAACGTACCGCAGAGGCTGTCGATTTCCGCGAACGCCATGGCCTCGGAAAAGGTCCACTGATTCTCTCCGTGGGCCGGTTGACCCGCCGGAAGGGCATGATGGAATTCGTGCGCGACGTGCTTCCGCTTGTGCTGGCCGCGCACCCGGACGCGTTCCTGGTCGTCGTTGGCGCTACCGCCAGCCAAGCCCTCGCTTCAGAAGCGGTGACACCCGCGCAGTTGATCGAAAGTGCCAGCAGTGCCGTGCGCGAGAGAATCCGGTTCGTTGGCGAATTGAGCGATGAAGAACTGGGCATCAGCATGTGCGCAAGCGCGGTCCACGTGTTCCCCGTGCGGTCCCAGCGCAGCGACCCAGAGGGGTTTGGGATGGTCGCCATCGAGGCAGCCGCCCACGGTTTGACGACGGTTGCCTATGCGTCGGGCGGCGTCGCCGATGCCGTCGCGAACGGAATTTCCGGTTTCCTGATCGAACCTGGTGACAGCAGCGGCTACGCCACTGCGGTGATCCACGCCATCGATGCCCCCCTGCCCGCTGAACCAATGCGCGCATTTGCGATGCGGTTCAGCTGGGACGCTTTTGGAGCCAAGGTACGGGAACTGCTTTCATCAGTGACGCGGCGATGACCGACATCCACTGCTACCCGGTTCGGCAGCGCAGCATCAGGCGCTGGGCAATGACCCTATCGCAGTCGCAGACCGCGCTGGCGCCGTATGCTTCCGCCGGTGTTGCTTCCTGCCCTGACGGCCAGCCGCAGTGCATCACGGAGGCCGCGGGTGCGTTTTAAGCTGCCGTCCCTCGGAGGACTGGCCAGGACCTCGATCCTGGTGATGTTCTGGCAGGGCGTCCGCATGGCATGCCTGGCCGTCTGGATCTTTGTCGGCGCACGGGTGCTGGGTGCTGAGAACTACGGCCTGTTCTCTGGCACGGTGGGGACGGCGACGGCGCTGGCCGGCCTGGCGGGCCTTGGTGGTGGCATGCTCATGTACCAGTACACCGCTGCAGACCGCTCACGCTTTGCCCGCTACTGGAAGCAGTCCCTTCTTCTCTGCGCTCTCACCGCGATACCACTCTCCGTGGTCTTCTGCCTGCTCAGCAGAAGCCTGCTGCCATGGCCTGCCCTGTACCTCATCGCGGTCTCGGAGATCGTGGTGTATCCGTTCGTGACCAACGCGGCGTTCGCCCTCTCGGCCAATGACCGGATGGGATGGTCGGCCGCCCTGCCCGCGCTGAACGCCTTGCTGCGGCTGGCCGCGATCTGCATCTTCAGCGCACTGCCCGCATCGGCCGACCTGACCGCATATCTCGCGCTGCATCTGGCCGCGTCCGCCTGTAGTGCGCTCCTCGCGCTGCTGGCGGTGCGCTGCCTGCTGAAGCCGGGGCCGGCAAAGGCACGGATCAGCCGCAGCGACCTGATGCACGGCAGCGGCCACGCAGCCGGATGGAGCTCATCGGTGGGCGTCACCACGCTGGACAAGTCCTTCGTGCTGCATGCAGGTGGCAGCGCGGTTGCCGGCCAGTACTCGGCCGCGTACCGCATCGCGGCAGTGTTCGCGATGCCGCTCGACGCCATGATCATGTCCGCCATGCCGCGCCTGTTCCGGGCGCAACGGGACAACACCCAGCACCGGCGCCTCGTCGCCTCGATGATCCTGGCCGCGCTGGGCTATGGCATCGCCGCCAGCGCGGTGCTGGGCTACGGCGCCCACATGCTTCCGCATCTGCTGGGCAGCGATTTCACCGCGGCCATTCCGGGCCTGCAGTGGATGGGCCTGTTCGTGGTCGGCTACAGCGTGCGGCAGATCGGCTGCCACACGCTGCTGGGGCGCGGCTGGAAACTGCGCAAGTTCCTCGTCGAAGCGCTGGGCCTGCTGTTGATGGCGGCGCTCTCGGCATTGTGGATCCCGGCGTACGGCCTGCAGGGTGCCGTGTGGATGATCATCACCGCCGAGGCCGTGATGGCCTGCATCGCCTGGGTGGTCGTGTCCTTCAGTCCCGCGCCGGCAAGCGCGAGCGCGCAACACTGAACACATCCAGATAGGCCTGGCGCGCCGTCTCGATGGAGAATGCATCGGCGCGCGCGCGCAGCGTCTGCGCAGGCACGTGGCCGTTCCCCTCAACGACGTTGCGCAGGGCCTGCGCCAGCGCAGCCACATCCCCCACAGGCACGAGCTGTCCATACCGCCCCTCCCCCAGCACCTCGGCAGGGCCATGCGGGCAATCGGTGGCCACGACCTGGATGCCACAGTGCATGGCCTCGACCAGGACATTGCCAAAGCCTTCGTAGTCCGAGCACAGCACCAGCGCCGTGCTGCGCACCATCCACGGCAGCACGTCCTCCACGCGGCCGGGCAGTGCGACATCATCCTGCAGCGCGCTTGCTGCCACCCACCCGGCAAGACGGCCTCCCTCCTCCCCCTGCCCCAGCACCAGCAGGCGCGCCCGGTGGGTCTGCCGCAAAAGGACGAACGCCTCCCACAACAGGTCCAGGCGCTTTTCCGGCGAAAGGCGCCCGGCATAGATGAACACTGGGATCCCGTCATCCGGGAAGGGCCATGCCTGGTCCGGCAGGATCGGCGCGCTGCGCGCCTTGCGGGTGATGGGGTTGTGGATGACCCGAACCTGCGCGACCGGAAGGCAAAGCTCCTCTTCCATATCCCTGGCCAGCGCTGCTGAAACCGCAACCACCGCCTGCGCTGCCGGCGTGGCGAAACGCATGAGCCAACCAATGATCTCCCGCTTGCATCGTGCAGAACCGCGCGCCTTCTTTCGCGGTGCGGACAGCGCAAGATGCTGGGCGATCACCACGGCCGTGCCGGGATAGAGCAGCCGCTGCCAGAAGACAATCCAGATGGCGAGATCGTTGGCGGTCGTCACCACGATTGCGGGACGCTCGCGCCTGATCAGCCATGGCAACCGCAGAAGCAGCTGCCAGGCACCGCGCGGCGCAACGAAATCGACTTCCCCCGCATGGCCAGGGCCGCCGAGATCGCGACCGGCGATGACACGGGCAGCCTCGCCCCGTTCCCTGAAACCGCGCAGCAGGTTCAGCTGCACACGTTCCAGGCCGCCCGGCTCCCAGCGGCTGGCCAACAGCCAGATCATGCCGATTCGACTGCCAGGGTAGGCCCGGCGATGCAGATGACATCCTGGTACTCGCGCAGATCCTCGATCCTGATCCTCACCAGACGCCCGTGCGGTTCGAGTCGATGGAAGCGATAGCCGAGCGGCTCCAACAACGCCAGGATGTCCCGCCCGTGGTAACCGGCCGCGAGGCTGGATCTATCCTGCACTTCAATGGCGATCACGGGAAGAAAGCGGCGCACGGTCTCCAATCCGCCCTGCAGGCAGGGAAGCTCCCCTCCTTCGATATCAATCTTCAGAAGATCCAACCGCGTCAACCCGATACGGTGTGCCAACTCGTCCAGCGTGGTGATGTCGACCTCGCCCAGGTAGTGATCCACCCCAGCAGTTCCATGAAGACTGCCAAGGCCCTGGTGCACCTCCTCCACATCATGCTGCCCGCAGGATGCGTAGATGGGGAGTCGCCCGATCTCGGCGGCCAGGCCTTGCCGATGGATCTGCACCACGTCCTGCAAGCTGTTGCGCTGGACGTTGACCTGCAGCTCGTCTGCAATGCCGGCAATGGGCTCCAGCGCTACAACTGCACCGCCCGGTCCCACGCGGTTGGCACACACCAGGCTGATCTCACCGATGTTCGCGCCCACATCGACCACGGTCATTCCGGGCTCGAGAATCCGATCCAGAAGCGAGACCAGCCGTAGATTGTAGTAACCCATCCAGAACATGCGCCGTTGCATATGCTCGGACAGGTCCAGAGCCACGGTGAACCGCCCGTCGAAATCATGAACGACCTGACGCCCGCGCCAGTGCCGGAATACGCGCCGGAAAACGCTTTGCGCCACCCCCGGCCGCTCACCGAAGCGCAGATTGTTTGCCACCCGCCGAAGCACTACTGTCAGTCCCATCGCCTTTCCCCAAGGTGACTTTCCACCTGCAACTGCCCATCATGCGGTACTGCCCGACAGAATAGCCACACAGGTCCCTTCATGCATGTGCTCATGCTCTGCAAGCGCCAGTACACCGGGCGGGACCTGCTCGATGACCAGTACGGCCGCCTGTGGGAGATTCCGGAAGCGCTGGCCCGGCGAGGCCATGCGGTCAGCGGGCTCACGCTGAATTATCGTCGCAGGGACACGGGCCTGCATCGTTCTCCCGCCGATGTTCACTGGCAGTCGATCAACGCCGTTTCGATGCGCGCCCTGTACCTGGGTCGGATGATCGACCAGATTCACGCACACCGCCCGATCGATGTCCTCCTCTCGAGCTCCGACGCCCTGTGCGCAACGCTCGGCGACCGGCTTTCCCGCCGCCTGCATGTCGCACACGTCGTCGACCTCTATGACAACTACGCAGCGTTTGGCCTGACGAAGCTTCCTGGCGTACGCGCGGCGTTCGACCATGCATGCCGCCACGCGGCCGGCATCAGCGTGGTGACCACCTCACTGGCAACGGCACTGCGTCCATCCCTCCCGGGCGGCACGCCATTGGAAGTGATCGGCAATGGCGTGCGCACTGACCTGTTCCATCCCATGGAGCAGGCCGCATGCAGGGCGCAGCTGGGCCTGCCCACGAATGCGCGCCTGATCGGCTGCGCAGGCGCGCTGGACCAGAGCAGGGGCATTGAAGACCTGTTCAAGGCATTCCACCTGCTGGCGCACAGCGACCCCGATCTCCATCTCGTCATCGCGGGCCCAAGGGACAACACGCTTGAGCACTACGCACATCCAAGGATCATCGACCTGGGTACGCTGGACTGGCGAGACGTGCCCGTCCTGATCAATGCGCTGGACGTGTCCATCGTCTGCAATCGCGACTCGGCCTTCGGGCGCTTCTGCTATCCGCTCAAGCTGGTCGAATCCATCGCCTGCGGGGTCCCCGTTGTAGCTGCGGCCGTGGGCGACACACGCCGCATCGGCGGCGAAACCCTGGCCACCTACTCCCCCGGCAGCTGCGAGGAACTGAAAGCAGCCATCGAGCAGCAACTGTCCATCCCATCGCGGGCGCCCCGCTCACTGGCCTGCAGCTGGGAGCAGAGGGCCACGCAGATGGAGCGCCTGCTTCTGCAGGCACAGGGATGCGGCGATCAACTAGCGGCAGGATGACGGAACGTAGCGACCATCCAGCCCACTGCAGGACCAGTTCACCGCGCCATTCGTATCGTGGGCCGTCAGGACCAGGCTGCGGCCTGCGATCTTTGAGCTGGCCGAAGACGCAAACACGACCGAAATCGAACCGGTATTGTCCACTGTGACCGATCGCACGTATTTGCCCCGCACGGACGCCGGTGCTGCCATCCCTGCCGCCAGATTGTCCGCCGGGAACTGGCCGTGGTCAGAGTAGTAGGTCGCGATCGCTTCTTTGGCGCTCGATGACAGCGACAGACCTTCTGCGACCTGGCCACGGGCCACGTAGTCGAGGTACGCCGGCGTCGCGATGGCCGCCAGGATGGCAATGATCGCGACGACGATCATCAGTTCGATCAATGTAAAGCCGCGCTGCTTCATGTTCTAGTCCCCTTTTGCCTTTGTCTGCTGCTGCTCCGCCAGCCAATGCTCCAGGTGCTTGATGTCCGGATCATACGCATGGCGACTATTGGCCGCCGTGAGGATCCCCATCCCCTTGCGGCCTTCCTCCAAGCCAAGCAAGTTGGATGCCAACCCCATCCGCAGCAGCCAGAGCTGCGCGCCCGTGTCGTCGGGGGAGATACGCACCGCCTCCCGCAGGAGCTCCATGGCCAGCGGATAGTCCTTCATTGCGTTGAACGCGTAGTTGGCAAACACCAGCCTGATCCGCGACGAGTTGGGATTTGCGACCGTGGCTGCCGTCAGCAGGTCCAGCAGCACCCGCTCATCGACGGGGCGACAGCCCCCTTGCACGCGACAGGCGACCACTGCCTCGAGTGCACCGGACTCCTGCGGCCCCAGCGCCCGCCGGGAGATCTTCCGTTCAAGTGACGCCCACACCTGGGGCGACTGCGTCCGCCCCTGGTACGAGTGGAGAATGATCAATGCCTGCTCAGGCAAAGGAGATCCCCCCGGAAGCGCCGCTGCATGCTCGAACTCTTTCTCCGCCAATCCCCACGCGGGAGACCGCGGGGCATCCGGATTCAAGGCCAGCAGAGTGCGTCCGAGCTCGTAGCCCGCCCGAGGGGAATCCGGATTCCGGTTGGACAGCGTCAGTGCCAAGCGCATCGGGTCAGCCCAGGTCTGGACCTGCACCCATCCCATCCCAGCCACGAAGACCAGCAGCACCGACACAACCGTCACTGCGACGCCACGCGTGCATCGTGCCATCAGCGCACGCAGGGGCTGCACCCATGCCAGGGCGATACCGGCAAGCGCCAGGTAGTTGCGGTGCTCGAAGGCCAACTCCAGGGGCACGACATTGCTGGTCAGTGCATGGCTGACAAAGAACCAGGCGATACCCAGCGCGGTCAGCGGCCAGCGCTTGCGTACGGCCCAGCCGAAGCCCGCCAATGCCATCAGCAACAGCATCGGCACCATGAAGGCAGGCGCCAGCCAGGAAGTCGGCACGCCTACGTTGTCATAGTAGAACTTCAGCGACTCCGGCCAAGGCAGGATGATCTGCTGGAGATAATCGAGCAGGACACCTGGCTGTGAGAGAAGCCGGCCCGCCAGGCTGAAATCACGCGCGGAGTACCGCTCCGGCGACATCGCTCCCGGAAGGACGATAGCGAAGAACACAGCGGCTGCCGCCAGAATGCCCACTGCATACAAGGCAATCAGCGCGCGCGCGCGAGTTCCATCCGCGTTGCGGAAGCCGAGGACGAATACCTCCAGCACCAGCGCGTAGGCGGGAACAAGAATCGCGGTTTCCTTGAAGCCCAGCCCCAGCACGGTGCCCAGCACGACACCGCTCCACCACAGGACTGCCTTCCTTGAACGCGGCGTGCTGCTGCGTGCGTGGAGGTAGCAGTTCAGTGCGATGAGCACCCCCGTCGCCGCCCCCAGCTCCATGCGCTGCACGACGTAAAGCACGGTGGACGCCTGCAGCGGATGCACCATCCACGCCAGCGCCACGGCGAGCGCGATCAGGCGTACCTTCGCCACCGGAGCGGACAGTACCCGCCGCATCAACGCTGACGCCAAGGCGAACACCAGCAGCGAGTTCAGCAGGTGCACGGCCAGGCCCGTGGCCTTCATCGGCCACGTTGCCAGACCGGTGAAATAGTAGTTGAGACCGAAGCTGAGGAGCGCAAGCGGACGCCCCGCATCGCCCGTGATCCCTTCGGTCATGGCGGCCTTGATGGATCCAGCGTCCAATGAAACAAGACGCCAGTCCTCATCGTCTACCAGGTTGGGAAAGTCATCGAAGATGAAACCGCCTTTCAGGCCATTCCAATAGACGACCACTCCCACAAGCAACAGCAGCAGCAACGCTCCGAAGCGCAGAATCCGCTGGGCAGGCACACTTTGCATCGGATGGAACTCCCCTTCCAGATAAGAGAAAGGGCCGCAAGCGGCCCTTTCCCAGTACTGCAATGTCCTCTGCGCAATTAGCGGCAGGAAGACGGGCGGTACTTGGCGTCGATGGTGCCGGTGCTCTTGCAATCCCAGGTGATCGAGCCGCCGGCATCAGCCGGGGTCATGACGAAGGTCTTGCTGGCGATCTTCGAGCTGGCCGAGGAGGCGCCCTTCATGGTGGCGGTGATCACGCCATTGCCGCTCAGGCCGACGCTGAGGACGTACTTGCCGTTGATCGAAGCAGCCGGAGCGAGGCCAGCCTTGGCATTGGTGTCCGGGAAGGCACCCTTGTCAGCGTAGTACTCGGTGACAGCGGTCTTGGCGCCGCCGCTCAGGGTCATCGCTTCGGAGACCTGCGAGCGAGCGACATAGTCCTGGTAAGCCGGCAGAGCGATGGCGGCCAGGATCGCGATGATCGCGACGACGATCATCAGTTCGATGAGGGTGAAGCCCTTCTGGTTCTTCATTGTGTACATCCCCAAGATTGGTGGTGGTTGAGTTCAGTGCGCCTGAACGGTCCGGCTCCGAGCCGGCTGAGCGGTTCCTGCGCCCCGCGGGTGGATCAACGCAGGTTGCGTGCCAACCCCGGCACGCCCCCCCCTGGATTTCCCCGGCGCCAATAATGGCAGCAAATTGTTGTATGTGAAGCCCCCCGACCAGGAAATGCGACGAATCAGCCAATGTGACGCAATGCGTCACCTTTGGCCGGAACCCGGCACGATTCCGCAATTTGCCCCCCGCACAGCCTGCCCAGAAGGCCATGAACCGGCTAACATCGGAGCCAATGATGCCCGCCTGGGGATGGCGGGCCTTGGGGAGCCAACATGTCTGTCAGTCGCAGTGCGATAAAGAAAGAGCCCGTGGCGCGTAGCACCATGGAGCTTCAGCCGTTTGTCTGGGAGGGGACCGACAAGCGTGGCGTGAAGATGAAAGGGGAGCAGCTGGCGAAGAACGCCAATCTGCTGCGGGCCGAACTGCGCCGCCAGGGCATCAACCCCGGGCAGGTGAAGGTCAAGCCCAAGCCGATGTTCGGCGCCGCCGGCAAGGCGGTCAGCCCGAAGGACATCGCGTTTTTCAGCCGGCAGATGGCCACCATGATGAAGTCCGGCGTGCCGATCGTGTCGGCGCTGGAGATCATCGGCAGCGGCCACAAGAACCCGCGCATGAAGAAGATGGTGGATGGCATCCGCACGGATATCGAGGGCGGCTCCTCGCTCTACGAAGCCATCAGCAAGCATCCGGTGCAGTTCGACGAGCTCTACCGCAACCTTGTCAGGGCTGGCGAAGGCGCCGGCGTGCTGGAAACGGTGCTGGATACCGTCGCCAACTACAAGGAAAACATCGAGGCCCTGAAGGGCAAGATCAAGAAGGCGCTGTTCTATCCGGCCATGGTCATCGCCGTGGCACTGGCGGTCAGCTCCATCCTGCTGATCTGGGTCGTGCCCCAGTTCGA
The DNA here is from genome assembly GCF_003086775.1 of Stenotrophomonas sp. ZAC14D1_NAIMI4_1. Taxonomy (NCBI): domain Bacteria; kingdom Pseudomonadati; phylum Pseudomonadota; class Gammaproteobacteria; order Lysobacterales; family Lysobacteraceae; genus Stenotrophomonas; species Stenotrophomonas sp. ZAC14D1_NAIMI4_1. The sequence continues at coordinate 3,631,242 of NZ_CP026001.1, forward strand.
GGACGTGTTCCGCGGCTTCGGCGCCGATCTGCCAGCCTTCACCCAGCTGATCGTGAACATGTCCCGCTTCATGGTTTCATGGTGGTGGCTGATCCTGCTCGTGGTGATCGGTGCCCTCGTAGGGTTCACCATGGCCTACAAGCGCTCTCCGAAGATGCAGCACACGCTGGACCGGCTGGTGCTGAAGGTGCCGGTGATCGGGCAGATCATGAACAACAGTTCGATCGCCCGCTTCGCCCGTACCACGGCGGTGACCTTCAAGGCCGGTGTTCCGCTGGTTGAGGCACTGGGCATCGTGGCCGGCGCCACCGGCAACAAGGTCTACGAGGAAGCCGTGCTGCGCATGCGCGACGACGTCTCCGTCGGCTACCCGGTCAACATGGCCATGAAGCAGCAGAACCTGTTCCCGCACATGGTCATCCAGATGACCGGCATCGGCGAGGAGGCGGGTGCCCTGGACACCATGCTGTTCAAGGTAGCCGAGTATTATGAGCAGGAGGTCAACAATGCCGTTGACGCACTGAGCAGCCTGCTGGAACCGATGATCATGATCTTCATCGGCGTCATCGTGGGTGGCCTCGTCATCGGTATGTACCTCCCAATCTTCAAACTTGCTTCCGTGGTCTAACCTTACATGGCATTTCTCGACCAGCATCCCGGCCTCGGCTACCCCGCCGCGGCCGCCCTGGGCCTGCTAATCGGCAGTTTCCTCAACGTGGTCATCCTGCGCCTGCCCAGGCGGATGATGTGGGAGTGGAAGCGCGAGGCGCGTGAGGTCCTGGAGCAGCCGGACATCTACGACCCGCCTCCACCCGGCATCGTGGTCGAGCCGTCGCACTGCCCGCACTGCAAGCACAAGCTGTCCTGGTACGAAAACATCCCGCTGTTCAGCTGGATCATCCAGGGCGGCAAGTGCCGCCACTGCAAGGCGCCCATTTCCATCCAGTACCCACTGGTGGAGGCGCTGACCGCAGTGTTGGTGCTGGCCTGCGTCTGGCAGTTCGGCTTCGGCTGGCAGGGCTTCGGCGCCATCGTGCTGACCTGTTTCCTGATCGCCTTGTCGGGTATCGACCTGCGCACGCAGTACCTGCCGGACCAGGTCACCCTGCCATTGATGTGGCTGGGCCTAGTCGGGAGCATGGACAACCTGTACATGCCAGCCAAGCCCGCCCTGATCGGTGCCGCTGCCGGCTTCCTCGTGCTGTGGGTCGTGGCCAAGGCTTACAAGCTGGTGACCAACCGCGACGGCATGGGCGGCGGCGATGCCAAGCTGCTCGCGGCACTGGGCGCCTGGTGCGGGCTGAAGGGCATCCTGCCCATCATCCTGCTGTCGTCCGTGCTGGGCGCCATCATCGGCTCGATCTGGCTGTACACCCGCGGCCGCGACAAGGCCACGCCGATCCCCTTCGGCCCCTATCTGGCGTTGGCTGGCTGGGTGTACTTCATGTGGGGCGAGCCGGTGGTGAACCAGTACCTGGTCATGAGCGGGCTGCGCTGACGCTGCCGTCATGAGCCGCTACGTGGTCGGCCTGACCGGCGGCATCGCCGCCGGCAAGAGCGAGGTGACCCGGCGCTTCGAGGCGCTGGGGATCGTGGTCGCCGACGCGGATCTGGCCGCGCGTGCGGTAGTCGCTGCCGGCAGTCCGGCGCTGGCCATGATCGCCGAGCGCTTCGGCGCCACCATGCTGCTGCCCGATGGCAGCCTGGACCGGGCCCGCCTGCGGGCCCACGTGTTCGCCGACCCCGCCGAACGGGTGGCCCTTGAGGCAATCACCCATCCCGCGATTCGCCGCCTGATGCAGCAGCAGTGCGAACAGGCGGCCAGCCCCTATGCGCTGGCCGCCATTCCCTTGCTGACCGAGGTCGGCGGCCGCCAGGCCTACCCTTGGCTGGACCGCATCCTGCTGGTTGATGCGCCCGAGGCCGTGCAGCACGCGCGATTGATGCAGCGCGACGGCATCGATGCTGCACTGGCGGACCGGATGATTGCCGCCCAGGCCAGCCGCGCACAGCGCCAGGCCCTGGCCGATGACGTGGTGGTCAATGATGGCCACCCGGAAGACCTGCAGGCGCAGGTCGAAGCCCTGCATACGCGGTATCTCGAACTGGCTGCGCCGTAGCGGGCTGTACTGCCTGCTCCTGGAAGAACGACTGGGATCAGCCCTCATTTCCTGGATTTCTTCTTTTTGACTCCACGCTGGTGCCCGTCAAGCAACCCATGACGCATTGCGATATGCACCAGCATTGCAGCCGAGGCGAAAAACAACAGCGCGATGACAAGCTCCTGCGTCGAGTGACTGAAATACTTCAGGAGCGAGAAAACAACCCCGCAGTGGCCCTTACAGCGCACAGCCCCCTCGTTGAGCCCAATCCCCAATGTCGCAGCCCCCATGGCTGCCGACAGAAGGGCAAATACCATTGCCGGAATGAAAATCACCGGACGCCACGTCCGCCGCGATCTGGACACTTCCACCTCCTTGGGAGATATGTTCTACATGACGCCCGCGCGGCCGGGGCACTCACGCTGGACCGAAAATCACCCAAGGCGCAGCCAGAGTGCAGCGGCAATGCTCGATCACAGCGCAACAATACGAGCCTGAGCAGGAATCACCGGGAGCTCGTTTCAAGGCACAAGGCCCTTTCGAGATCCTCATCATGGAAGCTGTTCCAGAAATATCGCCGCTTTCCATCCAGGCCGACCAGCACAAGCTCATACGCACTCATACCCTCCGCGCCCAAACGGCGGGAAATGCCGCACCTGTAATAAAATTCAGCATCAGGCGGCAAACTGGCCCCGAAGCCGATTGAACTCCGGATCATCGGAACGATACTTCCCTCCGCCTTCTTCAGCCCGCCATCACGAATCCAGGCAAGCGGATCCTTCGCATTGTAGGAAATGTAGTATTCCCCGGATTCCACATCCGACCGGATATCGATCAGCGTGGCATCCTCGGGCACTGCCGCAGCGCGCACCACGGAAAGATCCCCTTCACTTGCAATCTGCGAGAGGGAATCATAGGTCCGTGCGCCGTGATCGCAGCCAGCAAGACCCGCCAGAAATGCCAACGCTACGACACGTGATCTGATCATCATCCAAATAGCATCGCGCTCAGGGATATTGGTTTCCGGGCCATGACGACAGGGCGCACAGCTTCCTGACTTCATCAGGCTACGCACACACTGCCTCATCGACAATCAGCAGCGCTCGAAAGGGCGGTGACGCTCACACATTATCTGCCATACCAGAGATCGCCCTGACAATCGCCTTCCGGACAGCCGTGCCGCGTACGCGACAACGGTAATCCGACAGACACACACCGTCTTCTCACGCCTCCCGCTATGGTCCTGCGCCTGTCATTGCGCCTGCCTGTGAGATCACCCCGTGCCCACCGCCTCTCTTCGTTCCTATACCGCCCGCGTGGTGGTGACCCTGGCGCTGGTCGCCCTCGGCCTGCTGCTGTGGCAACTGTCGCAACTGGTGCTGCTGATCTTCGGCGCCGTGGTCGTGGCCGCGCTGCTGCGGACGATCGTCGGCGCGGTGCTTCGTTGCACGCCGCTGTCGGAAGGTTGGGCACTGGGCCTGACCGTGCTGCTGCTGATGGTGCTGTTTGCGCTGGCAATGTGGCTGTTCGGGTCGCAGCTGAGTGCGCAGATGGCCACCCTGCGACAGACGCTGCCGGCCGCATGGGAGAACTTCCAGACGTGGCTGGCGGACAGCCCCATCGGGCCCACGGTCCATGAGCTGACCCAGAACGCACAGTCCAGCGTATCGACGATGGCGGCCCGCGCCGGGTCACTGGCGATGTCGGCCACCGGGGGTGTGGCGGACCTGTTCCTTGTGCTGATCGGCGGCATCTATCTGGCCGCGCAACCGACGCTGTACCGCACGGGCCTGCTGAAGCTGCTGCCGACGCGGCAGCGTCCGGCCGTGGACGACGCACTCCACGCCAGCGGCAATGCACTGAAGGCCTGGCTGGGCGGCCAGCTGCTGGCCATGGCGGTCGTCGGCCTGCTGACCGGGCTGGGCCTGTGGGCACTGGGCGTGCCGGTCGCCTTCGGGCTGGGCATCATCACTGCACTGCTGGATTTCGTACCGATCGTCGGCCCCATCCTCGCGGCGGTTCCGGCCATCCTGCTGGCCTTCACCGTCAGCCCGGAGATTGCCCTGGCCACGGTGGCACTGTTCGTGGTGGTGCAGCAGATGGAGGGACATCTGCTGCAGCCGCTTATCCAGCAGCGTGCGGTTGATCTTCCCCCTGCCCTGCTGCTGTTCTCCCTGTTCGGCATCGGCTCGCTGCTGGGCCCGGCCGGCGTGCTGCTGGCGGCGCCGCTGACGGTGGTGCTGTATGTGCTGGTCAAGCGGCTCTATGTCGTCGAAGCGCTCGGCACAGCGACGCCGATTCCAGGCGAGCCCGCGGCCACGAAGGCCCGGTAGATCCACGCCATGCGTGGATGGCCCAGTAGATCCACGCCATGCGTGGATGACCTAGTAGATCCACGCCATGCGTGGATGAGAGCATCGGCAGTGCGGACCAACGGTCCGCACCCACCGTCCACCGGGCTCGATTCCCGGTGCAGCGCCGGGCCGATGCTCGGGCATGGGCTCAGCTCTACTGCAGCGTCGCAGCTCCCCGCATGCGCTCGGCCTGCAGCTGCTGCTGCACATGGCGGGTCAGCTCACGCGCGGCCACCATCAGGCCTTCCATCGTCTCTGATGGCACGGCCTGCAGCGGGCCGCCACGCGTCCGCGCGATGTGCGCAGCATGCATGAGCCGGGTCAGCGTGCTGATACCGGACACGGTACGCCTCAGGCCCGCCATCGTGCCGGTCTGCGGCTCGCTGAGCCCGGCGCGCTGGGCGGCCTGGCTGGTTGCAGCGTCGGCTTCCATCCTTTCCTGCAGGACGTTCATCAGGTCACCAGGTTCCTTGAGGACGGCTTCGACGCGTTCGGCGACCTCCGCAGACAGAAGGTCGATCGAATCGCCGACCAGCTGGTGCAGGTTCGGGTAACGGGTGCGATGGGACATGGCCGGGCTCCGTGCAGGTGGTAGGCCATCTGGCCAGCTGCGCGGGGCGATGTCAGCAGGCAAATGCGTCAAAGCGCTCTGCGGCAAGGGAATGGATGGACGTCCACCGTCAGAAGCAAGACCCAGACACGCCGGTTACGACAGTAGATCCACGCCATGCGTGGATGAGGATGCCTGCGGTGCGGACCAACGGTCCGCACCCACCATCACCGGACTTAACCTCGGTGCGGACCAACGGTCCGCACCCACCACTCACCGCACCCACCATCACCGGACTCATCCGCCGTGCGGGCCAACGGTCCGCACCCACCGCCAGCAGGCTTCAGTAGATCCACGCCATGCGTGGATGATCAGAGCGGTTTGGGCGAGAACGTCAGGGTCGCGATCACGCCGCGGTCGCCACCGGGGCGCACGCTCACCTGCCAGCCGTACAGGTCGCACAGGCGGCTGACGATCGACAGGCCGATGCCGCCGCCCTGCGAGTGGCCGGCATGGGTACCGCGATAGCCGCGCTGGAACAGCTTGGCCGCATCTTCTTCACTCAGGCCAGGGCCACTGTCGGTCACCGAGACCGCATTGCTGCTGACGTGCACGCGCACGCTGCCATCCTGCGAATACTTCACGGCGTTGCCGATGAGGTTGCCCAGCGCCACCGACAACGCGGCTTCGGGCGCATCGATCACCAGGTCGCGCTCGCCTTCCAGCACCAGCTCCAGCGGCTTGCCACCGAGCTGGGCGCGGTGGGCGTCCAACAGCTGATCGGCCACGCGCGCGACATTGCTGGTGCCCTGCCCGCGCTCGTTGCGCGACAGCAGCAGCAAGGCGCCGATCAGGTCGCTGCACTGTTGTTCGGCACGCTGGATGCGCTGCAGTCGCTGCAACACCTTCTCGTCCAGGCCGGGGCGGGTCAGCAGCAGCTCGGTCGCGCCACGGATGACCGCCAGCGGTGTACGCAGCTCGTGGCTGACATCGGCATTGAATTCGCGATCGCGCTGCACGACCTCGGTAAGGCGCGAGGAATAGTCATCCAGCGCCTGCGCCAGCTGGCCCACCTCGTCATCCGGGAAGCGCGGCGCCAGGGGCTCGGGATCGCTGGTGCCTCCACGGTAGGCACGCAGCCGTGCGGCCAGGTCGGACACCGGCTTCATCACCTTCGATGCTGACCACCAGCCCAGCACCAGCGACAGCAGGCTGAACACCAGTACCGACAACACCAGCGCGCGGTTGAGCTGCTGCCCGCCGCGCACGCTGTCGGTCATGTCATAGGCGAGGAAGAACCAGGCGTCAGGGGTCTTGCGCACGGCCAACTTGTACGAATACTGCTCGCCATGCTCGTCACCGGTGACCGTGTGGATGCCATCGGGGAACGCTGCCCACTGCGCGCGCTCTTCCCTGACCCTCTCGAACTTGTCTTTCGGGTAGGCGAATGCGCGGATCTGCTGCACCGGGAGATCGGGGCTGCGCAGAGGGTCTTCGTAGTAACGCCGCGCGTACTCGTTGATGTTGCGGTTCATCACGTCTTCGACCAGCTGGGTTTCCACGCGCATGCGGGCCCAGTTGGTGGCGAACGCGAAGAGTGTCGTCAGGCAGAAGCCCAACAACACGAACGAGACGATGATGCGACTGCGCAGGCGCCGCCGGTAAGGCGTGCGCCGACGCTCCCCCCTGGTTGCCACCGGATCAGGCTTCCGGGGTGGCGATGCGGTATCCGATGCCATGGCGGGTCTGGATCAGCGGCACTTCAAACGGCTTGTCGACCACCGCGCGCAGGCCGTGGATGTGCACACGCAGGGAATCCGAATCCGGCAGCTCCTCGCCCCAGACGCGGGTTTCCAGTTCCTGGCGGGTGACCACCGCCGGAGCGGCCTCCATCAGCGCCTGCAGGATCTTCAACGCGGTCGGGTTGAGCTGCAGCAGCTTGCCCTGGCGGCGGACTTCCAGCGTGTCCAGGTTGTATTCCAGATCGCCGGTTTCCAGCACGCGGGTCTGCACGCCCTTGCCGCGGCGCGACAGGGCGTTGAGGCGGACTTCCACTTCCTGCAGCGCGAACGGCTTGATGAGGTAGTCATCGGCGCCGGAATCAAAACCGGCCAGCTTGTTGTCCAGCGAATCACGCGCGGTCAGCATCAGCACCGGGGTCTGCTTGCGGGCTTCATTGCGAAGCTTGCGGCAGACTTCGATGCCGTCCATGCCAGGCAGGTTGAGATCCAGCACGATCGCGTCGAACTCGTGCACCACGGCAAGATGCAGGCCGGTGACCCCGTCAGCAGCGAAGTCCACCGTGTGGCCCCGATCCTCGAGGTAATCGCCAAGATTGGCTGCGATGTCGCTGTTGTCTTCGATTACGAGAATACGCACTGGGACCTCTGATTCAGTAAGGGTCGTCGGGGGATGCCGACCCGCTCAGGATGCAACCGAGCGGGTGGACGCCACGTCTACCCGCTGAACGATACAGGTTCCATTCTTAACATTTCGTACGGGACACGGGACCGGCTGATCAGCGCCTCAGGTTGCCCATCCGGTTGCTGTCTTCGAACGACCTGCGGCTGGCCTCGTCAATCCGGCGCCGCTGGGCCGCCGTGGTGCACACGCGCTTGGCCATGTTGCTGCCGACGGTGCGCTCGCGACTGCAGACCATCCGGCTGTCGGACCAGGCCCGGGCCAGGATGGTGTTGACCACGTCCTGGTCCTTGAGGACCTCGGCGCGGACCTGCGGGTCGAGCTGGTCCACCCGCTCCTGGTCGCCCAGCCGGGTCTGGATGCGGCCCAGCGCCTGCTGCAGGTTGGTCTTGTCTTCCCTGGCGATCTCGCTGTAATCCTCGGAATCGATCGCTTTTTCAATGGCGCTCACCTGCGCGGCAACCGGCAGGTTCGCATCCAGCTTCACTTCAGCATCCTTGTCGGGTTTGGCCTGGGCGGTGGCCGCCAGCGTCACTCCAATGCAGAACACCAGGCCAAGCGAGGTCATGCGGCGCATAGTTTCCCTTGTTATCGTCCATGAAGAATCACCCACTCTACGGAGCTGCCGGTGTACCTACAAGGGACGACCGGCAGGGGGCCCAACGGCCGTCCGTCAGCGCCCGGCGGGGGGCGGCGAGAGGGTCTTGTAGCTGCGCTCGTCGTTGAGCAGCGCCTTGCCCTTCTCCTCGATCCGCCGGCGCTCGGCCACGGTCAGGCAGCGGCTCTTGGGCATGTTGCTGCCGGTGGTACGGGTGTGCTGGCAGACCTGCCGGCTGTCGGCGTGGGCGCGGGTAAGGATGGTGTTGATCCGCTCCTGGTCGTTGAAGACCTCGTTCTGTACCGTCGCGGGCAGTTCCTGCACCGTCTGGCGGTCACCCATCCGCTGGGTGATGCGGGCCAGCGACTGCCGCACCTGCGCACGGTCATCCGTTGAAATTTCGGCGTACTCGCCGTTGTCCAGCGCCTTTTCGACCTGGCGCACCTGGTCGGCTACCGGCGCCTGCCGGTCCATCTGCACGACGGGCTTTTCCGACCCGGCCTGTGCGGCTGCGGACAGCCCCAGCAACATTGCAAACACGGTGATGCGGTACATCGCCAGCCTCCCGATCCATCCCGGAACGAAGGCCCAACTCTACGAGCCGCCCTGCGCCACCACAAGGGACCTTTGGCAGGAACCGGACGGGCATAAAAAAGACCCAGGCGGTCTACCCGCCTGGGCCTGAAGTCGTATCCCGATTACCGATCCTGCTGAGAGGCAGAGCTGCGGTTCGCTGAAGCCTACGCCGGCCCCGATTAAAGCCTTGTTAAACCCGGCCGACAATCTTCAGGAAAATTACAAGCCACTGATAATCAAGGCTTTTTAATCTTCTCGACGTGGGCAATGATGCGTGAGGCCACGTCCACCTGGCAGGCCGCTTCGATGCCTTCCAGGCCCGGCGTGGAGTTCACCTCCAGCACCAGCGGGCCGCGCTCGGAGCGGATCAGGTCGACCCCGCAGACCGACAGGCCCAAGGCCTTGGCCGAGCGCACCGCCACCTGCTGTTCAGCCCGGCTGGCCTTGGCCGCCACCGCCGTGCCACCGGCATGCAGGTTGGAACGGAAGTCGCCCTCCGGAGCCTGCCGCTGCATCGAGGCCACCACCTGGTCGCCGACGACGAAGCAGCGCAGGTCCGCGCCCTTCGCCTCGCCGATGAATTCCTGCATGAGGAAGTTGGCATACAGGCCGCGCAGGGCTTCGACGATGCCGCGCGAGGCGCTGGCCTTCTCGGTGAGGATGACCCCGCGGCCCTGCGTGCCCTCGTTGAGTTTCACCACGTGCGGCGGCGGGCCAAGCATGGAGAGCAGGTCGACCGTATCGTCCGGGTTGTCGCCGAACACCGTGACCGGCATGTCGATGCCCTTGGCCGCCAGCAGCTGGTGCGCGCGCAGCTTGTCGCGCGAGCGCAGGATCGCGTCGGACGGATTGGGCGTCCGCGCACCCATCAGCTCGAACTGGCGCAGCACGGCGGTGCCGTAGCGGGTGATCGAGGCGCCAATGCGCGGGATGACCATGTCCACGCCGGTCATCGGCCGGCCCTTGTAGTGCATGGAAAAGCCATCGGCGGCAATGCGCATGTAGCAGCGCAGCGGGTCGAGGATGCGGACGGTATGGCCGCGCGCGCGCGCAGCCTCGACCAGCCGGCGGGTGGAGTACAGCGAGCTGTTGCGGGACAGGATGGCGAGCTTCATCGCGGCGACAGTGGACGGCAGGCGCGCAGCATAGCGCGAGCGTGTGGCGGCAGGATGATGCTCCGCGACGTGCTGCCGCAGATCAGGGAAGGCGCAGCGTGAAGCGTCCGTCGCGGACCCGCAGGACCAGCCCGGTTTGCCGCCACTCCACGGGCAGTTCCAGTGCCGTGTGCGGCGTGGGGATCCGTTTGATGGCATCGGCCACCCAGTGATCTTCATGGGCTTCGCCGTGAAGCGTGCCGTCATCACTCACCTCGATCACATTGATCCAGGCCACGCTGCTGGCCTTGCCACGACCGCCCACGGCATGGCCGGCGATGGCCTGCCAACGCCCCCGCCAGTAAATGAGCCACACGCTCTGGTGGGGACGCAGATCCGCATCGATCACGCTGCCCGCCACCACCACGCATCGTCCCGACGGGCTGGCGATCACCGTCTCCAGACCGCACACATGGCGGCCCGTGGCCTCACCGTCGATGTGAAGCGAGTACGGACAGAGTTGCGTGAACAGGGCCGGATGCGCGGTCAGGCGCAGATCCTCGGGAAGCATGGGAATGGCCTGCAGGACCCGGGTGTCGGGCAGGACATGGCGAAGCGCCCTCGGCACGCCTGCAGCCAGCGCCGGGTGCCCCTCCGCCAGCCATAGCCCTCGACAGGGATGCAGCTGGATCAGGCGGCAAGGCAGGCTGCGCAGCCACGATGCCGCCGCCACATCGCCATCGGATTGCCGACGGGCACCCAGTTCCTGCGCGAGCACGCTTGGAGCGACGGCCAGCAGATGCACCACCTTGTGCTGCTCGTCGTAGACGATCACCCCCTCGTTCCGGTCGACAGAGCCGGTGGCCAGGCGCAGCGCGCTGCCCGGCAGCGACGTCCATCCACAGCTGGCCTCGTTGCTGCCGAGGATGGCTACCCCTTCGACGATGGCGCCATCGCGCAGCATCTGGACGCTGTAGACGGGCCCGCCCATGCCCACTTCAGCCGATTCCAGCAGCACGTCATGCGTGGGGGGACGCTCGGCCAGGCGCCCTGGCAACTCCGAACGCAGCCGTGCGCCGCCGACGGCATCACCGGTCAGGTCAAGGCGCTGCAGCACGACTCCCAGCGCAACGCACACGGCAAGGCCGACCACGACGCCCAACGGTGACCACCAGGCGACGCAGATGGCCACCCATGCCAGCAACGGCAACCATTGGGCAAAGCGACGGAGCGTGGTTCGATCAGCAGTCATCCGGGCATCGCATCGGCATCCGTGCACCATTCAAGCGTTCAACACGGCCCCAGGCAATGGGCCCGGACACGGTTGATTCGGCACAGGATAATCGCGAAGCGCAGGCCTGTTCGAGGCGTTCACCGATCATCACGACCGGGATCCATGCGCGGAAGAACCACTGGGAGACATGGAGCGGGCGAAGGGAATCGAACCCTCGTCAGTAGCTTGGGAAGCTACAGCTCTACCATTGAGCTACGCCCGCATTGCAGGGTGAAAGTCTATGCGGACCGGCCGGTGTTGCGCAATGCCGGCGGCAACGGGGTCGGAGCCCTTTCCGGGTGGAAAGGGATCCGACCCCGCCCTGGATCAGAAGCTGCCGCTGAAGTTGGCGAACAGCGTGGCGTCCTGCGCACGCTTCTGCAGGGTGGTGGCGCTCAGGCCGATGTTGCTCTGCAGGCCGAACAGCTCCATACGCGCGCCGAAGATGGCGGTTGCATAGTTCTTGTCGAAGTCCATGCCCGGCACGCGGTACATGCCCACGTCCGGCAGGCTCTGCACCCATGCGCTGGCCTGCTTGGTGTCCTCGAACTCGTGGTCGTAGGTCACCTGCACGTACGGCTTGACGCTGCCGCCATCGAAGCGGGCCTGCCAGCCGATGCGGCCCACGGTGGAATCGACGTCCTGCTTGCCGTAGCCCAGCGCGGTGGCCAGGGTGTTGGCATCGGCGGTTTCGGTGTAGCCGTCGATCTTCACCTTCTGCCAGATCACCGAGGCGATCGGGCCGTGGCGGAAGCCGCCTTCGGTGCCGAACTCGTAACCGGCGTTCAGGGCTGCGGTCAGGTTGCTGCCGTCCGGCGAGCCGCCGTGTTCACGGGTGGCCGGGCCGAGCTGGACCTTGCGGTTCACGTCATAGGACAGCCAGGTGTAGCTGACCTGGCCGTTGACCCAGATGCGGTCGCCGTACCAGCCCGCGAACAGGCCGGCGGTGGTGTCCTTCTGGGTGAAGTCGCCACGGCTGTTGCCGAAGTCGGCGTTCATGCGGCCGAAACCGGCGAAGCCGCCGACGACCATGCCGTCGCGTGCCCAGTCGACACCGAACAGGCCGGCCGGGGCCAGGCCGTCATACACGTCGGCGTGGTCGTAGCGCTGCATGTCGCCGCGCACGCCGCCCCACCAGGACATGCCGTCGGCCGGACGGCCGGCCTGGTGCAGGCTGACCTGGTCGGCGCGCGAACGGCCGATGGTCTGCGCCGAGTGGGTCAGGATCTGCTGCAGGCGCGGGCCTTCCAGGATCGAGATGGCGTACTGGCCCAGCATCTGGTGCGCGGCCGAGGTCGGGTGCACGTCATCGGCGAACAGGTAGGTGCTGGCTGCGTCCGGGCGCACATAGGCCAGCGGGCTGCAGGTCAGCGACGAAGCCACCAGGCAGGCGCGGCCGGTGACGTTGCTGAAGCCGTACATGCCCGGGTTGGCGATGATTTCGCGGAGCAGGGTGTAGGTATCGAGCGGGATGAACTCGATGCCGGCCTGCTTCAGGCCACCGTACAGGGCGTTGTTGTAGGCGGTGGACAGGGCGGTGCCCTGCGCCTGGCCGGCGGCGCCGCGGTCGATGAAGCCCGGGGTGATGCCCACGTCAGGCAGGTTGGGCACCATCACGTACTGCGCACCGGCCTGCTTCAGGCCGGCCACGATGCCGACCTGGGTGGTGACCGCCGCGCCGATGACGGCCGGCGCCTGGGCCGGGGCGGTGATCGAGAACAGGTCGTTGGCGCCGCCCCACACGGTGTACAGGGCGTTCGGGTCGGCCTTGCCACCGTTGGCGGCCAGATACCTGGCCATCTGCGTCTTCAGCGAGGGCACGGCCACGTTGCCGAGCGCCGGCTGGGTCAGGTCGACGCCCACGCGGGCGCCACCGACGGCGTAGTTGTCACCGGTCTGGCCATTGCCGTTGGGGCTGGCGTTGGTGCCGTAGTAATCGGCCACGAACTGCGACCACTCCCAGCCCGGGTTGGTGGTGAACTGGCCGGTGACCGGGCGCACGTCCGCCGGCAGCAGCGGGCGGAAGTAGCCGCTGTCGGTCAGGCTGTCGCCGAAGAACACGGTGCGGGTGAACGGGGATTCGCCTGCCATGGCCGGCAGCGCGGCGAGCGCGATCGCGGCCGCCATCAGGGAGCGGATCGGGCGTTTGCTGAGCAGCATGTAGAACTCCTGGGGGGAAATGTTGGGGATCCGGCGCACACGTACGCCGGCGCACGGTGAATGGTTTCACCGTGTCGCCGATTGCTCACGCTGCGCCGCCGCATGAATTGTCGCCTGAGACCATGCTGGCGGGCTGTGCCGGTGATGGCGTGCGGCGCACGGAGGCGGCGGTTCCGATCCTGATGGGCCATAAGCGACAATGCGCGGATGAACATCCAGCTCAATGGCGAACCCCGCACCCTGCCCGCTTCGGCGACCCTCCTGGACCTGCTCGCCACCGAGCAGCTGCTGCAGCGCCGGGTGGCGGTGGAAGTGAATGGCGAGATCGTCAGCCGCAGCCGCCATGGCGAGCACGTGCTGGCCGAAGGTGACGTGGTGGAGATCGTGCACGCGCTCGGTGGTGGCTGAGGAAAACCCGCGCTCCGCGCTCGCCGGGCTTGGCCCGGCGCTACCCTGCGCATCTCTTCCGGTAGCACCGGGCCATGCCCGGCGGCGTCGAAGTGACGACCCCATCTTCAGGCGGATAAGCGATAATCGCGTCATGAACCTCCCTGTCTCCCCCGATTCGCTGGTGATCGCCGGCAAGACCTATGGCTCGCGGCTGCTGACCGGCACCGGCAAGTTCAAGGACCTGGAAGAAACGCGCCTGGCCACCGAGGCCGCTGGCGCCCAGATCGTCACCGTGGCCATCCGCCGCACGAACATCGGCCAGAACCCTGGCGAACCGAACCTGCTGGACGTGCTGCCGCCGGACCGCTACACCATCCTGCCCAACACCGCCGGCTGCTACACCGCCGAAGACGCCGTGCGCACCTGCCGCCTGGCCCGCGAGCTGCTGGACGGCCACAACCTGACCAAGCTGGAAGTGCTGGGCGACCAGAAGTCGCTGTACCCGGACGTGGTGCAGACCCTCAAGGCCGCCGAGCAGCTGGTCAAGGACGGCTTCGAGGTGATGGTCTACACCTCCGATGACCCGATCCTGGCCAAGCGCCTGGAAGAGATCGGCTGCGCTGCGGTGATGCCGCTGGCCGCGCCGATCGGCTCGGGCCTGGGCATCCAGAACAAGTACAACCTGCTGCAGATCATCGAAGACGCCAAGGTGCCGATCATCGTCGACGCCGGCGTGGGCACCGCCTCCGATGCCGCCATTGCGATGGAGCTGGGCTGCGACGGCGTGCTGATGAACACCGCCATCGCCGGTGCGCGCCACCCGGTGCTGATGGCCAGCGCCATGCGCAAGGCCGTGGAAGCCGGCCGCGAGGCCTTCCTGGCCGGGCGCATCCCGCGCAAGCGCTACGCCAGCGCCTCCTCCCCGGTGGATGGGCTGATCGGCTGATGACCAATCCTTTTGACAGCGCCGGTTCCAAGGCCCCGCCCAAGCCCTTCACCGTGAGCGAGGGCCGCCGCGAGGTGCGCAGCTTCGTGCTGCGCCAGGGCCGCTTCACCCCCGCCCAGCAGCGCGCGTTCGACGAACGCTGGCCGCGCTTCGGCATCGACTACAACGGCCAGCCGCGCGACCTGGATGCCACCTTCGGCCGCCCGGCGCACAAGGTGCTGGAAATCGGCTTCGGCAACGGTGCAGCCATGCGCTTCGCCGCTCAGCACGATCCGTCGCGCGACTACATCGGCATCGAAGTGCACGCCCCGGGCGTGGGCCGCCTGCTGAACGCGCTGGCCGATGACAACGCCGACCACGTGCGCCTGTACCACCACGATGCGGTGGAAGTGCTGCAGAACGAGATCGCCGACGGTGCGCTGGATGAAGTGCGCATCTACTTCCCGGACCCGTGGCACAAGAAGCGCCACAACAAGCGCCGCCTGCTGCAGCCGGCGTTCGCCGAGCTGATCGTGCGCAAGCTGCGCCCGGGTGGCCGCCTGCACTGCGCCACCGACTGGGAAGACTACGCCGAGCAGATGTGGGACGTGCTCGACGCCACCGCCGGCCTGGTCAACCGTGCCGGCCCGCGTGGCAGCGTGCCGCGCCCGGACTGGCGCCCGCAGACGCACTTCGAGACCCGCGGCCAGAAGCTCGGCCACGGCGTCTGGGACCTGCTGTACGACCGTACCTGACCCACGCACGAGGACGCTGCGCCCCACATGGATACCGCGCTGACGCTGACCAACGACATGAAGCTCGTGCTCGGGCTGGTCGGCTTCACGATGGCGATGTTCCTGTTCGAGCGCATCCGCGCCGACGTCGTCGCGCTGGTGGTGCTGGTGGTGCTCGGCGTCACCGGCCTGATCGCCCCGGAAGAAATCTTCGGTGGCTTCTCGGGTAACGCGGTGATGAGCATCATCGCCACCACCATCCTCGGTGCGGGCCTGGACCGCACCGGGGCGCTGAACCGGCTGGCCGCGTGGCTGCTGCGGCGCGGCCACGGCGTCGAGCAGCGGCTGCTGATGATGACCACGGCCATCGCCGGCCTGAACTCGTCCTTCATGCAGAACCCCTCGGTGATGGCGCTGTACCTGCCGGTCGCCTCGCGGCTGGTCGCGCGCACCGGGCTGACCCTGCAGCGGCTGCTGCTGCCGATCTCGGCAGCGATCGTGATGGGCGGCGCGCTGACCATGGTCGGCAACTCGCCGCTGATCCTGCTGAACGATCTGCTGGCCTCGGCCAACAACAATCTGCCTTCGGGCCTGGCGACCATCGAGCCGCTGCGCATGTTCGCGCCGCTGCCGATCGGCGTGGCCCTGCTGATCGCCTCGCTGCTGTATTTCCGCTACTACGGCGACCGCAAGCTGATCGAAGAGGAAAGCCTGGTCAATGACGGGGTGACCCCGGCACGCACCGAGAGCTACTTCGCCAAGACCTACGGCATCGAAGGCGATGTGTTCGAGCTGGTGGTCACCGCCGAAAGCCCGCTGGTGGGCATGACCCTGGGCGAGGCCGAGACCCTGCATGATGCGCCGCTGCTGCTGGCGCTGAAGACCGGCAACGACACCCGCCTGGCACCGCCGGCGGAGATGCGCATCTGGGTGGGCAGCGTGCTGGGCGCGATGGGCCCGCGCCAGGACGTGCACGATTTCGCGCAGAACCAGTTCCTGCGCATGTCCTCGCGGCTGAAGCACCTGGGCGACCTGTTCAACCCCAGCCGTGCCGGTATTTCCGAGGCAGTGGTGCCGCCGACCTCCAACGTGATCGGCAAGAGCGCTGCCGATCTGCGCCTGCGCAAGGAGCGCGGCATCAGCCTGCTGGCGATCAACCGTGACAAGCAGGTGATCCGCGAGGACGTGCGCGACGTGCAGCTGCGCGCCGGTGACATGCTGGTCTTCCACAGCATCTGGACCGACCTGGCGCAGGCCGCGAAGAGCCGCGACTTCGTGGTGGTGACCGACTACCCGACCGGCGAGCAGCGCCCGCACAAGTTCAAGATCGCGATGGCGATCTTCGCGCTGACCATCCTGATCGCGCTGACCAGCAAGCTGCCGGTGGCGCTGACCCTGATGACCGGCGTGGCCGGCATGCTGCTGACCGGCGTGCTGCGCATGGACGAGGCCTATGCCTCGATCAACTGGAAGACGGTATTCATGATGGCCGGGCTGATTCCGCTCGGCTGGGCAATGGATTCCAGCGGCGCGGCGGCCTGGGTGGCCGGCCACACGATCGACAAGCTGCCGACCGGCATCCCGATCTGGGTGCTGGAGCTTGCGCTGGCACTGCTGACCACGGTGTTCTCGCTGGTGATCAGCCACGTGGGCGCGACGATCGTGATGGTGCCCATCGCGGTGAACCTGGCGCTGGCGGCGGGCGGCAATCCGACCGCGTTCGCGCTGATCGTGGCGTTGTCAGCGTCCAACAACCTGATGACGGCCTCCAACCCGGTGATTTCGATGATCACCGGCCCGGCCAACTACACCCCGCGCGAGATGTGGCGGGTCGGCGGACCGCTGTCGCTGATCTACACGCTGGTGGTGGTGGTGATGATCAACCTGATGTTCTGAGGGTGGGGTGTGTTGGCAGGGCTGCGCCCTGCACCTGCAGAAGCAACGGCAACGTCCAATGCCCGCCTTCGACAGTTTCACGCGGCTGATGGTGGGTGCCGACCGTTGGTCGGCACGGGGTCGGATCCCGGTGTTGAATGGCATTGCCACGGAGCCAGTAGATCCACGCATGGCGTGGATGCTTCTGCTTCTACCCTGACGCCCCGATGGGGTCAGAGCCGTTTTCCTGCGGAGAACGGATCCGACCCCGACGCTGGCCTCAGGCCAGGTAGACCTGGCCGTCGCGGATATCCACCGGCACCGCGCGCAGGCGGTCGCCCTTGCACGGGCCGGCAATGCAGTCACCGCTGTCCAGCGCGAACGAGGCGCCGTGCGCAGCACACACCAGGTGGCCTTCACGGCTCTTCAGGAACTGGCCGGGAGCCCAGTCGAGGCGGCGGCCGGCGTGCGGGCAGATGTTCAGGAATGCGCGCACCTGGGCGCCATCGCGATACAGCACCAGCGATTCGGCATCGCCTTCGACCACCGCTTCGACCTCGGCAAAGGCCCCGTCGGCAAGGGCATCAAGGGCGATCAGGGCAGCGGCGGCAGTCATGGCGGAAGGCTCTTGCGGAAAACCGGATTGTCGCACGGCCGCTCATATGACTGGCTGCGACATGAACACAAGTCATTGATCCGTAATAAGCAAAGGCTATATTTAACGAGTTTTTCACTCAATGACAGTGGCGCATCCCGATACTCTGGTTTCGCTGATCCCAGCCCTATCGAGCCGCCATGTTTACTCGCGCTTCCGCCTTCAACCAGTTCCGCACCCTGTTCGCGCCGCGCAAGCCGCGCCACCCGCTGGTGCGCGTTGCCGTGGGCCTGCTCGGCCTGGCGATCCTGGCAGCGATGGTGTTCATCGGCGTGTTCGTCGGTGCGGCGATGATCCTGATCGGCCTGGCTTGGAAGCTGCTGGCGTCGCGCAAGCCCAGCGTCACGCGTCGTGCGGCCGATGCCAACGTGGTGGAAGGCGAATACCGCGTGGTGCGCAAGTCAGCTTTGCCGATGTCGCGCTGATGCGCTCGCCCGCTGACGTGGGCGCCGCACCGTTCTAGACTGCAGGGGCCTTCCTACTGGAACCCCCGCATGTCCACTGCCGTTGTTTCCGATGTGATCCCTGCCCCCGCCGTGCCGCGCGTACCGGTGGTGGGCGGTGGCACCTTCCCGGTCCACCGCATCTACTGCGTCGGCCGCAATTTCGCCGACCATGCGCGTGAGATGGGTGCTGCGGTGCCGGCGGCCGACGATCGCGGCCGCCCGATGTTCTTCTGCAAGCCGGCCGATGCCATCGTGGTCGGCCATGACGATGTAATCCCCTATCCCCCCGCCACCGGCAACCTGCACCACGAAGTCGAGCTGGTGGTGGCGATCGGCGTGGATGCACCGGCCGGTGAACTGGCCGTGGCCGATGCCGACGCGCTGATCTACGGCTACGCCGTGGGCCTGGACCTGACCCGCCGCGACCTGCAGGCCGCCGCCAAGGAAAAGGGCCACCCGTGGGATTCGGCCAAGGGCTTCGATGCCTCCGCACCCATCAGCGAGATCGTGCACGCCGGTGAAGTGGGCGACCTGGCCGCATTGAACCTGTCGCTGGAAGTGAACGGCGAAGTGCGCCAGCAATCGCTGCTCGACCAGATGATCTGGAACGTGCCGGAAATCCTGCATGAGCTGTCCAAGCTGTGGCAGCTGCGTGCCGGCGACCTGGTGTTCATGGGCACGCCGTCGGGTGTGGCCGCATTGAAGCCGGGCGACCGTTTCAGTGCGCGACTGGAAAACGTGGCCGAACGCCACGGCGTCATCGCAGGCTGACATCCGCTGCGTTAACCTGCGCCCGATCCCTCGCCCTCAGGAGAAGAACAAGAATGGGAATGCTCACCGAGTTCAAGGAATTCGCGATGCGCGGCAACGTCATCGACCTCGCCGTCGGCGTGGTCATTGGCGCGGCCTTCGGCAAGATCGTCACCGCCCTGGTGGAAAAGATCATCATGCCGCCGCTGGGCATGCTGATTGGCAAGGTCGATTTCTCCGATCTGGCGTGGACGTTGTCGGCCGCCAGCATCGGGCCGGATGGCAAGGAAATTCCGGCAGTGGTGATCGGCTACGGTGATTTCCTCAACACACTGGTGCAGTTCATCATCGTGGCCTTCGCCATCTTCATGGTGATCAAGGTGATCAACCGCCTCTCGCGCAAGAAGGATGCCGCCCCGGCCGCACCGAAGGAAGAAGTGGTGCTGCTGCGCGAGATCCGCGACAGCCTGAAGAAGTAAGGTGCCGGGCGCCATCGCGCGCCCCGCGTACCTGTAGAGTCGAGCCGTGCTCGACTGCGCCGGACAGTCGTCAAGGTAGTGCCGGGCCGTGCCCGGCGAGCGCAGCGGTTGGTCGACGTTCGCCGGGCATGGCCCGGCGCTACCGCTTTGCCGCTCATGGCCGGAAAACAGCGTTCGCCACCACCGTGACCTCCCGCCCATGCGCGGCGCTGAACGACTGTTAAGCTCCAAGGCTGATTCCCTTCCCGGAGCTGTCCATGCGTCGCCGCGTCCTTGCCATCGCATCCTCCCTCGCCCTGCTGGCCGCGCCGGCCTTCGCGGCGCCGCGCACCACCACCCTGCCCCCGGCCTCGCTGGCCACCGCTGCGCAGCTGCGTGACCAGGCACTGGCCGACGACACCGGCTGGAAGGTGGTGGAATCGCTGACCACCGAGATCGGCCCGCGCATCGCCGGCAGCGAAGCCGATGCCCGCGCCGTGGCCTGGGCCGAAGCCAAGTTCAAGGCACTCGGCTTCGACAAGGTGTGGAAAGAGCCCGTGACTTTCCCCAAGTGGGAGCGCCGCAGTGAACATGCCGCAGTGACCGGCAGGAACCCGCAGCCGCTGCAGATCACCGCCCTGGGCGGCAGCCCCGGCGGCAGCGTCGAGGCCGAGGTGGTGCGTTTTGCCGACCTCGCCGCGCTGCAGGCGGCACCGGAAGGTTCGCTGAAGGGCAAGATCGCCTTCGTCGATTACCAGATGCTGCCGTTCCGCGACGGCCGTGACTACGGCCGCGGCGGCGCGATCCGCAGCAAGGGCCCGTCCGAGGCGATCCGCAAGGGCGCGGTCGGTTTCCTCATGCGCTCGGCCGGTACCGATTCGCACCGCGTGCCGCATACCGGCATCACCCGCTTCGATGATGGCCTGACCCCGGTGCCGTCGGCGGCCCTCTCGGTGCCCGATGCCGACCAGTTGGCCCGCCTGGTGGCGCGTGGCACCACCACAGTGAAGGTGGCGCTGGACTGCGGCTGGGACGGCACTGCGACCTCCTACAACGTGATCGGCGAAATCACCGGGCGTACGCTGCCGAAGGAAGTGGTGGTGATCGGTGGTCATCTCGATTCCTGGGACCTGGGCACCGGCGCCGTGGATGACGGTGCAGGCGTGGGCATCACCATGGCCGCCGGCCACCTGATCGGCCAGCTCAAGCAGGCCCCCAAGCGCACCATCCGCGTGATCGCCTTCGCCAACGAAGAACAGGGCCTGTATGGCGGCAAGGCGTACGCCGAGGCACATGCCAAGGACGTGACGCTGCACCAGCTGGCCGCCGAGAGCGATTTCGGTGCCGGCCGCATCTACGCGTTCAACACCGGCTCGCCGAACCCGGAAGGCTCGCGCGACGCTACCCGGCAGATTGCCGAGGTGATGAAGCCGCTGGGCATCGAGTACATGGCCGACAAGGGTGGCCCGGGCCCGGATGTCGGCCCGCTGGCCGCCAAGGGCGGCGCGTGGGCGTGGCTGGCGCAGGATGGTTCGGATTACTTCCACCTGCACCACACCGCCGACGACACCCTGGACAAGATCGACCCGAAGGCACTGGCGCAGAACGTGGCCGCCTACACTGTGTTCGCCTACCTGGCGGCCGACGCCGATGGCAGTTTCGGCAGCGAAGCCAAGGCCACCACGCCGCCGAACGAGTGACGCGGTGAAGTCACGGGGTCAGACCCCTCGCCTTGGGCGAGGGCTCTGACCCCGCTTACGTTCAACGCTCCCAGACACGCGTATTGCGCACGCCGATCGCCTGCGGCCTGAACAACGGATCACGCTGCTGCCGCTTCTGCTGTTCGTAATCGCGCAGTGCCGCCAGGGCAGGCTTCTGCAGCAGCAGGATGGCAATGATGTTCAACCAGCTCATCATGCCCACGCCGATATCACCCAGCGCCCAGGCCACCGTTGCGGTATTGACCGCCGAGTAGCCGGTTGCGCCCAGGAACAGCAGCTGGAAACCGGTGACCGTCGCGCGCCCGGGGCGGTCGCGGCACAGGTAGCTGACATTGGTTTCGGCCATGTAGTACAGCGCCAGGATCGTGGTGAACGCGAACGGCAGGATCGCCAGCGCGACGAACGACCTGCCGAAACCCGGCAGCGCCGATTCCACCGCATGCTGCACGAAGCGCGGCCCGGCCTCGACACCCGGCAGGTTGGCGAGCAGCAGGCGCGCCTCGTCGGGCACACCGTTCACAGCCGGATCGTAGACGTTGTACAGCCCGGTCGACAGGATCAGGAACGCGGTTGCGCTGCACACCACCATGGTGTCGATGTAGACCGAGAACGACTGCACCAGGCCCTGCATGACCGGATGCGAGACTTCCGCCGCCGCGGCCGGATGCGCACCACTGCCCATGCCCGCCTCGTTGGACAGCACACCACGACGCACGCCCCACTGGATGGCGGTGCCGATCATCGCGCCGAACGCGGCGTCCACGCCGAACGCACTGCGCAGCACCAGCGCGAGAACCTCGGGAACCCTGTCGACGTTGATGACCATGACCACGGCGGCGACCAGCAGGTAAGCCACGGCCATGATCGGCACCACCCACTCGGCCACGCGGGCGATGCGGCGCACGCCGCCGTACAGCACCGCCGCAAGGACAGCCAGCAGCACCGCCGTGGTGCCCGCCACCGGGATGCCCCAGGCCTCGTTCACCGCGCTGGTGATGGCATTGGACTGGGTGCCGGCCAGCATCGCCCCCGCCAGCACGGTGACCAGCGCGAACAGCACCGCATACCAGCGCTGGCCCAGGCCCTTTTCGATGTAGTAAGCCGGGCCGCCCCGGTACTGGCCGCTGGCATCGCGCTCCTTGTAGATCTGCGCCAGCGTCGATTCGATGAAGGCACTGGAGGCGCCGAGGAAGGCCACGATCCACATCCAGAAGATGGCCCCCGGGCCGCCGAAGGCGATGGCCATGGCGACACCGGCGATGTTGCCGACACCGACCCGGCTGGACAGTGACAACGACAGCGCCTGGAAGGGCGAAACGCCCGCCTCGGAGCGCTCGTGGCGGAACATCAGGCGCAGCATGTCAGGCAGCGCGCGCAGCTGGATGAAGCGCGTGCGCACGCTGAAGTACAGGCCGGCCAGCAGGCAGAGCACGACCAGCCAGGGGCTCCAGATGATGCCCAGCAGGACATTGACGATCGATTCGATGCTCATGGCCGCCCCCTCAGAAGAACACGCCCAGGGCGATCTGGGGGCTGATGACGCGGCCGGTATTGCGCCCGGCCAGGGTGATCTCGACGCCGGCAATCAGCCCCAGCGACGGGCTGAAGTGATACTCCACCGCCGGCGCCACCGACAGCGAGCGGCTGGCCGGGCGCTGTTCGTCGATGCGTCGCCCGCCCCCGTCGGCGGTGGGCATGAAGCCGATCAGGCGCTGGCCGGTCTCGCGGCTGGCGGCAAGTTCCATCACCCCGACCCAGCGGTCGTTGAAGCTGTACTCGCCGGCCACCGACAGGCCCAGCACCGAGCCTCGCGCGATGTGGCCCTGGAAGCCGGCTTCGGTGCCGTAGATGCTGGCGCCCGACAGCGCCGTACGCGCCGGCGCCGGACCGGCCATCAGTTGCCCACGCCAGCGCAGCGGTCTCCCGTTCGGCATCCACACCACCTGCTGCACACCCAGCGCGACGGTGGTGCGCTGCACGCCATCGCCCTGCGCATCCAGGGGGTTGCCGGTGATGCGGTCGTGGCTGCCGGTGCTGAAGCGCTGCGACACCGCCAGCGAAACCGCAGGCCGGGTGCCATCGGCGCTGGGTGCCTGCAGCAGGTACTGCAGGCGGGCGGTGGTATCGCCGGCACGGAAGCCGCCACTGTGCCCGGTGCCGGACTCCGCCCGCGACGCACTGAGGTTCACCTGGCCCATCAGGCGGTCGCTGAAGCCGTACATCACCGGCATGACCACCGCCCACGCGCCGCTGTCCTGCGCGCTGCGCTGGCGCTCGCCGTCGGCATCGTAGTGGGCGTTGCTGTCGACGCGGACCAGGTAGGGTTCGAGGAACCAGCGGCCCTGCGGCAGGCCCGCGGGATTGGGGGTGATCAACGGCCCCATGAAATTGACGTTTTCCAGGCTGCGTTCGTTGGCGCAGGCACTGGCACTGGCCAGCGCACTGGCCAGCAGCAGGGACACGGACAAGGTGCGTTGCAGATGGGACATGACAGCCACTCCGGGGACAACGAGGGATGGAGTTCCACCCTGCGTCGCCGGCGATGGCCGACCTATGAGGAAAGTTTCAAATTTCCAGCGCGCTTTCAGTGCCGTAAAGCATGCCTGGCAATCGACGGGGGCCAGAGCCCTCGCCTGCGGCGAGGGCTCTGCCCCCGATCCGGGCCCTCAGCCGTGACGGCTGGACCACTGCGCCAGCAGCACCGCCGTCGCCGAGGCGACGTTGAGGCTTTCCACCGCGCCGCTGCCGGGGATGGAGACCTGCTGGTCGCACTGGCTGGCCAGCGCGCGATCCATGCCCTCGCCCTCGGCACCCATCACGTACACCAGGCGCGCGGGCAACTCGGCACGGAACACGTCCTGGCCGCCCTCGACCAGGGTCGCAGCCAGGCCGAAGCCCGCCGCACGCAGCGCCGCCATGGCATCTGCGTCACCGGGCAGCTGCACCAGCGGCAGGGCCTCGGCGCCACCTTCGGCCACGCGCGCGGCGGCACCGGACAGCGCCAGCGTGCTGCCGGCCGGCAGCAGCAGCGCCTTGGCACCGAAGTGCGCGGCCGAGCGCAGGATCGCGCCCAGGTTGTGCGGGTTGCCCACGCCATCCAGCCACAGCGCCAGCGCCGGGCCGTCGCCCACCTGCTGCAGCCACTGCGCCAGCGGCAGCACCGGCGCACGCACCACGTCAGCCACCACGCCCTCATGGTGGGTGGTGCCGGCCAGCTTGTTCAGGTCGCCGTCTTCCACCACGCGGTACCCCACGCGGTTGGCCACGCACCACTTCAGCAGCGGCTGCAGGCGCGGAATGCGCGCCTCCAGCAGGTACAGCTTGCGCAGCGCCTGCGGGCGCGCTTCGAAGGCGGCCAGCACGGCGTTCAGGCCGAACAGGCGCAGCTCATCGTTGCCGCCACGGCCGCCACCGCCACCACCCGTGGCCGGCACCTCCGGACGCGGCAACGGCGTTGCGCGTGGCGGACGGGCGGACGGGCGGCGGTTGTTCCAGGGGTTGTTCACTTACACATTCTCCTGCTTGCGCTGGCGCCAGAAGTCGGCGTTCTTGATGCCCAGGGCATCAGGGTCGAACGTCGGATCCAGGCCCAGCTTCTTCTGTCGTTCGTAGTCACGCAGGGCCAGCATGGCCGGCTTCTGCACGATGAGGATGGCGATGATGTTCAGCCAGGCCATCAGGCCCACGCCGATGTCACCCAGCGCCCAGGCCAGGGTCGCATTATGGAATGCGCCGAACACGACCATGGCGATGATGCCCAGGCGCAGCACCAGCACGGTCAGCGGGCGCTTCTTGTTGTGGTTGACGTAGGTCAGGTTGGTTTCGGCCATGTAGTAATAGGCCATGATGGTGGTGAAGGCGAAGAAGAAGATGGCGATCGAGACGAACGCCGCGCCCCAGCCCGGCAGCACCGCTTCCACGCCGGCCTGCGCGTAGCCGGCGCCTTCGGGAATACCGGCCAGGCCCTGGAAGATCGGCGGCGCGTTGGCGCCTGCAGGCGAGTACACGTTGTAGGTGCCGCTGGCCAGGATCAGGAACGCGGTGGCAGTGCACACCATCATGGTGTCGAAGTAGATGGCGAAGGCCTGCACGTAGCCCTGCTTGGCCGGGTGCGAAACCTCGGAGGCCGCGGCGGCGTGCGGGCCCGAGCCCTGGCCGGCTTCATTGGCGTAGATGCCGCGCTTGATGCCCCACTCCACCGCCAGGCCCATCATCGCGCCGAACGCAGCGTGGGTGCCGAAGGCGCTGTCGAAGATGATGCCGAACATTTCCGGCACGCGGTCGTAGTTGATGACCATGATGACGATGGCCATCAGGATGAAGGCGGCGGCCATGAACGGGACCACCACTTCGGCGAAGTTGGCGATGCGCTTGACGCCACCGAAGATGACCACGCCCAGCAGCAGCGCCACGGCGATGCCGATGCCCAGCTTCAGCGCTTCGACCGAGCTCATGCCCAGCATCTGGCCATCCAGCGGGCCGCACACGGCGGTGCCACGGCAGGCGTTGATGACGCTGTCAGCGATGGCATTGGCCTGCACGCCCGGCATCAGGAAGCCGGCGGCGATGATCGTGGCGATGGCGAAGGCCAGCGCATACCACTTCAGGCCCATGGCCTTTTCGATGTAGTACGCCGGGCCACCGCGGTAGCGGCCCTCGGCATCCTTGGTCTTGTAGATCTGCGCCAGGGTGCATTCCACGTACGAGGTGGACGCGCCGAGGAAGCCCATCACCCACATCCAGAAGATGGCACCCGGGCCGCCGAACGCGATGGCGGTGGCCACGCCGGCGATGTTGCCGATGCCCATGCGGCCGGCCATCGACATGGCCAGGGCCTGGAAGGAGGACACGCCGGCCTCGGACTTCTCGCCCTGCACTGTCAGGCGGCACATCTCGAAGAAACCGCGGATCTGCATGAAGCGGGTGCGCAGGCTGAAATACAGGCCGGCGCCCAGGCACACCACGATGAGGGCCTTGCTCCAGATGATGCTGTTGATGAAATGTACGGTTGCTTCCACGCGCGCTCTCTCCAGTCGGCGGGTTGTAAGGACGTCCCGTCGGCTGGAAGGGACCGGACCGATTCTCCCTGATCGAAGGTCGCTGCGATAGCGCCGGATTCGGAGGCGTGTTCTCCGCCGGGCATGGCCCGGCGCTACCGGCATTGACCGCGCACCCCCACGGTAGCGCCGGGCCGTGCCCGGCGGCCGGTCAGGGCAGCTGCGTGCGTACCCGGGCGAAGCGCCGCAAGTCGTGCAGGACGCCGCGCTTGTAGACGGCGCAGCGGGCCGTGCCCTCTTCGGCAAAGCCATTTGCCAGCAGCACGCGGGCCGAGCCCTCGTTGAAATCCAACACCTCGGCCTGCAGCCTGAACAGGCGCAGCTCATCCATCACCCACGGCGCGAACAGGCCCACCACGCGGGTCATCACGCCCTGCCCCCACAACGCCCGGCCCAGCCAGTACCCCAGTTCAGCGGTATGTCCGCGCTCGGCCGTGCCGGGTTGTGCGCCGACGCTGCCGCAGGCCTGGCCGTCGATCTCGATGGCCAGGTTGAGGGTGCCGGGGCCAAGCACGCGGCCGGCCAGGAAGGCCTCGCCGTCCGCACGCGTGTAGGGGCTCGGGAAGCGGTCGCGCAGGCCGCGCGAGACCTCCGGATCGTCGGCATGGCGCAGCAGCGATTCGAGGTCGTCGCTGCGCCAGGGGCGCAGGCAGAAGCCTTCGCCCTGCAGCCGAGGGTCAGGCATGACCGCCCACCGAAGGCGACTCGGCTTCCTGCTTCTCCAGTTCGCGCTTCACCGCTTCGGGCGAACGCGTGTACGGGGCCAGGCGCGCGTAGAACGCCGGCACCACGAACAGCGACAGGAACGTGGACAGGGTGACGCCGAAGATGATCACGACGCCGATGGTGCCACGGCTGGCCGAACCCGGGCCGCCGGCCACCACCAGCGGGATGGCGCCGACCACGGTGGCGATCGAGGTCATCAGGATCGGGCGCAGGCGCACCACCGCCGATTCGATGATGGCCGCGCGCACGGTACGCCCGTCATCGCGCAGCTGGTTGGCGAACTCGACGATCAGGATGCCGTTCTTCGCCGCCAGGCCCACCAGCATCACGATGCCAATCTGGCTGAACAGGTTCACCGTACCGCCACTGACCCACAGCCCGACCAGCGCGCCGAGCACGCCCAGCGGTACGGTCAGCATGATGGTGAGCGGGTGGATGAAGCTCTCGAACTGCGCGGCCAGCACCAGGTACACCACCAGCAGGGCCATGGCGAAGGTCAGCAGCACCGCGCCACCGGCGCTCTGGTATTCGCGCGACTCGCCCTTCCAGTTGACCTGCGCGTACTGCGGCAGCTCCTCGCGGGTGACCTGCTGTGCCCAGGCGATGGCCTCGCCCAGCGGGTAGCCGGGGGCCAGGCCGGCGCTGATGGTGATCGAGCGCAGGCGGTTGAAGCGGTTCAGGGTGCCAGCCTCGGCCACTTCGCTGAGGGTGACCAGGTTGGACAGCGGCACCAGTTCGCCGGAGTTGGCACGCACGCGGATGGCGGCAAGATCGGCCGGGCTGGCGCGGCCATCACGACCGGCCTGCACCAGCACGTCGTACTCCTCGCCGTTGTCGACGAAGGTGGTGACGCGGCGCGAGCCCATCATGGTTTCCAGTGCCGAACCGATCGCGGTGACCGGGACGCCGAGGTCGGCCGCACGCTGGCGGTCGATGTTCACCCGCATCTGCGGACGGGTTTCCTTGTAGTCCGAATCGGGGCCGACCAGGCCCGGGTTGTCGGCCATGCGCAGCAGGATGCGGTCACGCCACTGCGCGATCTCGGCATATTCCGGGCCACCCAGCACGATCTGGAACGGCTGGCCGCCACTGCGCACCAGGCCACCACCGACCTGGGTACGCACGCGCACGCCACGCAGGGTGTCCAGCTCTTTCTGCAGGTCGTTGGCCACGTCCACGGTGTTCTCGGTGCGCTGGCGCCACGGCTGCAGGAACACGCTGACGCGGCCGGTGTGCATTTCCTCGCTGGCACCGAAGCCGCCGGGCACGCGCGGGTTGGCGCGGGCGATGGTCTTGTCGGCGCCCACGTGCGGCGCCAGCAGTGCTTCGACCTGCTGCACCTGCTGCACGGTGTAGTCATAGCCGGCGCCTTCCGGGCCGTCGATCATGATCTGGAAGGAGCCACGGTCTTCGGCCGGGGCCAGCTCGGACGGCAGGATCTTCAGCAGGCCCCAGCTGGCGGCCAGTGCCAGCGCCATCACCACCAGGTAGATCCACAGGCGGTCGACGTGGTGGTCAAGCACGCGACCGTAACCCGACGCCAGGCGCTCCAGGTTGCGGTTGATGACGCCATACAGGCCGCGCGGCGCGTGCCCGCTGTGCGGCTTGAGCAGCTTGGAGGCCATCATCGGCGTCAGCGTCAGCGCGACGAACGCCGACAGGGCCACTGCGGCGGCCAGCGCCACCGCCAGCTCGCGGAACAGGCGGCCGGTATTGCCTTCCAGGAAGCCGACCGGCAGGAACACCGCCACCAGCACCGCGGTGGTGGCGATGACCGCGAAGGCCACCTGGGTGGTGCCACGCTTGGAGGCGACCAGCGGCGGTTCGCCGAGGTCGATGCGGCGCTGCACGTTCTCCACCACCACGATCGCATCGTCCACCACCAGGCCGATGCACAGCACCAGCGCCAGCAGGGTCAGCAGGTTGATCGAGAAGCCGAAGGCGTACAGCGCGATGAAGGCCGCGACCAGGCAGACCGGCACGGTCACCGCTGGAATCAGCGCGGCGCGGAAGCTGCCCAGGAACAGCCAGATGACCGCCAGCACCAGCAGCATCGCTTCGATCAGGGTCGCGTAGACGCGATCGACGGCCGCTTCGATGAAGGTGGTGTTGTCGAAGGTGACCACGATCTGCGTGCCCTCGGGCAGCGTCGCGGCAACTTTCTCAGCTTCCGCGCGTGCGGCGCGGGCCACGTCCAGCGAGTTGGCCGTGGAGGTCTTGACGATACCCAGGCCGACGCCGGGTTCACCGTTGCTGCGGAAGTACGCGCGGCGTTCGGCCGAGGCCAGTTCGATCTTGGCAACATCGCCCATGCGCACCACGTAACCATCGCTGCCCTTGCCCAGCGGGATGGTGGCGAAATCCTCGGGCTTCACGTAGTTGCGCTCGACGCGCAGGGTGAAGTCGCGGTCGGTCGACTCGATGCGGCCGGCCGGCAGCTCCACGTTCTCGTTGCGCAGCGCGGTTTCCACATCGCCGGTGGTCAGGCCGCGGGCGGCCAGCTGGTCGCGGTCCAGCCAGATGCGCATGGCATAGCGCTGGCGGCCGCCGATGCGGACCTGGGCCACGCCATCCAGGCTGGAGAAGCGATCGACCACGTAGCGGTCGGCGTAGTCGCTCAGTTCAAGCGTGTCCATCGTGGTGGAGGACATGTTGAACCAGATGATCGGGTCGGCATCACTCTCGACCTTGGCGATTTCCGGCGGGCGCGCCTCTTCGGGCATGCGGTCGGCCACGCGGCTGACCGCATCGCGCACATCGTTGGCGGCCGCTTCGATATCGCGGTTGGAGGTGAATTCGATGCTGACCTGCGAGCGGCCATTGCTGCTGCGCGCGTTGATCGTATCGATGCCTTCGATGCCGGCCAGCGCATCTTCCAGCACCTGGGTCACGCGGCTTTCGATGACCGCCGCCGAAGCACCGGTGTAATCCACCGACACCGAGACGATGGGCGGATCGATGGCCGGCAGCTCGCGCAGGGTCAGGCGGGTGAAGGACATGATGCCCAGCACCACCAGCAGCAGGCTCATCACCACGGCAAATACCGGCCGCTGGATGGAAATATCCGACAGCTTCATCCGCCGTTGCCCTCGGCCGGTGCCGGTGCCGGCGTCTTGGCCGGTGCGGTGCCGCTGGCCGGCGCGGCGTCGGTCGCCGCCACCTTCAGGCCGGCGCGCAGCTTGCCGGTGCCATCGACGACGATGCGCTCGCCGCCCTGCAGGCCCTGGCGGATCTCGACCACGCCGGCACGACGCGCACCGGTGGTCACGTCAATGCGCTCGACGGTGTCGTCGGCCTTGATGCGGTACATGAAGGTATCGCGGCCGACCTGCACCACGGCGATTTCCGGTACCACCAGCGCCGGGCGCTCGGGGCGGAACAGGCGCACGTCCAGCAGCATGCCC
This sequence comes from Stenotrophomonas sp. ZAC14D1_NAIMI4_1, assembly GCF_003086775.1. NCBI lineage: Bacteria > Pseudomonadati > Pseudomonadota > Gammaproteobacteria > Lysobacterales > Lysobacteraceae > Stenotrophomonas > Stenotrophomonas sp. ZAC14D1_NAIMI4_1. The sequence goes on from NZ_CP026001.1 coordinate 3,661,511, forward strand.
GGACGCAGCGCGTGATCGGCGTTGGCGAAGTCGGCGCGCACGGTCACCGCGCGGGTGGCCGGATCGACACGCGCATCGATGGTGGTCACTTCGCCTTCGAAGGTACGGCCCGGCCAGGCGACGCTGGTCGCACTGACCTTGTCGCCGTTGGACAGCGCGGCCATTTCCACTTCCGGCACCTGGAAATCGACGTGCATGCGTTCGATGTCATCCAGGGTGGCGATGACGGTGGTCGGGGTCAGCAGCGTGCCCGGGCTGACCTGGCGGATGCCGAGTACGCCGGCGAACGGCGCACGCACGCGGCGGTCGCCGATGTCCGCCTGCATCTGCGCCACGCGTGCTTCGGCGGCGTCGCGGATCGACTTCTGGGTATCGAGGGTGGCGCTGGAGACCAGGCGCTGGGTCGCCAGTTCGCGCTGGCGCTTGTAGAGCTGGTCGGCTTCATGGAAGGTCGCCTGCGCCTGCACCAGCGCCGCCTCCTGGGCCTGCCCGCGCAGGGTCACGATGGGCGCACCGGCGGCGACCTGCTGGCCGCTTTCGAAGTGCACGCGGTCGACGATCTCGCTGACCTTGGCGGTAACGCTGATGGATTCACGCGCCTTGGCCGTCCCCAGCGCCTGCAGCGTGTCGTTCCACTGCGAGGGCTGCACGACCTGGGCGGTGACCGGCACCGCTTCGCCCTGCCGACGCGCGGCGGCCTCCTGTTTGCCTGCGCACCCGGCCAGGACGGCCAGGCTGAGGCCAAGGGCCAGGGTCGAAGTGATACGAGCCAACATGAAAGGTCCTGGTTGATGCACGGCCGCCGAGTGTAGGCAAGGGGCTGCGAAAGCGATATGTGCCAAGCGTTTACTGGCGTGGAACAGGCCCTGCGGTGGCGCCGTGAACCCGTTCCATGCAAGGCTCGCCGGGGCAGTGTCGGCGTATGTCGGGATGTATCCAGCCGCACTTTGTCGTGCGTTGTCATCGTACAGTCGAGGCTGCTTGGCAGAGGGCGCCAGGCGGGGGTCGGCCCTGGCGGGGTCCGGCCCTGTTTTTTTTGTCCCGGCAGGGCTTGCAGCCCTGCACCCGCTCAATGCAACGGCAACGTCAAAAGCCGGCATTCCGTGGGATGGCGGGGTGGGTCCGGTTGAGGGGACGCCGTAAACCCGTCCATGGGGGCTTGGTCGCGGCATCCATGCCGCTCACACCCCCTCAACCGGACCCACCCCGCCTTCGACAGATTCCTGCGGCCTGTTGGAACCTGCTGCTGATGGTGGTGGGTGCCGACCGTTGGTCGGCACTGGGTCGGATCCGGAATTAATTTCGATGTCTGACAGATTTCATCCACGCATGGCGTGGATCTACCAGCCGGGCTCCGACCCAATTCTGAATATCGATATCTGACAGATGTGCCGACCAACGGTCGGCACCCACCAACAGATCGCAGGGATCTGTCAGAGGTGGGGCGGTGTGGGTGGGCAGGACCGTTGGCGCCATGGATGGCGCCATCGAGCCCCCATGGATGGGTTTACGGCGTGTCCTGCCCACCCACACCGCCCCGCCAACCCACGGATCGCCCGCTTTTGAAGTTGACGTTGCCGTTGCTTCGGCAGGTGCAGGGCTGCAAGCCCTGCCGAAAACCCCACCCCTCAGACCGTGATGGTCTGGGTCAGCGACTCCCATGTCGGCGGCACCGGCCACGCGGCCGCCTGGTTGCCATCCAGCACCCGCCGCAGGTCACGCGGATCAATCTGCGGCGCCAGCACGTGCACCAGCTCCAGTGCGTAATCACGCAGTACCCGGTCGCGCGGCAGCACCGCCCACGCAATGCACTCGGTGATCGGCTCCGGGGCCGGCCACGAGCGCAGGTCTTCATCGTTGGAACTGACCGCCATCTCGGCCAGCAGCCCCACGCCCAGGCCGGTGCGGACATAGGTCTTGATCAGGTCGGCATCCAGCGCGGTCAACGCCAGGTCCGGTACCAGGCCGTTGGCCGCGAAGGCGCGCTGCAGCGAGGAACTGGGACGGGTGGAGGATTCATAGCTGATCAGCGGCTGGCGGGCCAGCGCGGCCAGATCCGGGGCGCGGCCGGCGCGGTCCAGCGGGTGGCCCTTGGGCACCACCACCAGCCGCCGCCAGCGGAACAGCGGCACCGCGATGCCATCGGTCGGTTCGCCGCCGGCCGTGCTGATGATCGCGATGTCGGCATCGCCCTGGTTGAGGCGGTCGAGCGCGTCGGCTTCACCGGCCTGCTGCAGGTGCACGCTGACCTGCGGGTAGGCCTGCTTGATCGCCGCCACCGCCGGCGGCAGCACGAAGCGCGCCTGGGTATGGGTGGTGGTCAGGATCAGCTGGCCCTGGCTTTCGCGCCGCTGGTTGGCGGCGTAGGTGCGGATGTTGTTGGCCTCGGCCAGCACCGCGCGGGCGCGGGAGATGACTTCGGTACCGGCCGGGGTGACCGATTCCAGGCTGCGCCCCTTGCGCACGAACAACAGGAAGCCCAGCTCGTCCTCCAGCTGCTTGAGCTGCTTGGACAGGCCGGGCTGGGTGGCGTGCACACGCGTGGCCGCGAGCGTGATGTTCATCTCGGCGTCGGCGATGGCGACCAGGTAGCGCAGCTGGGTAAGCGTCATGGCAGGCGGGGGCGCAGGGGGGCGGAGGTCCACTCTAGGGTCTAATACCCTCACCAGCTTATAACCAAAGGTTGTTTAAGAAAGGTATCTGGTCATTTCCGGGCGTCATATGCCGGCGCTACGGTCAGCCGGCAGCCGCTGGCCTGAACGGCCAGCCTCCCCCCCTTCCGCCCGCCGGCCCACGGCGCGGCCAGCTTCCGGAGCGCTTCCATGGCCCTGTACGACTCCATCCTCGATACCGTCGGCAACACCCCCATCGTCAAACTGCAGCGCCTGGCTCCGCAGGGCGTGACCCTGTACGCCAAGGTCGAATCGTTCAACCCGGGCGGCTCGGTGAAGGACCGCCTGGCGCTGGCCATCATCCTCGACGCCGAGGCACGCGGGCTGCTCAAGCCGGGCGACACCATCGTGGAAGCCACCTCGGGCAACACCGGCGTGGCCCTGGCCATGGTGGCCGCCGCGCGCGGCTACAAGTTCGTGGCCACCATGGTCGAGACTTTCTCGGTGGAGCGACGCAAGCTGATGCGTGCCTATGGCGCCAAGGTGATCCTGACCCCCGCCGCCGAGCGCGGCAGCGGCATGGTGCGCAAGGCCGCCGAACTGGCCGAGCAGCACGGCTGGTTCCTGGCCAGCCAGTTCGCCAACCCGGCCAACCCGGCCTACCACCGCAACACCACGGCGGCGGAGATCGTGCGCGACTTCGCCGGCAAGCGCCTGGACTATTTCGTCAGCGGCTGGGGCACCGGCGGCACCCTCACCGGCGTGGGCGAAGTACTGAAGGTCGCCCGCCCGCAGACCCGCATCGTGGCCACCGAACCGGCCGGCGCTGCGCTGCTGAAGGGCGACGACTGGAAGCCGCACAAGATCCAGGGCTGGACGCCGGACTTCGTGCCGGATGTGCTCAATCGCGACGTGGTGGATGAACTGCTGACGGTCGAGGACGACCGCGCCATCGCCACCGCGCGCCGCCTGGCAGCCGAAGAAGGCATCTTCGTCGGCATCTCCGCCGGTGCCACCGTGGCCAGCGCACTGGACGTGGCTGCCCGCGCCGAGCCGGGCTCGGTGATCCTGGCGATGCTGCCGGACACCGGTGAACGCTATTTCTCCACGCCGCTGTTTGCCGAGGTGAACGAAGGCTCCGACGACGACTGGCTGGCCGGCCTGCCGTAAGCCGCACGGGGTCGTCAACCCACGGTAGCGCCGGGCCATGCCCGGCGTTTCCTTTTCTGGCTGACCCCTTTCTGCTTCAGCCTGCGTGAAGGTTATTGCCCCCATCGTGCGTGAAGGCCGTAATCGCAGCGCGTGAGACGGTCATGACGCAGCATGGATGCCCTCTCCACTACGGTGGGTGCAGCCAGCGCGGGCACGGCGCGCAACAACAACAGGCAGGAGACGGACGCATGAAGATCGAAGTGTGGCAGGGCGACATCACGACCCTGGCGGTGGATGCGATCGTCAACGCGGCCAACGAAACCCTGCTCGGCGGGGGCGGTGTGGACGGTGCGATCCACCGTGCGGCCGGGCCGGAGCTGCTGGCCGAATGCGAGCGCCTGCCGGAACTGCGCCCGGGCGTGCGTTGCCCGACCGGCGAAGTGCGTGCCACCGACGCCTATGCACTGCCCGCACGGCACGTGCTGCACACCGTCGGCCCGGTCTGGCATGACGGCCAGCGCGATGAACCGGCGTTGCTGGCCAACTGTTACTGGAAATCACTGCAGCTGGCCGAATCGCTGGGCGTGCACTCGATTGCGTTCCCGGCCATCAGCTGCGGCGTCTATGGCTATCCGCTGTACCAGGCCGCGCAGGTGGCAGTGACCGAAACGCTGGCATGGCAGCGCAGCCACGCGCAGCCGATGCGTATCGTGCTGGTGGCGTTCAACACGGCCACGGCCAAGGCCTACCAGCAGGCACTGGCCGCGGCGGGCCAGGCGGTGGAGGCCGAACGCATCCTGCCGCTGCCGCCGGTGGGTGATGCCGGTTACGCTGCCGCGCATTGAGGCACGGGCAGGCAGGAAGATGAAAGGCCATCCACGCGTGGCGTGGATCTACCGCTGGATGCGCAGCTCCACCAGGCCGGAATCGCCGCCGATGCTGGATACATCCACCGTGTAGTGGCCGGCCGGCAGGGTTTCCTGCAGGCGCGCATCGGTGCCACTGCCGCCATCATCGTCTTCGATGTCGATGTCACCGCCGACCACGCGCAGCACGGTATCGACTTGGCTGGACAGCGCATCCACCTGCACCCGCGCCGGTGCGTCCAGGCTCAGCAGGAAGCGCCGGCGTCCGTCGGCATCCAGCACGGTGAATACACTGCCCGACGCTGGAAGCGGGGTGCCGTCCTGGTCGACGATCGTGGCAGGCACCTTGCTGCGCTGGACGTCCAGCGTGAACGCACCGCTGTCCTCGTCATCCAGGGCACTGACGCTGAGCGTGTAGCGGCCCGGCTGCAGCAGCAGGCTGATGCGCGAATCGCTGCCTTCGCCGCCATCGTCGTTCTCGGCATCCTGGCCCTCGCCCTCCAGCGCCAGCAGCGTGTCGAACACGTCCGAGCGCAGATCGATGGTGTAGAGGCCGGCGTCCTCCACCTGCAGGGTGTACGTCTGCGACGTCTCCAGCAGCAGGTCGGCGATATGCCCGGTGTTGATGATCGGCTTGCCGTCGTAGGGCTTGAGTTGCTCAGCGCGCAGCCGGAACGGACCGTAGGTGTCCGGCCCGGAGGCATTCACGGCCACCTGGTAACTGCCGCCGCCGTCGGCCCGGAAGGCGACCGCGACGCTGCTGCCCTCATCGGTGGCGCGGCTGCGGGCCACCACCTTGCCATCGTGGAAGACGGTCATCGCGCCGCTCAGCGCACCGGTCAGCGTGATGCCGACGCGCTGCTTGTCCTGCAGGGTGATCTGGTACAGCTGGTGATGGCTGCCATCGTTGAAGTTCGTGCCATTGCGCGAGGTGATCTCGCCAGACACGGGCTTGTCGAACTGCAGGACCGGCACCCGGCCCGACGGCTCGGGCGCGCCGAAGCGGTCGCAGCCTGCCACGGACAGCACCGTGGCGATGGCCAGCGCGATTGCGGTGGTACGCATTGAACCTCTCCCTGGCCTTTCGCGGACATCCCTGGCGCACAGGCCCTGCGCAAGGGAGCAGCAACGATACCCGCAAAAGCAGACGCCGGCATGATGCCGGCGCTGCTGTGTCACTTCATGCAGGGGATGGGACGGCTCAGCCGTTCCACTTGCCCAGCGCGGCCAGGCCGTTGTCCTTGGCACGCTCGTACACGGTCTTCTGGGCAGCGGCGTAGTTGCCCTTCATGTCCTTGGCCCACAGCTTCAGCGCGGCCTGCTGCATGGCGCGGCCGTAGGAGAAGCTCAGCGGCCACGGCAGGTTGCCCAGCTGGTTCATCGCGTTCAGGTGTTCGGTCGACTGCTCGTCGCTCTGGCCACCGGACAGGAACACCACGCCCGGCAGGATCGCCGGCACGGTGCTCTTCAGGCACATCACGGTCGACTCGGCCACTTCCTCGGCGTCGGCCTGCTCATCGCAGCCCTTGCCGGAGATGACCATCGAGGCCTTCAGGATGGTGCCTTCCAGCAGCACGTTCTGCTGGTACAGCGCGTCGAACAGCGAACGCAGGGTGGCTTCGGTGACTTCGTAGCAGGTCTCGATGTCGTGGTCACCGTCCATGATCACTTCCGGCTCGACCATCGGCACCAGGCCGCATTCCTGGCACAGGGCGGCATAGCGGGCCAGCGCGTGGGCGTTGGACTCGATGCAGGTGCCCGACGGGGTGTTCTCGCCGATGTTGATGACCGCACGCCACTTGGCGAAGCGCGCACCCAGCTTGTAGTACTCCTGCAGGCGCTCGCGCAGGCCGTCGAGGCCTTCGGTGACCAGCTCGCCCGGGCAGCCGGCCAGCGGGTGTGCACCCTTGTCCACCTTGATGCCCGGAATCATGCCGTGGTCGGCCATGTACTTGGCGAACGGCACGCCGTCCTTGGTCGACTGGCGGATGGTTTCGTCGTACAGGATGGCGCCGGAAATGTGCTCGTTGAGCTTCGGCGTGGTCAGCAGCAGCTCGCGGTAGGCACGACGGTTCTCCTCGGTGTTCTCGATACCGACGCCTGCGAAACGCTTGGCGATGGTAGCGGTGGATTCGTCGATCGCGATGATGCCCTTGCCCGGGGCGACCATGGCCTGGGCGGTTTCAGCCAGCTGTTCGATGCTCATGTATTTCCTGTGGCGGGTGCGGGAAAAACGTAAGTATAGCCCCGCTGCCCGTTGCCTCGCCGTGGAGGACAGGATGGAAACGCTTCCATGTCTGCGCAGGACAAACGGTGTCCTGCGGCATGGGGTCGGAGCCCCTGCGGGGATCCGACCCCAGGTCGGCGTGGGGTCAGATCCCCGCAGGGGCTCTGACCCCGGATCGGCAGCGCCGACCCGATACCGTCAGGGCTTACAGATCGCCCAGGCCGCTGGCGCGGCCGTCTTCACCCACTTCCAGCAGGCGCAGGGTGTTGGTGGCACCCAGGGTTTCCATGTGCTCGCCGCTGGTGAACACGACGCGGTCACCGGCCTGCAGCAGGTCCGATTCCACCAGCAGGCGGATGCTGCCGCGTGCCGCTTCGCGCGGGGTCAGGCCGCGGCTGTCGAAGTTGATCGGGTACACATCGCGCATCAGTGCCATCTGGCGGCGGGCGCCGTCATGGCGGGTCACCGCGAACACCGGTGCCTTGGCGCGGAAGCGCGACAGGTAACGGGCGGTACCACCGGATTCGGTCATCGCCACGATGGCACGCACGCCCACGTGCTGCGACAGGAACATGGTGGCCATGGCGATGGCCTGGTCGGCACGCTCCAGGTTGCGCGGCGAAGCGTTGAAGTCGGTTTCGGTCTGGAACTGGCGCTCGGCGCCCAGGCAGATGCGCGCCATCGCTTCGACCGCCTTCACCGGGTAGGCACCGGCGGCGGTTTCGGCCGACAGCATCACTGCATCGGTGCCATCGATGACCGAGTTGGCCACGTCGAGCACTTCGGCGCGGGTCGGGATCGGGCTTTCCACCATCGACTGCAGCATCTGCGTGGCGGTGATCACCACCTTGTTCTGCGCCAGCGAGGCCTTGATGATCTTCTTCTGCAGGCCCGGCAGTTCGGCATCGCCGATTTCCACGCCGAGGTCGCCACGGGCCACCATCACCACGTCACTGGCTTCGACGATTTCTTCCAGGTTCTCGATGGCTTCGGTGCGCTCGATCTTGGACACCAGCGCGGCGTAGCAGCCGTGCGATTCGGCGATCTGGCGGGCATCGTTCATGTCCTGCGCGTTGCGGCAGAAGGACACGGCGATGAAGTCGACGCCGATCTTGGCGACGATGCCGATCAGTTCCTTGTCGCGCTCGGTCAGCGCGCCCAGCGACAGGCCACCGCCCTGCTTGTTCAGGCCCTTGCGGTCGGACAGCGCGCCATCGTTGAGCACGGTGTTGATGATGCGGTCGCCCTGCACTTCAACCACCTGCAGCTGCATCAGGCCATCGTCGAGCAGCAGCACGTCGCCCGGGCCCACGTCCTGCGGCAGGCCGAGGTAGCTCACGCCCACCTGGCTGGCATCGCCCGGGCCGGCGTTGTCGCTGGCGATCAGGTCGAAGCGGTCACCGGCCTTCAGGTACACCTTGCCTTCGGCAAAGCGCTCGATGCGGATCTTCGGGCCCGGCAGGTCGGCCAGGATGCCCACTTCCACGCCCACGCGGGCTGCGGCGGCACGGACGTCGGCGGCACGCTTGGCCTGGCCGGACGGGTCACCGTGGCTGAAGTTGAGGCGCACCACGTTCACGCCGGCGCGGAACAGATCCTCCAGCACGCCCGGCGGGTCGGTCGCCGGACCGAGGGTGGCTAGGATCTTGGTGCGACGCTGACGCTCGAACATGGTGAATGGGCCTCTCCCGTTAAAGGTGGGAAATTAGCACATCCTTCACGCCCCATGTATACGGTTACAGCCTTGGGGCGCCTGACTCTGCGGGACATCGAGCGGACATGTTCCGGACATAGGCTGGCCGGTGCCCGCCGGGCATGGCCCGGCGCTACCTGTCGACCTGCCCCGGTAGCGCCGGGCCATGCCCGGCGACCAGGAGCGCGAAAGGTCAGGCCAGCAGGGCCAGCAGCTGCGCCGGCTCGCATGCCAGGTGGTCGGCACCGGCCTCGATCAGCTCGGCTTCGCCACCGAAACCCCACAGCACGCCCACGTTGCGCAGGCCATGGTGGCGCGCGCCTTCGATGTCCATGCGGCGATCGCCGATCATCCAGCACTGCGCCGGCTGCAGCTGCAGGCGCTGCAGCGCCTCGCCCACCAGCTGCGCCTTGCTGCTGCGCGAGCCATCCGGGGTTGAACCGATCACATCATCGAACAGGCCGCCGAATGGCAGGTGCTCGACGATGCGGCGCGCGTGCGGTTCGTTCTTGGCGGTGACCACCGCCAGGCGGTGGCCACGGCCATACAGCGCGCGTACGGTCGCTTCGATGTCCGGGTAGATCGTGTGCTCCCGCCAGCCTTCCACGTCGAACCGCTCGCGGTAGTAGGCCACTGCCTCCTCCACCCGCACCTCGTCGCCGAACAGCGGGGTGAAGGTGGTGCGCAGCGACGGCCCGATCCAGCCCTGCAGGGTTTCCTGCGGCGGCACCGGGTGGCCCATCTTCTGCAGCGCATAGGCGATGCAGGTGGTGATGCCCACTTCCGAATCGATCAGGGTGCCATCCATGTCGAAGAAGAGCGTTGCACGCTCTTCTCCGTCAGCACGCAGCCCGACGCTCATGCGCCGCGGGCGGCCAGCGCAGCCACGGCCGGCAGGGTCTTGCCTTCCAGGAATTCCAGGAACGCACCACCACCGGTGGAGATGTAGCTGACATCACCGGCGATATCGAACTTGTCGACGGCCGCCAGGGTGTCGCCACCGCCGGCGATGGAGAACGCCCTGGAGCTGGCGATGGCACGCGCCAGTGCTTCGGTGCCCTTGCTGAAGGCTTCAAATTCGAACACGCCCACCGGGCCGTTCCAGACCACGGTGCCGGCCTTCTCGATCAGCTGCGCGTACTGCGCGGCGGTCTGCGGGCCGATGTCGAGGATCAGGTCATCGTCGGCCACGGCGTCCACGGCCTTCACTTCGGCGGCTGCATCGGGGAGGAACTGCTTGGCGGTGACCACGTCCACCGGCAGCGGAATGGCGGCGCCGCGCGCCTGCGCGTCGGCCACGATCTTCTTCGCGGTATCCAGCAGGTCCGGTTCGTACAGCGACTTGCCCACCTTGTAGCCGGCGGCGGCGATGAAGGTATTGGCGATGCCACCACCGACGATCAGCTGGTCGACCTTGCCGACCAGGTTGGCCAGCAGTTCCAGCTTGGTGCTGACCTTGCTGCCGGCGACGATGGCCAGCAGCGGCTTGGCCGGGGCATCCAGCGCCTTGGCCAGGGCGTCCAGCTCGGCCATCAGCAGCGGGCCACCGGCGGCCACCGGGGCGAAGCGGATGACGCCGTGGGTGGAGGCCTGCGCGCGGTGCGCGGTACCGAAGGCATCCATCACGAACACGTCGCAGAGCGCGGCGTACTGCTTGGACAGGGCCTCGTCATCCTTGCCCTCGCCGATGTTCATGCGGCAGTTTTCCAGCAGCACCAGCTGGCCCGGCTGCACGTCGACGCCGTCGACCCAGTCACGCACCAGCGGAACCTCTCGGCCCAGCAGTTCCGACAGGCGCGCCGCGACCGGTGCCAGCGAGTCGGCTTCGGTCCACACGCCTTCCTTCGGGCGGCCCAGGTGCGAGGTGACCATCACGGCGGCACCCTGCTCCAGCGCGCGCTTGAGCGTCGGCAGTGAAGCGGTGATGCGCTGTTCGGAAGTGATGCGGCCATTCTCGATCGGCACGTTCAGATCCTGGCGGATCAGCACGCGCTTGCCGGAGAGGTCGAGGTCGGTCATGCGGACGATGGACATGGGCAACTCTTTGGCTCGGGGACGGGATGCCGGTGTACGGCAGACGGGCATTGTATCGGGTGGCGATGCCTGCGGCAGGCAGAGGCGTACGGCAACAGCGAACTGCAACAGCAACAGCCAAAGCGCTGGCGCTTCGTGGTGCTGGGGTGGGCCGGGGTGGTGTGGGATGGCAGGGGACGCCGTAAACCCCCAATCCGGCCCAGCCGCTGGCGGCTGTGCGTTCGGGCACTTGCGAAGCAGTGCTTCGCAAGCAAAGCGCCCTCACCCATGGGGGCTTGGTCGCCGCTTGCTCGCGTGCGCTGTCCTGCGCACACGGCAAGACCGGGGTTGGGCGTCCTGCCCAACCCGCCCGAGGCATGCCTCGGGCCCATGCGGCTCACACCCCTGCCATCCCACACCACCCCGGCCTCGACAGGTTCATGAGGCGGAGCGGATGGCAAAGGCAAGAGCGGTTTCTGATGTCGGATGGAGAAAGAACGGGGTCAGATCCGCTTTTGCTCTTCTTTTTTCTTTTCCGTGGGTGGACGCGCACGGAAACTGTCAGAGGTCGGGCGGGTGGGCTGGGTAGGGGTGTCCGCGGCATGGATGCCGCGGCCAAGCCCCCATGGATGGGTTCACGGCGTCCCCTGCCCAGCCCACCCGCCCGGCCAAGCGCGGCTTTTGCTCTACGCGACCAACCGACCACCCACGAGGGGCTGCGCCGTTCGCGGGAACCTACGCCGAAGGCGCAGGCTTCTGCCGCAGCAGGCTGACCGCCAGGCCACCCACCACCAGCACGCCCAGGCCAAGCAACGCCCACAGCAACCATGCCTTCCAGTCGCGCTGCGGCTCCAGCGCCGCCGCGCCGGCCAGCGTCTCCGGGGCACCTTCCAGGCGCGCCAGCGTCGGCTGCCACGCAGGGTCGTTGCGCTGGCGCAGTTCCTCGATCAGCACCGCGATCGGGGCTTCGGCGCGGCGTGCGGTGGCACTGCCCACGGCCAGCGCATACGGCGCCGCGCCCTGGCTCAGGAACACCATCACTTCCGGCTGGTAGCCCAGGCGCAGGGTCGGCGCCGTGGCCGTTTCCACCGGGCTGGCCACCAGCTTCCAGTAACGGTCACGCCACGGTCCGGCCAGTGACTGTGCCGCCGACTGCTGGCGCTGGCCCGGTGCGCCCTGCTGCACCTGGTAGGCGATCCACGGCGCGCTGCGCCGCTGCCATTCCGCGCTGGCATCGTCGCGGCTGTACAGCGTCCACTGCACCAGGCTGTTGTCAGTGCTGGCCACGTCGGCCTTGCTGACCGGGAATCGCCCGTCCAGCTCGAAGGTGTATTCGCCCTTGCCGGCGGCGGTCGGCTGCAATGACAGCCACTCCCACGGCACCGTCGCCGGGGCGGGCGGCAGTTCGGCCAGCACGCTGCGCAGGGTCGGCAGGCGCGCTTCGCCCTGCGGCAGCACGCGCAGGTAACGCGCATTGCCATCCACCTGCAGGCGGCGCTGCAGCAGGCGCTTGCCGGCGCGCTGCAGGTCCACCAGCGGCACATCGCGCGACACCGCGCGCCAGTGCTGCAGGTCGTCGCTGGCGTCGACCTGCACCTGTGCCTGCAGGGGTTGGCCGCTGTCGACCCAGTCCAGCACCAGCGCCGCGACCGGCTGCTGGCCCAGCACGCTGCCGTCGATCAGCCAGCCGCCCTGCCCGTTCGCCACGGCGCCACTGCCCACCCGCGCCTCGACCCGGCGAACGCGACCATCGGTATCGCGCTCGGTCAGCAACTGCAGGTCGTTGCGCTGCGCTTCGGCCAGCGGCGGCAGCGCGAACCACGGCAGCTCGCGCTGCACCGGCGGCTGCGCCAGCGGCTGGTCGGGGGCCAGCAGCGCCGACGGCAACGCCTGCCCGGCGGCGTTGAACACCTGCAGGTCGCCCAGGTCGGCACGGCCAGCGCGGCGGTAGATGGCCGGCTCCAGCACCACGCGGTAAGCGCCGGACTGCGCGCTGGACAGGCTCAACGGCCACTGCTCGGCGTAGTGCCTGCGGTAATCGTTGGCCTGCGCGGATGCCGTACCCGCCACGGCCAGCAGGATCGGCAGCAATGCACTGCGCCATGTCTTCATTGCGTGTTCTCCACGGTCGGCGCGGTGCCCGGGGGCGCCGGCGCCAGATAGCCCACGACCGTGCACAGCAGGCCGTAGGCGATGAACGATGCGATACCCAGCAGGTTGCCCAGGTGCTGGCGGTCGATCAGCACCAGCTTGGCCAGCACCACGGCCATCAACACGGCACCCACCATCCACAGGACGCGCTGGCCACGGCGCGAGCCCCAGACCCAGGCGATCACGCCCAGCACGCTCCACAGCACCGTCAGGCTGGTCTGGGCCAGGCTCCCGCGTGCCATCGACGGGCTCCAGGGCGCGCCGCCCCAGTGGTGGACACCGTGCAGCACGGTGCTGGTGAGGGCGATGAAACCGGCCAGCGCCAGCACCGGCACGCGCAGGCGCTGCAACGAGGCCGGGGCCTGGCTGCCGAACAGCCAGCGCGCGGCCAGCAGCAGGCTCAGCCACTGCGCAAGTTCAGCCGGGTTGAGCACCGGCAGCCACGGCAACGGATCGGCATCACCGGCCAGGCTGATGCCGATCCACCAGGCACAGGCCAGCACACCAAACACCACGGTCTGCAGGGTGGTGCGTGCTGCGTCGAAGGCGTCGCCCAGCGGCCAGCGCAACCACGTCCAGCGCCACAGCGACACGGCCGCCAGCAGCAGCCACGGCAGGGTCACCAGCAGCGCCGTCCAGCCCTGCGCCAGCTGCGCGGCATCATCGCCCCACAGCGCAAGCAGGGACAGCAGCGAAGGCCACAGCAGCCACCACAGGAACTGGGCGATGCGGCCCACGCCGTCGCCGCTCTGCCGCAGGCACAACAGCGTGCGCACGCCCAGCACCGCAAACACCGCCCAGGCCAGCCCGCCGTAGCCGGCAAACGGCTGCTGGTGCGCATCGCCCTGCAACAGCGCCAGCGGGAAGCCCGTCGCCAGCATCAGCAGCGCGGTCATGCCCAGCGCACGCGCCGGCTGCCGACGATGCACCTCGGCGGCCAGCCAGGCGGTCACCGCCGCCAGCACCAGCAGGGCATCGGCCTTTGCTGCGTGCTCGATGAAGCGGACGATTTCATGGACGAAGCCGCCCAGCCACCACAGCAGGCCCCACAGGTAATAGACCAGGGCAACGTCATGCCGCGCGCGGCGCTGGTAGCTCCAGGCACTGGCGAAGCCGGCCACGGCCAGCAGCAGCGCGCCGACGGCGGTGGCGTTGAGCAGGAACCGGGTGTCGCCGTGCCAGTGGTCGGCGCCCACCACGAAGGCGAACGCGGCACCGAGCTGCAGCAGCGCGGCAGCCACCTGCGGCAGCCAGCGCTTCTGCCGCAGCCCCAGCCACGCCAGGCCGGCACCTTCCAGCGCGAACACCGCGCCGGTGGCACGCGCCGACAGCGCCAGCGGCACCGCGAGCGTGGCAAAGCCCACCGCCAGCACCGCGTGCGACTGCGCCAGCACGCTGTACGACGCGCGATGGATCAGCGCGCGTGCCAGCAACGCATAGACCGCCGCCAGGCCCAGCGCGCACAGCGCCAGCGTCATCGGCTGCTCGTGCAGCATGCCGGCCTGCAGCGAGAACGCGATCAGCGGCGTGCCGAACACCAGGCTGCCATCGACCAGATCGCGGCGCTCGGCCGGCTGGCGGCGTGCGTACAGCAGCGGAATCAGCAGGTAGAACGCGAAGAACAGCAGCAGGAAGGGTTCGGTGCTGGCGAACTTGTCGGCGCGGTACTGCAGCACGCCCCAGAAGGTGCCGATGCCGAAGGTGAAAGCAAAACCCAGCAGGTTGAGCGCGCGCCACGGGCGGAACCAGGCGATGGCGAAGATGCCCGCATTGAGCACCGCGTAGTAACTGAACAGCCCGACGTGGTTGCCACTGCCGGTGGACAGCCACAGCGGCGCCATGAAGCCGGCAAGGATGCCCAGCACTGCCAGCGTGCGCGAGTTCTGCACCACGGCCAGCACGCACAGGCCCGCCACCAGCAGGATCGAGCTGGCGAAGGCAAAGCCGGGGTTGATGAGTTCGAAGCGCTTGAACGCAGCGAAGATGGTCAGCAGCAGCACGCCGATGGCACCGCCCTGCAGGGCCAGCGCAAACAACCGACGACGTTCGCGCTGGTGCCAGCCGAAGCCCAGCAGGCACAGCGCACCGACGGTGATGGCGGCCAGGCGCAGCTCGATCGGCAGCACCAGCCAGCCCTGGTCGCTGACGTACTTCAGCAGCGCAGCAACGCCGGCCAGCAGCACCAGCATGCCGATCTTCACCGGCACGTTGCCCTCGGTGAACCAGCGTTTGGCCGCGCCCACGGCACGTTCAATGACGTTGGGCTGCGCCGGCTGCTTCGGCTGCGGCGGCAGCGGCGGGCGCGCCGATACCGGCGGTGGCACGGGTGGCACGGGGGGCGCAGGTGGTTCGGGCGCGGGACGCGGTGCAACGGGAGGTACCTGCGATACCACCGGCGGCGGAGCGGCCGCAGCCGGGCGCAGGACCGGCGGTTCGCGGGTCCCGGCGGCGGGCGCGGCGGGCCGTGGCGGCGCCACGGCGGCCTCGGGCTCACGCGGCGGGGCGGCAGCGGCCGCGATGCCGTCAGCCACTGCGCTCTCCAGCGCGGCCACGCGCCGGCGCAGGCCGGCAATCATCACCAATGCCACCACCAGCAGCAGCGGTATCGCCAGCAGGGCCAACACCACCAGGACGATCAGTGCTTCCATTCTTCGTCTACCCCAACGCAGCCGCGCCCCAGCGGCAGCGGTCCGTGGCCCATGCTACGTCAGCCGGGCCCATGAACGACGAACCCCGGCAAGCCGGGGTTCGTGTGCGGATCTTCGCGGGCCTTACTTGGCCGCGACGACCTTGGCCATTTCCAGGCACTTGTTCGAGTAGCCCCACTCGTTGTCGTACCACGACACGAGCTTGACGAAGGTGCCGTCGAGGGCGATGCCGGCGTCGGCATCGAACACCGAGGTGTGGGTTTCACCGACGAAATCGGTGGCCACCACCTTGTCTTCGGTGTAGCCCAGGATGCCCTTCAGCGCGCCTTCGCTCTGTGCCTTCACTTCGGCGCAGATCTCGGCGTAGGTGGCTTCCTTTTCCAGCTCGACGGTCAGGTCGACCACCGACACGTCCGAGGTCGGGACGCGGAAGCTCATGCCGGTCAGCTTCTTGTTCAGTTCCGGGATGACCACGCCGACGGCCTTGGCCGCGCCGGTGGACGACGGAATGATGTTCTCCAGGATGCCGCGGCCGCCGCGCCAGTCCTTGTTGGACGGGCCATCGACGGTCTTCTGGGTGGCTGTGGCCGCGTGCACGGTGGTCATCAGGCCGCGCTTGATGCCCCACTTGTCGTTGATGACCTTGGCCAGCGGGGCCAGGCAGTTGGTGGTGCACGACGCGTTGGAGATGATCGCCTGGCCGGCGTAGGTCTTGTCATTCACGCCGAACACGAACATCGGCGTGTCGTCCTTCGACGGAGCCGACAGGATGACCTTCTTCGCGCCCGCATCGATGTGCTTCTGCGCGGTTTCCTTGGTCAGGAACAGGCCGGTGGCTTCCAGCACCACGTCGGCGCCGACTTCGTCCCACTTCAGGTTGGCCGGGTCGCGTTCCTGGGTCAGGCGGATCTTCTTGCCGTTGACCAGCAGGTCGTTGCCCTGCACCGCCACGTCGGCCTTGAAGCGGCCATGCACGGAGTCGTACTTCAGCATGTACGCCAGGTAGTCCGGCTCCAGCAGATCGTTGATGGCTACGATTTCGATGTCATCGCCGAAGTTCAGCACCGCCGAGCGCAGGACGTTGCGTCCGATGCGACCGAAACCGTTGATACCAACCTTGATTGCCATGTTCAGAAGCTCCTGCAGCCGCGACAGGTGCGGCGGGATGGATAGGGCCCATAAGTCTAGCAGCACCCCACTGGCCACCGCCGGCCAGCGCCGCGGGCTGGCAGGCGGCGGGACAGGATTTGATCCGGATCAAAGCGTTAGCGCGGCGTGAGGCCGAGACTGGCCCCATCTACCCCGCAACGAGAACACCCCCATGCGCAAGACCTCCCCCCTGATCCTGGCCGGCCTGGCCGCTGCCGTCTCGCTGGCCGCCGCCCCGGCCATGGCCCAGTCCAAGGGCGACTGGACCGTCTCTGCCGGCGTCCACCAGGTCGCCCCGAAGTCGAACAACGGCTCGCTGGCCGGTGGCACCCTGAAGGTGGACGTCGACAGTGACATCAAGCCGACCATCACCGGTGAATACTTCATCGCCGACAATCTCGGCATCGAAGTGCTGGCCGCGCTGCCGTTCAAGCACGACATCAACATCAACGGCCTGGGCCGCGTGGGCAGCACCAAGCACCTGCCGCCGGTGGTAAGCCTGCAGTACCACTTCAACAGCAAGGGCAAGGTCTCGCCGTTCGTCGGCGCGGGCCTGAACTACACGACGTTCTTCAGCGAGGACACCACTGGCGCGCTGGCGGCCAGCAAGCTGAAGCTGGAAGACTCGTGGGGCCTGGCCGCGCATGCCGGCATCGACTTCGCCATCGGCGAGAAGGGCGCGCTGCGCGTGGACCTGCGCTGGATCGACATCGACAGCAAGGTGAAGCTGGACGGCGAGAAGATCGGCACGGTCAACATCGACCCGCTGGCTTACGGCGTCTCCTACGTCTTCAAGTTCTAATTCAAGTTCCAGGACACCCACAAACCTCGCAGCATGTTGCCCCGGTGTGTGTGCCGGGGCTTTTTTTGGACACATTGCGTCAAACCCGCGGTTACCTTCGCCCCGCTAGAATGGGCGCATGAAAGCCCTGCACTCCCTGATCCTCGCTGCCGCCCTCGCGCCGGCCCTGCTGACCCTGTCCGCCCCCGCCCATGCCTGGGGCGCGCAAGGCCACCGACTGGTGGCCGAAGTGGCCGATACCCGCCTCAACCCGGCCGCGCGTGCCGAGGTCGACCGCCTGCTGGCCACCGAGCCCGGCGCCACCCTGGCCAGCATCGCGCCGTGGGCCGACCAGCTGCGCGCCAAGGACCCCGGCCTGGGCCGTCGCTCCGCCGGCTGGCACTACGTCAACATCGCCGAGGACGGCTGCCAGTACGAGCCGGCCAAGCATTGCAAGAACGGTAACTGCATCGTCGAAGCACTGAAGGCGCAGAGCGCCATTCTCGGCGACCACAGCCTGACCGACGGCGAGCGCCTGCAGGCGCTGAAGTTCGTCGTGCACATGGTCGGCGACGTGCACCAGCCGATGCATGCCGGCTACGGCCACGACAAGGGCGGCAACGACTTCCAGCTGCAGTTCGGCAACCGCGGTACCAACCTGCATTCGCTGTGGGACAGCGGCATGCTCAACACCCGCAAGCTGGATGACGCCGGCTACCTGCCGGTGCTGCGCGCGTTGCCGGCGCCGAAGCTGGCCCGCCAGTCCAACCCGCAGCGCGACCCGCAGCGCTGGGCCGAAGCCAGCTGCCGCATCTCGGTGCAGCCGGGCGTGTACCCGGCCACGCACAAGATCGGCGATGAATACACCGAGCGCTATCGCCCGGTGGCCGAAGCACAGCTGCGGCTGGCCGGCGAAAATCTGGCACAGCTGCTGAACCGCGTGCTCGGCACGCGCTGAGGAGGTTCCGATGTCGGCCCAGGTCCAATCCTTCTTCCACCGCGACAGCAATACCTTCAGCTACCTGGTCTTCGACCCGGACAGCGGTGAAGCGGCGCTGATCGACCCGGTCCTGGATTACGACCCGGACACCGACGCCAGCAGCGACGCGCCGGTGCGCCCGCTGCTGGAGGCCATCGAGCAGCAGGGCCTGCGCCTGCGCTGGCTGCTGGAAACCCACGCCCATGCCGACCACGTGTCGGCCGGGCGGCGGCTGAAGCAGCGCTTCCCGCAGGCAACCCTGGCCATCGGCGAGGGCATCCGCGAGGTGCAGGCCACCTTCGCACCGCGCTACGGCCTGGAGCTGGCAGCGCAGGACGCACACTTCGACCATCTGTTCACCGACGGCGAAACCTTCGCGCTGGGCCAGTTGCAGGGCCGCATCATCGCCGTGCCCGGCCACACCAGCGACAGCATCGCCTACCTCATCGGCGATGCGCTGTTTACCGGCGACTCGCTGTTCATGCCCGATGGCGGCACTGCCCGCTGCGATTTCCCGGGCGGTGATGCCGCGCAGCTGTACCGCTCCATCCAGCGCCTGCTTGCCCTGCCCGATGCCACCCGCGTGTTCGTCTGCCACGACTACGGCCCGGGTGGCCGCGCGTTCGCCAACCAGACCACCATAGGCGAGCAGCGCGCGCACAACATCCACGTGCACGACGGCGTAGAGGAAGCCGCGTTCGTCAGCGTGCGCGAGGCACGCGATGCGACCCTGGCCGAACCCAGGCTGATGCAACCGGCGGTGAAAGCCAACATCGTTGGCGGCGCCTGACGACAGCGGTGGAAAACCGCCGGGCGTGGCCCGGCGCTACCCGTTACCTGCCCTGCGTGCGTACCACGTGCTGGCCCTTCAAGATCTCGAAGGTGAACGCGTACTGCAGGGTGACCGCCACCGGTTCGATGCGGTCGGCACCCTCGCAGCCACGGTCATCAGGCACCTTGCCCGGTGCGAAGTGGCAGACCGCTGCGGACGAGTACAGCCACTGCGCGACTGCGGCCTGCGCCGCCTGCAGCAGCGGCCCGTTCTCCGCCGCCAGGCCGGCGCTGCATTCACTGCGGTCGGTCAGCGGCTGGCTGCGTTCAACCCGCCCCTGCGCGTCGACCACCACCTGCAGGCAGATGGTGGTCGGTGCCAGCGAGGTGCGTGGGTCGTTCCCGCCCACCACCGGGTCGGGTGCGGTATGCAGCTGCGGCATCCGATAGCCCTCGCTGGCCGCCAGCGTGTAGGGCTGGATCTGCCCGCTACCGTCCCCATCCGCCGCGCGCAGGCGCTGGTGGCCGACGTTCTCGCTGCGGGTGTCGACCGTGGTCACGCGCTCCCGGGTGGCGCAGCCTGCCAGCAGCACCGCTGCAATACACAGCGGTGCGCCCTTCATCGCTGCCTTCACTGCGCCTGGCCACCAGCAGGTTCGGTGTTGTCCATGGCGTAGGTGATCGGGATACGCAGCTTGCCGGCCACCGCCTTGCCATTCTTCATCGCCGGCGTGTAGGTCCATTTACGCGCCGCTGCGATCGAGGCAGCTTCGAATACTCCGGGGTTGGTCGCACTTTCCACCTGCACGTCGGTGACGGTGCCCTTGGCATCGACGGACACGATCAGGTTCACCACACCGGTCTGGCCCTTCTCGAAAGCCTCGGCCGGAAAGCTGGGCGGTGACATCTTCTGGGCCTGGATCGGGCTGTCCAGGCCGGCCTTGGCGGCATCCGCCGCGGCGTGCTGGAACGGTTCGGCGCTGACCGACGGCGTGCCCTTCACCGCGCCCTGGCTGGCCCAGGCCAACGCAGCAACACCCATGCACAACCCCATCAGCAACACCTGGCCGGACACCTTCGGCAATGCCTTCCGCTTCGACTGCTTCAACATGGCGATACGCTCCTTCAACACGGGTTGGCTGCGCCAATGACATGCCATCGGTGCAACCGGATGGACCAGCTGCGCCTTCAACAGCGTGCTGGCATAAAGACGGCGCTGCGTCGGCTGCGCGGCAACGGTGCGCGCATCGCAGGCCAGTTCCTGGTCGCGCAGGAAGCGGCGCGCGGCCCACGGCAACAACGGGTGGAACCAGAACACCGACCGTGCCAGCAGCAATGCGCCATTGGCCCAGTGGTCGCCATTGCGGCGGTGGCTGCGTTCGTGGCGCAGGATCAGCGCCTGTTCGTCGGCATCGAACTGCTGGTCGAAGTGCGGGCCGACCACGATGCGCGGCTGCCACAGGCCGACCAGCGCGGGCAGGCCGGGGTCGGCGCTGGCCTGCCAGCTGCCATCGCCACGTGCCTGCAGCGTGCCCAGTGCGCGCTCGAAGCGGCGTTGCGCGCGCAGTTCGCGCGCCAGGTGCAGGCCGGCGCCCAGCCCCCAGACCAAGGCCAGCAGCCACGGCCACATCGGCAGCTGCGCGGTGACACCTTCAACGGTGCCCGGCACCACCTTCAGCGGCAGCGTGGGTACATGCTGCAGCACCGGCAGTGCCCGCAAGGCCGGCAGGGGCAGCAGCAGGGCCACCATCAGCAGCGGCAGCAGCCACCAGCTGCGATAGGCCAGCTCCGCGCCGCCCAGCTTCACCAGCAGTGGCCGCGCGGCCGCCAGCAGCAGCACGCCCAGCGCCAGCCACAGGCTGGCCTGCCACAGTCCATCGAGCAGCTCATTCATCGTCCATCTCCTGGATCAGCTTCTTCAGTTCGGCAATGTCCTGCGCCGTCAGTTGCCCGCGCTCGCTGAAGTGCGCCACCAGCGGCGCCACCCGGCCATCGAACACGCGGCCGATGAAGTCCTGGCTCTGCGTTTCCACCCAGGCCTGGCGCTGCAGCAGCGGCTGGTACAGGTAGCGGCGGCCATCGCGCTCGGCGGCGATCGCGCCCTTGGTCAGCAGGCGGTTGAGCAGGGTCTTGATGGTCGGCTCGGCCCATTCACGGTGGGCCAGTGCGGCCACCACCTCATCGGCACTGCGCGGCGCCTGCTGCCACAGCACCTCCATCACGACGGCTTCGGCTTCGCTGATCGGGGTCATGGTTTACATCCGTAATCGACAGCCCGATTACGCGCGTAATCGAACGGGATGTCAAGCCCTCGACCGCCGGTTCATCCGGCCTGCCCCAGCATCGGCCCTTCTGCCCACGGAGCCCGCATGAAGCCGCTGCGCAAGCTGGATTACCCGGTGGACCAGGCCCGGCGTTTCCTCGAGCCGGGCCCCATCGTGCTGGTCAGCACGGCGGCCCACGGCCAGCGCAACCTGATGACACTGGGCTGGCACATGGTGATGGGCTTCTCGCCCTCGCTGCTGGCCACCTACATCTGGAACGAGAACCACAGCTTCGCCCTGGCCCGCGACAGCCGGCAGTGCGTGATCAACGTGCCGGGCGTGGAGCTGCTGGACACCGTGGTGGACATCGGCAACTGCAGCGGCCGCGAGGTGGACAAATTCGCACGGTTCGGCCTGGATGCAGTGCCCGCCCGCGACGTCGCCGCACCGCTGGTCGGCCAATGCCATTCCAGCTTCGAGTGCCGGCTGCACGACGACAGCCAGGTGCAGGCCAACAACCTTTTCATCTGGGAAATCGTGCGCGCCCACGTCGCGCCGCGACCGAAGCTGCCACGCACGTTCCACTACCGGGGCGATGGCCGGTTCATGGTTTCGGGGCAGGAAATCTCGCGTCGACGGCGGTTCAAGCCCGACATGCTGTAATGCCAGCACTCTCCTTGCCGCAGGACCGCCACGCATGACCGAACACCTGACCGACCTCGACGCCGCCGTTGACTGGCTGTTCGCGCGCGTGGACGGGCCGCTGCGGGTGGGGGCACCGCTGGCACTGGGCAAGCCGCACCGGCTGCTCAATGCGTTGTATGCGCGGGTGGAAGGGGATGCGTCGCGGCCGCTGCAGCTGTACACCGCACTGTCGTTGAACCCGCCCAAGGCACGCGGCGATGGCCTGGAGGCGCGCTTCATGGCGCCGTTCGTGCAGCGCCATTTCGGCGAGGATTTCCCGCGCCTGGCCTACGCCGATGCGATCGCCCGCGATGCGCTGCCCCCGCATGTGGAGGTGGAGGAGTTCTACATGCAGTCCGGTGCGCTGCTCGGCTCGCGCCAGGCGCAGTCCAGCTACACCAGCCTGAATTACACGCATGCCGCCGATGCCGTGGCGCAGCGCGCGCCGCACGTGATCGTGCAGAAGGTGGCGATGCGCCCGGACGATCGCCGGCTCTCGTTGTCGTGCAACAACGACATCACCCAGGACACCCTGGACGCGATGGCCGCGCGTGGACTGCCACGCCCGCTGCTGGTGGCCGAGATCGACCCGCAGCTGCCCTACCTGGGCGGCACGGCCACGGTGGATGTGTCCTTCTTCGATCTGGTCATCACCCCGCCGCCGCCGTACCCGGCGCTGTTCGGCCTGCCACGGCAGCCGGTGGCCGATGCGGACTACGCCATCGGCCTGTACGCGAGCACCCTGGTACGCGATGGCGGCACGCTGCAGATCGGCATCGGCACCCTGGCCGATGCACTCAGCCATGCGCTGGTGCTGCGCCACACCGACAACGCGCGCTACCGCCGCGTCTTGAACGCGCTGGACCCGCAGCTGCCCAGCCACCCGCTGGTGCAGGAAATCGGCGGGCTGGACCCGTTCGAGGTGGGCCTGTACGGCTGCAGCGAAATGCTCAACGAAGGCTTCCGGCGGCTGGTGCAGACCGGCGTCATCCGGCGCAAGGTGCACGACGATCTGGCGCTCATGCAGCGCATCGAGAATGGCAGCACGCTGTCCATCGACCATGCCACGCTGGAAGCCGAGGGCGAGTACCTGCACGGCGCGTTCTACCTCGGCTCGCCCGAGTTCTACGAATGGCTGCGCACGCTGCCCGAGGACGAATGCCGCGCGATCGGCATGCGCCGCATCAGCGAGATCAACCAGCTGTACGGCGGCAACGAGACGCTGGAGCGCCTGCAGCGCCGCCATGCGCGCTTCTTCAATTCCTGCATGATGGCCACCGCGCTGGGTGCGGCGGTGTCCGATGCGCTGGACGACGGCCGCGTGGTGTCCGGCGTGGGCGGGCAGTACAACTTCGTGGCGATGGCGCATGCGCTGCCGGAAGCGCGCAGCGTGCTGATGTTCCGGGCCGCGCGCGACGACAAGGGCCAGCGCGCCTCGAACGTGCGCTGGAACTATGGGCACACGACCATTCCGCGCCACCTGCGCGACATCTACCTCAACGAGTACGGCATTGCCGACCTGCGCGCGTTGACCGACGACGACTGCGTGCAGGCGATGGCCGCGATCACCGAAGCGCCGTTCCAGGCGGGGCTGCTGCAGCAGGCCTACGCATCGCGCAAGCTGCGTACAGGGCGGCACCCGGACCCGCAGCGCGAACAGCGCAACACACCGCAGGCCCTGGCCGCGGCACTGGCCCCGTTCCGTGCCGATGGCACCCTGCCCGACTACCCGCTGGGCAGCGATTTCAACGAGATCGAGCAGGTGCTGGTGAAGGCACTGGGCTGGCTGAAATCGAACACGCAGACGCGCGGTGACATGCTGCGCACGGTCTGGGCAGCGCTGCGGCAGCCGGCCGGCGACGGTGATGCGGTGTACCTGCAGCGCATGGGCCTGCAGGCACCAAAGGAGTTCGGCGAGCGCCTCAACGCACGGCTGCTGCGCCTGGCCCTGGCCCGCACCGCGTAACTGCGCGGTGGTAGCGCCGGGCCATGCCCGGCGGACAAGCATCAGTGCCAACCAAGGTTGGCACCTACCTGGGCACGGCGGCACGCTATCCTGTAGCGATGAAAGACGATTCCCGTTTCCTGCATGACCTGCAGCAGCGCCAGGCTGCAGGCGAAGACCTGCGTTACCTCTGCTTCTGGGGCCACCAGCCACCGCGCAGCGGTGTGTCCGCCTCCTGTTTCAGCCAGTGGTATGACGCTGGCTTCGACATCGACGGCGTGCATTACCGCACCGCCGAGCACTACATGATGGCCGGCAAGGCGCGCCTGTTCGGTGCCACCGAGCTGCTCGACAGGATCATCGCCAGCACCACACCGGACAAGGCCAAGGCACTGGGCCGCCAGATCGAAGGCTTCGACGAAGCGCGCTGGGTACAGGCGCGCTACCAGCTGGTGGTGGACGGCAACAAGGCAAAGTTCGCCCAGAACCCGGAACTGGGGGCGTTCCTGCGCGCGACCGAAGGCTGGGTGCTGGTCGAAGCCAGCCCGGTGGATTTCATCTGGGGCATCGGCCTGGCCAAGGACCACGCCGACGCGCACAACCCGGCGCAGTGGCGCGGGCTGAACCTGCTGGGGTTCGCACTGATGGACGTGCGCGGGGCGATGTAGCGGTTATCCACGCATGGCGTGGATCTGCCTTGGCCAACGAAAAAGGCCGGCTTGCGCCGGCCTTTTCCTTTCTGCTTCGCGAAGCTGCTTACAGCGCCTTCGCCGCGGCCACCACGTGGTCGGTGGTGATGCCGAAGTGCTTGAACAGCTTGTCCGCCGGGGCCGAGGCACCGAAGGTGTCGATACCGATCACCGCGCCGTCCAGGCCGACGAACTGGCGCCAGAAACCGGTGACGCCGGCTTCGATCGCCACGCGCTTGCGCACGGCATTGGGCAGCACCGATTCACGGTAGGTCGCATCCTGGCGCAGGAACACGTCGGTGGACGGGATGGAAACCACGCGGGTCTTCAGGCCGGCGGCGTCCAGCTGGGCCTTGGCTTCGGTGGCCAGCGAGACTTCCGAACCGGTGGCGATCAGGATCACGTCCGGGGTACCGGCGGCGTCGGCCAGCACGTAGCCACCGCGCTCGATCTGGGCGATCTGCTCGGCGCTGCGCGGCTGGTGCGGCAGGTTCTGGCGGCTGAACACCAGGCAGCTCGGGCCGTCCTGGCGGGTAATCGCAGCCTTCCAGCTCACGGCCGACTCGACGGCATCGCACGGGCGCCACACGTCGTTGTTCGGGATGTAGCGCAGCGAGGCCAGGTGCTCCACCGGCTGGTGGGTCGGGCCGTCTTCGCCCAGGCCGATCGAGTCGTGGGTGTAGACGTGGATCGCGTGGGCCGGGATCAGCGCGCTCATGCGCACGCCGTTGCGGGCGTAATCGCTGAACACCAGGAAGGTGGCGTCGAACGGAATGAAGCCACCGTGCAGGGCCAGGCCGTTGGCAATGGCGGTCATGCCGAACTCGCGCACGCCGTAGTACACGTAGTTGGCATTGGCATCATCGCTGGCCACCGACTTGCTGCCCTTCCACAGGGTCAGGTTCGAGTGCGCCAGGTCAGCCGAACCGCCGACGATTTCCGGCAGCAGCGGCGCGAAGGCTTCGATGGCCAGCTGCGAGGCCTTGCGCGAGGCGATGGTGGCGCCTTCAGCGGCGACCTTGGCGATGTAGGCGTCGGCCTGGGCGACGAAGTCGGCCGGCAGTTCGCCATGCGAACGGCGGGTCAGTTCGGCGGCTTCGGCCGGGTACTGCGCAGCGTACTTGTCGAACTGCTGTTCCCACTCGGCCTGGCGCAGGGTGCCGGTACCGCCGGCACGCCAGCCGGCGTAGATCTCTTCCGGAATCTCGAACGGACCGTAGTTCCAGTCCAGCGCCTTGCGGGTGGCGGCCAGTTCGTCCTTGCCCAGGGCGGCGCCGTGGCTGGATTCCTTGCCGGCCTTGTTCGGCGAACCGAAGCCGATCGTGGTGCGGCAGCAGATCAGGGTCGGCTTGTCGCTCTGCGACAGCGCGGCCTCGATGCCGGCCTTGATGCTTTCCGGGTCATGGCCGTCGACATCACGCACGACGTTCCAGCCGTAGGCCTCGAAACGCTCGGGGGTGTTGTCGGTGAACCAGCCCTCGACGTTGCCGTCGATGGAGATGTGGTTGTTGTCCCAGAAGCAGACCAGCTTGTGCAGGCCCCAGGTGCCGGCCAGCGAAGCGGCTTCGTGCGACACGCCTTCCATCAGGCAGCCATCGCCCATGAACACCCAGGTGCGGTGGTCCACGATCTCCAGCTCCGGGCGGTTGAAGCGCTGTGCCAGCAGCTTCTCGGCCAGGGCGAAGCCCACGGCATTGGCGAAACCCTGGCCCAGCGGGCCGGTGGTGGTTTCCACGCCCGGGGTCTCGTGGCGTTCCGGGTGGCCGGCGGTGTGGCTGCCCAGCTGGCGGAACTGCTTCAGCTGCTCGATCGGCAGGTCGTAGCCGCTCAGGTGCAGCAGCGCGTACTGCAGCATCGAGCCGTGGCCGTTGGACAGCACGAAGCGGTCGCGGTTGAACCACTGCGGGTTGTTCGGGTTGTGCCGGAGGAAGTCGTTCCAGAGCACTTCGGCGATATCGGCCATGCCCATGGGCATGCCGGGATGGCCGGAATTTGCGGTTTCAACCGCATCAGCGGCAAGGAAGCGGATGGCGTTGGCCAACTGGCGACGGGTAGGCTGCGTCATGGTTCTGTCGGAATCGGGAGGCGGCCGCGAAACTGCGGGCGCGCCATTGTCCCACAGACGCCCGGCAGGGTCAGGTCAACGTCGCCCCGAAACAGAACGGGGCCGGAACCCTTTCCTGGCGGAAAGGGATCCGACCCCGTTCAGGTGTTGCCGGGATCAGTTGTCCAGGCGGGCGGCGGCGGCAGCGGCCTCGGCCGGGGTGTCCGCGGCCTCGCCCTTGGCCACCAGGGTGGTCAGGGCCAGGTCGCCGGTCACGTTCAGCGCGGTACGGCACATGTCCAGGAAGTGGTTCACGCCCAGGATCAGGCCGATGCCCAGCGGGTTCACGCCCACCATGGCGCAGATCATCGCCACCACCGGCAGCGAGCCGGAGGGAACGCCTGCGGTGCCGATGCCGCCCAGGATGCAGACCGCCATCACCATGACCTGCTGGCCGATGGACAGGTCCACGCCGAAGAACTGGGCCAGGAAGATCACCGTCACGCCCTCGAACAGCGCGGTGCCGTTCTGGTTGGCGGTGGCGCCCACGGTCAGCACGAAGCGCGACACGCGCTGCGGCAGGCCCATCTGGTCGGCCACGCGCAGCGCGGTCGGCAGGGTGGCGTTGCTGGAGGCGGTCGAGAACGCCATGACCGTCGCTTCCTGGGTATCGCGGAAGAACGACAGCGGCGAACGGCCCGACAGCCACACCGCCGCGCCATAGGTCACGATCATGTGCAGGCCCAGCGCCAGCACCACCACGCCCACGTAGGCGCCGAGGCGGATGATCAGCTCGAAGCCGAACAGCGCGGCCAGGTTGAACATGAAGCAGGCCACCGCATACGGGGCCAGGCGGATGACCAGGTTGATCAGGGTCATCGAGATTTCGAACACGCCTTCGATGGCGCGGCGCAGCGGGGCGACCTTCGCTTCATCGGTCAGCACCATGCCGATGCCGAACATCAGCGCGAAGAACATCAGCGACAGGATGGCGCCGTTGTCCGACGCGGCCTGCAGCACGTTGCTCGGCACGATCGACAGCAGCATGTCCATGCCCTTTGGCGTGCCATGGATGCCGGCTACGATTTCCTTGCTGCGCTCGGCGTTCTCCGAGAGCATCAGCGCGGCGGTCTGCGGGTCGACGCCGGCGCCCGGCTTGAGCACGTTGACCAGCACCAGGCCGATGCCCACGGCGATGCCGGACAGCAGCACGGTGTAGGCCAGGGTCTTCCAGCCGATGCGGCCGAGGGCGCGGATGTCGCCCATCTCCGACACGCCCATGATCAGCGCCGAGAAGATCAGCGGCACGATCAGCATGAAGATCAGGTTGAGGAACAGGCCCGACGCCGGCGTGGTGATGTAGTCCATGACCCACTTGGCACCGGCCTGCAGGCCATCGACGCTGCCGCCCAGGGCATGCACGGTGAGTCCCAGGACCAGGCCGATCGCAAAGCCGATGCCCATCTTCCAGTGCAGGGGCAACTTCTTCTTGTCGGCAGCAGCTGCTGTCATACGCGGCGTTCCTCGAAAAATGAATCTACTCTAACAAAGCGCGCAAGCCGCGCCGGTTCAGCGTCGCTGCGTGGGGTACAGCGGCGCCAGCCCAGTGTCGGCGGCCTCCTGCGGTGTCGACCAGTGCGGTCCGTCACGGAAGCATTCGCGCAGGCGTGCACGCAGTGCGGAGGCTTCGCCCTGCCCGCCCCAGCGCGCGGCCTGCAGGTCCAGCAGCACCTGGCGCTGGGCTGGATCAGCCAGGCGTTCGATCACCTGCTCCAGGCGCTCGACGCCGGCCATCGCACACAACTGCGCCTGCACCTGGTCGAAACCTTCGCCGTCGAGCGCACGGCGCAGCTCGGCCACGCTGCCGCGCGGAACTCCGCTGTGGCTGGCGCCTGCGGCCGTGGGCGACCCTGCAGGAGACACGCGGCGGCCACGGCGCCAGCCCCAGGCCAGGGTCAGCAGCCACAACAGGGCGAGGCCGGCGGCGGCGGCGATCCACGGCCACGGGCGCGCGTCCGCGGCCCCCAGCGGCACTGCAGTCGGTGCGGCCGGCGGCGCGTCGTCGCCGGGCAGCGCGGCCTGTGTGTCGATGGGCTGCGCGGCCGGAGCGCCGCCACGGCCGGCGGCCACCGCCAGCGTGAGGTCCGGCAGCGTGGCCTGCTGGGCGCTGCCGCTGTCCACGTTCCACCAGGCCAGCCTGGGCCCGGGCACGACCAGCGTACCGGCCTGGCGCGGCACGATCGAGTAGCGACGGGTGATCTTCAAGCGCGGCGTGCTGCCGGTGAACGTCTCATCGTACTGGGCCGGCTCGGCGAAGACCTGCCCGGCATCGCCCACGTCGGGCACCGGCAGATCAGTGAACTGGGCGCGGGTCGCGCCGTTGGCCACGGCTTCGACCACCACGGTGGCCGCTTCGCCGGCACGCGCACTGTCCGGCGCCGTGGTGTAGCGCAATTGCAGCCCATGCAGCGGCAACCACGGCTGCGGTGCCTGCGCCGGCTGCGCGCGCACCTGCAGGGTACGCTCGGGGGCGACGGCATTCATGCGCCCGTCGCCGCCGGCGCCGAAGAAATCATCGAAGAAGCCACCCGCGGTGCGCCCGTTGAAGCGGGCACCGGGCAGGCGCAACGGCCCGCTGCGTTCGGGAATCAGCAGGAAGCGCCGCTCCACCACGTTGTAGCGGCGGCCGTTGATCTGGCGCACGTCGGTGCGGTCCTCGCCCACCCGCTGCAGCGACGCGCCCTCGGGCGTATCCAGTACCAGCTCGCCGGAGGCCAGCTGCGAGGCGAAGTAAAGGCGCACCACCACGCCGACGCTCTGCTGCACGTAGGGCTGCGCATCATCCACCTCGGTTTCGACGAAGGCGACGGCATTGCTCTGTGCGGTGGCCACCGTGCCCGCGCCCACCTGCAGCTGCAGCGGCTCGGTGCGCTGGCTGCCCACCTGCAGCGAGGGCACCAGCAGGGTGCCGCTGCGGCGCGGGGTCAGCGTCACCGAGTAGACGGTGCGCTGCTGCATGCTGCCGTTGCTCCATTGCACCTGGCGGTTGCTGCCCTGCGCGCCCAGCACGAAATCGGCATTCAACGGCGCGTAGTCCGGGCTGCCCTGGTCGGTTTCCACCTGCAGCGTGACCGGTTCACCGAGCTGGGTACTGGTCGTCTCCAGCCACGCGCGCGTCTGCGCCAGCGCGGCCGATGGCAGCCAGGCCAGCAGCATCGCCAGCAGCACCGTCACGTGGAGTGTCCTGCGCGGCACGCCGATCATCGCCCTTCCCTCTTTCTACGTTCGTTTTCCAGCTGGAACTTGGTGCGCAGCAACGAGCCCGGGTCATCGGGCACGCGGCGCATCCAGGCGTCCACGGCCTGCTGTTCCTCGCGCTGCTGCGGCGTACGCCCGTCGCTGCGTACAGCGGGCTTGCCCTGCTCGCCCGGCCTGGATTGCTGCATGGCCTGCTGCATGCGCTGGCGCTGTTCCGCATCGGCCTGTGCCTGCGCCTTTGCATCAGCGGCCTGCGGACCGGCGTCCTGGCGGTCCTTGTCACCGGGCTTGCCCTGCTGCGGCGGCTGTTGATCCTGCCGGCCCTGCTGCGGATCCTGCTGCCCCTGCTTGGGATCCTGCTGCCCCGGCGAACCCTGCTGGCCCTGTTGCTGCCCTTGCTGCGGCTGCTGCTGGCCCTGTTGCTTGTCCTGGTTGGAGCGGTTGTTCTGGTCCTTGCTGGACGGCGGCTTGCGCTTGCGCGCGGCGTCCACCACCGCACGGTTGGCCACCGCGTCGGCCATGCCGGGATGCTTTGCCAGCGCGCGGTCGTAGGCGGCGATGGCACCGTCGTAGTCGCCCTGCCGCGCCAGCGCGTTGCCCAGGTTGTACAGGCCGGCATCGCTGTCGATGCCTTCGAAGCGCGCGCGCGCCGTATCAAAATCGCCGTTGCGGTAGGCCTGCACGCCTTCGGCGATGCGTTCGTGCTCGCGCTGGTCGGCACGCTGCCAGAGCGTGCCGGTTTCCGTGGCCGATGTGTTGCGGGGTTGCGCCTGCAGGTTGCCTGACAGCGGCAACAGCCCCACCGCCAGCACCGCGGCCAGCACCGCGCGGCGGCGGAACGCCAGCAGGGCCAGCAGCATCAGCGGCGGCAGCAGCCAGTAACCTTCGTCCTGCCATTGCCTGCCCTGCCCCGCGCCCTGCCGTGCAGGGCCATCACTGGCATCCAGCACGTCCAGCGCGCGCAGGTCGCGGTCATCGGCGGCAATGCGCGCGTACTGGCCCCCACCGGCGGTCGCCACCGTGCGCAGGCTGCCTTCATCCAGCGCCGCCTGCGCGATCTGCCCGCTGCCATCGCGATAGGCTGCGCCCGTGGGCGTGCCCAGCCCCAGCACGGACACCTGCAGGCCGAGGCTGCGCGCCTGCGTTGCGGCAAGAGCAGCGGCAGCATCGGCCTGGTCAGTGACCAGCAGGATGCGCCCGCGCAGCGTGCCGGTCTGGCGCAGCAGCTGGGTGGCCCAGTCGATGCCACGGTCGGCATGCTGGCCATCGCGCGGCATCACATCCGGGGCCAGCGCATCCAGATAGAGCGCTACGTTGGCGGTGTCATCGGTCAACGGTGCAACGGTGTAGGCATCGTCGGCATACACCACCAGGGCGACCTGGCCCCCTTGCCGCGCACGCAGCAGCGCACCGATCTTCGCCCGCGCCTGCAGCAGCCGCGAAGGCGGCAGGTCGGTGGCGGTGATGCGGCTGGACAGGTCCAGCACCACCACCAACGGCGTGCCGGCCTGGTACATCGGCTGCGCCTGCTGGCGCCAGCTGGGGCCGGCCAGGGCCAGCACCGCCAGCGTGCAGCCCAGCAGCAGGGCCCACGGCAGGCGCGTACGACGGCGCTCACCGGCCGCCAGCAGGTGCGACAGCAGGTGGGCATCGACCGCCTGCCGCCACGCATCGCTGCGGCGTTGCCGGTACAGCGTGAAGGCGATGACCAGCGGCAGCACCAGCAGCGCCCACAACCATTCCGGCCGCAGGAAATGCAGTGCGCCCGCATCGGGGAGGACGGCGTGGAGCTTCTGCAGGAAGGTCGCGATCATCGGCGTCGCTCCGGCCACAACCAGGCCAGCGCGCCCAGCAACAGGGCCAGCGCGAGCGGCCAGGCATAGCGTTCGCTGCGCGGGCGCAGGCTCGGGCCCTTGGCGGCGATGGGTTCCAGCCGGTCCAGCTCGGCGTAGATGCCAGCCAGCTCGTCGGTGTCGCGGGCGCGGAAGAATCGGCCCCCGGTCATCTCGGCAATCCTGCGCAGGGTGGCTTCATCCACTGGATCACGATCACTGGCGATGGGGATGCCGAACAGGCGCATGCTGCCATCGCTGCCAAAGGCGACGGTGTGCACGCGCACGCCTTCGGCACGGGCCAGTTCGGCCGCGCGCAGCGGCTCCAGCACACCGGCGTTGCTGACGCCGTCGGTCAGCAGGATCAGCACGCGCTGTCCTTCGGGTTGGCTGCGCAGGCGCTTGACCGCCAGCGCGATCGCATCGCCGATGGCGGTCTCGCGCCCGGCCAGGCCGACCACGCTGTCGCGCAGCTGGTCGCGCACGCTGGCCAGGTCGGGGGTGATCGGGGTGAGGGTGTACGCGCGGTCACCGAAGACCAGCAGGCCGACACGATCACCGGCACGCCGGTCGAGGAAGTCGGCCAGGACCGCCTTGGCCGCGGTCAGTCGTTCCACTGCCTGCGAGCCGAGCACCATGTCCGGCTCGCTCATGCTGCCGGATACGTCCATCGCCAGCATCATCTGCCGGCCCTGCTGCGGCGGCGTGATGGCCTCGCCCAGCTGCTGCGGCCGTGCCATCGCCACGCACAACGCGGCCCACGCCAACCACAGGATGAGCGTGCGCAACCAGGACGCATCGATACGCCCGCCCCCGGACAATGCCTGCAGCTCGGCTGCGGCATAGGGCACGCGCAGGGCTGCACCGGGGTCGGCGCGGCGTTTCCACAGGTGCATCAGCAGCGGCACAGGCAGCGCGAAGAGCGCCAGCGGCCAGGCCAGCTGCAGGTCCGGCCAGGGCCAGTAACTTGCCAGCAGGCTCATCGGCGGCGCTCCTGCAGCAACTGCAGGTATCGCTCGCGCGCCCAGCGACGGACCTCGGCCACGTCGCCTGCTGCGACCTGCGGCCGGTAGGCGCCTTCGGCCAGCAGGCGACGCTGCGGCTCCGGCAGCTGATCCTTCGGATCGATCCGCTGCCACCAGGCCTGGTCATGCAGGGCTTCGCTGCCGGGCTGGGCCAGCCGCGCGGCACGGCGCAGCAGCCCGGCGATGGCGGCCAGCTCGGCCGCTGCGGCGGGCGCGGCCTGCAGCTCCCGGTCGAACTGCTGCAGCCAGCGCTGGCGACGGCGGCGACGGCGATGGCTGATGAACACAAGGATGGCCAGCACCAGCAGCAGGACGGCGGCCAGCATCAGCCATCCCGGTGCGGGCGGCCACCACGACGGTGGCGGCGGCAGCGCGACATCGCGCAGCGGCAGGGCCGCACTCATGCCGGCACCTCGGTGGGCGCAGGTGCCAGCCAGGCATCGCTGGGGGCGTCGGTGGAAAGGATCTGCACATCGACCCGGCGAGCGGCCAGCTGCTGGCGCAGCGCCTGCAGCGGTTCGACGAAGTGTGCGTGCCAGTGGTCCTGCACCTCGCTGCGGCGCAGGTCCAGGCCGATGCGCTGCTGTGCGGCCAGGAACTGCAGCGGTGCCGACGGCGGCTGCAGTTCCAGCGGGTCGACCAGCAGCAGCAGGGTCAGGTCATGGTGCTGGGCCAGGGCGCTCCAGCGCGCCGGCGCGATGCGCAGGGCCTGCTGGGGATCGGCCAGCACCAGCATGCGCGCGCCGGGGCGCAGCACGCGTCCGGCGTGGTCCAGCGCACGCTCCAGGCCGAGGTCATCGGCGGGCGGTTGCGCGTACCAGCGGGTCAGTGCGTCGAGCACGCGCAGCACGCCACGCGGCCCGCCGGCTGGCGCGATCGGTGGTTCACGGTCGCTGCCGCGCAGGGCGCCGATTCGGTCGCCACGACGCTGCGCCGACCATGCGGCCACGGCACCGGCGCGTGCGGCCTGCACCGATTTGAAGCGCACGCGCGTGCCGAAGTACAGCGCGGGCGAGGTGTCGGCCACGATCAGGCTGACCCGCTCGCGCTCGGCCTGGAACAGCTTGGTGTGGGCGCGGCCGGTGCGTGCGGTCACCCGCCAGTCGATGTGCCGCGCGTCATCGCCGGCGACGTATTCGCGTGATTCGGCGTACTCCATGCCGCGCCCACGCAACGGTGAGGGCGCCTGGCCGGCATTGCCGGCACGCCCACGGCGTGGCGGTGGCGGTCGCTGGGCCAGGCGGCGCAGGGCCACCAGTTCGGCCAGCTGCGGGCGCAGGCCATCGCCTTCGACCACGCGGGCGCTCTGTGGCGCGGATGGATCGGACATGCGCAGGCTCAGGGTGCCGGCACGCGGGCCAGCAGTTCCTGCACCAGGCGCTCGCCATCCCAGCCTTCGGCAGTGGCTTCGTAGCTGGGCAGCACGCGGTGGCGCAGCACATCGGCGGCCACGGCGCGCACGTCATCGGGGGTGACGAAGTCACGACCGGCCAGCCAGGCCCGCGCACGCGCACAGCGCTCCAGCGCGATCGAGCCGCGCGGGCTTGCGCCCCAGGCGATGCGGCGGCCGAGGCCGGCGTCATAGCGCGACGGATCGCGCGAGGCCAGCACCAGCTCGATCAGGTAACGCTCCAGCGCCGGCGCCATGTGCAGGTCCAGCACTTCGCGACGGGCGTCGAAGACCACCTGCATCGGCAGCTTTTCCGGTGCGGGCGCCGCGTCGCCGAGGGCGCCACGTGCGCGCTCGCGGGCCAGGCGCAGGATCTCCGATTCAGCGGCCTGGTCGGGATAGCCGATCCGCACATGCATCAGGAAGCGGTCCAGCTGCGCCTCGGGCAGCGGGAACGTGCCCTCCTGCTCGATCGGGTTCTGCGTGGCCATCACCAGGAACAGCGACGGCAGCGCATAGGTATGCCGGCCGACAGTGACCTGGCGCTCGCCCATGGCTTCCAGCAGGGCCGACTGCACCTTGGCCGGGGCGCGGTTGATTTCATCGGCCAGCAGGATCGGATGGAAGATCGGGCCCGGCACGAATTCGAAGCGGCCTTCCTGCGGGCGCCAGATCTCGGTACCGGTCAGGTCGGCCGGCAGCAGGTCCGGGGTGAACTGGACGCGGGCGAAATCGGCTTCCAGGCGCGAGGCCAGCGCGCGGATGGCGGTGGTCTTGGCCAGGCCGGGGGCGCCTTCAACCAGCAGGTGACCGTCGGCCAGCAGGGCGATCAGCAGGCGCTCGACCAGCGCGGCCTGGCCGACGATCTCGGCCGACAGGGCGTCACGCAGGCCGATGAAGGCCGCATGCAGCTGCGAGGGGGCCTGCGCGGGCGGCGCGGTGGCTGGCGCGTCAGGCGGCGCGTTCGACGAATCGGGCATCGGCGGTGGCAGGTTCATGGGGGCCTTTGACCGGCGCGGGGTGGCACGGGTTCCCCACATCATCGCAGGCCGGTCCCGGGATTGGATCAAGGACGGATGAATGGCCATCCGCGCAAGGCGTGGCGCCACAACGAAACGGGGCCGCACATGGCGGCCCCGGTTCGAACAGCGTGTGATGGCTGGCTCAGCTCTTCTTGGCCACGCGCAGCACCTTCGGGGTCACGAACACCAGCAGTTCGGCCTTGTCCTTGTTGCGGCCACGCTTCTTGAACAGGTTGCCCAGGAACGGCACGTCGCCCAGGAACGGCACCTTGCTGACGCTGCTGCGGTCGGTGAACTCGTACACGCCACCGATCACCACGGTCTGGCCGTCTTCCACCAGCACGGCGGTGTTGACTTCGCGGCGGTTGATTTCCGGGATTTCACCGTAACCGGCCAGGGTGATGTAGCGCTGCACTTCGTCCTTCTTGACCTCCATGTTCAGGAACACACGGTTGTCGTCGGTGATGGTCGGGGTGACCTTCAGCTGCAGCACCACTTCCTTGAACTGGACGTTCGGGGTGGCGGCACCGCCGGCGGCACCGCCGCCGCTGATGGTCACGTAGCCGATTTCCTTACCCTGCTTGATCAGGGCCTCGCGCTGGTTGGTGGTCACCACGCGCGGGTTGGAGATCACTTCACCACGCGACTCTTCCTGCATGGCCGACAGTTCGACGTCCAGCAGGTAGCCCGCGTTGAGGATCGACAGTGCCAGCGAACCCGGGTTGCTGGTGGAGGCCACCGGCAGGCTCCAGTTCAAGCCACGTTCAATGGTGGACGAAATCGGAACCGGAGCGGGGCCTACGCTGCCACCAGTGATCCAGTCACGCACGGCGTTGGCGTTGGCTGTATCGGCGGCCACCTGCGAGTTGCGCGTTTTCAGGGTGGAATCAAGGTTGCCACCGAAGTACACATTGTCGCGGCTGCCGCTGATGCCGAACTTCGCACCCAGCTCGCGGGCGAAGGTATCGGTGGCAATGACGATGCGGCTCTCGATCAGCACCTGGTCGACCGGGCGGTCGATCACGTTGATCAGCTCACGCATGCGCGCGATCTTCTTCGGGATGTCGCTGATCATCAGGGTGTTGGTGCGCTCGTCGGCCACGATGCGGCCGCGCGAGGACAGGAAGCCGCTCTCTTCATTGCTGGAGCTGCTGCCACCACTGCCACCACCACCGCCACCGATGCCCTTGGCTTCGGTCAGCGCTTTGAAGATCTGCGAGGCGCTGTGGTAGTTGATCTGCACGTAATCGGTCACCAGATCCTCGCGGTTCTCGATGGCGATGCGTGCGTCTTCCTTTTCCTGCTCGAACTTGGCCAGCTCAGCCTGCGGCGCGACCCAGATCACGCTGCCATCCTGGCGCTTGTCCATGCCCTTGGCGCGCAGCACGATGTCCAGTGCCTGGTCCCACGGCACGTTGACCAGGCGCAGGGTCACATTGCCCTGCACCGAATCGGACGCCACGACATTCAGGTTGGATTCTTCGGCGATCAACTGCAGCACGGTGCGCACCGGCACGTCCTGGAAGTTGAAGGTCACCGGCTTGCCGCTGTAGCCACGCTGCGGCACGCCCTTGGCGGCCTGGGTGACGCTGCCTGCGGTGACGGCACCGACGGCGGCTGGTGCCTTGCGGGCACTGATCTCCACCACGTACTCGTTGCCGCTCTGGTAGGCCAGCGATTCAACCGCGCCGCCGGTGCTCAGCACCAGCTGGGTGCCTGCGCCGGACGGCCTGGCGTCGATGCGCTGCACCGGCGTGGCGAAGTCGGTGACGTTCATCGGCTTCTGCAGGTTGGCCGGCAGCCGGGCATTGCCGACGTCGACCACCACGCTGTTGTCCTGCGTGCGCAGGTCAGGGATGGCGCCCTGGCCGTCGAACTCGACGATCAGGCGGCCACTGCCGTCTTCGCCGCGTTTGAAATCGATCCGCTGCACCGCCAGCGATGCCGGCGCGGTGGCCTGCGCTGCAACGGCGGTGCTGGCCGGCTTTTCAGCCGGTGCGGCAGCCAGCGCCGGAGCGCAGGCCAGCATCAGCGCGACTCCCAGCGCGCTGATGCGGTTCAAGGTAGAGCGCCGGATGGGTCGCAGCCCCTTGGCTTGGTGAAAAGTCATCGTGCTATCCCCAGTAAACGATCATTGATCATCGAGCGCGAGCGTGGCCGGACGTTCCAGCCAGCCCCCCGCGCCGTCCGGCACAAGTTCGATCAGTTCCACGCGGTCTTCGTAGACCGCGGTGACCCGCCCGTCGCTCTGCCCAAGGTATCCACCCGGGCGCACCCGGTAGGTCACCTTGTCGGGCCCCATCACCAGGGCGACAGTGCCGCCTCCGGTACCGATGGTACCCACCATGTCCAGCGCATCCAGCGGGAAGCCTTCAAGCGGCTCCTTGCGCCGGTTCGGATCCGGACGGGTTCCACCAGCCCCCTGCTGCGGATTGGTCCAGGCATCGGTGAACGGATCGCGCATGCCCTGCGCGGAGTATTCGAAGGTCTCGAACTGCTGCATCACCGGCAGCGGCTCCAGCGGCTGCGCCGGTCGTGCACGTTCGCTGGCGACCCAGGTTTCAAGGTTGGGCGCGTCGCCCGGCGTGCTGGTGACGCCGCGGCCACAGCCGGCCAGCATCAACACCGCCAGGGCCATGCCGCCTCGTGCAATGAAGGAACGGATCACGGCTGCGCCTCCTTGCCGGCTTCAAGCTGCTGCTGTTCGGCGACCTCGGCATCATCCAGGTAACGGTAGGTCTTGACCGTACCGGACAGCTCCAGCGCACCGGCACGGCTGTTGCCGTTGGCCTTGTCGACAGGCTTCAGGTTGATGTCGTGCATGGTCAGGATGACCACGCGCGGCAACGAGGCCACGCCACTGACGAACGCGCCGAACTGGTGGTAGCTGCCCACCATCTTCAGCTTGATCGGCTTCTCGGCGTAGAACTCCTTGATCTGTTCCTGTTCCGGCTCGAACAACTGGTTGGTCAGGCCGCTGGACAGCGCGGTCTGCGAGATGTCGATGATCAGGTCCGGCATCTCGGTCTTGCTGGGCAGCTGCCGGAGCATCTGCTGCAGGACCTGCTCCATCTGCGCCAGCTGCTGCTTGAGCGGCTCCAGGTTCACCGCGCGCGCCTGTTCCTTGCTGAACTGCTCACGCAGGGTGGTTTCCTGTGACTCCAGTCCCTCCAGCTCCTCGCGCTTGCCGCTGATCAGCAGCATGTACGCGACGAACATGATGACCAGGGCGATCAGCGCGCAGAACACGATCTTCGCGTTCCGCGGCCAGTTGCCGATGTCGTTGAAATCCAGGCTCTTGACGTCGAATTTCTTGCTCATGCGCGGTCCCCCTGCAGCGGGGCATGGAAGGCCTGCGGCGGTTGGGCCAGTCGGCTCCCTTCAGGCTTGGGCGGGGCCGCCGGGGTGGCTGCCGGTGCCGCCGGAGCGGGCTGGGCAGCCGGTGCCTTCGCGGGGGCAGCCGGTGCCGGCGGCGGCGTCGGGGCTGCGCCGGGCTGGGCAGGTGCCGGGGCGGCCGAAGCGGCATCGGCGCCAGCCGCCAGCGGCGCGACCGCCGGAGCCGCAGCACCCGGTGCCGCGACCGAACCATCGGCGTTCAGGCCTGGCGTGGTCGACTCATCGCTCTGCGCCGGCAGTTTCACCGTCACCTTGAACTTGTACGGCAGGGCCTTGACGTCAGCCAGCAGGTTCCCCTGGCTCGACTCCTTGTCCGGCGCGCTGGCTTCGATGATCGACAGTTCCGGGCTGGTCATCCAGCCGGACACTTCCAGGTTGCGCATGTACGCCGAAACGCGTGCATTGGACTGGGTCCGGCCTTCCAGGGTGAGCATGTCACCGTCCTGGGTCAGGGCGGTGAGTACGACGCCATCGGGAATCGTGCGGACCAGGGCGTCGAACAGATGGACCATCTGCGAACGCTTGGCCTGCAGCTGCTCGATGACGGCCTTGCGGGCCAGCAGGCGGTTCTTCTGCTCGTCGAGGCGCTTGATCTCCTCGTTCTGCTTCTTGACCTTCTCGATCTCGGTCTGCAGGTAGGCGTTGCGATCCTGCTGGCCGCTGACCTGCATGTCGTAATAGAACCAGATCAGCAGGGACAGCAGCAGGCCACCGAGTGCGGCCATGCCAAGCATGACGCCGAACTCGCGCTGGCGTTGCTTGCGCCGTTCGGCGCGCCAGGGCAATAGATTGATGCGTGCCATCAGTCGAAGCTCCTCAGTGCCAGACCGGTAGCGATCATCAGCGCGGGGGCATCCTGGGCAAGCGCCTGCGCCTGCACCTTCGGGCCCAGGGTCATCTGTGCCAGCGGGTTGGCGACCACGGTCGGCACGCCCAGCTGCTCTTCGACCATTTCCGGCAGACCGGCCAGCGCGGCGCAACCGCCCGCCAGCACGATGTGGTCGACACGGTTGAATTCACTACCCGCGTAGAAGAACTGCAGCAGGCGGCTGATCTGCTGGACCGTCGCCTCCTTGAAGGGTTCCAGCACTTCCACTTCGTAGCTTTCCGGCAGCCCGCCCTGGCGCTTGGCCAAGCCGGCTTCCTCGTAGCTCAGGCCGTAGCGGCGCATGATCTCGTCGGTCAGCTGCTTGCCGCCGAACACCTGTTCGCGGCTGTACAGGCTGCGGCCACCGCGCAGGACGTTGAGGGTGGTCATGGTCGCGCCGATGTCGACCAGGGCGACCACGCCGTCATGGGACACCGGCAGCTCGCTGGCCACCAGGGCGAAGGCGTTCTCGACCGCGAAGGCCTCCACGTCCATCACCTTGGCCTGCAGGCCGCCCAGCTCCAGCGCCGACTGGCGCAGCTCGACGTTCTCCGAGCGCGAGGCAGCCAGCAGCACCTGGACCATTTCCGGGTTGTTCGGGATCGCCCCGATCACCTCGAAGTCCAGGTTCACTTCCTCGATCGGGTACGGAATGTAGTTGACCGCTTCCAGCTCGATCTGGGCTTCCATGTCGGCTTCGTCGAGGTCGGCCGGCATCGGGATCACCTTGGTGATCACCGCCGACCCTGCCACGGCGGCAGCGGCCAGCTTGGCCTTGCTTCCGGAACGGTTCATCGCCCGGCGGATGGCCTCACCCACGGCCTCCACTTCGACGATGTTCTTTTCAACCACAGCATTCGGCGGCAACGGTTCCACGGCGTAGTGTTCCACGCGGAAACGGTTGCCACTGCGGGAAAGCTGCAACAGCTTTACCGCAGTCGAACTGATGTCGACGCCAATGAGCGGCGACTGACTTTTTGGGATGAGCCCCACGGTTTCTCCCCTGCCGACGGGCACTTGGACACAGGATCTGCGTCCGCGCATTAATAACGTATTTTTAGCGAATGGCAACCGCCCTGCTGTGAAATCCCTCACAGGATGAACACGCAGCCCCTGGCAATTCCCCTTGCGTTCCCCGGTGCCGGCCCCAGCCGCCACCTTGCGTAATCTATACTCTGCGACCACGAAATTCGCAATCGGAATCTGACACCGATGACTCGTCTCCGCCGCTGGCTGCGCTGGATCTTTGTTGTTGTCCTGGTCCTGGCGCTGGTCGGTGCTGCCGCCGTGGGCGGCTTGTACTACGCCGTATCGTCCAAGCTTCCCGACGTGCAGACCCTGCGCGACGTGGAGATGCAGGAGCCGATGTACGTCTATGCTGCCGACGGCAAGCTGATGGCCGTCTTCGGTGAAACCCGGCGCACCCCCATCACCATGAAGGACGTGCCGGAGAACCTTAAGAGGGCTTTTCTGGCCACCGAGGACGCCCGCTTCTATGAGCACGGCGGCGTGGACTACAAGGGCATCGCCCGCGCGGTCTGGCTGCTGGCCACCACCAGCGACCGCCGCGTGCCGGGTGGCTCGACCATCACCCAGCAGGTCGCCCGCCAGTTCTTCCTGAGTTCCGAATACAGCTACACCCGCAAGCTGGCCGAGATCCTGCTGGCCCGCAAGATCGAGTCGGAGCTGAGCAAGGACGAGATCTTCGAGCTGTACCTGAACAAGAGCTTCTTCGGCAACCGTGCCTACGGCGTGGCCGCGGCCGCCGAGTTCTACTACGGCAAGAAGCTGAACGAGCTGGACCTGGACGAGATGGCCTCGCTGGCCGGCATCCCCAAGTTCCCCTCCTCGGGCAACCCGATCTCCAACCCGGAGCGTGCCCGCCAGCGCCGCGACAACTACGTGCTGCAGCGCATGGCGGACCTGAAGTTCGTCAGCCAGGCCGAAGCGGACGCCGCCAAGGCGGTGCCGATGCATGCCACCCCGCATGAGCCGCCGGTGCAGGTGTATGCCCCTTACGTGGCCGAGCTGGTGCGCCAGGAAATGATCGCCCGCTTCGGCGGCGACGTGGTCAACAAGGGCTATCACGTCACTACGACGATCGATTCCACCCTGCAGGAATCGGCCAACGTGGCCGTGCGTGACGGCCTGCTGCTGTATGACCACCGCCACGGCTGGCACGGCGTGGAAAAGCAGGTGCAGCTGGGCGCCGCGGATGACGCTGCCGCCCTGGCCGAGCACCTGCGCGGCATTCCCGGCCAGGCCGGCCTGCTGCCGGCCATCGTCGCCAGCACCGGCGCCGACGGCAGCGCCACGGTGGTCATGGCCAACCGCAGCGAGGTCGTGCTGCCGGCCGCCGCCGCCAAGTGGACCAACAAGACCCCGGGCAAGCTGGTGCAGCGCGGCGACATCGTGCGCGTGCGTGCCGGGGCCAAGGAAGGCGAGTGGCTGCTGGACCAGATCCCGCGCGGCCAGTCCGCCCTGGTCTCCCTGGATGCCCACAGTGGCGCCCTGAAGGCCCTGGTCGGCGGCTTCAGCTTCTCCGGCAACAAGTTCAACCGTGCCACCCAGGCACGCCGCCAGCCGGGTTCGAGCTTCAAGCCGTTCGTCTATGCGGCCGCCTTCGACAAGGGCTACAACCCGGCCTCGATCGTGCTCGACGCCCCGGTCGTGTTCCGCGACCGCCGCGGCAAGACCTGGGCCCCGCAGAACGACGGCGGCGGCTTCCGTGGCCCGATGCGCCTGCGCGAGGCCCTGGTGCAGTCGCGCAACCTGGTCTCGGTGCGCCTGCTCGATGGCATGGGCGTGGACTACGCGCGCAAGTACATCAGCGAGTTTGGCTTTGCCGAATCGGAGCTGCCGCCGAACCTGTCGATGTCGCTGGGTACCGCTTCGCTGACGCCACTGTCGGTGGCCCGCGGCTACGCCGTGTTCGCCAACGGCGGCTCGCGCGTGGACACCTGGCTGATCGACCAGGTCAGCGACCGCGACGGCACGCTGGTGTTCAAGGAGAACCCGGCCCTGGCCTGCCGCGAGTGCGCAGGCACCAGCGACCAGCCGGTGAACCAGGTGGTGGATGGCTTCAACTTCGGTGCCCCGGCACCCAAGCCCGATGCCACCGCGGCGGCCAAGCCGGCCACCGAGGCCCCGGCCGCGCCGGCCAACCCGGACGCCCGCACCGCCCCGCGCGCGATCGACGCCCGCACCGCCTACCAGCTGGTGTCGATGATGCGCGACGTGGTCCAGCGCGGTACCGGTACCGCCGCCAAGGTGCTCGGCCGCGCCGACCTGGGTGGCAAGACCGGTTCGACCAACGACCATCGCGATGCGTGGTTCTCCGGCTTCGGCGGCCCGTACGTCACCACTGTGTGGGTGGGCCGCGACGACTTCCGCTCGCTGGGTTACCGCGAATACGGTGGCAAGGCCGCCCTGCCGATCTGGATCGACTACATGCGCGTCGCCCTGAAGGACGTGCCGCTGGCCGAGAACGAACCGCCGGCCGGCATGGTCCAGGCCACGCTCAATGGCGCCGTGGAGTGGGTGAAGGTGGAAGACATGGACCGCCTGACCGACTACGACCTCAACCTGCAGAACACCCCGCAGGCTGACGCGGCCGCGTTCGACATCTTCTGAGGCAGGTAGTGGTGGGTGCCAACCGCTGGTTGGCACTTTGGCATCCGCCGGGCATGGCCCGGCGCTACCGAGGGCCGGCGCGGAATGGCGCTTGGGCTCTGGTAGATGCCAACCTTGGTTGGCGCTCTCAACGATGGCCAACCAAGGTTGGCCGCTACCTACACCCACCCCCACGCAGGTGTCACATCCCTGCGCTACCCTGCACCCAGGTCGCATCAGGAGTCTTTGCATGCATCGGGCACGTCAGCATGCTGCCAGCCAGACCCGCGAGCGGCGCCACCGCCTCGCCCACGAAGCCGCCCGCCTCATGGCCGAAGGCGGCATCCGCGACTACCACCAGGCCAAGTTGAAGGCCGCCAGCCGCCTCGGCATCCACGACGATGCCTCCCTGCCCCGCAACGTCGAGATCGAAGACGCCCTGCGCGAGTACCAGCGCCTGTTTTCCGGACCAGAGCACGGCAACGACCTGCAGCGCCGCCGCGAGGCTGCCGTGCGTGCCCTGGAATTCCTGCATGGGTTTGCCCCGCGCCTGGTCGGTCCGGTGCTGGACGGCACCGCCGATGCCAACAGCCCCGTGCAGCTGCACCTGCACAGCGATGATCCGGAAGCCGTGCATCGCTTCCTGGACGAGCACGGCATCCCCGCCGAATCGCGCGTGCGGCGGCTGCGCCTGGACCGCGAACGCAACCTGGACGTACCGGTGTGGGTGTTCAGTGCCGAGGAACTGACCTTCGACCTGGCCGTACTGCCCTACGACGCGCTGCGCCAGGCACCGCTGTCACCGGTGGATGAGAAGCCGATGCGACGCGCCTCCATCGCCCAGTTGCGGCAGCTGCTGGCCGAAGCAGAGATCACCGCCTACATCGGCGGGGGCGCCCAGCAGCAGCGGTAAACACATCAGGCCGCCCTTCGGCGGCCTGATGTCCAGATCGTTCGAACGCGCACTATCAGAAGAAGATCGCGTACAGGATCAACAGCGGAATCGGCACGCCCAACAGCCAGAGCAGGATCATTTTCATGTCAGGTCTCCTTGCATGGAATGCGGGTTACAGGTCGCGGCGGCGGCCGCCCCAGGTGGCGCTGAGGCTGGCGAAGAACGCGCCGATCAGCAGGGTGATGAACAACCACAGTGCGGCGTACGCCGTTGCCTTGCGGGCATCGTCGGCGGCCTGCTTGGCGGTGTTCTTGGCTTTTTCCAGCGCAGCCCGCATGCGCGTCTGCACGTCGGTCACGCGCGCCTGGGCTTCGGCCGGACTCATGCCGGTTTCGCGTGCGATCAGCTGAGACACGTACTCGGTGTCGGCCGGATCCAGTCCATCGCCCTGCAGGCTGTTGATGATGATGCGGTTCACTTCGGCACGCACTTCGCGGCGGTCACCCATCGGCCCGTTGCCCGGCATCGGGCGCGGCGGCGGCGGCGCTGTGGCCGGGC
The DNA here is from genome assembly GCF_003086775.1 of Stenotrophomonas sp. ZAC14D1_NAIMI4_1. NCBI lineage: Bacteria > Pseudomonadati > Pseudomonadota > Gammaproteobacteria > Lysobacterales > Lysobacteraceae > Stenotrophomonas > Stenotrophomonas sp. ZAC14D1_NAIMI4_1. The sequence goes on from NZ_CP026001.1 coordinate 3,706,035, forward strand.
CCATGGGCGCATTGCCCGGGGCAGCGCCCGGTGCCTGCGGAGCCGGCGGCGCAGCGGCGGCCTCCGGGCCCGGCGGGGTAGCGCTGCGGAACAGCGAATCAACCCAGTAGTTGAGATCACCGTCCGGCGCGGCGGCAGCGGCACTGCCAGCGCCCGCAGCGGCGACGCCTGCGGTCGATGCTGCGGCGCCTGCGGTGGCGCCCGCCACCTTTGCACCCGTGCCCAGCACCCCACCGATGGCCGAGGTCAGCAGGCCGGCGGTCAGCAGCGTGGCCACGGCCCACGAGACGAAGCCGTGGGCGGTATCGCGGAAGTAGGTTTCATCGCCGTGGATCTGCGTCCACTTGGTACGCAGGCGGCCGGCCAGGTAACCACCCAGGCCGGAAGCGGCCAGCGCGGTGAAGGTGAGCCAGATGACGCTGGACCAACCGAAGGTTTCCTTGCTGACGCCTTCGAACGACCACGGCGACACCGAAGACAGGCCCAACCCGACGCCGAGGATCAGCAGCACCAGGGACAGCGCGGCCGCCGCAGCGGCACCGGCGAAGATCGCACCCCACGACACCGCGCTTTCGCTGGGCGGCGCGACGATGGGTGCAGTGACGACGGTGGCGACGTCGGCGCCGAGCGGGCCGCGCTCGGGTGGGTCGAATCGGGTACTCATGGGGTGGACGCTCCGTATCGGGTGCTGCGGGTGCAGCGTGCGTACTGAGGCTGCGCGTGCCGTTGTGAAGCTGGCGAGACCCTTGAATCACGCGGTCTTGGCGCGGCGCAAAAAAAAACGCCCCGCGATGCGGGGCGTTCTCATCACGACTTACCGCGGGCGATCAGCCCTGGTAATCGCGCACGTCTGCGCCGGTGTAGACCTGGCGCGGACGGCCGATCTTCATTTCCGGATCGACCTGCTGTTCCAGCCAATGCGACACCCAGCCGGAGGTACGGCCGAGGGCGAACATGACGGTGAACATTTCGGTCGGGATCTGCAGCGCCTTGTAGATGATGCCGCTGTAGAAATCGACGTTCGGGTACAGCTTGCGGGCGACGAAGTACTCGTCCTGCAGCGCGGCCTGTTCCAGCTTCACGGCCACGTCCAGCAGCGGATCCTGCACGCCCAGCTGCTTGAGCACCTTGCCGGTCATCTCACCGATGACCTTGGCGCGCGGATCGAAGTTCTTGTAGACGCGATGGCCGAAGCCCATCAGGCGGAAGCCGGAGGTCTTGTCCTTGGCCTTGACCACGGCGGACTCGACGTTGTCGGCGGTGCCGATCTCTTCCAGCATCTTCAGCACGGCTTCGTTGGCACCGCCGTGGGCCGGACCCCACAGCGCGGTGACGCCAGCGGCGACCGAGGCATACGGGTTGGCACCGGTCGAACCGACCAGGCGCACGGTCGAGGTCGAGGCGTTCTGCTCGTGGTCGGCGTGCAGGATGAACAGCAGGTCCAGCGCCTTGACCACGTCCGGGTTCAGATCGTACTGGCCATCGGCCGACTCGAAGGTCTGCTTCAGGAAGCGGCTGACGTAATCCAGCGAGGTGTCCGGCTTGTTGGCCGGCAGGCCCTTGCCGTGGCGGTAGATCAGCGCCGACAGGGTCGGCACCTTGGCGATCAGGCGCACAGCGGCCTGGCGGCGCTGTTCGGCGTCGGACAGGTCCAGCGAGTCGTGGTAGATGGCCGACAGCTGCGCGATCGCGGCAGCCAGGATGGCCATCGGGTGGGCATCCTTGGCGAAGCTGCCGATCAGCGTGTTGATCGACTCATCGACGTTGGCTTCGGCGGTCAGCTCATCGGTGAAGGCCTTCAGCTGTTCGGCGCTCGGACGCTCGCCGTTGATCAGCAGGTACGCCACTTCGATGTAGCTGGACTTTTCCGACAGCTGTTCGATCGGGTAGCCGCGGTACAGCAGCACGCCCTTGTCGCCATCGATGTAGGTGATGGCGGACTTGCAGCTGGCCGTCGCGGTGAAGCCGGAATCGTAGGTGAAGAACCCCGTTTCCTTGGTCAGCTTCGCGATGTCGACGCAGTCGTTGCCGAGGGTGGGTTTGATGACGGGCAGAACGACCGACTTGTCGCCGGCGTTGAGCGTGACCTGATCAAGATCGGACACTGTGTGCGCTCCTTCATGGGAAGGCGCCTGCCCAAGCGCATTGGTCAGGCACGTGAATGACGTCCTCGGCCTGTGCCGGGGATCAGGTCATTATCGCACAGCAGCATTTGTCGGGTGCTAGACGGAAGTCGTAGACGACGGGCAGGAGGAACCCTGCCAGCAAGCGGCCTTGATGGGCAAAGATGCCATCCCCTGAACGGTCTGTTCCGCCATTCCAAACGCCCGTTGGGTGGGCGCCGGACAAAAACAAACGGCCGCGCAAAGCGCGGCCGTCGGTTCAAAGCTGGATCGACGGATCAGCGCGCGTAGCGCTTCTGGAACTTGTCGATACGGCCCGAGGTGTCGATCACCTTGTGCTTGCCCGTGTAGAACGGGTGCGAAGCCGAGGAAATTTCGACCTTGACCAGCGGGTATTCATTACCGTCGGTCCAGGTGGTGGTTTCCTTGGTCGCCATGGTGGAGCGGGTCAGGATCTTGAAATCGGAAGTGACGTCTTCGAAGACGACGTCGCGGTAGTTCGGATGGATATCGGCCTTCATGGGCTCACACCGTAAATGGGCTGGTGGTCAAGAGCGGCATTATAAACACCGGTTGCCGCGCGGGGCAACCGGTGTTTGCACATCGGGCTCAGTCCGCGCCCAGCGCCTGGCGGACCAGGGCCTCGAAACGCGCCTGGTCGTAGGCCATCAGCAGGTCGCAGTTGTCCGGCTGGCCGGTCTGGCGGTTCCAGTCGACGATGGTGGCGCCACGGCTGAACGTACCGTTCAGCTCCACGTTCAGCGGACGCGATTCCACCTGCAGCTGGCCTTCCGGGTTCAGCGCCCAGGCCATGGCCACCGCATCGGCGGTGTACCAGCGGCCACCCTTGGCGTCTTCGGACAGCGCGCGGGTCTTGCGCGAGATGAGCTCGTAGAAGCGGGCACGGTCGGAATCGGCCTGCAGCCACTGCTCCGCCTGCTCCAGCGGCAGGCCGTGGGCGACGGTGGCTTCCCAGTCCGACACCAGCAGGTGCTTGAACGAGGTGAACACCACATGCGCGGCTTCCGGATCGAAGGCGATGTTGAATTCGGCGGCCGGGGTGATGTTGCCGTGGCAGGTGACCGCGCCGCCCATCACCACGATGCGCTTGATGCGCTGGGGCAGGGTCGGGTCCAGCTTCAGTGCCAGCGCGAGGTTGGTCAGCGGGCCGAGCATGACCAGCATCAGTTCGCCGGCATGCTGGTGCGACAGGCGCAGGATGGCCAGTGCCGCGTGTTCGGCCTCGGCCTGGCGGCTCGGCGGCGGCAGGTCCACGTCGCCATAGCCATCACGGCCATGCACGTGGGCAGCGTCCATCGAGGGGTGGATCAGCGGATCGGGGCTGCCTGCGAACACCGGCACATCGGTGCGGCCGACGATGTCGCAGAGCTTGAGGGCGTTGCGGACGGTGTAGTCGAGGCCGACATTGCCGGCGGCGATGGTCAGGGCGACCACCTCGTGCCGTTCATCGGCGAAGGCCATCAGCAGGGCCAGGGCGTCGTCCACACCGGGGTCGGTGTCGATCAACAGCGGGATCTTGTGGGTCATCGTTGCCGTCTTCAGATCGGCAACGAAGTGTGGACCGGGTTGATGACCGTTGCAAGTACGGGGCTTGGGGGTTCGGCAGGGCTGCGCCCTGCACCCGCGGTAGTGCCGGCCGCTGGCCGGCAACTTCAACAGCAACGGCAAAAACTGGTTTCCTGGGGAATGGCGGGGTGGGTCCAGTGGCGGGGGACGCTGCAAGTACGTCCATGTAAGCTCGGTCGCCGCATCCATGCGGCTCACGCCCCCGCCACCGGACCCACCCCGCCTTCGACAGTTTCCCGCGGTCTGTCGGAACGGCGTTTTGCTCTGGTAGGTGTCGACCTTGGTCGACACATCCACGAGATGATCGAGAATGATCTTTGTAGCGTCGAGCCATGCTCGACTACCGCGAAGCGCGAAGCGCGAAGCGCAGCCGAGCATGGGCTCGGCGCTACGGGGATCAGGCCGAGGCGTAGCGCACGGCGGTGCCGATCCAGCGGTTGACCACGCGGTCGGCCAATGCTGGTTGCTGGTCCAGCAGGCGCTCGGCCAGCTCGTGCACGCCCGGCAGCAGGCCGGCGTCGCGGGCCAAATCGGCAATGCGGAAGCCGGCCAGGCCGGTCTGTCGGGTGCCTAGCAGTTCGCCGGGGCCGCGCAATTCCAGATCCTTCTCGGCGATGACGAAGCCATCGTTGGTTTCGCGCATGGTCTGCAGGCGCTCGCGCGCCATCTGCGAAAGCGGCGCCTGGTACAGCAGTACGCAGCGCGATACCGCCGAACCACGGCCGACACGGCCGCGCAGCTGGTGCAGCTGGGCCAGGCCCAGTCGTTCGGCGTTCTCGATCACCATCAGCGAAGCGTTGGGAACGTCCACGCCCACTTCAATGACGGTGGTCGCCACCAGCAGGTCGATCTCGCCGGCCTTGAACGCGACCATCGTCGCCAGTTTTTCCGCCGCCTTCAGGCGGCCGTGCACCAGGCCCACGCGCACGCCAGGCAGCAGCGCCTGCAGCGATTCGTAGGTGGCCTGCGCCGGCGTGGCATCCAGCTCTTCGCTTTCCTCGATGAGCGTGCACACCCAGTAAACCTGTCGCCCTTCCTGGCAGGCCAGGGCGATGCGCTCGATCAGTTCCGGGCGGCGATCGTTGTTGAGGGCCACGGTCTGCACCGGTGTACGTCCCGGCGGCAGTTCGTCGATGGCCGATACATCCAGGTCAGCGTACTCGGACATCGCCAGCGTGCGCGGAATGGGCGTGGCGGTCATGACCAGCTGGTGCGGCACGCTGTTGGCGCCCGCCCCTTTGTCACGCAGTGCCAGGCGCTGGTGGACGCCGAAGCGGTGCTGCTCATCAACGATGGCCAGCGCCAAATCCTGGAACACCACCGCGTCCTGCATCAGCGCATGGGTACCGACCACGACCTGCGCTTCGCCATTGGCGACCTGCTCGATCACTTTCGCGCGCGCCTTGCCGGTGACCTTGCCGGCCAGCCAGCAGACGCGCACGCCCAACGGTTCCAGCCAGCCGCGCAGGTTGTTGAGGTGCTGTTCGGCCAGCAGTTCGGTGGGCGCAGCCAACGCCACCTGCTTGCCCTGCTCCACCGCCAGCATCGCTGCCAGCGCGGCGACCACGGTCTTGCCGGAGCCGACATCGCCCTGCACCAGCCGCAGCATCGGGCTGGGGCGTGCGAGGTCGTCGCGGATCTGCTTGAACACGCGCGCCTGCGCACCGGTCAGGGCGAACGGCAGTTGCTTCAGCAGGGCCTTGGCCAGCTTGCCCGGGCCAGCCAGCGGCGGCGCGTGGTGCGCCTGCAACGCGATGCGCTGGCGGCGCAGGCTGAGGTGGTGGGCCAGCAGTTCTTCCATCGCCAGGCGGCGCTGCGCCGGGTGGGTGCCGGCCGCCAATGCGGCCAGGTCAGCGTCCGGCGGCGGCCGGTGCACGGTCAGCAGCGCACTGCGCAGCGAGGGCAGGCCCAGGCCGTCCAGCCAACCGGCAGGCAGCAGTTCCAGCGTGCTTTCCTCGGGCAGGCGGTCCAGGGCCTGGCCGATCAGCTTGCGCATGGTCATCGGGCCGACGCCTTCCACGGTGGGATACACCGGGTCGAGGCGATCGCCGAGTTCGGGGTCGTCGTTGCGGCCCAGCACCTGGTAGCTGGGGTGGACGATTTCCAGGCCGAGGTGGCCCGGCTTGGGCGTGCCGAAGCAGCGCAGCCGATTGCCCACCGCGAACTGCCCAACCTGCTGCTGGCGGAAGTGGAAGAAGCGCAGCACCAGTGTGCCCTGCCCTTCGTCTTCCACCGCGACCTTCAGCATCGGCCGGTACCGCATGCCGCGTTCGACCGCGGTGACCCGCACTTCCACCTGCGCCGGAACGCCCGAACGCAGGTCTTCGATACGGGTCAGCCGGGTGCGATCCTCATAGCGCAGCGGCAGGTGCAGCCACAGATCCTGCAGGGTGGCCAGGCCACGCGCCTGCAGTTTGGCGGCCACGGCCGGACCCACGCCGGCAAGCATCGCCAGGGATGCTTCGCCGGACGGTGACAGTGCCGGGGTGACCGCCGCCTTGCGTGCCACGGGTGGGTCAGTCGATGACCATCACCGCGTCGACCTCGAAGTTGGCACCCTTGGGCAGGCCGGAGACTTCGATGGTGGAACGGGCCGGGAACGGGGCCTGGAAGTAGTCCTGCATGACGGCGTTGACCTTGGCGAACTCGGCCAGGTCGGTCAGGTACAGGCCCAGGCGCACGACCTTGTCCAGCGAACCGCCGGCGGCTTCGGCCACGGCCTTGAGGTTGTCGAAGGCGCGGCGGGCCTGCGCTTCGACGTCACCGGCGCCGACGATGTCGCCGGTGGCCGGGTCCAGCGGAATCTGGCCGGAGAAGTACACGGTGTTGCCGGCGCGCACGGCCTGCGAGTACGGGCCGATGGCGGCCGGGGCCTTTTCGGTGTTGATGATCTGGCGGGACATGGTCGCTCCGGTGCGTTGGGGGAAAACAGAGCGGTGATTGTAGCAACCCGGTAGTGCCGGCCGCTGGCCGGCAACCTCGCAACGCAGCAGGTCCACGCGATTGCCGGCCAGCGGCCGGCACTACCAGGCGCGCATTACTGGCGGCGTACCGACTGCACCACCGACAGGCGGCGCAGGCGGCGCATGACTTCGGCCAGGTGGTTGCGGTCGCGCACCTGGATGTTGAACGCCAGCACGGCGGCGTTGAAGTCGCGGTCCAGGTAATCCACGCGTTCGATGTTGGAATGGCTCTGCGCGATGGCCGCGGCCAGCTGCGCCAGCACGCCGGTGCCGTTCTCCACTTCCACCACCAGCGCGGTGTCGTAGTCGCCGGACACTGTGGTGTCCCAGCCGATCGGCACCCAGCGCTCGGGCGACTTGCGCAGCTCGGCCAGGTTCGGGCAGTCCATGCGGTGCACCACGATGCCCTTGCCGGCGGTGTGGTAACCCATGATCTCGTCGCCGGGAATCGGCTGGCAGCAGCCGGCGAAGGTGACCACGCCACGCTCGCTGCCGTTGATGAGGATCTTTTCCTGCGAGTGGTGGCGCGAATGCGGGCCGCCGCGCAGTTCGGCATAGGCCATCAGCGCCTGCGCGGCCTGCGTCGGCATCCAGTTGCCCAGCGCCACTTCGGCCAGCAGGGCCTCCAGGCGCGGGAAACGGTGTTCGGCCAGGAACGCATCCAGGCGCCCCTTGGGCAGGCGTTCCAGCGACGAATCCATTGCTTCCAGCGCGCGGTCCAGCATGCGGTGGCCGAGCTGCACGGCATCTTCGTGTTCCAGCTGCTTGAGCTGGTGGCGGATGGCGGTGCGCGCCTTGCTGGTGACCACGAATTCCAGCCACTGCGGTTTGGGCGTGGCCGAACGCGCGGTGATGATTTCCACCGATTGCCCGGACACCAGCTTGGTGCGCAGCGGCACCAGTTTCTTGTCCACGCGCGAGGCCACCGCCATGTTGCCGACGTCGGTGTGCACGGCGTAGGCGAAATCCAGCGCGGTGGAATTGCGCGGCAGGGCCAGGATCTTGCCCTTCGGGGTGAACAGGTAGACCTCGTCCGGGAACAGGTCGACCTTCACGTTGTCGAGGAATTCCAGCGAGGAACCGGCGGCGCGCTGCGAATCGATCAGTTCGACGATCCAGGCATGGGCACGGCTCTGCGCGCTGTTGGGCGAATCGCCACCGAACTTGTAGGTCCAGTGCGCGGCCACGCCGCGTTCGGCGATCAGGTCCATTTCCTCGGTGCGGATCTGCACTTCGATGGGCGAACCGTAGGGCCCGAACAGCACGGTGTGCAGCGACTGGTAACCGTTGGCCTTGGGAATGGCGATGAAATCGCGGAAGCGGCCATCCAGCGGCTTGAACGTGGCGTGCACCGAACCCAGCGCGTGGTAGCAGCTGGGCACGCTGCGCACGACCAGGCGGAAGCCGAACACGTCCATCACCTGGTCGAAGGATTTGTTCTCGTCGCGCATCTTGTTGTAGATGCTCCACGGGGTCTTGATGCGGCTGACCAGGCGGTGCTCGATGCCCTCTTTCGCCAGCCGCTGCGACAGCTGCACTTCCACCTGCGCCATCGCCTCGCGGCGTACCACCGGCTGGCTGCGGATGTGTTTTTCGATGATGGCGTGGCGCCACGGGTACAGCGCCTTGAAGCCGAGGTTCTGCAGCTCGCTCTTGACCAGGCTCATGCCCAGGCGCTGGGCGATGGGCGCGTAGATCTCCAGCGTCTCGCGGGCGATGCGGCCGCGCGCTTCGCGGCTCTGCGCGCCGAGGGTGCGCATGTTGTGCAGGCGGTCGGCCAGCTTGATCATGATCACGCGCAGGTCGCGCGACATGGCCAGCAGCATCTTGCGGAAGCTCTCGGCGGCCGCTTCCTGGCGGTCGCGGAACTTCAGCTTGTCCAGCTTGGTCACGCCGTCGACCAGCTCGGCCACGGCTTCGCCGAACTCGGACGCCAGCTCCTCGCGGGTCAGCGGCGTGTCTTCGATGGTGTCGTGCAGGATCGCGGCGATCAGCGCTTCCACGTCCAGGCCGAGCTCGGCCAGGACCTGGGCCACGGCCACCGGATGGGTGATGTAGGGCTCGCCCGACTTGCGCGTCTGCCCAGCGTGCGCCGACGCACCGACTTCCCAGGCACGGCGCAGCAGCGGCAGCTGTTCCGGCGGCAGGTAATGGGCGGCGCGTTCGAGCTGGAGGACGTAATCAGGTACGGCCGCGGCGGTGGGCGCGGCTACCTTGGCAGTGGGGCCTGGGTTCATGCCAGAAGCCTATGCCAGCGCGCCGATTACGGCAAACCCTGAATGCGAAACAGCCCGCACGGGGCGGGCTGTTCAGCGGTCAAGCAACGGCATTGATCGATGCGATCAATCGTCGTTCTTGGACATGTCTTCGTCGGCGACCACTTCAGCGGCGGCCCACTCCAGCGCTTCGCGCTCGGCACGCTCGCGCTCGGCCTTCTCGACTTCGTCGATCAGCGCGTTGTCGATCTTGCGGGCGGCGATTTCGCGCAGTGCCAGCACGGTCGGCTTGTCTTCGGTGTCGTTGTCCAGGGTGGCCTGCACGCCGTTGGCAAGCTGGCGGGCACGCTTGGAGGCCATCATGACCAGCTCGAAACGGTTGTTAACGACTTCCAGGCAATCTTCTACGGTGATGCGGGCCATACGGGCTCCCGGCGACCGGTCGGCCGCTCAGTCGAATGAGGGAAAGGGGACGGAGTGTACTGGCAGGGGCTGGACAAAATCAAGCCAACCCCCACCCGATTCTTTTGGAATCAGTCAGTTGCGCCCGTATCCGGGGTCAGCAGGGCCTGGATGAGGCCGGCGTGGCGGACCTTCTGGGCCTCCCGGCGCAGGCGGCTGGCGGTGAAGATGGCGCACAGCTCGTCCACGGCGGTGTCGAACACCTCGTTGACGATGACGTAGTCGAACTCGTTGAAGTGCAGCATTTCATCGCGGGCGGCACCCAGGCGCTGGGCGATGACCGCCTCGCTGTCCTGGCCGCGCTTGCGCATGCGGTCCTGCAGGGCCTGCTTGGACGGCGGCAGGATGAACACCGTCACCGTGCCCGGCACCAGCTGGCGCACCTGCTGGGCGCCCTGCCAGTCGATTTCCAGCAGTACGTCCTGGCCGGCGGCCAGCTGCGGCTCCACCGACTGCCGGGCGGTGCCCTTCCAGTCGCCATGCACCCAGGCATGCTCGAAGAAATCGCCGTCGGCGATCATTTCCTCGAACGTCTCGGCGCTGACGAAGTGGTAGTGCTCGCCGTTCACCTCACCCGGGCGCATGGCGCGCGAGGTGAAGGAAATGGACAGGGCGATCTGCGGGTCACGCGCCAGGGTGGCGTTGACGATGCTGCTCTTGCCGGCGCCCGAGGGGGCCGCAACGATGTACAGCGTACCGCGCGCAACGGCGGCCGACGGAGTGGACGGAGCGCTCATGCGCGGAACCCAAGTTGTTGATTTCGCAAAATTTATCCTCGATGTTCCAGAACCGGCGCGGAGGATCGCGCCAGCACGGCGGGAGCTGCACGGAACATCCTGGAACCAGGCCCGGCAGATGGCTCCCCGGGGTGCGGGCACGCAACTTTAACAGAGCGGGCCGGGATGGCTGATCCCACCGCCGCAGGAACGCCCCCTCAGCGGGGCCGGTGCATCCTCGCCGCAGCAAACCCCGGAACCGAGCCGCACAACACCGCTTCGACGTCATCCAGCCCCAGGCCGGCAGCAAGCGCTTCCAGCACCAGACACTCGCCCATGAATCCGGTGAGCCCGGAGTTGTCGACCAGGCTGCACCAGACCAGCCGGTCAACAGGGCCGAGGACGTGCCGCTGCTGATCGAGCCGGGACGCATGGACAGCGTGCCACCGGTGTCGCCCTGTCCTGTCCTGCTGGCTCCAGTAGCAGCGCGCCGCGTCGACCGCCGCGCGTTGATCGGCATCCAGGCGGTCCCCCAGCCGGTCGCAGAAGGCCAGGGCCAGCGTCGCCGTGGCGCGTGCGTCGTTCTCCAGCCCGGCGACGTCCAGAACCTCGTCCAGCAGATCCACTGTGGCGCGCATCGCCAGACGGAGATCGTTCGCGTCGTCCATGCGTACCCGCCTCCAGCAAATCCAATGAAGAAGGGCGCCCGAAGGCGCCCCGCAGCCCATCATTCGATGTTCTGCACCTGCTCGCGGATCTGGTCGATCAGCACCTTCAGTTCGACCGCGGCATTGGACGTGCGGCTGTCCACCGACTTCGACCCCAGCGTGTTGGCTTCGCGGTTGAACTCCTGCAGCAGGAAGTCCAGTCGACGGCCCACCGGCTCGCGCTGCTTCAGCACGCGGCGGATCTCGACGATGTGGCTGCCCAGGCGGTCCAGCTCCTCGTCCACGTCCAGCTTCTGCAGCCACATCACCAGTTCCTGCTCGGCACGGCCGGGGTCGACCGGGTGCGGCAGGTCGGCCAGGCGGCCGGCCAGCTTGGCGCGCTGGCCGTCGCGAATGGCCGGAATCAGCGTGCGCACGTCATTGGCGATGCGCTCGATGCCATCCACGCGCTCGGCAATGGCGGCGGCCAGCTTGTCGCCCTCGCGCTCACGGGCGGCGACGAAGCCGTCCAGTGCCTGGTCCAGCAGGGACAGCGCCTCGGCCTGCAGGGCGGCGGCGTCGGTGGCCTCGCCCTGGGTCACGCCCGGCAGCTGCAGCAGTTCGGTGAAGCTGACCTGCAGGTTGGGGAAATCGGAGGTCAGGCGGTGCGCGAGCTGGCCCAGCTGGCCCAGCAGCGCTTCGTTCACCTGCAGGCTGGCGGCACCTTCCGGCGCGCGCAGGCGCATGACCAGGTCCAGCTTGCCGCGGCTCAGGCGGGCGGCGATGCGCTCGCGCAGCTGCGGCTCCAGCGCACGCAGTTCCTCGGGCAGGCGGGTGCCCACTTCCAGGAACCGGTGGTTGACCGAGCGCAGCTCGCAGCCCAGCGTGCCCCACGGGGTGACGCGCTCGCCGCCGGCATAGGCGGTCATGCTTCGAATCATGGAATGTGTCCGGTGCGTGCAAAGGGGGAATGGTACCCTAGCGCCCTCACCAGAGCCCCCCTGCCCGCCCCCTCAAGGTCGCGGGCATGGCGGCGTACTCCCTTGCCCTTACGGAACCCGCACCATGTCCGATTCCCGCCCCAGCGGCCGCCAGCCCGACCAGCTCCGTCCGGTCGTCATCCAACGCGGCTTCACCCGCCATGCCGAGGGTTCGGTGCTGGTGTGCTTCGGTGAAACCCGCGTGCTGTGCACCGCCAGCGTGGAAAACCGCGTACCGGGCTTCCTGCGTGGCAAGGGCGAAGGCTGGGTGACCGCCGAGTACGGCATGCTGCCGCGCGCCACCCACACCCGCAGCGACCGTGAAGCGGCGCGTGGCAAGCAGGGCGGCCGCACCCTGGAAATCCAGCGCCTGATCGGCCGCAGCCTGCGTGCGTGCGTCGACCGCAACGCGCTGGGCGAACGCACCATCACCCTGGACTGCGACGTGCTGCAGGCCGACGGTGGCACCCGCACCGCCGCCATCACCGGCGCCTACGTGGCCCTGGTCGATGCGGTGAACGTGCTGATGAAGCGTGGCGACGTCAAGCGCAACCCGATCCTCGGCGCCGTCGCGGCGGTGTCGGTGGGCGTGTACCGCGGCACCCCGGTGCTGGACCTGGACTACGCCGAAGACAGCGACTGCGACACCGACATGAACGTGGTGATGAACGACGGTGGCGGCTTCATCGAGCTGCAGGGGACCGCCGAAGGCCACGCCTTCCGCCGCGATGAACTGGACGCGCTGCTGGGCCTGGCCGAAAAGGGCGTGGGCGAGCTGCTGGCCGCACAGCAGGCGGCGCTGTCGGCATGAACCGCCGCATCGCCCTGACCACCCTGGTGGTGGCCGACTACGACGAAGCCATTGCCTGGTACACCGGCAAGCTCGGCTTCGCCCTGTTGGACGACATCGACCAGGGCAGCAAGCGCTGGGTGGTGGTCGGGCCGACCGATGGCAGCGCTGCCGCCCTGCTGCTGGCCCGCGCCAGCAACGAGGAACAGCGCAGCCGCATCGGCAACCAGACCGGCGGCCGCGTCGGCTTCTTCCTCAACACCGATGACTTCCACCACGACCACGCGGCAATGGTCGCCGCCGGCGTCGAATTCCTGGAAGCGCCGCGCGAAGAGCCCTATGCCACCGTCGCGGTGTTCCGCGATCTGTACGGCAACACCTGGGACCTGTTGGAGCCCCGCTGATGAAGACGCTCGTGCTTGCCAGCCATAACGCCGGCAAACTGGTGGAAATGCAGGAGATCCTCGCCGACCTGCCGCTGCAGATCACCTCGGCCGCCGAACTGGGCCTGGGGGACGTGGAGGAAACCGGCCTGACCTTCGTCGAGAACGCGCTGCTGAAGGCACGCGCGGCCTGCGCAGCCACCGGCCTGCCGGCACTGGCCGATGATTCGGGCCTGATCGTCGATGCCCTCGGCGGTGCGCCCGGCCTTTACAGCGCGCGCTACGCCGGCCACCCGACCAATGCCGCGGCCAACAACGCCAAGCTGCTGGACGCGATGGCGGACGTGCCCGATGGCCAGCGCAGTGCCCGCTTCTATGCGGTCATCGTGCTGCTGCGCCATGCCACCGACCCGCAGCCGCTGATCTGCGAAGGCCGCTGGGAAGGGCAGATCATCCGCGAACTGCGCGGCACGAACGGCTTCGGCTACAACCCGGTGTTCCTCGATACCACCCACGGCCTGACCGCTGCGGAAATGGAGCCGGCGTTGAAGAATGCCATCAGCCACCGCGCCACCGCCCTGCAGCAGCTCAAGCAGCAGCTGGCCACCTGGCTCTGATGCCGTCCTGATTACCCAAGGGAAGCCGGCCAGCGGCCGGCACTACCGATGAAGCCCATGCCGCACGACCACGACCACTGCAACCACCTGCCCGGCGAAGCCTGTTCCGGCGACCACGCGCACGACACCGCGCCGCGCCTGGTACCGCCACCGCTGTCGCTGTACGTGCACCTGCCGTGGTGCGTGCGCAAGTGCCCGTACTGCGATTTCAACTCGCACCAGGCCAAGGGCGAGCTGCCGTTCGAGGCCTACATCGACGCCCTGCTGCGCGACCTTGACCAGGACCTGCCGCTGGTCTGGGGCCGGGTGGTGCACAGCGTGTTCTTCGGTGGCGGCACGCCCAGCCTGTTCCCGCCGGAAGCCATCGACCGCTTCCTGCAGCAGGCCAGCGCGCGCCTGCGCTTCGCGCCCAATGCCGAGATCACCCTGGAAACCAACCCGGGTACCGCCGAGCACGGCCGCTTCGACCGCTACCGCGCGGCCGGCGTGAACCGCCTCAGCTTCGGCATCCAGAGCTTCGACGATGCCGCGCTGAAGCGCCTGGGCCGCATCCACGACAGTGGCGAAGCCGAGCGCGCGGTGAAGATGGCGCAGGACGCCGGCTACGACAATTTCAACATCGACCTGATGTACGCACTGCCGGAACAGACCCTGGCCGGTGCCGAGGCCGACCTGGAGCGCGCGTTCGCGCTGCAGCCGGCACACATCTCGCACTACCAGCTGACCCTGGAACCGAACACCGTGTTCTTCGCGCGGCCGCCGCAGGGCATCCCCGACGAGGACCATGCCTGGGACATGCAGGAACACTGCCAGGCGCTGCTGGCACAGGCCGGTTTCGGCCAGTACGAAGTGAGCGCCTATGCCCGCCCCGGCCGGCAGAGCGCGCACAACCTGAACTACTGGCGCTTCGGCGATTACCTGGGCATCGGCGCCGGCGCGCACGGCAAGATCAGTTCCGGTGCCGAGGAACACGTGCTGCGGCGCTGGAAGCTCAAGCACCCGCAGGCCTACATGGACAGCGCCGGCAGCCCGGCCTCGTTCGGTGGCGACGACGTGATCGCGGCCGACCGCCTGCCCTTCGAGTACATGCTGAACCTGCTGCGCCTGCATGAAGGCTTCGGCCTGCGCGATTTCGAGTCGCGCACCGGCCTGCCGCGCAGCGTGCTGGATGCGCCGCTGGCCGAGGCCGTGCAGCGCGGCTGGCTGACCGTGGCCAATGGCCATGTGCAGCCCACCGAGCTGGGCCGCCGCTTCACCAATGATGTGGTGAGCCTGTTCCTGGAGGATTGATCCTCCTGCGTCGCACCCGCCGGGCACGGCCCGGCCGCTGGCCGGCCTTCGCTGCGTTTGAACGGGTGCCCACCGCAGAAAGTCCTCAAGTAGCGCCCGCGGCTGCCGACACGGTAGATTCCCATGTCGATCCGCGGGAATCCCGGAACTGCTCCCGATGTCTGCCGCTTTCCCTTTTGCCACCCCTGACAGCGCGCGCCTGGCCGCCGCAGACCTTCCCCCACGCGTGCGCGAGCTGCTGGGTGAACTGCTGGTGCTGTGCCGGCATGTGCTGACCGCCCCGCTGATCCTCACCGTGGAAGCGGCCGAACAGGCGTTGCTGCACGATGCCGACCACGCCCGCAACCCGCAGATGCAGGCCGAGCTGCTGGCCCAGCGTGGCCAGCTGCATGCGTTCGCCGGCACCTTCTGCGAGCGCATGCTCGATGCGCTGGCCGACAGCCTGGTGCAGCTGCGCGCGCCGCAGGACATCGCGCCGGCGGCCGCACCCGCCCGCCCGCCGGGCCTGCTGGGGCTGTCGCTGGTGGATGACCACGAAGTGGACCGCACCCTGGTGCTGACCGAGATGGTGCGCCGGGAGAACCAGCGTTCGGGCAATGCGCTGAACCTGCTGGGCCAGCGCCTTGCGGTGCTGGCCGCCGCCCCCGCGTTCGACAACGACACCCTGCCACTGGCACCGCAGGCGCTGTGCGCCCTGGTGCGGCGCCTGGCCGAACAGGATGGCCTGAGCGCGGAACTGCAGCTGGCGCTCTACCGCAGCTTCGAACGCCAGCTGCTGGAACGCCTCGGCGACGTCCTGGAGCGCTCCAACACCCTGCTGGCGCAGCACGGCGTGCTGCCCGGCCTGGTCTACACCCCGTACCTGGCACGGTCGTCCAGCACCCGCCGGATCATCACCCAGTCCGTCGGCGGCGGTCGCACGACGCAGCCCGCGCCGCGCTCGGCCGAACCGCTGACCGGCTGGAGCGGCTCGGGCCGCGCCGGTTCGTGGTCGGCGCTGATGCAGAACGCCTTCGCCGATGCCACGCCGCCGGGAGCGCCCAACCCGGAACTGACCACGCCACCGGCCAACCTGCTGCACGACCTGCTGCAACAGGCGCGGCATGCCGCACCGATGGCCATCGAACCGCCCTCGGTGCCCAGCGGGCTGGTGGATGCCGTGCTGGCGCGCCTGCAGGCACAGGCCGGTGCCGCCACCAGCATCACCGACCTGCAGACCGCGGTGACCGCGCAGCTGCGCAGCGAGCACGGTGCGCAGGCCCAGCTGGCCAGCCATGACCGCGACCACCTGGACCTGCTGCGCCTGCTGCTGCAGCAGGTGCAGCAGCAACAGCGCCCCGACCCCGTCCCGGCCGCCCTGCTGGCCCGCCTGCAGGTGCCGCTGGCACGCGCGGCGATGGCCGACCCCGCCTTCTTCGTGCGCGACGAACACCCTGCACGCGAACTGCTCAACACCATCGCCGAAGCCGGCGCCAACTGGCTGGGCGATGACGATGTGGACCCGCAGCTGATGCAGCGGCTGGCGCAGAGCGTGCAGGGCCTGCTGGGCCAGGACGCACGCACGCCGGAGGCATTTGCGGCGGCCAACGAGGAAATCCAGCAGCACCAGCGCGCCGCCGCCCACCGTGCCGAGCTGGCCGAACGCCGCCATGTCGAGGCAGCGCGCGGCAAGGAACGGCTGGCCCTGGCCCGCCGCGAAGCCAGCGCGCAGATCGACCAGCAGTGCCAGGCACAGGAACCGCCGCGCTTCGTGCAGACCCTGCTGCGCGAGGCCTGGGCCGACGCGCTGACCCTGACCCGGCTGCGCCATGGCGATGACTCGGCGCAGTGGCAGGAGCGCCTGCAGCAGACCGAACGCATTGCAGCCGTCACCGCCGCACCGGCCGAGGCCGACAGCGTGCCCGACGCGCCGCTGGCCGCGGAAGTGGAAGCGGCCCTGCTGCAGGTCGGCTACCACCCCGAGGAAGCTTCGGCGGTCGCCCGTCGCCTGGCCACGCCCGGCGGCGAAGACGAGCACACCTCACGCACCGAGCTGAGCGCGCGCCTGAAGGCACGTGCACGCCTGGGCGAGCATGCGGCGCCCCATACCGGCGCTCACGCCGCCGCACCGCGCACGGCGGCCGAACAGGCCAGCCATGACCAGCTGACCAGCCTGCCCTTCGGCAGCTGGTTCGACCTGGCCGACGAGGACGGCAGCGTGCGCCGCCAGCGACTGTCCTGGTACAGCCTGCTGACCGGCCACGTGTTGTTCGTCAATCCGCGCGGGCAGAAGAGCAGCGAAACCGACCTGGATACGCTGGCCCGGCAGATGGCCGCTGGCCGGGCGCAGCTGGTCACCGAAGAAAAAGGCCGCCTGGTCGACCGCGCGTGGCAGGCCAGCCTGTCGGCCCTGCGCGCGTTGGCCGGTCGCCGCCGCCAGGAGCCTGACGCATGAGCCAGCTACCGCCGCAGGACACCCGCCGCGCACCGCGCCGCCAGGTGTCCGACCTGGTCCCGGTCACCGACCAGATGCGCGACAGCGTGGTGGGCCGGCTGGGCAATGTGTCCGAAACCGGCATGCTGATGCTGGCCAGCCAGCCCCTGCGCGACGACGCGCTGTACCAGCTGCGCTTCCCGCTGCCGCTGGGCGATGGCCGCAGCGCAGCCATCGATGTGGGCGTGCACCTGCTGTGGAGCGAGCCGGCGCATGCCCCGGGCCAGAGCTGGGCTGGGTTCCGCTTCCTGACCCTGTCGCGCGAACATCGGCATCTGCTGCGCGCCTGGATCGGCGAGGACAGCGACGAGGCGCCGGTTTCGACAGGCTGAGTGCCGGTTCCTGCACAGCGGTTTTCTGCGGTATGCGGCAGAATCTAGGGCCGTTTTCCGTGTCGAGCCACCGCAATGATCCAGCAAGACCCTGGCGCCCTGTATTCCGACCACCTGGCCGTGCTGTGCCGACGCGCCGAACAGGCGCTGGCACGCGGCGGCTTCGACCACCTGGTGGTGCCCAGCGGCACCCTGCACTACCAGGTGTTCGACGATCGTGACTACCCGTACGCGGTGAACCCGCAGTTCAAGGCGTGGCTGCCGCTCACCCGCGTGCCCAACAGCTGGGTGGTGTTCACCCCGGGCAAGCGTCCGGCGGTGATCTTCCACCAGCCGTTCGACTACTGGCACGTGGTGCCGGACGCGCCCAGCGGCTGGTGGGTGGAGCACTTCGACATCCACATCATCCGCAAGCCGGAAGACGCGCTGGCCCTGCTGCCGGCCGATCCGGCGCGCTGCGCGATCCTGGGCGAGCCGCAGAGCGCGCTGGGGACTTACGTGCCGAACAACCCGGCGCCGGTGGTGAACCATCTGGAATGGCACCGCGCCTGCAAGACGCCGTACGAAATCGCGCTGATGCGCCAGGCGCAGGTACTGGGCGTACGCGGCCATCGTGCTGCCGAAGCCGCGTTCCGCAATGGTGCCGATGAATTCAACATCCACATGGCCTACTGCCAGGCCGTGGGCCAGGATGCCAATGAACTGCCGTACGGCAACATCGTTGCGCTGAACGAACACGCTGCGGTGCTGCACTACACCGAGCTGGGCCGCACGGCGCCGCAGCCGCTGCGCAGCTTCCTGATCGATGCCGGCGCCAGCGCGCATGGCTACGCCAGCGACATCACCCGCACCTATGCGGCCAAGGGCCACGACGAGTTTGCCGCGATGATCGACGCGGTGGACGCGGCCCAGCAGCAGATGTGCGCGGCGGTGCGTGCCGGCTTCGACTACAAGCAGCTGCACGTGGACGCGCATCTTTCGCTGATGGGCGTGCTGAAGGATTTCGGCGTCATCAAGGTATCGCCGCAGACCGCGCTGGAGACCGGCGTCAGCGCCGCGTTCTTCCCGCACGGCATCGGCCACCTGATCGGCCTGCAGGTGCACGACGTGGCCGGTTTCGCGGCCAGTGAAGAAGGCGGCCGCATCGAGCGCCCGGCCGGCCACCCCTACCTGCGCCTGACCCGCGTGCTGGAACCGGGCATGGTGGTGACGATCGAGCCGGGCCTGTACTTCATCGACATGCTGCTGGACGAAGTGAAGGCCGCCGGCCATGGCGATGCGATCAACTGGGACCGCGTGGATTTCTTCCGCCCGTATGGCGGCATCCGCATCGAGGACGAGGTGCTGTGCACCGAGGGCGAAGCAGACAACCTGACGCGCCCGGAGTTTGCTGCAGCCAACGGCTGAGCCCCTCGTGGTTGGGTGCTGAATTCAAAATGCCGCGCTTGGCGGGGCGGGATGGGTTCGCGGGGGACGCCGTGAACCCATCCCTGGGGGCTTGGCCGCAGCATCCATGCCGCGGACACCCCCGCGAACCCACCCCGCCCCGCCTCTGACAGTTTCCGTGCGCGTCCAACCACGGAAACATAAAAAAAAGATCAAGAGCGGGTCGCTCGCTGCGCTCGCTCTGTGTCGACCAAGGTCGACACCTACCAGTAGATCCACGCCATGCGTGGATGATTCATTCGATACCTGACAGATGTGCCGACCAACGGTCGGCACCCACCAACAGCCACCGTTGCCAGTAGATCCACGCCATGCGTGGATGATTCACTCGATACCTGACAGATGTGCCGACCAACGGTCGGCACCCACCAACAGCCACCGTTGCCAGTAGATCCACGCCATGCGTGGATGATTCATTCGATATCTGACAGATGTGCCGACCAACGGTCGGCACCCACCAACAGCCACCGTTGCCAGTAGATCCACGCCATGCGTGGATGATTCACTCGATATCTGACAGATGTGCCGACCAACGGTCGGCACCCACCAACCGCCGCGCGTGCCAGTAGATCCACGCCATGCGTGGATGATTCATTCGATACCTGACAGATGTGCCGATCAACGGTCGGCACCCACCAACGGCGACCGGCCAACTGTCAGAGGCGGGGCGGTGTGGGTGGGCACCATGGATGGCGCCATCGAGCCCCCATGGATGGGTTTACGGCGTGTCCTGACCACCCACACCGCCCCGCCATCCCACGGATAGCCCGCTTTTGCTGTTGAGGTTGCCGGCCAGCGGCCGGCACTACCGCAGGTGCAGGGCTGCAAGCCCTGCAAACAAACCCTCAACCCGCCATCACCGCTTCAATCTCGTCGGCACTACGCGCCAATCCTTCGGTCAGCACGCGATGGCCGTCATCGGTAATCAGCACGTCGTCCTCGGTGCGGATGCCGATACCGCGCCAGCGCGGCTCCACCGTCGTGTCGTCGGCGCCGACGTACAGCCCCGGCTCGATGGTGAACGCCATGCCCGGCTCCAGCAGGCGCGAATCGCCGGCCAGGCGGTAGTCGCCCACGTCATGCACGTCCAGCCCGATCCAATGCCCGGTCTTGTGCCGGTAGAACCGCTGGTACAGGCCCTCGGACAGGTTTTTCTCCAGCGTGCCCTTCAGCAGGCCCAGCCGCAGCAGGCCCTCGGTCAGGGTCTGCACCGCCGCCAGGTGGCCGGTCTCGTAGGCCACGCCCGGCTTGGCCTGGGCCAGCGCCGCCGCCTGTGCTTCACCCACCAGATCGTGCAGCGCGCGCTGCTCGGCACTGAAACGACCGTTCACCGGGAACGTCCGGGTGATGTCGCTGGCGTAGCCGCGGTACTCGGCACCGGCATCGATCAGCACCAGCTCGCCATCGCGCGACCGAGCGTTGTTGTCGCGGTAATGCAGGATGCAGCCGTTGCGGCCAGCGCCCACGATGCTGCAGTAGGCCGGCACGGCGTCGTTGGCGCGGAACACGCGCTCCAGTTCGGCCTGCAGTTCGTACTCGTGGATGCCCGCCTTCGCCGCGCGCATTGCTGCCAGGTGCGCACGCACGCTGATCTGCGCCGCGTGGTGCATCAGCGCCACCTCCGCACCGGATTTGAACAGGCGCTGTTCGTGCAGCAGGTGGCCCAGTTCCAGGAACTCATGCGGCGGTTGCGCACCGTGGCGCACCTGCGAACGCACGCGGTTGACCCAGCCGATCAGCTTCAGGTCGAAGTCCGCATCGCGGCCGAAGTGGTAATAGACACGCGACCGCCCTTCCAGCAGGCCCGGCAGGATGTCGTCCAGGTCGTCGATCGGGTAGGCATCGTCCATGCCGTACTGCGCCACCGCGCCTTCCTGGCCGGCGCGACCGCCGTCCCAGGCCTCGCGTTCGGCATCGCGCTCGCGGCAGAACAGGATCACCTCGCCGTGGCGACGGCCGGGAATCAGCACCAGCACCGCTTCCGGCTCGGGGAAGCCGCTGAGGTACTGGAAATCCGAATCCTGGCGGTACGGGTAATGCGTATCCAGGCTGCGCACCTTCTCCGATGCGGCCGGCAGCACCAGGATCGCGTCATCGCCGGCCATGTCCATCAACTGGCGGCGGCGACGCTTGTACTCGCCGGCCGCGATGCCGGTGCGCTGCTTGATGTCCATCAGTTCAGGCGCTGGCGGTGGCGCGCGGCCAGCACCACGTCACCGTGCAGCAGCAGCACCGCCACGCGGATGAACTCCTCGATCTCGGACAGGGCTTCGTCGTCGTCCTCGCCACCGGCCTCGAAATCCTCGCTGGAGGCACGGGCCAGGCTGGCCATGTCGGTCAGCGCTTCCTCGCCCTCTTCGGACAGGGTCGGGCGGCGGCCGCCGCTACCCAGGCCGAAGCCACCGAGGAAGCTGCGGGTCCAGGCAAACATCGCGTCGGCCTGCGCGGCCACGTCGTCGTTGTCGGTCAGCAGCAGCTCGAAGGCGAAGTCGCGGTCTTCCAGCTGCTTGATGGTGGCCTCCAGCAGCTGCGCCAGCGCACTGCCGTCAGCCACCGGGGCCAGGTTGTCGTCGGCCAGCACGCGTGCCGGCCAGTCATTGCCGGGGGCGCCGCCGGCCGCCAGCCAGCCGCACAGGCCGCCATGCAGCTCGGCAGCGGTGGCGCCCAGGCCCAGTTCCTGGCTGGCGCGGGAAACGTCGTCGACGGAGGGAAGTTCGGTCATCGTGCGGCTCGTTCGTAAGGGAAACCCGGGGCGCGCACGCGCGCGCCCGTGAGCCCGCTAGTGTAGCAACCCAACCGGCTCCTCCTCGTGGCGGCCCGGCCCTGCTGCGGCAACGCTTGACCGCCCTTGCCCGGCTTGCCTATCGTGCGGCATGGAACCCGCCGATCCCCTTGCCCAGTTGCAGGCCTTCGCCGCCCGCGTGGAAGCGTTGCTCGAACGCAACCAGCGCCTGGCCGAGGAGAACCGCAGCCTGCGCCACCAGCAGGAACAGCTGGTGGCCGAGCGCTCGACGCTGCTGGCCAAGAACGAGCAGGCACGCTCGCGGGTGGAAGCGATGATCAGCCGGCTCAAATCCCTGGAGCAGCACACATGAGCGCCGAACCGGTCAGTGTCCGCATCCTCGATCGTGAATACACGGTGGGCGTGGGTGGCGATGAACGCGACAGCCTGATGGCCGCCGCGCGCCTGCTCGATGCGCGCATGCGCGAGATCCGCGGCAGCAACCGCATGGCCGCGGTCGACCGGGTGGCGGTGCTGGCCGCGCTCAACCTGGCCCACGAGCTGCAGCAGCTGCGGGATGAGAATGCCCGCCAGGCCGTGGCCCTGCAGCAGACCCTGGCCGATCTGAACCGGCGCCTGGACCGGGCGATCGACAGCAGCACGTGAGAAGGGTGTGCGTCGCGCCTTTTCATAACTGAATTGGCACGTACTGTTGCCGACGAACGGCCTATCCAGATCGCGCGTGCTGGCTATAATGGCCACGCGTTCTCTGCGGTACTCGACGGCATGTGCAAACATTCGCCTTGTCCCTTAAGAACGACACCGGGAGCGCGACAGCGCCGGGAGTGCAGGTCCGCCTTGTAGCGGGAAGCCCGATGGTTCTCCAGCGTTCCCACTTGAGCCCCCGGGTTCAAGGTCGTTTCGCATGCATCGACATTGCGGAGAATGCAATATTCCAGCAAGGGCGGCGTCTTCGGGCGTCGCCCTTGTTCTTTACGGCACAATGGCGGCTGTTTCCCGCCGCACGCTGCCATGACCGACCCGCGCCAGGCCCTGCGCCACGACCTGCGGCAACGCCGCCGCGATCTTTCCGCGCCCGCGCGCATCGCCGCCGCCGAATCGCTGGCCTATGCCCTGCTTGCCCTGCCCTTCGCCCCGCGCACCGGCCCGGTGGCCGGCTACTGGGCGCTGGATGGCGAGATCGCCCTGCACCGCTGGCAACTGCAGTTGCCCGAAGGCCTCACCTACTGCCTGCCGGTGCTGGCCGGCGAGGTGCTGCGCTTCGCGCCGTGGCGCCCCGGCCAACCGCTGACCAGCAACCGTTACGGCATCCCCGAACCCGACGTGGCGCTGGCAGACACCCTGGAACCGGCGCAGATGGCGCTGGTGGTGACCCCGCTGGTGGGCTTCGACCACCAGTGCCGGCGGCTGGGCATGGGGGGCGGCTGGTATGATCGCAGCTTCGCCTTCCGCCACGACCGGCCGGCGCCGCCCTGGCTGGTCGGTGCTGCGTTCGCGGTGCAGCAGGTCGAGTCCTTGCCGGTGGCGTCGTGGGACGTGCCGGTGGATGCGATCTGCACCGAAGACGGCACCCTGTTCCCCTCCGCTGCCCCCGTGAACGCATGACCGCCCGCAAGCGCTATTGGCTGATGAAGTCCGAACCGGACGCTTTTTCCATCGATGACCTGGCCAAGGTGAAGGTCGAGCCCTGGAACGGGGTGCGCAACTACCAGGCGCGCAACTTCATGCGCGATGGCATGCAGGTCGGCGACGGCATCCTGTTCTACCACTCCAATACCAAGGTGCCGGGCATCGTCGGCCTGGCCACGGTGGCCAGCGCGGCCTACCCGGACGACACCCAGTTCGACCCGGCATCCGATTACCACGACCCCAAGAGCACGCGCGAGAATCCGCGCTGGATGCTGGTGGACGTGGGTTTCGAGCGCAAGCTGAAGCAGGTGATTGCGCTGGACGAGATCAAGCTGCACGCCGACGAACTCGGCGAGGGCTTCCCGCTGGTTGCCAAGGGCAACCGCCTGTCGGTGTTCCCGGTAACGGCCGCGCAGTGGAAGCTGCTGCTGTCGCTCGAAAAAAAATCCTGATTCCCTGCCTGAGAGTCCTCCCATGTCCGAAGCCAAGCGCCTGGCCGCCGAGAAAGCCATCGAATACGTCCAGGACGGCATGATCGTCGGTGTCGGCACCGGTTCCACCGTTGCCTATTTCATCGATGCCCTGGCCCGCATCCAGCACCGCATCAAGGGCGCGGTGTCCAGTTCCGAGCAGAGCACCGCCCGCCTGAAGCAGCACGGCATCGAGGTGATCGAGCTGAACCATGCCGGCACCCTGTCGCTGTACGTGGACGGCGCCGATGAGTGCGACGCCAACAAGTGCCTGATCAAGGGCGGCGGTGCCGCGCTGACCCGCGAGAAGATCATCGCCGAGGCCAGCGAGCACTTCGTCTGCATCGTCGACCCGAGCAAGCAGGTGCCGGTGCTGGGCAGGTTCCCGCTGCCGGTGGAAGTGATCCCGATGGCACGCAGCCTGGTGGCCCGCCAGATCCGCGACATGACCGGCGGCCAGCCGACCTGGCGCGAGGGCGTGGTGACCGACAACGGCAACCAGATCCTGGACATCCACAACCTGGAGATCACCGACCCGGAAAAGCTGGAGCGCGAGCTCAACCAGCTGCCGGGCGTGGTCTGCGTCGGCCTGTTCGCCCGCCGTCGCGCCGATGTGGTGATCGTCGGCGGCGAACCGCCGGTCGTGCTCTGATTTACGAAAGGACGCTGACATGTCGCTGCGCTCGCTGCTGATCCTCCCCCTGCTGGCCCTGACCGGCTGTGCCACCGATGCCGCCCGCCACTGGGTGGAACTGGATGGCGCCCGCTACCAGGTCGAGCTGGCCACCAATGACGAAACCCGCGCCCGCGGGCTGATGTTCCGCGACCAGATGCAGGCCGACCACGGCATGCTGTTCATCCACGACCGCGAGGAGATGCAGGCGTACTGGATGAAGAACACCAAGATCGCGCTGGACATCCTGTACTTCGACAGCGAGCGCAAGCTGGTCAGCCAGCAGCGCGACGTGCCGCCGTGCTCGGCCGGCGACATGTGCCCGCCCTACCCCAGCGGCGGCCCGGCGCGGTACGTGCTGGAGCTCAACGCCGGGCAGGCCGAGAAGTTGAAGCTGAAGGACGGCACCCCGCTGACGTTCGGCCCGGGCATCGAAAAATAAGGCTGCCGGAATCCGGGGTCGGATCCCTTTCGCGCGCGAAAGGGCTCTGACCCCGTTTCTTCATGGCAGGTTCTTTTCACGCCACACCGCTTGAAACCGCCTGCAATTGCCTCCAGTCTGTGGCCATGCAGGACCGGATCACACTCCCCGACTGGGACGCACTGGCCGACGTCGATGACGAGGCGCTGCCACTGTTGCCGACCGCGTTGCTGATCGCGCGCGATGAATACCCCGACCTGCAGCCCGGCGTGTACGACGCGCTGGTGCAGAGCCATGTCGACCACCTGCGTGCGGAAGTGGACACCATCGAGCGCTGGCCGCTGAAGATGGCCGCGGTCAACCGCCACCTGTTCGACGAACTGGGCTACAGCGGCGACCACCAGGAGTACTACGACCCGCGCAACAGCTACCTCAACCAGGTGTTCGAGCGACGGCTGGGCAATCCCATTTCGCTGGCCCTGGTACAGATGGAAGTCGCCCGCCGGCTGGGCATTCCGCTGGATGGCGTGTCCTTCCCCGGCCACTTCCTGGTGCGCCTGCCGGTGGATGACGGCGTGCTGGTGATGGACCCGTTCAACGGCGGCCGCCCGCTGGACGTGGACGAGCTGCGCGAGCGGGCCAAGTCGCACCTCGGCGGGCAGGCCCCGGACGACCAGGTGCTGGCGCAGATCCTCGACCCGGCGCCGACACGCGCGATCCTCATCCGCATGCTGCGCAACCTGCACGGCGTGTATGCCGAAGCCAGCGAGTGGGACCGCGCCGCGCGCAGTGCCGACCGCCTGCTGAAGCTGGCCCCGGAACAGGACGACGCCCTGCGCGACCGTGGCCTGGCGTACCTGCAGCTGGATTACCTGGCCGGCGCCCGCCACGACCTTGGCCAGTACCTGCGCCGCAACCCCGAGGCCAGCGATGCGCAGTGGCTGCGCGAGAAGCTGATCGACCTGGGTGGGCCGATGCCGCGCTTGCATTGACCGGTAGCGCCGGGCCATGCCCGGCGGCCCTCGATCAATCGATCTCGACCATCTCGAAGTCGTCCTTGGTCACCCCGCAGTCCGGGCAGGTCCACGTCTCGGGAATGTCCTCCCAGCGCGTGCCCGGGGCGATGCCTTCTTCCGGCAGACCGTCCGCTTCGCGGTAGATGAAGCCGCAGACCACGCACATCCAAGTACGCAAGGTGGTGGGGGTGGCGTCGGTCATCGGATAATCAGGGCTGGATTCACGGGTTGCCATTGTCCCATCGCGGCCCACTCACCGGTAGCCATCAATGACTTCTGCTTCCCCGGCGCCCCGCGGCGTCTACCTGATCACCCCGGATGAACCCGATACCGCACGCCTGCTGGCGCGCACCGCGCCGCTGCTGGCCGCCGGTGCCACCTGGCTGCAGTACCGCAACAAGACCGCCAGCGACGCGCTGCGGCGGGAGCAGGCCACCGCCCTGCAGGCGCTGTGCGCCGCCCAGGGCGTGCCGCTCATCATCAACGACGACCCGGCGCTGGCCCTGGCCGTGGGCGCAGCCGGCGTGCACCTGGGCGGCACCGACGGCGATATCCCCAGCGCGCGTGCCCTGCTCGGCCCGGCCGCCATCATCGGCGCGTCCTGCTACGACCAGCTGGCCAATGCCGAAAAGGCCGTGGCTGCCGGTGCCAGCTACGTGGCCTTCGGCGCCTTCTTCCCCACCACCACCAAGGTCACCAGCAGCCGCGCCCATGCCGACCTGCTGCGGCAAAGCGCCGCACTGGGTGTGCCGCGGGTGGCGATCGGTGGCCTGACGCCGGACAATGTCGGTCCCATCATCGATGCCGGCGCCGACCTGGTGGCCGTGGTCAGCGGCATCTACGCCGCACAGGACCCGGTCGCGACCCAGCGCGCCTTCCTCGCCCAGTTCGCGTAACGCCCAGGAAAGCCCCATGAACCACGACCAGTCCCACGCCCTGTTCTCCCGCGCCCAGCAGCTGCTGCCGGGTGGCGTCAATTCGCCGGTGCGCGCGTTCAAGTCCGTCGGCGGCGAGCCGTTCTTCGTCGAGCGCGCCGATGGCGCCTACCTGCATGACGTCGACGGCAACCGCTACATCGACTACGTCGGTTCCTGGGGCCCGATGATCGTCGGCCACAACCACCCGGCCGTGCGCCAGGCGGTGAAGAAGGCCATCGACAACGGCCTGTCCTTCGGCGCGCCCTGTGCGGCCGAAGTGACCATGGCCGAGACCATCACCCGCCTGGTGCCGTCCTGCGAGATGGTGCGCATGGTCAACTCCGGCACCGAGGCCACGCTGTCGGCCATCCGCCTGGCCCGTGGCGCCACCGGCCGCAACCGCATCGTCAAGTTCGAAGGCTGCTACCACGGCCACGGCGACTCGTTCCTGGTCAAGGCCGGCAGCGGCATGCTGACCCTGGGCGTGCCGACCTCGCCGGGCGTACCGGCCGGCCTGAGCGAACTGACCCTGACCCTGCCCTACAACGACTTCGACGCCGCTACTGCGCTGTTCGAACAGCAGGGCGATGACATCGCCGGCCTCATCATCGAACCGGTGGTGGGCAACGCCAACTGCATCCCGCCGCGCGAGGGCTACCTGCAGCACCTGCGCGAACTGTGCACCCAGCATGGGGCGCTGCTGATCTTCGACGAAGTAATGACCGGTTTCCGCGTGGCCCTCGGCGGTGCGCAGGCGCATTACGGCGTTACCCCGGACCTGAGCACCTTCGGCAAGATCATCGGCGGCGGCATGCCGGTGGGCGCCTACGGTGGCCGCCGCGAGCTGATGCAGCAGATCGCCCCGGCCGGCCCGATCTACCAGGCCGGCACGCTGAGCGGCAATCCGGTGGCGATGGCTGCGGGCCTGGCGATGCTGGAACTGGTATCGCAGCCGGGCTTCCACGCTGACCTGGCCGAACGCACCGCGCGCCTGTGTGCAGGCCTGGAAGCGGCCGCCGCCGAAGCGGGCGTGGCCGTGACCACCACCTGCGTGGGCGCGATGTTCGGGCTGTTCTTCACCAATGAAAAGGTGGAGACCTATGCGCAGGCCACCGCCTGTGACATCCCGGCGTTCAACCGCTTCTTCCACGCGATGCTGGAACAGGGCGTGTTCCTGGCACCGTCGGCCTACGAGGCCGGCTTCATGTCCAGCGCGCACGACGACGCAGTGATCGATGCCACCCTGGCCGCTGCCCGCGTGGCGTTCAAGGCTGCCAAGGGCTGAGCCCACGCCCGGCAGATGCCAACCTTGGTTGGCATTGCCGTGGCACGGCATCCACGCATGGCGTGGATCTACCACGCATGGCCGTGGCACGGCATCCACGCATGGCGTGGATCTACCAGTAGAGCCACGCCATGCGTGGCTGCCATCAACCAAAGACGAAGCTGCCCTTCATCATCGCGAAGTGGCCGGGGAACGAGCAGAAGAAGGTGTAATCGCCGCCCTTCTGCAGGCCCTTGGTGGAGAAACGCACGCGCGTGGTTTCGCCGCCGCCGATCACCTTGGTGTGCGCCAGCACGCGCTTGTCGGCCTTGGGCAGGTAGCTGTCGGCCAGGGTCATGCGCATGCCGGCCATCGCCACCGGCTGGTAGTCGGCGGTGCGGGTCAGCACCCAGTTGTGGCCCATCGCCGTGGCCGCCAGCTTGCCGGTGTGGCGCAGGGTCAGGTCCACTTCGCTGCAGTCGGCGGCCACCTTGATCTGGCGCGTGCTGAAGCTCATCTGGTCGGTGCTGTCGATGCTCACCGCGCACACGCGCGCCATCGCCGACGGCGCCAGCATCACCGCGCCCAGTCCCACTGCCACCATCCAAGCCTTCATCGTTGCGTCTCCTTCTGGTTCACCGGCCATTCTAGGCAGGGCCACCCGCCATCGTCTGCGACCGTCTGTCGCACGCACGCGGCAGGGTGTTCGCGCATTGACGGCAATGGCATGCTCAGGCCATGCGGATCGACCTGTTGCTGCTGGATGTGGACGGCGTGCTGGTGCAGTACCAGCGCGCGCAGCGCGTGCTGCACCTGGCGCAGGCGCTGGATGTGCCGGCCGCGTCGGTACAGGCAGCACTGTATGAAAGCGGGCTGGAAACGGCGCATGACAGTGGCGCGCTCGATGCCACCGCCTATCTTGCACGCCTGGGCCAACAACTGGGGCGCACGGTGGATGCACGCACGTGGATTGCCGCGCGCCAGGCCGCCAGCCACCCGCAGGATGCGGTGCTGCAACGCCTGGAACACCTGCAGGTGCCGCTGGCGGTGCTTACAAACAACGGCGCGTTGATGGTGCAGGCACTGCCCAGCCTGTTGCCGGCCTTGTTCCCCGCACTGAACGGCCGGGTGTTCTGCAGTGCCGACTTCGGCCTGCGCAAACCGCAGCCTGCGGTGTTCCTGCGCGTGCTCGAGGTGCTGCAGGTGGCGCCTGCACGCACCCTGTTCGTCGATGATCTGTTCGCCAACGTGCGCGGCGCACGCGCTGCCGGCCTGCACGCGGAAACGGTGCACGACGGGCGCGGGCTGGGCAAGGTACTGAAGCGCTACGCGGTGCGGTGATCATGATCGGGGTCAGAGCCCTCTCCTCTGGAGAGGGATCCGACCCCGGCGCCGGGATCAGCGCGCGGCGACGAACGCGGCGATTGCGGCGTGCAGGCGCTTGAGGCCTTCGGCCACTTCTTCGTCGGTGATGTTCAGCGACGGCACGAAGCGCAGCACGTCCGGGCCAGCCTGCAGGGTCAGCAGGCCCTGGTCGGCGGCATGGTCGAGGATGGCACCGGCCTGGCCGGCGAAGGCCGGGCTCAGCACCGCACCCAGCATCAGGCCGCGGCCCCGCACGCCACTGAACACGCCGAACTCTTCACTGATGCGGGCAAAGCCATCGCGCAGCGCCTTCGACTGGCGGCTGACGTTGGCGGCGATCTCCGGCGAGGCCAGCTTGCGCAGGGCCACGCGGGCCACGGCAGCGGCCAGCGGGTTGCCACCGAAGGTGGTGCCGTGGGCGCCGAACTGCATGGTTTCGGCCACCTTCGGGCCGGCCAGCATCGCGCCGATCGGGAAGCCACCGCCCAGTGCCTTGGCCAGGGTGACCATGTCCGGCACCACGTCGTCCTGCCAGTGCGCGAACAGGGTACCGGTGCGGCCCATGCCGGCCTGGATCTCGTCCAGCACCAGCAGGGCATCGTGCTGGTCGCACAGCTCGCGCACGCGCTTGAGGAAGCCGGACTTGGCCGGCATCACGCCGCCCTCGCCCTGCACCGGCTCGAGCATGACGGCGGCCACGTCGCCGGCGGCCATCGCGGTTTCCAGCTGCACTTCATCGTTGAAGTCGATGTAGCGGAAACCACCGGGCAGCGGCTCGTAGCCTTCCTGGTACTTCGGCTGGGCGGTGGCGGTCACCGCGCCCATGGTGCGGCCGTGGAAGCTGCCGCGGAAGGTGATGATGACGCGCTTGTCGGCCGGGCGACCCTTGCTGGAGGCCCACTTGCGGACCATCTTGATCGCCACTTCGTTGGCTTCGGCGCCGGAATTGCACAGGAACACGCGCTCGGCGAAGCGGCTGGCCTGCACCAGTTCCTCGGCCAGGTGCAGCGGCGGCGCGCTGTAGAACACATTGCTGGTGTGCCACAGCTTGCCGGCCTGCTCGACCAGCGCGGCCACCAGGTCCGGGTCGTTATGGCCCAGGCCACACACGGCAATGCCGGCGGCCAGGTCGATGAACTCGCGGCCCTGGCTGTCCCACACGCGGGCGCCCTGGCCTCGCTCCAGCACCACCTGGCGGGGCTTGTACACCGGCAGGTAGTAGTGCGACAGGGAGATCAACGGATCGGTAGCGGCGGTCATGGCAGTGGAGTGGGTTCAGGAACCCCCATTCTCGCCCCCCAGCCCCTGCGGCACAATGTGCGGATGCGCCCGTTTTCCGCCCCCCAGCTGAACCCCGCCACCGCTTCCGGCTGGCGCCGGACCTGGTTCGACATCATCTACCGCCACGACACCCGGCCGTCCCGCAATTTCGACCTGATCCTGGTGGTGGCCATCATCGCCAGCATCCTGGTGGTGATGATCGACAGCGTGCAGCACCTGCACGTGGCGTGGTCGGACTGGCTGTACGTCATCGAATGGGGCTTCACCGCCCTGTTCACGATCGAGTACCTGCTGCGGCTGGCGGTGGTGAAGCGGCCGCTGCGCTACGCGGTCAGCATCTGGGGCATCATCGACCTGCTGTCGATCCTGCCGGCCTACCTGTCGCTGTTCATCCCCGGCGCGCAGAGCCTGCTGGTGGTGCGCGCACTGCGCATGCTGCGGGTGTTCCGCATCCTCAAGCTGACCCGCTACATCGAGGAAAGCGGCGTCCTGCTGCAGTCGCTGTGGCGCAGCCGGCGCAAGATCCTGCTGTTCCTGTTCACGGTCATCACCATCACGATCATCGCCGGCACCCTGATGTACATCATCGAGGGCCCGGCGCATGGGTTCAGCAACATCCCGGCCAGCATGTACTGGGCGGTGGTGACCATGGCCACGGTCGGCTTCGGCGACATCGTGCCGCAGACCGTGCTGGGCCGCTTCGTCACCTCGGTGCTGATCCTGATCGGCTACAGCATCATCGCCGTGCCCACCGGCATCTACACCGCCGAGCTGGCCAGTACCATGCGCGAGGCCGACATGGCGGCGCGCCGGGATGCGCGTGGCTGCCCGCAGTGCGGGCTGGAAGGCCACGAACCCGACGCGCGCCATTGCCGCAGGTGCGGCAGTGCCCTGCCGGACACCTTCAACAAGTAGATCCACGCCATCCTGAGCCAGTAGATCCACGCCATGCGTGGATAAGACCCGGCACAGTGCGGACCAACGGTCCGCACCCACCAGAGCCAGTAGATCCACGCCATGCGTGGATGCACCCGTCAGCGCATGCGGTTGCTGGTGGTCACCAGGTCGTTGTACCCATCCAGGATGTCCGACTGCGCGCCTTCCGGGGCGGAGGTGAGCCAGCTGCCGGAGGCCTTGCGCTCGGCGGCCAGGCCTTCGGCGCTGATCGGCTTGCCCTGCTCGATGCGTTCGATGCCACGGCCGGCCTTGCGGATCAGCATCTCGGCCGAGCGCTGCACATGGCCCCACATCGGGTCGTCCTTGCCGATGCCGGCGGCCTGCATTTCCTTCACCAGCGCCTCGTAATCCGCCAGGCGCGTACGCAGCTCGGTGACGTCCGGCTTCTCATCCTGGAAGGCCACCGCAAGCTGCTTGCCCTCGCCCACCAGGCGCAGGTGGTAATAGGCCATCGAGCGGCCTTCGCTCTTTTCGATCTCCTTCAGCTGCGCGGCACGGCGGTCTTCCTCGTTCTTTTCCAGCGCCACGTCCAGTGCCTCGCTGGCCTTGAAGAACGCCGCATAGGCCTGCATCAGCGGCGCATGCTGGCTGCGCATGCCTTCGCCACCATCGCGACGGAATTCCTCGCGGGTGAAGTAGCCATCGGCCTGCTCGATCTTCGCGTACAAGGCCTGGAATGCCTGCTGGTAGTCGCGCACCGACGCATCCATCGGCGTCGCCGGTGCCATCGCCAGGGCGTCGGTCAGCGGCTGGCCGCAGTACTCCACCCGGTGCGAAAGCACCTTGCCCGGCGAGCGCGGCTGCGCTTCCTTGCCGGTCGGGCCGGCCTCGACATCCTTGATCCAGCCGGTGTAGGTCTCGAAGCCCTCGTGGATGGGCTGCTCCACACCGTTGTAGCACTCGATGTAGGCATTGACCTTGGCCAGGCTGGGATCAGCCAGCGACAGGCCGGTGGAGTTGTTGCAGCCAGCCAGGCCGGCCACGGCGCCGAGCAGCAGCACCGGCAGTACACGTACAGAAGCGTTCACATCAGTTCCTTGCAGAAAAAAAAGAGCACCGCCTTATTGGCGGTTGCTCTGGAATACCAGTGAGTTGTATTCCTGCATCAGCTTACCCGGCGAGCCGTGCGGTGCCATGGTGGTGTCCAGCATGCGCCGCTCGATATCGCTGTAAGGGGTCTTATCAGCGACGCGCTTGAGACGCTCCTTGCTCTCGCGGCGGAAATTCTCGGCGGTGCGCTCGAAGCTGTTCCAGTCCAGCTTGCCCGGCTCCTGCTCGGCCACTTTGGCGTGGGCCTCGTCGGAGATCGCGTTGAACGCATCCAGGCGCCGGCGCGCCTCGGTCACGTCGAAGTTGTCTTCGGCCATCAGGTCCATCAGCGCCTTGGCATCACGCATGATGGCCAACCGATAGAAGTTGCGGGTACGGCCTTCCTGCGCTTCCACCTTGGCCAGCTGGGAGTCCTGCAGGCGGTCGTTCGCGACATCCAGCGCATCGCTGAACACACCGCTGGCCTCTACGAAGGTGCCGAATGCAGACATCAACGGCGCGTGCAGCGCCTTGCCGCGCGCGAAGCCATCGTCTTCGTAGTCGTCGCGCTGGTAGTAGTCGGCCGCTTCGTGGGTGATCGGCTGCAGTGCATGCAGTGCATCCAGATAGCCCTGCGCTGCCTTGTCCAGCTCGGGCAGCGACGGCTGCGCGGCGATGGCTTCGGGCAGTGCCTTGTCGCAGAGCTTGAGGTCACCTGCGGTCAGGTCCGGCGGACCGATCGGGCGTTCCTCGCGACCGGTCGGGCCGGCCTCGGGGTCCTTCATCCAGACCGTGTACGGGCCGATGCCCGCGTGGATCTTGCGGTCCACATCGTTGTAGCACTCGATGTAGCCGTTGAGCTTGCCCATCAGGGCCTGGTCGCTGTCGGCCCCGGTGTCGGCGGCCGCCGTGTCGCCCTTGCCGGCGTTGGCGGCGGCATCGGCCGGGGCTGCAGGCTTGCCACCACAGGCAGCCAGGGCGAGGGAGAGCGAAGCAGCCAGGGTGGCCGCGCGGAAAATCGGTCGCATAGGGGTACGTCCTTGTTGAAAACGGTTCCAGCCCCACATTCTACCCAACCTTGGCCGTGGCCATCCTTGACCACTGCCTCAGAAGCACTCGCCGCCGATCAATCCAGGAACAGGTCCGGCAGCAGCGGCCGCGAGGCGTCCACCGCGTAAGCGGACAGATCGGTCACGCCGGCTTCGGCCAGCACTTCGTCGTCAATGAGGAAGCGGCCGTGGAAACCGGCGGCTTCGCGCACCAGCACCGCGTGTGCAGCGTCGGCCATGATCTGCGGCGTGCGGCAGCCGGCCGCATCCACGCCGGGGATCATGTTGATCGCATCGGTGGCGATGACGGTGCGCGGCCACAGCGCATTGACCGCCACGCCCTGCGGGCCGAATTCAGCGGCCAGGCCGAGGGTAACGAAGCTCATGCCCATCTTGGCCAGCGTGTAGCCGGTATGCGGGCCCCACCACTTTGGTTCCAGGCTGGGCGGCGGGGCCAGGGTGAGGATGTGCGGGTTGGGCGCCTGCAGCAGGTACGGCAGGCAGGCCTGCGCGCACAGGAAACTGCCGCGCGAATTGACCTGCTGCATCAGGTCGAACCGCTTCATTGGCGTGTCCAGCGCGCCGCGCAGCCAGATCGCGCTGGCGTTGTTGATGAGGATGTCGATGCCACCGAAGGTATCCACCGTGGCAGCCACGGCAGCCTTCACCTGGTCCTCTTCGCGGATGTCGCACTTCAGCGCGAGGCCCTGGCCACCGGCTGCGGTCACCGCTTCGGCGGCGCTGTGGATGGTGCCGGGCAGCTTCGGGTTGGGCACCGACGACTTCGCGGCGATGGCCACGTTGGCGCCATCGCGTGCCGCACGCAGTGCGATGGCCAGGCCGATGCCACGCGAGGCACCGGTGATGAAAAGGGTTTTGCCCTGCAGACTGCCCACGTTCCACACTCCAGCGTATGCGATGAGCCGCTAGTATGCCGCGCCGACGCGGAGTTCACCGCGCGTTGACGATACTGGCGCCCCGGTCACACGCACGAGGTATACGCCATGCGCCGTTCCCGCCTGCTGCTGCCTGCCCTGGGCCTGGCCCTGCTCACCGCCTGCCAGGGCCGTTCGCCTGAACCCGGCACCGAACCCGCCACGGGCGATGCGCCTGCCGCCAACAAGGCGGCCGATGGTTCACTGCGCTGGAGCGAGTCGGTGGTCTGGGATGGCGACCTCAATGCGTGCCGCCAGGGCGAGAACAACGCCACGCGCGCGTGCCTGGCTGAAACGATGAAGTCCGCCGGTGCGAGCGCCGATGCCGTCGCCGCTGCCGAGCAGCTGTCCACCGGCGGCGAGCTGGCCTACGTGACGGCCTGGCATGAACACGATGGCCTGGGCGTGGCTACGGTGGAATACCCGTTCCGCGCCAACACCAACGAAGGCACGCGACTGGTGGATGCCGCTGGCAAGCGCATCGATGTCGACGCGGTGCAGCTGGACGACACCCTGCGCGCCGACCCGGGCGTGCAGGCGGTGCTGGCCGCGCATCCGCAGGCCACGCCGTTCGCACCCGCACAGGCGGCCGGTACTGCACCGCTCGATGGCGGCGGCATCCGCCTGCTGTACCGCACGCCGCTGCGCGACTGCCATGCCTGCCCGGATGTCGGCCAGCTGCAGATCGGCTATGACTTCGATGGAAAGCGCAACTTCATCGGCCAGCAGGTGGTGCCGGCGGCGCCGTGATACCGGAACGTTGCGTGCCCGCCGGGCATGGCCCGGCGCTACCGAACCGGAGCGTGCCCTTGAGGTAGCGCCGGGCCATGCCCGGCGGCCTTGGTCTATTCCTGGTACAGAACGTCGAGGGCATCACCGCCGGCAAGACGCTGCACCTGGTCCAGCGTGTCCACGGCCATGACCGAGTACGTTACTTCCACACCGGAGTGCAGGCGTCCCTCAGCAGTGTGCTCGTCAGTCTCCACTGATATCAGCTTGCGGATTCCGGCGAACCGGTAGAGGGATGGCTTGCCGTCGTCCCCCATCAGGCGGCCGCTCAGATCCTCGTACTCGGAGGCCAGAGCCGTTGCATCCGCCAGCGCCTGCTCGTCGCTGTCCGCGCGGATCAGGTAGACGTTCTCATGCACCAGGAACGACTCCTGCCCTTCGCATTCGTAGTAAAAAATGGCATGTGCGCAGTACCACATACATCACCCCGATCAATTGCCTGGTGCTGAAATCAACGCGTGCGGACCGCAAATGCTTCGACGCGAAGGCGGCTTTCGATGACAGACCTCACATACGATGCCCGCTTGGTGCTGGAAGCCGCACAACCGGCGAGCACGGTCATCGCCTCTGCCCGCATCTCCTGCCCTCCGGTGAACGCGAACACGGAGAACGCGGGCTCGATATAGCCGGGATCATGCTGCGCGAATTCCCTTTGATCTTCGATGCTGAACAGGGTCGCGTAGTCAGCCCACTCGATGTAGCGCTTCCAGAAGGCAGGCGGACTCCACGGCCCGCAGGTTTCTTCAACCGACTGCAGAAG
Organism: Stenotrophomonas sp. ZAC14D1_NAIMI4_1; assembly: GCF_003086775.1. Taxonomy (NCBI): domain Bacteria; kingdom Pseudomonadati; phylum Pseudomonadota; class Gammaproteobacteria; order Lysobacterales; family Lysobacteraceae; genus Stenotrophomonas; species Stenotrophomonas sp. ZAC14D1_NAIMI4_1. Next base: position 3,742,358 of record NZ_CP026001.1, read on the forward strand.
TTCGCGGAGCTGCCCAGCGCAGGCATCGAAAAGATCGCCGCGCAGATCCGTGGCTGCGACACTCCCTGGATCAAGGGTCTGCCAACAGAAAACCATGAAGTCCGCAACAAAGCCCTCTTCACAGCCTTCGAAGAAACTGCTCATGTACCAGGCAAGCGTTTTCGCAACATCAGCCGATTCATCAAAATCAATCATCGCCCCCACCTTTCCGGCGGCATCAATGCCTGCGCTGACCGGCAAACGCGACTCACCCGAACATCAACCATCGGGCAAGCTACCGAGCATGGAGGCTTGCCCACTCCCTGCATGCGCAACGCCACTCAATCCGCCTCTTCAACTTTCGATACTCTCGAAATGATCGGTCGTTCAATGGACCCTACGCAAGCGCCATTCACCGCCCCATCAACGTAAACCCCCTGCACCATTGCAAAGTATATTCCCGGCTCGAGCACGTCTGAAGAATCCTCGTATCTCACACCATCAAGGTCCACCGCCGCACATGCGATGAAATCAATGCGACGGAGAGCATCGGCTGACGGCCCAAGGACATCCCCACCTTCCTCTCCATGAAGAAGATAACCAAACACTGCAACGTTCCTGTTTCTGTAATCGACCGAGTTGGCGAGGAGCGCATGGATCGGAATCTGGCAGTACTGAACTCCCTCGTACGCACCTGTCAGATCCTGACACCGCCCTCCACCTTCAGCGGCAACCTGCGCAGTCGACTCAACGGCCCCCAACAGAAGGACCATTGGGAGCAGCCTATGGATCTTTTTCAAACCAACCAGCATGGATCACCTCATCCGGCTTTGGATTTTTTACAGCGCGTCCACGGCCATGACCGGGTAGGTGACCTCAACGCCCGAGGGCAGCCCGCCGTCTGCAACGTCATGATCTGCTGCGACGGATATCAGCTTGCGGATTCCGGCGATGGGCGCAGCGGTCAGGATACGGGACAGCGACGTTGCCGTGCATGCTGCCCTTGCAGGCAATCAACACTCCGCACAGCAGAACAGCCATGAACCAGACGCCCCCCTCACGCGATCTTCCTTGATGAGTCATCCAGCCATCGATGCACAGGCACCCCCTTCATCTATACAGCGTGCCTTCCCGAGTACACAAGATGATCAGTCGGTTTCTTGCTAGCCGAAATCAAAAAGGCATCAAGATAGTCCGGCACATACCAATCATCCCAAGGCGCAAGACCGTAGAAGGCATTTACAAACTCTTCCACGATACCCGAGCCTCGAACTTTGGCGCCGATGAATCCGCTCCTGCGCAGCGTCTCATAGGGGGCCGCTTCGACCACGCCACCAGTGTCACGAACATCGATCACCTTCCAACGACCTGAATCCAGCAGGTCGCGGGTTACAAAAAGTGCCGAAAACAAGCCATCCAATCCCAGCGAAGGAATATTTCCATCGGCCCAGGCACCTTTGAAATCAAACAGCGCAATCACCGCACTATTCAGAACGTGCGCCTCACGCCCGATCACCTGGCCAACACACGAATCGCCATCCTCAAGCGGAAGCAGAAAGACGCTTCCGATGTCCCACTTCTGCTTTGCACGGACTGACACCCCCTACCCCTCCTGGACCGCGCGGCCCTGCCAGACAATGATTTGATTCACGCCGTCCCCTTGCGTCCGCATGCGCGCCCGCACCACGCGGGCCGGCTCGACGCTTCGCAACACATCCCGTCTTCAGTCGTAGGCCTGCACCTGCCTGCGCAGCAGATGCGGCACGATCCATCGATGCACCGGCGCCACCGGCAGCATGTAGACCCGCCCGAACGCATTGTGGGTATGCACCACCGTGGCCACTTCCAGCACATCGCCCTGCCACTGCAGCGCCAGCTGCACACGCAGATGGCGGTCGTTGTCTTCCAGCACGATGGCGTCCTCATCCAGCGACTGCAGGGTGAAGATGCCCAGCCGCTGGCCCGGCTGCGGCGCTTCGGTCTCCTGCACGGCGCGCAACGAACCCAGGTCCTTCATGCCGAGCAGGCGCATGCCGCGGTTGCGCAGCGCCATCAGGCCATCGAACCAGCCGGGAATGGTCGCGGCCATATCGCGGTAGGCCTGCAGCGCGCTGCGGCCATCGCGCCGGGTGCGAGCCTGGCAGGCGTGCACGAAGCCGGCACCAGGCAGCTGCGCGCGCAGCACGCTGGCCGCACTCGGCGGCGCGGTCACCACCTGCGATGGACTCACGGCTTCGGCCCCTGCCCTTCGTTGTCTTCCCAATGCAGGATGCGGCGGGTGACAAAGCGGTAGACCGGCTTGCCGGTGGCGAACCACAGCTCGCGTACCCACGAGGTGCGCTTGAGCACGCGCTTCTCCACCGGGGTGAGCGACTCGCGGCAGTACATGCGCTTGTGCTTGAGCAGGTGGCGCAGGTCTTCGCGGGCGAGCAGGCGCATCCAGCGCGAGCGCGGGTTGCCGATCACCGCCAGCTGGAAATCGATCAGCGCCGGGCGGCCGTCCTCGGTCACCAGCCAGTTGGCCTCCTTGGCCAGGTCGTTGTGGGCCACGCCCCGCCGGTGCAGTTGCTGCAGCAGCCGGCGCGCAGCACGGAACCAGGCGAGGTCACCCCGCGGCGGGCGCTGGTACATGGCATCGCCGGCCATGAAGCTGCGATCGAGGTGGCGGCCATCCCAGTCCAGCAGCTGCGGCACGTCGGCCATGCCGTGGATATGCCGCAGCGCGCGTGCTTCGCGGCGGGCCAGCCACCACGCTGGCACGCGCAACCACAGCGGCGTTGCGCCCAGGTCACGACGCACGAAGGGGCCCTGCGGCCCCTGCACGAGCAGGATGCGGCCGAAGCTGTCGGCCTTCAGGGCATGCGTTGGAGCGTCGGTCGAGTGCGGCATGCGCCCATTCTAGGCGATGGCGCTGGTTGCAAACGGTCACCAAGCCGCTGGGAACCAGTCACCTTCACGCCTCTATAATCGGGCAATGGACTCTTCATGGATCGACGCCACCCTCGCGTGGATTGCCGCCCATCCCGTACTCGCGGGCGCGGTTATTTTTCTGATCGCCTTCTGCGATGCGGTCATCATTCTCGGTGCCATCGTGCCGGCGCTGCCCCTGCTGTTCGCAGTGGGCGTGTTCATCGGCCTGGGGCAGATCTCCGGGCCGTATGCCGTGGCCGCGGCGGCGCTGGGTGCGTTTGCCGGTGATGGCATCAGCTATTGGATCGGCCGCCGCTGGGGCGACCGCCTGCGTGGGGTCTGGCCGTTCAGCCGCTACCCGCAGCTGCTGGACCGTGGCGAGAACCTGTTCCGCCGCAATGCCTTCAAGAGCATCCTGATCGCGCGCTATGTCGGCGCCATCCGGCCGTTCGTGCCGGCCATCGCCGGCATGCTGAAGATGCCGGCCAGCCGCTACGTGCAGGCCAGCGGCATCGCCAGCCTGTCCTGGGCGGTGCTGTTCCTGGCCCCGGGCTGGATCCTGGGCGAGGCGTATGACGCGGTTGCCGCTGTTGCTGGACGCCTGGTGGTGGTGGTCGGCCTGCTGATGGTCATCCTGGGCCTGGTCTGGGCCATCGTGCTGTACGGCTACCGCTGGTCGGCTGCGCGCATGGACCACTGGCTGGCGCGCCTGCTGGACTGGTCCAACCGCCACCCCACGCTGGGCCGCTACACGGTGGGCGTGCTCGACCCCAAGCGTCGTGAATCGGTACCGCTGGCGATGCTGGCGCTGATGCTGCTGTTGCTGGGCTGGGGCTGGTTCGCGCTGCTGACCGTGGTGGTCGCCCATGGCGAACCGCTGGCCATCGACCTGCTGGTGCACCAGGCCATGCTGGCCCTGCGCAACCCGCTGGCCGACTACCCGATGGCGGCACTGGCCTCGCTGGGCGCGTGGCAGGTGCTGATGCCGGCCACCGCCGCGGCCATGGGCTACCTGGTGTGGCGCCGACGCTGGATGGCCGCCGCGCACTGGCTGGCCGCACTGGCCTTCGGCCTGGCCCTGACCAAGCTCCTGGGCACCACCGTTGACGTGGTGCGCCCGGTCGATGCCAGCAGCGGCTTCGGCTTCCCCTCGGTGTCGGTGACCATGGCCACCATCACCTTCGGCTTCTTCGCGGTGCTGATCGCCCGCGAGATGCCCGGCCGTACCCGCGTCTGGCCGTACCTCGTCTCGGGCATCGTGGTCAGCCTGATCGGCTTCTCACGCCTGTACCTGGGCGCGCACTGGCTGAGCGACGTCATCGGCGGGATGCTGTTCGGCACGTTCTGGCTGCTGGTGCTGGGCATCGCCTACCGCCGCCGCTTCAACCGCTCGTTCTGGGTGAAGCCGGTGGCGTGGCTGTTCTACGGCGTCTTCGCGGTCGCGGCCATGTGGTACGCGCCGCGCAACATCCCGGTGAAGCTGGAACGCTTCGAACCGACCCTGCCGGCACCCACTGCGATCGACATGCAGGCCTGGTGGCAGCATGACTGGGCCAAGCTGCCGGCGCGCCGCAACGAGTTCGACGATGACCAGCGCTGGCCGCTGGACGTGCAGGTGGCCGGCCCGCTGGCGCCGTTGCAGGCACAGCTGCAGGCGCGCGGCTGGACCGTGCAGGCGCAGGCCGGCTGGGAAGAAGCGCTGCTGATGCTGGACAAGAACACCGGCGCCGACGAACTGCCGGTGCTGCCGGCCACGTTGGAAACGCGCGTGGAGGCCCTGCTGATGGTGCGCCAGGGCGCAAAGCCGGACGAGCGTTACGTGCTGCGCCTGTGGCAGGCACCGGGCCAGCTGCAGCCGGGCGACGTGCCGCTGTGGCTGGGCAGTGCACAGACCCTGCGCTACGAGCGTCACTTCGAGTGGATAGGGATGTGGCATCCGGTGCGTGGCATCGACCCCGCGTTCAATGCGGTGAAGGACGCCGTGCAGGGCATGCCGCAGCACGAGGACGTGCATGCCGAGACCGGGTTGCCGGTGCTGCGGTTGAAGACTCAGCCGTGATGGACCCGCCGGGCCATGCCCGGCGGCGCTACCGGAACGCGGACCACGCCGTGATGGATCCGCCGGGCGTGGCCCGGCGCTACCGGAACGCGGAGGGGTAGCGCCGGGCCATGCCCGGCGGCGTAGATCCACGCCACGCGTGGATGGCTGTTACGGCATCCAGCCCAGCAACTGCTGCAGGCGCTGGTGCGGGTCGTCCATCTGCAGCAGCTGCAGGCGCTGCTGCTCGCCCAGCGGCAGCAGTTCGGCCAGCCGCCAGCCGACCCAGCTGGCCTGGTCCAGCAGCGCCGGGTTCGCCGGCGCATACGCCTCGCCCGCCTGCTCGATGATGTGCCCCAGCACCGTGGCCAGCAGCGCGTGCTGCGGCTTCAGTTCGTCATCGGGGTCTTCTTCGCACCAGCGCACATCGGCCACGACCAGGCCGTTGTCGCGCACGCGGGTACGCTCGACATGGAAGCGACGGGTGCCGCGCAGGCGCAGCTGCAGCACGCCATCGGCACCGACATCGAAATCCTCGATGCGCACCTGCACGCCGTAGGCGGCCGGGGTGGCCGGCTCCCCCACTTCCTGCCCTTCCAGGATCAGGCAGACGCCGAAGCCCTCGCCGCTGCGGCCGGTGTCACGCACCAGGTCGAGGTAGCGGCGCTCGAACACGCGCAGGCCAACCGCCGCGCCGGGCACCAGCGTGGTGTGCAGCGGGAACAGCGGCAGCGAAACGTCGGTACTCATCGGGCCTGCAGGGCGGCGAGGAAGCGGCGCGGAGCGCCGTCGAAGCCACCGTTGGACATGAACACCACGTGGTCACCGCTGCGCGCGCTGGACTGCAGCTGCGCCAGCAACGCGTCGGTGTCCGGCACGGCATGGGCCTGGCCACGCACGGCAGCGATCACCGCTGCGGCATCCCAGGCCAGTTCCGGCCGGTGCAGGAACACCACTTCGTCGGCCAGTCCCAGCGACGGCGCCAGCGCCTGCGCGTGCGCACCCAGCCGCATCGAATTGCTGCGCGGCTCCATCGCCACCACGATACGCGCGTCGCCGACCTTGGCACGCAGGCCTTCGAGCGTGGTCGCGATCGCCGTGGGGTGGTGGGCGAAATCATCGTAGACGGTGATGCCGTCGTGGCTGCCGATCACTTCCATGCGGCGCTTGACGCTGCGGAAGCGCGCCAGCGCGGGGATCACCTCGGCGGGGGCCACGCCCACCGCATGTGCGGCGGCCAGCGCGGCCAGGCCATTGAGCACGTTGTGGCGGCCCAGCAGTGACCAGTGCACATCGCCCAGCGCTTGCCCACGGTGATGCACGCGGAACGCGCTGCCATCGGCGGCCAGCAGCTCGGCATGCCATTCCAGCGCCGGGTCGAAACCGAAGCGCTCGACCGGGGTCCAGCAGCCCATCTGCAGCACCTTGGCCAGGTGCGCGTCCTCGCCATTGACGATCAGGCGGCCACGCGCGGGCACCGTGCGCACCAGGTGGTGGAACTGGCGCTCGATGGCCTCCACGTCCGGGAAGATGTCGGCGTGGTCGTATTCGAGGTTGTTGAGGATGGCCACCAGCGGCCGGTAGTGCACGAACTTGCTGCGCTTGTCGAAGAAGGCGGTGTCGTACTCATCGGCCTCGACCACGAACTCGCGGCCCTGGCCCAGGCGGGCGGAGACGCCGAAATCCTCGGCCACGCCACCGATCAGGAAGCCCGGCGAGCGCCCGGCGCTTTCCAGCAGCCAGGTGAGGATGGTCGTGGTGGTGGTCTTGCCGTGGGTGCCGGCCACGGCCAGCGTGTCGCGACCCGGCAGGACCTGCTCGGACAGCCACTGGGCGCCGGAGATATAGCGCTGGCCGGCATCGAGCACGGCTTCCACGGCCGGATTGCCGCGCGACAGGGCGTTGCCGATCACCACCTCGGCGGTGCCCGGCGGCACGCTGTCGGCGCGGTAGCCCTGGTCCAGGGCGATGCCCAGCTGCTCCAGCTGGGTGGACATCGGCGGATAGATGGCCTGGTCGCTGCCGCTGACCGTGTGGCCCAGTTCCCGTGCCAGGGCGGCCACGCCACCCATGAAGGTGCCGGCGATTGCAAGGATATGTACGCTGCTCATGACCGGGGATTGTGACCGATCACGGCTGTATAGGGCCATTGTCTGCAATGGGGTCAGACAACTCCTACACCGGTTGTGAGAAAACTCCAATCGTCTGTCAGGGAATTCCCGATAGCGCGGGTATGTGAACCCGTACACAATTCAGGAAGCCAGCCGTAGTACCCGAACCGGTCCTACTCCCCAAGAGGCCATCCCCAAGGGAGCTCATGCTGCGGAGCCCTGAGCAAGCTCATCGCTGGCACCTATGAAACGAAACAGGCCTGGTCCGCAAGGACCAGGCCTGTTTCGTCGTGGCTGCACGGTGGCCGGCACAGGGCCGGCCGACCGCCATCAGCCCTTGATCGCCGCCAGGATGCGGGCTTCGATCTCGTCCAGGTCACCGACGCCATCGACGCGGGCCAAGGTGCCACGGCCGGCGTAGAAGTCGACCACCGGGGCGGTCTGGTCGTTGTAGACCTGCAGGCGCTGGCGCACCGCTTCCGGGTTGTCGTCGGCGCGGCCCTGTTCCTGGGCGCGGCCGGCGATGCGCTCGACCAGCAGCTCGGTGGCCACGTCCAGCTGCACCACGGCATCCAGCGGCTGGCCGATCTTGGCCAGCAGGCCGTCCATCGCATTGGCCTGGGCCACATTGCGCGGGTAGCCGTCCAGGATGAAGCCCTTGGCGACATCGGCCTGGGTCAGGCGCGACTCCAGCATGCCCAGCAGGATGTCGTCGGACACCAGGTTGCCGGCATCCATCACCGCCTTGGCCTGCTTGCCCAGCTCCGAGCCCGCGGCGATTTCCGCGCGCAGCATGTCACCGGTCGAAATATGGGCGATGCCCAGCTTTTCCTTCAGGCGCGTCGCCTGCGTCCCCTTGCCCGAACCGGGCGGTCCCAACAGAACCAATCGCATTGACCTGACTCCAACGTGTTGAAAACAAAGAAAGTTCGCGCCCCGGACGGACCGGTATCGCTGCACCGCAATAGCGCCACTTTAGCGCATACGGGTAATGTCACTGCAATGTCCCCCTCACCGAGCAGGTAGAAGCATGCGCAACGGTACCCTCCTCTACGCCCAGTCCGGCGGCGTCACGGCGGTCATCAACGCCACCGCAGCGGCGGTCATCGAGCAGGCCCGGGCCAAGGGCATCAAGGTCCTGGCCGCCCGCAACGGCATCCTCGGCGCCCTGCGCGAGGAGCTGATCGACACCAGCAAGGAGAGTGCCGCCGCCATCCGCGCCCTGGCCCACACCCCGGGCGGCGCCTTCGGGTCGTGCCGGGTCAAGCTGAAATCGCTGGAGGCCGACCGGGCCCGTTACGACCGCCTGCTGGAGGTACTGCGCGCCCACGACGTGCGCTGGTTCCTCTACAACGGCGGCAACGACTCGGCCGACACCGCGCTGAAGGTCTCGCTGCTGGCCAAGGCCTCCGGCTACGACCTGACCTGCATCGGCGTACCCAAGACCATCGACAACGACCTGGCCGTGACCGACACCTGCCCGGGCTTCGGCTCGGCGGCCAAGTACACCGCGGTTTCCGTGCGCGAGGCCGCGCTGGACGTGGCGGCGATGGCCGAGACCTCCACCCGCGTCTTCATCTACGAAGCAATGGGCCGCCATGCCGGCTGGCTGGCCGCCGCCGCGGGCCTGGCCGGCAACGGCGAGGACGAGGCCCCGCACATCATCCTGCTGCCCGAGCGTGCCTATGACGAGGCCACCTTCCTGGCCAAGGTCAAGGCCGTGGTCGAGCGCGTCGGCTACTGCGTGGTGGTGGCCTCCGAAGGCATCGCCACCGCCGACGGCCGCTTCGTCGCCGATGCCGGCGGCAGCAAGGACTCCTTCGGCCATTCGCAGCTGGGCGGCGTCGCCGCGCACCTGGCGGGCCGGGTCAAGGACCAGCTGGGCCTCAAGGTGCACTGGGCCCTGCCCGATTACCTGCAGCGCTCGGCCCGGCACCTGGCCAGCAAGACCGACTGGGAACAGGCGCAGGCGGTGGGCAAGGCGGCCGTGCAGCTGGCACTGAAGGGCCAGAACGGGGTGATGCCGGTGATCGTGCGCAGCAGCGATGCACCCTACCGCTGGAAGATCGAGGCCGCGCCGCTGGCGAAGATCGCCAACCACGAGAAGAAGATGCCCGCCAGCTTCATCCGCCGCGATGGTTTCGGCATCACCGCCAAGGCGCGCGCCTATCTGTCGCCGCTGATCAAGGGCGAAGCCCCCCTGCCCTACGGCAGCGACGGCCTGCCGAAGTACGTCACCCTCAAGAACGTGGCGGTGAAGCAGAAGCTGGCCGCCTTCGAAGGTTGATCCACGTCACAACTTGCAGCCAAGGGCTCTTTCCAGCGGAAAGGGCCCTTGCTGGTTGGATTGCGGCGATCTGAGAAGCAGCCCACAATCGGGGCCCGGCCCGGGGCAAGGGGCCGATGCGTGCCAACCCGTCTGTCGCCCGCTCCTGCGGGCGCGTAGTGCCACACCACAAGGACTGTATCCATGAAGCGCCAGACCTTCCTCGCCGTGCTGCTGTGCACGGCTGCCGCGCCCGCGTTCGCCGCGACCTGCGAAGCCAACTTCCAGAAGAAGGGCAACCCCTTCACCGGCACCACCTTCACTTCGTCGGTCAGCCACCCGGACCTGAGCGTGGCCAGCGCCATCGGCCAGATGCGGGTCATCGCCAAGAACGCCAACATGGACGTGCTGAGCGAGGACATCGAAGGCGGTTCGATGCTGATCGAAGAACCGGAGAGCATGGCGCACAAGCCGATCCCGATGATCATCAGCGCCACCTCCGAAGGCGGCCAGGGCACCGTTGCCATGGTGGTGAAGGTCAACAAGGGGGCCATCGCCTCGGCTGACGGCGTCCGTACCGAGATGTGCAAGCTGCTCAACCAGGTCAAGCCGGGCAAGGCCGGTGACCAGGCTGCCAAGGCCACGCCGCAGGCATCGGCAGTGACCATTGCCGCCGACCGCTTCGGCTTCCAGCTGCGCAACCAGAACAAGGACAACCCCGCTGCGATCGAGCCGCGCTACAAGGGCAAGACCTACGTCATCACCGGCCGCATCGCCTCGGTGCTGAAGAGCGGAGGCACCTACAACACCACCTTCGACCTGCCCAGCGATGGCAGCATCGATTTCGAGCGCGTGGCCATCTCCTGCTCGTTCGCTGCCAACCAGACCGCTTATGCGCTGTCCCTGCGCCCGCGCGAGAAGGTGACGCTGACCGGCGTGGTCGACAACTACGACCAGATCGGCCGCGTGCTGTGGCTGAAGGACTGCCGCGGCAACTGACCGCCGCCGGCATCGCATGACCGAAGGCCCGGGCGCGCAAGTGCCCGGGCCTTCTGTTTGCGGCCCGGTTCACGCCTGCGGCACGTCACGGGCGCGAAGATGCGGTCCTGCGCAAGGAGAAACAGCATGGCCCTGCATGTGGTCCGTCTTGGCAGCCCGCGCACGCCCGGTGAGGGCCTGCGCATCGGCACGGTGCGGCGGCCGCCACGTGGCGTGGCGCGCAGTGAATTCGCCCGGCAGGACTGGTATGACGTCTGGTTTCCGACCCTGGCCCCCAGCCCGGAGCTGGTGAAACAGGCCCACGGGGCGACGACCGCGGCGGACTGGAATGCCTTCTTCCGCCACTACAAGGCCGAAATGAAGGCGCCCGATGCGGCGCATGCACTGGATCTGCTGGCGGCGCTGTCGCAGCACAGCGACATCGCCGTGGGGTGCTACTGCGAAGACGAGGCGCACTGCCACCGCACGGCACTGCGCGAGCTGCTGGTTGCGCGCGGGGCGAAGCTGGCCGGGGAGTAGATCCACGCCATGCGTGGATGAAACACGGGTGCCGACATCGGTGCCGACCAACGGTCGGCACCCACCGATAACTCACCGATGGCCGGCACCCACCTGTATCAATTACAGGCCTTGCCTTCCACCTGCAGCTGCGCGGCGAACATCGTCACCTGCGGAATCTTGCCGGCGGCGGCCTGCTTCTTTGCCTCTTCCAGGTAGATGCGCGACTGGCCCTGGCCATCCAGCGCCTGGGTATTGTTGACCGGCAGGCGCCACACCCGCACCACTGCCTGCTGTGCCGGGCAGGCGGCATTCGGCACGCGGATCACGTCGTTGAGCTTCCAGCCCTTGTCGGCACTGGGCTGTGCCTTGACGTAATCAACGAAGCGGGCGCGCGGCTGGCACTGTTCGCTGGTACGCACGGCGGAGAAGCGGTACGGCTCGGCGGCCTGGCCGGTGAACACGCCTTCCAGCCGCGCGCAGGCCTCGGGAATCTGCCGCAGGGTGTGCACGGCGCCCACCGCCTGCGGGGCACCGACCGCCCGCTGCAGTTCAGGCGTTTCCGCGGCCAGCACGGGCATGGCCGGCACCAGGGCGGCAAGCATCAGCAGGGACAGGCGCATGGGGAATCTCCGTCAGGACTGTGCGCAGGCTTGCAGAGCGTGGCTTAACGGGGTGCAAAGGATGGCGCGAAGGGGCAAGTCGAGCATGGCTCGACTCTACAAGAGCCGGGACGCATACTGCGGGCACCAGGGAATGCTGAACACCGCCATACGTCGGACGACCGTTCCGGTCGGCACGGGTTGGTTCCAGGCTGCAACCCGTCGTCCCCCTCGTGGTGCCGTTCATCGCCACTGGATGCTCACCATCCATTCTGCGGAGGGGTCTGATGCTGGAACGTCATGGGCTGTCACTGGCGCTGGGCTGCGCCATTCTCGCGATCCTCTACGGGATCATCTCGGCGCGCTGGATCCTGCGCCAACCCACCGGCAATGAACGCATGATCGCGATCGCCACCGCGATCCAGGAAGGCGCGCGTGCCTACCTCAACCGCCAGTACCTGACCATCGGCGTGGCCGGCGTGGTGCTGTTCGTGCTGGTCGGCGTGTTCCTCAGCTGGTACACCGCCATTGGTTTCGCTGTCGGTGCGGTCCTGTCCGGTGCGGCCGGCTACATCGGCATGAATGTCTCGGTCCGCGCCAACGTGCGCACCGCCGAGGCCGCACGCAACGGCATCAGCGCGGCGATGGACGTGGCCTTCCGCGGCGGTGCCATCACCGGCATGCTGGTGGTCGGCCTGGGCCTGTTGGGCGTGGCCGGCTACTACGCACTGCTGCTGCGCATGGGGCTGCCGATGGAACAGGCGCTGCACGCGCTGGTCGGCCTGGCCTTCGGTTCTTCGCTCATCTCGATCTTCGCGCGCCTGGGGGGCGGCATCTTCACCAAGGGCGCTGACGTCGGCGCCGACCTGGTGGGGAAGGTGGAAGCCGGCATTCCCGAGGACGACCCGCGCAACCCGGCAGTGATCGCCGACAACGTCGGTGACAATGTCGGCGACTGCGCCGGCATGGCTGCCGACCTGTTCGAGACCTACGCGGTCACCGTCATCGCCACGATGCTGCTGGGCAGCCTGATGCTGAGCGAAGCCGGTGCCAATGCGGTGCTTTACCCGCTGGTGCTGGGCGGGGTGTCGATCATCGCTTCGATCATCGGCGCACTGTTCGTCAAGGTGAAGCCGGGCGGCTCGATCATGGGCGCGCTGTACAAGGGCGTGATCGTCTCCGGCGTGCTGGCCGCCATCGCGTTCTACCCGATCACCACCGGGCTGATGAACGACAACGTGCATGGCCCGATGGCGCTGTATGGCTGCGCACTGATCGGCCTGGTGCTGACCGGCCTGATCGTGTGGATCACCGAGTACTACACCGGCACGCAGTACAAGCCGGTGCAGCACGTGGCGCAGGCCTCGACCACCGGCCACGGCACCAACATCATCGCCGGCCTCGGCATTTCGATGAAGTCCACCGCCCTGCCCGTGGTCGCCGTGTGTGCGGCGATCTGGGGTGCGTATGCGCTGGCCGGCCTGTACGGCATCGCCATCGCCGCCACCGCGATGCTGTCGATGGCCGGCATGATCGTAGCGCTGGATGCCTACGGACCGATCACCGACAACGCCGGCGGCATCGCCGAGATGGCTGAGCTGCCCTCGGACATCCGCGACATCACCGACCCGCTCGATGCGGTGGGCAACACCACCAAGGCGGTGACCAAGGGCTATGCGATCGGTTCGGCGGCGCTGGCCGCGCTGGTGCTGTTTGCCGATTACACCCACAACCTGCAGACGGCCAACCCCGGCCAGGAGTTCCGCTTCGACCTCAGCGACCACACGGTGATCATCGGCCTGCTGATCGGCGGCCTGATTCCCTACCTGTTCGGTGCGATGGCGATGGAAGCCGTCGGCCGCGCGGCCGGTGCGGTGGTGGAGGAAGTACGCCGCCAGTTCCGCGAGATCCCCGGCATCATGCAGGGCACCGCCAAGCCGCAGTACGACAGGGCCGTGGACATGCTGACCCGCTCGGCCATCCGCGAAATGATCGTGCCTTCGCTGTTGCCGGTGGCCGTGCCGGTGGTGGTGGGCCTGCTGCTGGGGCCGCGCGCGCTGGGCGGCCTGCTGATCGGCACGATCGTCACCGGCCTGTTCGTGGCCATTTCAATGACCACCGGCGGCGGCGCCTGGGACAACGCCAAGAAGTACATCGAGGATGGCCACTTCGGCGGCAAGGGCAGCGAGGCGCACAAAGCCGCGGTGACCGGTGACACCGTCGGTGACCCGTACAAGGACACCGCCGGCCCAGCCATCAATCCGCTGATCAAGATCATCAACATCGTGGCGCTGCTGCTGGTGCCGCTGCTGTAGATCCACGCCATGCGTGGATGGCAGGCCGGGCGGGATCAGCGGCCGCGCAGGTGGAACGCCACGGGCACCATCACTTCCACCGGGTCGCCGGCCACTTCGGCCGGCGGCACCGGAACCGGGCTGGCGCGCTGCACGGTTTCCAGGGTTTCCTGGTCCAGCAACGCGAAGCCACTGCCGCGCTCGATGCGCGCGGCGGACACGCGCCCGTCGCGGTACACGGCAAACCGCACATACACCACGCCCTGCTGGCGCAGGCGCTCGGACTGGCGCGGGTAGCGCCGGTGCTGCTGCAGGTGGCCCAGCAACAGGCCCTGCCAGGTGGCGTTGGCGCGGCTGCGCTCGCCAGCGGTGGTCTGCTGCGCGGCGTATCGCGTGGCAACGTCGGCGGGAACCTCCGGCGGTGCGGTGCTGCGCTCGACATTGGCGTCCGCGCTGTCCTGCGCCGTGCTGGCCGGCACCTGCGGCTTCGGCGGCAGATCCCCCTGCGGCTGCGGCGGCACCTTGGGCACGGGCGGCGGTTGCGGCGTGGTCTCGCGGCGCTGCTGTTCCTGCTGCAGCGGCCCGGTCGGCAGCGCGCGTGGCGGTGCCGGTGGCGCCTGCACGGTCGGTGCCAGCTCCAGCATCAGCGCGGCCGGTGGCGCTGCCGTGGGCGCCGGTGTCGCGCGCGCATGCCACCACCACACGGCGCTGGCCAGCACCGCGTGTGCCAGCAGCACGATCGCCAGGCTGGTCGCCCAGCGCCGCAGCGTGCTCATCGTGCGCCCTGCTCCAGGCCAACCAGGGCCACCTTCAGGTAACCCGCCGCACGCAGTGCATCGAGGGTGGCCATCAACTCGCCATAAGGCACGCGCTGGTCGGCGCGCAGGTAGATGCGCTGCTCCGCATCGCCGTGCGTGGCCGCCTGCAGCGCAGCGGACAGCCCGTCGCGCGCGACCGGCATTTCGCCCACGCGCAGTGACAGGTCGGCCTGCACGGTCACGTACACCGGTGCCTGATCGCTGGGCGTGGCCTGCGCGCTGCTGGCCGGCAGCTGCACCGGTACCGACACGGTGGCCAGTGGCGCGGCCACCATGAAGATGATCAGCAGCACCAGCATCACGTCGATGAAGGGCGTGACATTGATCTCGTGCGCTTCTTCGGGCGTGTCGTCGCGGTCGGATGCGGTCCTGATCGCCATTCAGTGCACCGCACGCAGTGCACTGGCCGGGGCACGCGCAGCGGCACGGTCCAGATCGCGCGAAACCAGCTGCTGCACCGCCGCCGACAGATCACCCAGCAGGCCACGCAGGCCAGCCAGCACGCGGCTGAAGTGGTTGTAGACCAGCACGGCAGGAATCGCCGCGACCAGGCCCAGAGCGGTGGCCAGCAACGCCTCGGCGATGCCCGGTGCAACCACGGCCAGGTTGGTGGTGTTGCTGTGGGCGATGCCGATGAAGCTGTTCATGATGCCCCACACGGTGCCGAACAGGCCCACGAACGGCGCCACCGCACCGATGCTGGCGAGTACGCCGATGCCGCGCCGCTGCACGCGTGCGGTGTCCAGTTCCAGCCGGTCCAGGCGTGAGGCGACGCGTTCCTTGATGCCGTCGCGGCACGCCAGGTCCTGCGACAGGCGCAGTTCGCTGCGTGCCGCCTCCAGCATCGCCGCCGCAGTGCCTTCGGCCAGCGCAGCATCCACATCGCCGGCGGGCAGGCTTGGCGCCTCCAGCAGCCGCGCGCGGGCCGCACGCAGCGCGCGCGCCTGCCGCGACAGCTCCCAGCCCTTGGCCAGCAGCACGGTCCAGGTGGCCAGCGAAGCGACGGCAAGCAAGATCATCACGGCTTTGACCACCACGTCGGCGGCCAGGTACATGCCCCACGGGGTCAGGGCGGAAGTGGCCAGGGGCGCCAGGTCAGCAGGCAGCATCGTCGGGGTTTCCATCAGAATCATGAGGAGACGCGCGGCGGCGGGCCGCGCGGGGTTCGGCATCGTCCACTTCCACCAGCGGGGTGGGATCGAGCCGGGGCGCTGGCCGGCTCAGGACGTAGCCGGCGCTGGCCGCAAAGAACAGGCCCACGCCCAGCAGCAGCCGCCAGGACGGATGCGCGCCCCAGCAGAACAGCGCGAAGCCCACCGCCATGCCGGCGCTGGCGAACGCCTTGCCCTTGCCCGACACCGCCCCCTGCTCGCGCCACAGGCGCAGCGAGGGGCCATAGCGCGGATGGGCCAGCAGGCGCTGCTCGAACTTCGGCGAACTACGGGCGAAGCAGCCCACCGCCAGGATCAGGAAAATGGTGGTGGGCATCACCGGCAACAACGCACCGATCACGCCCAGGCCGACCATCAGCCAGCCCAGCGCGAACCAGAGCCAGCGCATCAGCGATGGCCGCTCATGCGCCGAATTCCACTTCGACATGGCCATGCACGCTGCGGAAGGCAGCGTCGGCGGCATCGATCACCTGCTGTTCCTGCTCGGCCGACAGCGGCACCGCGTCCAGCGCCGCCGTGAACTCGCGCCAGTGGCGGGCGGCGCCATCGGGGTGTGCCGCCAGGTGGCGGGCGCCGAAATCACGGTCCAGGCCCAGCGCGGCGGCCATCTTGTACAGCACCGTGCCGCCCAGGTTGGAGCCTTCGGCCACGTACAGCCAGCCCAGCGCGGCCGGCAGCGGCAGGTCCGCAGCCAACGGCGCGATGTCCTGGCCCGGCAGGGTCTGCTCGAGATCCTGCAGGTCGTTGCGCACCTGCTGCAGGCGGCGGCGTTCGTGCAGGGCCGGCAGCAGTGCGTCCAGTGCGGGGCTGGCATAGAGCGCATCAATGCTGCGGTGGAAACGGTACTGCACGCGCAGGAAGCGGGCGAAGTTGCCACGGTCGGCGAAGATGTCGCCGGCCATGATGCGCTTGTCGAGCGCGCCATGGCTGTCACGGGTGGCGGCCTTCAGGCGCACGCTGCGGCTGTCGTCGGGGGAAGTTGTCGCGGTCATCGGGGGGTGCCAGGGGGAAGCGTCGATCATGAGACGTGCCACGAGGGGGTTCCCCCAAGGCGGCATGCGCCGATAATGCAGCTTACCTTTCCCCTCCAGGCAGCATCCGATGATCACCACCGAACCGAGCATGACCAACCTGTTCCTGCAGCTGGGCCTGGACGCCAGCGCCGAGGCCATTGCCGGGTTCATCGCCGGCCACCAGCTGGCCAACGGCGTGGAAGTGGCCGATGCCGCGTACTGGAGCGATGCGCAGCGCCAGTTCCTGGCCGAATCGCTGCAGGCCGATGCAGCCTGGAGCACCGTGGTGGACGAACTGAATGAAGCGCTGCACGAAGACGCGGTGAAGGCCGCGACCGGGCGGTAAGCGCGCCCTGCAGCCCTGCCGGGGTCGGAGCCCTTTCCGCTGGAAAGGGATCCGACCCCGGTTTTTCAGTAGATCCACGCCATGCGTGGATGGCCGGTCAGTACTTCCAGGTCAACGCCAGGCGCGCGGTGCGGCCCGGGGCCGGCATCACGCCCAGGGCCAGCGGGTCCAGGTAGTAGCGGTCGGTCAGGTTGTCGACGTTGGCTTCCACCGACAGCTGGTCGTTGAAGCTCCAGCTGGCGAACACGTCCACCAGGGTGGTCGGCCGGTACAGCTGCTGGATCGCCGACAGGCCGACGTTCCATTCCTTGTCCAGCTTGCTGATCGGGCCGGCGTTGTGGACCACGCGGGTACCGAAGGTCAGCCGCTCGTCGAACAGGCGCGAACCGACGGTCAGGTTGACCATGTAGCGCGGCGGGTTCTGCGTGTTCGAGTACGAACCCTCGAATCCACCATCGACGCAGTCGGGCGTGTTGGCCAGTTCCTCGATCCTGCGCTGCACGCCATAGGCGCGACGCTCGGCGGCGATGTCCGGTGCGCAGGTCTTGGCCTTGAAGTAGTAGTGCGCCGACAGGTCGGCGAACAGCTTGCCGCTGTCATAGCTGGACTGGAACTCCAGGCCCGACACCTTGAACTGGTCGACGTTGCGGATCAGGCCGGCCGACAGCGTGCGGTAATCGCGGGTGATCAGGTCGTCGATGCGGGTATCGAAGTAGGCCAGCTTCAGCGCCAGGCGGTCACCGGCGATGAACAGGTCGTGGCGGATGGTGCTGGCGCCCAGTTCCCAGCTGCGCGCACGTTCGGGCTTGAGTTCGGCCACCGGTTTGGCCGCGGTGAACAGCCCCAGGGTGGTCTCGAACAGGCTCGGCAGCTTGGTGCCTTCGGCGTACTTCAGGTAGACCATGCTGTCTTCGCTGAAGCGGAAGGCGACGCTGGCGGTCGGCGAGAAGGCGCTGTCGCGGCGGCGGATCGGCTTGGACCAGGTCCAGCTGACCGGCACTTCCAGGTCTTCGGCATCATCGGCGTCGTAGAAGTTCCAGCCGCCGATGTCGGCCACGGTACCGCGCTCGTAGGGCGAGGCCAGCAGCGAGTCCTGGGTGAAGTTGCCGTTGGCATCGGGGTACCAGTTCAGCAGGGCGATGCGCTTGGCCCGCCACGACGGCAGGCTCGGGTCGCCGTTGAGCAGTTCGGTGTAGCGGTACTGGCCCTGTACCTCGTACTTGTCCGGGGTGGCCAGGCGGTTGCGGTCGTGCACGTCCACGCGGTTCCAGCGGCCACCGGCCTGCACTTCCCAATGCTCGTCCGGCGCCCACTTCAGCGAGGCCACGGCACTGTATTCCTTGCGCTCGGCGTTGCGCAGGAAGCGGTTGTTGACCAGGTCATCGTGCATGATCGGGCCGGAGCTGCCCGGCGCGATGTCCTCGTCGCTGTAGGCCAGGCCATAGTCGAGGGTGAAGCGGCCGGCGCCGGTCTCGAAGATCGAGGTGTTGCTGGCGTCCAGGCCGAAGCGCTTCTGCCGCAGCGGATTGCGGTAGGCGTCCTTGTAGCCGGGGTTGCCGCTGAAGCTCGGTGCGTCGTACCACTCGGTGCGGCGGTCGTAGTACCACGGGGTGATGCCGGTCAGGTTGTTGTACATCACGCTGTCGGTATCGGTGTACCAGGCGTTGATGCGCAGGTCGACCTTGTCGCTGTCCGGGTTGAAGCGGTAGCGCGCGCTGTAGCTGTCCATGTCGACGTGGCCCGGGTCCCACTGCGGCACGCGGTCGCGGTCCACGCGGATGATCTGCGAGGCCATGATCTCGCCCGCCGTGCCTTCATAGCGGCGGTAGCCCAGCTCCAGGGTCTGCACATCATCGATGCGCCAGGTGCCCTTGAGCAGCGCCGACTTCGACCGCGAGGACGTGTTGAACACTTCCGTGCGCGGCGGGTTCAGCGGTGCCAGCGTGCGCCGCGTCTGCGGAAAATCGTCGTAGCCGTGCTTGCCCGCGAAGTAGTTGCCGTTGTCGCGATACGCATAGGCGGCGACCAGGTCGAAGCGATCCCAATGGCCGGCGGCGGCGACGTTGAAGAACTGGCTGCCACTGGCGCCACGGTCGGTGCGCGGTGCGGCGTCGTAGCCCGGCAGGTTGTTGGCGCTGTTGTTGGCCAGGCCGCCACGCACGCGTACGCCGACATCGCGGCCTTCGCGCAGGACGTCATCGACGTTCAACGTCTCCATTTCCACCACGCCACCGATGCCGCCGGAGGCGTTGGCCTGCAGGCTCGGGCCCTTGGTGATGGTCAGCCGCGAGATCAGGTCAGGGTCCAGGTAGGTGCGCTGCGACTGGCCGGCGTAGCCACGGTAGGTGTCCATGCTGGACTGGCCGCCGTCGATGATGACCGGCACGCGGCTCTGCCCCTGGATGCCGCGGATGTTGACGTCGAAGCCGTTGCCCACGCGCGGATCGCCCGCAGTGACGCCGGCCACGCCCTTGACGATGTCGCCGTTGGACGTGCCGCGGAAGCGTTCCAGCTGGGTACGGTTGATCGTGGTGGTGGAACCGACGCTGCGGTAGCTGTCGAGCAGGCGCGCTTCATCGCTGACCGCACCGCCTTCGATGTGCTCGCCGGACACGCTCAGCGTGTCGGTGACGATGACGCCGCTGCCAGCCTGTGCCGGCGCCGCTTCCAGCGTCACCGCGTCGCTGCCGACCCGCCGCGCGACCAGGCCGCTGCCCTGCAGCAGGCGCGACAGTGCATCACTGGCCGACAGCGTGCCGCTGACCGCCTGCGAGGTGACACCGTTGCCGAGCGTGGCCGGATAGGCCACCTGCACGCCGGACTGGCGCATGTAGGCGCGCAGCGCGCCATCCAGCGGCTGGGCAGGAATGTCGAAGCGCAGCAGCGCGGCGGGCGCGGTGGTGCTGGACTGGGCCAGCACGGTCGGCGCGGTGCCGGCCAGGCCAGCGGCGAGCAGGGCGATGCACAGACGGGACGGGCGCGGTGCGCGGCCCGGACGACGGAAGTCGGACATGGGAAACCTGTGAGGGGAACGGAGCCGCGGGCGCGGCGTCATCCGCGCGGGGCGCGGACACAACGACGTACGTGGCGGCGGCGGGTACGTTCGCTGGTAGGACGAATGGGGCGCGGGGAACCCCAAGGCCGATTCATCCACGCATGGCGTGGATCTACCGGTGGACGATGGCTACGCCCAAGGGCAGGCGGGTGACCTGCAGGCCCGCGGTCGCGGCCAGCGTGTCCAGCGCCTGTTCCGGCTGGTCGATGCGCAGGGCCGCGCTGACTGCCGGCAGGTGCGACAGGTCACCGCGCACGAAGGTCGGGCCACGGCGATAGCGGCCCACCTCCTGCACGGCATCGACCACCGTGGCGTCATCCAGCAGCAGCTCGCCCTGGCGCCAAGCGCCGACGCGGTCGGCAGCCACGTCCGCCAGGCGGGTCACGCCGCTGTGTGCGCCGTACATCGCGCGCTGCCCCACCTGCAGGTAGGTCCAGCCGCCATCGATCGGGTTGGCCACGCGCACCCGTCCCTGCCCCACTTCGGTTTCCACAGTGCTGTCATGGCGGGCGACGGTGAACGCGGTGGAGATGTCTTCGACCACGCCATTGCCGGCGGCCACGCTGAAGCGGCGCTGCGCATCCGGGGTCACCTCGAACCAGGCGCGACCCTGCAGCAGCTCGATACGGCGGGCGCGTGCATCGAAGTGCACGGCAATGGCGCTGTCGGCATCGAGCACCGCACGGCTGCCGTCGGGCAGCTGCACCGCCTGCACCTGGTGGTTGCTGCGATGGTCGGCCTGCAGGCGCAGCCAGGCGTCGGGGGCGGTTACCAGCAGCGCCAGAGCGGCGGCGGCGGCCCAGTGCAGGCGGCGACGGGAACGCACACGCCCACGCGCCACTGGAAGCGTTGCGGCTGTGGCCGCTGCCACCGGCGATGCGCCGAGGCTGCGCCACAGGCGCCGTTCGTGCTCGAAGGCACGACGATGCCCTGGCTGCGCCAGCCACTGCTCGAACGCCTGCATGCGCGCATCGCTGTGCTCGCCGGACGCCAGGAACACGATCCAGTCCCGGGCCTGTTCGGCCACGGGGTCGTCTGCGCGGGCGCTGGAAGGAGAGTGCGGGCTCATCGGCTGGCAGGCGGGCGCGGTCAGGCGCAGTGGAAAGGACGGAACCGCACTGCGGCCCGTGGATCAAGACGTTCGTCGTGCAGCGGCCCCCAAGGGCGATTGATCATCGACCCTCGCGGGCCCAGGCCAACCGGGCCAGGGCGCTGCGCACGTGGTTTTCCACCGTGGTGACCGACACTCCCAGGCGGCGGGCGATCTCGGCCTGGGTCAGCCCCTGCAGCCGGTTGAGGCGGAAGATGGTGCGGGTCGGCTCGGGCAGGTGCCCGGCGGCATCCAGCACCCGCTGCAGCTCATCCTGGGCCATCACCTGATCCTCGGTGGACACCTCGTCCTCCTCCTGCCACAGGTAGTGCTCGGCCAGCAGGCGGTTGCGGCGCGTCGACTCGCGGCCATGGTCGGTGGCCAGGTTGATCGCCAGGCGGTACAGGTAGGCCCGTGGGTTGTCGATGCACTGCTGGTTGTCGACACCACGCGCCTTGAACCAGACCGCCTGGATCACATCCTCGGCACCACTGTCGCCGCCGAGGATGCGCTGCACCCGGCGCAGCAGCGCCGGCCGTTCACGGATCAGCAGTTCGGTGAGGGTGGCGGCATTGGAAGGCATGCGCGGAGGACGGGACAGACGGGGGCGGCGCGCATGCTACTCCGTAAATGCGAATCAGTCACGTTTGCATCGATTGCCGGGCCTACAGGCAATCGACCAGCGCGTCGTAGACACTGGTCGAGGCACCGGGCAGTGGCACGTCGATGGAATCCCGAGGCGGCACCGTTTCCAGCGCGTGCAGCAGGCTCTCCAGGGGCGTGCCCTCCGCCAGCGGCAGCACGCAGGCATAACTGCGCAGATCCACCTCGATGCTGCCGTCATCCAGCACCGAGGTGTTGCTGCCCGCGAACGTCCAGGTGCAACCCGCCACCTGGCCACTGGCCCGCTCCACCGAACAGCGCAGGCGCATGGCCTGCAGGTTGTAGTACTCGCCTTCGCAGAAGGTGTCGCCGCAGACGTCGTCGAAGCCGGCCACCAGTGCACGTTCAACGCCGCGGAAGCGCTCCCAGCCACTGCCCTGGTCCGGATACAGCCGCGCATCGACGTAACGGTCCCCGGCGAGGGCGGGCACGCCCGCCAGGAACAGTGGCAGGCCGATCATCCATCCCAGGACGCGCATCATTGCACCCTCCCATGGTTGCCTGGCCCCTGCAGGCACCCCAGCAGACCGTCAAACAGGCCCCGGCCCAGGCCGGGGAATGGCGCCTCCACCCCGTCCGGCCCCGACAGCACCGCGTGGAACTCTTCCACCGGTACGCCCGGCTGCAGGTCCACAGGACAGACCCAGCGGCCATTGTCCACCTCCACTTCGCCGGTATCCGGCTGCACGCGCAGCTCGCTGGCGGCCACCACCCAGGCGCAGCGGTCGACCACGCCGGCCTGCCGCTGCACCGCGCAGCGCACCTGCATCACCCGGTAGTTGGTGTAGTCACCGGCGCAGATCGTATCGGCGCAGATCCGGTCAAACCCCTGCATCAGGGCAGCTTCCAGGTCGTAGAAGCGGTCCCAGTTGGCCTCGCTGGTGGGGAAATCGATCAGATCGACATGGCTGCCGGCAAGCGCCGGCGGGGTAACGGACAACAGGACGGCAAGGCCACAGCAGCGTATCCAGGTCATGGCGGCGTTCCTCGGGAATGAAGCCACAGCCTGCCCCGCCCCACGCACCGGCCCCATCGGGGAACCCCGCTCCGGCACCTCCGGCGGGGACCACTACGAAGGTCGGCGCTGCCCTACCCTGCACAGCGCCCGGCAAAGGCATAAAATGGTCAGCTATCCGTCCACATCCCCCACCTGGAGCACACCATGGGTCTGGAACTCGTCTCGCCCGGCAAGAACCCGCCGGAAGAAATCAACGTCATCATCGAGATCCCGAAGGACTCGGAGCCGGTGAAGTACGAAGTGGACAAGGAAACCGGCGCGATCTTCGTCGACCGCATCCTGTCGACCCCGATGCGCTACCCGTGCAACTACGGCTACGTGCCGAGCACCCTGTGCGGCGATGGCGACCCGGCCGACGTGCTGGTGGTGCTGCCGCTGCCGCTGGTCCCGGGCTCGGTCGTGCGCTGCCGTCCGGTCGGCGTGCTGAAGATGAGCGATGAAGCGGGCAGCGACGAGAAGATCCTGGCCGTGCCGGTCTCGAAGATCTTCAGCGGCTACGCCCATGTCGAAGACATCGCCCAGGTGTCCAGCCACTGGCTGGAGCGCATCGGCCACTTCTTCGAGCACTACAAGGACCTGGAAAAGGGCAAGTGGGTCAAGCTGGACGGTTGGGGTGGCGCGGCCGAGGCCAAGCAGATCCTGATCGAGGCGCACCAGCGCCACCTCGACAGCAAGGCCTGAGCCTGAACAGGATCGCTCCGGTGCTGCGCGCCGGAGCGATGCTGGTCACGTTTCAACACTGCGGGCCATCACTGTTGGCGCCGTATTAGGTAAATTGCGTCACTTCACACGTCATCGACGCACACCGTCGAGACAGCCAGGGGAATGTGTCGTGCGTATTCTGCTAGTTGGGGATTCAGCCAGCCTGCCGGCTGAGCTGAGCGAATTCATTGCCGATCTTGGGGAAGAATGGCAACCGCTGACCGCCGTCGATGGCCACACTGCGATGACCGCGGTGGCTGCGCAGGGCGTGGATGCGGTAATCGTCTGCCCGCAGCTGCCCGACCTCAACGCAACCACGTTGCTCGGCCAGATCCGCACGCTGCGGCCTGAAACCATCCGTATCGCGCTGGTCGATGCCCAGCACGGCAACCGGCCGCCGCCGGCGCGCCTGATCGGCGTGGCCCACCGCTTCCTGCCGCTGCCGCTGGCGCCGGAAGTGCTGCTGGAAGCGCTGACCAGCCTGGAAGAGCTGCGCGACGTGCTGGACAGCCCGCGCCTGCGCGATGCCATCGGCCGCATCGAGAAGCTGCCCTCGCCGCCGCACCTGTACCTGAGCCTGACCCAGGCGCTGGAACATGACGACGACACCGACAGTGCCGACGTGGCCAAGCTGGTTGCCGCCGATCCGGCGATCGCGGCCAAGGTGCTGCAGCTGTCCAATTCGGCGTTCTTCAGCCAGGGCCGCACCATTGCCGACCTGCGCACCGCGGTGACCCGCCTGGGCCTGGCCACGCTGCGTGACCTGGTGCTGGCCAGCGAGGTGTTTTCCGCACCGACGCTGTCCACTGCCGAGCGCAATTCGCTGCAGCAGCGCGCGCTGATGGCCTCGCGCCTTGCCGCGCGCCTGCTGCCCGAATCCAGTGCCGAGCTGGGCGCGACGGCCGCCCTGCTGGCCGATATCGGCCTGCTGCTGCCGGGCGTGCGCAACGAGCGCAGCGAACCGGCACTGGCCGACGATCCGCGCCCCGGCCATGCCGAGGCCGGTGCCTACCTGCTGGGCCTGTGGGGCCTGCCGATGCCGATCATCGAAGCAGTGGCCTTCCACCTGCAGCCGCAGCGTGCCAACACGCGCAGCTTCTGGGTGACCGGTGCGGTGCACGTGGCCCTGGCGCTGGTCAACGGCGACCCGGTGGACGAGGACTACCTGCAGCGTGCCGGCGTGCTGAACAAGCTGCCGCAGTGGCGCGAGCATGCCAACAGCCTGATGGGGCTGGTACCGACCGAAGCCTGAGCCTGGCGGCGCGGGCAAAGACCAGGGGGCAGGCCGCGAGGCCTGCCCTTTTTTCATGGGCGGGCGCCACACGCCAGGCGCCGCACAAAGAAAGAGGGCGGACCTTGCGGCCCGCCCTCCTCTACTACGTACCTATTGCGACGCTTCGATGGATCAGAAGCGCTGGGTGTACTTCATGTACAGGAAGCGACCCACGTCGAAGCCACCGTAGTAGGCGAACGACGAGTTCGGGGCCGAGTACATCAGCGGACCCTTGTGATCGAACACGTTGTTGGCGCCCAGGGCGATGGTGGCATCCCACGGTGCCTTCCAGCTGACCTGCAGGTCGTGGAAGGTGTTGGAGCCGGTCTTGCGCAGCGGATCAGCCTCGCCATTGGCGTAGTGGTTCGGCGCATTGCACCAGAACTCGCCGGTGTCGATGCAGCTTTCCTTCATGCCCGAGTAGTAGCGAGCGGTGTAGTTCACGCCGAAATCGCCGTACTGCCAGTTGACGCCCAG
The DNA here is from genome assembly GCF_003086775.1 of Stenotrophomonas sp. ZAC14D1_NAIMI4_1. NCBI lineage: Bacteria > Pseudomonadati > Pseudomonadota > Gammaproteobacteria > Lysobacterales > Lysobacteraceae > Stenotrophomonas > Stenotrophomonas sp. ZAC14D1_NAIMI4_1. The sequence goes on from NZ_CP026001.1 coordinate 3,767,682, forward strand.
GTTCGAACGCACGCGGAACAGGCCGGCTTCGCCGACACGACCGATCATGATGTTGTTGCCTGCAGCGTTCTGGCCCTGCTCGTCGTACTTGGACATGTAGCTGGTCGTCCAGTCGATGTTGAACTGGCCGATGGCCAGCTCCGGCAGGCGGTACTTGACACCCAGGTCGTAACCTTCGGTTTCCATCTTGCCGAGGTTGGCGGTGCCGTAGGTGATGGCGCTCACGTGGCCGTCATCGGCACGGACGACGTCCGCGCAACGGGCCGAGTTGCCCAGCACGTAGCAGTCACGCAGGATGCGGTCGACGCTGTCAGCGATGATCATGTCGCTGATTTCGTACTTGTACCAATCCAGCGACAGGTCCAGGCCCTGCACGAACTGCGGGCTCCACACCAGGCCGAAGGTGGTGCTCTTCGAGGTTTCCGGCTTCAGGTTCGGGTTGGCACCGGAGACGAACTGGTCACCCGACTGGCACGGCAGGGTCGAGCAGACCTTGTTGCCCTGGCCAACCTGGGTGTAGCCCACCGGCACGCCGCCGGCGTTGCACGCAGCGTTGCCGTTGACCGAGCCCGGAGCGCTGATGCCGCAGGGATCGATGTACGACTCGAAGCTCGAGCTCAGGCCACCGTACAGGTCGCTGATGGTCGGGGCGCGGAAGCCTTCGGCGTAGGTGCCGCGGACCAGCAGGCCGTCCATCGGACGCCAGGTCAGGCCGAACTTGCTGTTGGTGGTGCCACCGAAGTTGCTGTAGTCCGAATAACGGCTGGCAACGTTCAGGGTCAGTTCCTTGGCGAAGGCCACGTCAGCCAGCAGCGGCACGTTCAGTTCGAGGTAGACCTCGTTCAGATCGTACTCACCGCGGGTCGGCTTCTGGCCCAGGCCGGTGGACTGGCCCGACTGTGCGAAGGCGTCCGGCACGTAGCTGCCTTCTTCCTTGCGGTGCTCGACACCCAGGGCGAAGCCCAGGTCACCGGCCGGCAGGGTCACGATGGAACCGGCCAGGTTGGCGGTGAAGCTGGTGGTCTTGGTGATGCCGCGGGTGGTGAAGGTCGGGAACAGGAAGTCCTGCAGTTCCTGGTCAGCCAGCGAACCCTGGCCTGCAACGCCGTACGGCAGCAGCGGGTTCCACGGGCGGCAGCCCGACAGCGACGGGTCCAGCACGCCCTTGACGCCGCACTGGGCGACACCGTTGTCGTCGATGTACGAAGCGCCCAGTGCCTGGCGGGCACCGATCAGGCTCATGTCACCGCGGTTGGTCTTGATCGACTCGTTGCGGTTCCACAGTGCGCCGACGTCCCAATCGAAGGTCTTGCCGGCGAAGTCGAAGTAGCCGCTGACGGTCGGCGCGAAGCGCAGGGTCTTCAGCTGGCTGTCGGTGGTACGCGGCACTTCCCACAGGCGACGGCGGAAGCTGACGTCCTGGCCCTTCACCGGGTTGAAGGCGCTGCTGCCGCTCAGCGGGGTGTTGATGTCCGTCGAATTGGACTGGTACGGGTAGCCGGCGATCTGCTGGAACGTCTGGCGCTCGTTGTAGAGCAGGTCAGTGTTCAGGCTGATCGAATCGGTGAAGTCGTAGGTGCCGTTGATGTAGACCGACTTGCGCTTCACGCCGGTCAGCAGGGTCATCTGCTGGTTGGCGTTGGAGTACTCGTCTTCGGTCAGCTCGTGGTAGTCGGCTGCGTTGGTCGGGTTGCCACCGGCGTTGAGGGTTTCCCACACCGCGGTTTTGGACGTGCGCGAGCAGTCGTACAGGGTCGGGTTGCACCAGGTGCTGTTCTGGCTGATCGGGCTCCAGTCAGCCGAGGTCGAGTTCGGACCCAGCGAGCCGTCACGGCTGTACCAGCGGTCCTTGGCCCACACCGGATCCTGCTTGTTGTATTCGGCCGACAGGGTCAGGCTGCCGCGCTCACCGCGGGCACCCAGGGTCATCGAATAGGTTTCGGTGTCGCCGTCGCCGTTGCCGTACTGGCCAACGTAGACCTGGGCTTCGCCACCGTCGAAGTTCTTGCGGGTGATCACGTTCACGACGCCGGCGATGGCATCCGAACCGTAGATCGAGGACGCGCCGTCCTTCAGGATCTCGATGCGCTCAACGGCCGACATCGGGATCTGGCTCAGGTCCTGCAGGCCAGCGGTGGAAGCGCCCAGGCGCTTGCCGTTCATCAGCACCAGGGTGCGCTCGGCGCCCAGGTTGCGGATGTCGACGTAGTAGCCGCCGACGTTCTCGCCCGAAGCCAGCGACTCCGAACGGGAGATGGCCGGGGAGCCGGCCGAAGTGAGGTTGTTCAGCACGTCAGCGACGCTCGAGAAGCCCTGCTTTTCCAGGCTTTCACGGGTCATCGTCAGGATCGGCTGCTGCGTCTCCATGGCGGCGCCGCGGATGCGCGAACCGGTGACCGAAATACGATCGAGGTCGGTGGTGCCAGAAGCCGCTTCCTGGGCGGAAGCAAACGCAGGCGTCAGCGCCAGCGCAATGCCGGCCGGCAGCAGGCCGAGACGCACTGCGGGATTACGGAAGTTCATCAATCTCTCCAAGGTACGTGTTAGCAGCGTGTTAAAACACCCCAGCACGTTACGATTGCGTTGCAGCGCTGTATTTGCGCGACACACCCGGAGACTTTGCCGATTGTGGCGGAAGCTTCGCGCCGTTTTCACGAAAACGCGAAGCAGAGGTGCCATAGCGCGCGCGGAAGGCGCGGGCGAAGCTGCAGCAGTTGTCGAAGCCGCTGGCGGCGGCCACCTCGCCCACCATCATGTCGGTGTCGCGCAGCAGGTCTGCGGCACGCTCCAGGCGCAGGCGTGCGGACAGCGACTGCGGGCTTTCCTCGTACAGGCTCTGGAAGGTCTTGGAGAGGTACCAGCTGGAGAAGTTGGTCAGCTCGGCCAGTTCGCCGATGCGCACCACGCGGTGGCTGTTGCCTTCCAGGTACAGGCGGGCGCGCTGCATGCGGCCGAATACCTGGCGCTTGCGGCTGCGCGAGCGGCCCGGGCAACGCTGCACGTTGTCCGCCATGCTGCGCTGCAGGCCGGCCAGGTGCAGCAGCAGCGGGCGCAGTGCCGGCGCCGGCAGGCCATTGGCCAGCGCATCACGCCACAGGCGCAGGCCGACACGGGCGTCGCTGCGGCTCATCCGGCCGCGCCCTGCGTACAGGCCGCAGTCGGCCATCTCGGCCAGCACGCGCAGCGCTTCGGCGTTCAGGCTCAGGCCCACGCACAGGCCGTTGCGGCCGGCCTGCACCAGCGGGCGCGATTCCTTCTCGAACGCGATCCATTCGCCCTGGCGCAGCCGGAAGCGGCCTTCCTTCGCCTCGACCCAGGAGGTGCCACGCACCTGCATCCACACCGTGAAGCTGGTGCCGGAGGTCTGCAGGCTGCCGAGACGGGCCACGCCCAGGCAGGTCGGCGAGACGTCGTCGATGGCCTTGTCGAGGGACACGGTTTGGCCGCGATCGGCCAGGGAGAGTTGACGCATGGAGGCACCACGGATTTGCCAAGTACAGGCCACCGTTTTGCCTAATCAGGTGCCTCCGCGTCAGGAAAGTCTGACGAGATCGCCACGAATTCGCGACGAGATCCCCACGAAGAAGTTACGAAGGCCCATTCTCTTTGAAAATCATAAACTTGCTGAAGGCCGGAAACAGCGGCGGTGGCTGCCGGGGCAGGCGCATGACGCCAATGTCGGCGCCGTCACTGACCGCCAGGGCGAGGTACAGGTCGTTTCCGTCAGCGCTGGCGCTCAGGCCATTGCCAGCACTCAGCCGCTGCGCATCCAGGCAGCGCTCCGGCTGCTCCTGGCCATCGCGCATGCGCACCAGCGTGGTGGCGCAGGCATTGCTCGTGCCCAGGTAATCAACACCGCCCTGCCCCGCCACGGTCCAGGTCCGGTAGCGCCAACGGCTGGGCCGGTCCTGGCTGATCTGCTGGACGCTGTCCGGCGCCAGGGCCGGATCGATCGACCACAGCCCGCTTGCGGCCAAGCGGGTGAACACCACGCGCCCGCCGCTGCGGTCGAAGCGGGCCTGGGACACGCCTTCCAGGCTGGCCAGGCGCCGCCACGGTTGGCTGCTGCGGTCGAACAGGCTCAAGCGGGTGTGCTGGTCCGCATCACGCTCCAGCACCAGCAACTGGTCCGGCGCCGCCCCGTACAGGACCTGCAGGGGCTGCTCGACCGGCACTGGCAGCAGCTGCAGCCGCTCGTCGCGGGGAGCGATCTCATAGACCACCGCCTTGCCATGCTCATCGCGGCCTACCACCAGCACCTGGCGGCTGTCCTCGGACCAGTCCGGGGCCTGCCGGCCTTCCGGGCGCAGCCCTTCGATCGGCCGCAGCGAATCAGGCCGCTGCAGGTCCGCCCACCACAGCGCGAAGCTGCCGGAACGGTCGGAACTGAAGACCATCTGGTGGCCATCGGGGGCAAGCATCGGCTGCCCGTCACGCCCACTGGAGGCAAACAGGCGCTCGCTGGCGCCGGTCGACGGCATCCTGAACACGCCGAACTGAGCGCGGCGATGGACGAAGGCGAGCATGTCGCCGCGTCGCGACACCGCCGGCCACTGCGCATCATCCAGGCCGGCATCACGCAGGGTGCGCCGTGCCACGTCCAGGTAGTACAGGCGCGCTTCGCTGTCCACGCGGCGGCCGAACACGATGCTGCGGCCATCGCCGAGCCAGGCCCAGCCGCGCAGTTCCGCTGCCTCGTTGGTCAACTGCTCGGGCGTGCCGCCCGCAGCCGGCACACGCCACAGATCGCCCAGCTGCGGGTTGCGCACGAACACCAGCCAGCGGCCGTCCGGCGAGTAACGCGGCGCGTAGTCGAAATCGTCCTCGTCCACGGCGTAATCGAGCGCACGCCACTGCCCGGTGGGCAGGTCCAGCACGCGGATGCCGCGATGGGCGTAACGGCCCACCATGCTGCCGAACACCAGGCCACGGCCATCAGGCGTCCAGTCGAAGCTCAGCAGTTCGGTGCCATCACAGCGGGTGGCCTGGCGCAGCGCGCCGCCGGTGGCACTGGCCACCAGCACCTGGCAGCTGCCGCCAGCGCCGAAACGCGCAAAGGCGATCTCGCGGCCATCCGGCGACCAGGTGGGGAAACGATCGTTGGCACCTTCCGGCGGCGACAGCAGCTGGCGCGCCGGCGCATTGCCTGAGGTCTGCACCTTGATCGCGTTGCCGCCCTTGCCGTCCTCGTTGGCGCCTTCATAGGCAACCTGCGAACCGTCCGGCGACAGCGTGGGATAGGTCTCGAATCCAGCGGTTGCGGTGATCAGCCGGTACGGGCGCTCGGGGCTGCCGATCACGCGCGTGCCGTCTTCCACGGCGGCATCCACCGGCGAACTCACCGGCGACGGACGCCGCACCAGCAGCACGGTCATCACCAGCAACGCCAGCAACATGGCAATGCCCAGCGCCAGCAGCAGGCGCCGGCGCCAGTGACGCCAGCGACGGCGTGCCAGCGACTGCGCAGCAGCCGGCGGCGCTGCCAGCGCAGCATCGATGGCTTCGGCCAGCGGCGGCGTTGCGTCTTCAGCGCCTTCCGGCGCTGCATCGGCCAGCACCTGCACCGGTACAAGCAATCGATAGCCGGTCTTGGCGATGGTTTCGATGTACGCCTGGCCGTTGTCCTGGTCGGTGCTGAACGCCTTGCGCAGCTGCGTCACGGCCTGGGTCAGCACATCGTTGGTCGGCAGCGTATCCGGCCACACTTCGGCGAACAGTTCTTCGCGCGTGACCACGCGCCCGGGTTGACGCAGCAGCACGCGAAGCACGCCCAACGCCTTCGGCGTCAGCCGACGCGGACGACGCGCGCCCACGACATCGACCTCTCGCGAGGACAATGTCACGGTGCAATCGCCGATGCGTATGCGATCGGCTTCAGGCGGCTGGGTTTCGCTGCTGGTCATCTGCTGCTACAGGTTTGAAACGGGCCACGGAAACAACGATGGGTCGATACCACTCAGTCCGGGGCACAGCGAGAAGCCAGATTCCGCAAAAAGCATCAGCGCATACCGCAAAAAAAACCAAGCCGACGAATATTAGCCTATGCAGGTTACCTCGCCTACGCGTGGACGACATCAGGCTCTCTCTCGCCGACGCATTCACATAAGCAGCAACATCATTCGCGCCCTTTTGGGCGCGAAATTTTTATCTGACGTTCATTTTCAAAGCCGCCGGATCATGGTCAGGCCGACCAGTCGCGAAACCACCAGAGCGACGTACATAACCCCGGAAAACTGCTCCAGCATGACCAATGCGCGTGCCTGCGGATGCAGTGGAACCACGTCACTGAGCCCTACCCCGGACAGCAAGCTGAAGCTCAGATAAAGCAGTTCCATCCACGTGCGTTGAGGGCCCTCTCCGCTGCCCTGGAAACTGCCCGGATACCACTGCTGGCACACTGCAAATGCGAACGCGAATCCCCACGCGAGCAACGTGAACGTGGCACCGGCAGCGAACAGTTCATCGCGGGTGACCTTGTGGTCCTGCAGCATGTAGGCGATCAACGCGCCTGCCGTATAGAAATACAGCAGGCTTTCCAGCAGCTGCGCCGTGGTGCCCAGCGCCGGGCGGTCCAGCAGCGCACCGGCGATGGAGAACACCACTGACGGGATGGCCAGCACCAGCGCCAGCCATGTTCCCAGCGGGCTGCGTTGCACCACCCACAGCGCAAGGCCGAGCACGGCCATGCCGAACACGCCGAGTGCGGCACGCCCGCCTGCAGTGTCATCCAGCGCCGGGTACAGCAGCACGGCAATCAGCTGCGCACCCAGCAACCAGGCAGAAGGATGACGGCGGGCGATGGCCAGCCAGCGGGTGGTGATGGCAACGGGCATGGCGTCCTTCCCCTGGTCGATGGCGCGAGGATAGCCGGTGCGGCGTGGATGCGTGGTGGTAGCGCCGGGCCCATGCCCGGCGGTTTCCACAGACCGCTGCGCTCGCCGGGCATGGCCTGGCGCTACCGCTGCCAACCTGCCTCGGCGTAGTCGCGCACATCCTGGGTGATCTTCATCGAGCAGAAGTTCGGGCCACACATCGAACAGAAATGCGCCTGCTTGTGTGCATCCTTCGGCAACGTTTCGTCGTGGAAGGCCTTGGCCTTTTCCGGATCCAGGCCGAGGTGGAACTGGTCTTCCCAGCGGAACTCGAAGCGTGCCTTGCTCAGTGCGTTGTCGCGCACCTGCGCACCGGGATGGCCCTTGGCAAGGTCCGCCGCATGCGCTGCGATGCGATAGGCCATGATGCCGTCGCGCACGTCCTGGCGGTTGGGCAGTCCCAGGTGTTCCTTCGGCGTCACGTAGCAGAGCATCGCCGTGCCGAACCAGCCGATCATCGCCGCACCGATGGCACTGGTGATGTGGTCGTAGCCCGGTGCGATGTCGGTGGTCAGCGGCCCCAGCGTGTAGAACGGCGCTTCACCGCATTCGCGCAGCTGCTTGTCCATGTTTTCCTTGATCAGCTGCATCGGCACGTGGCCAGGGCCTTCGATCATGGTCTGCACATCGTGCTTCCAGGCGATCTTCGTCAGTTCGCCCAGCGTTTCCAGCTCTCCGAACTGTGCTGCGTCGTTGGCATCGGCAATGCAGCCCGGGCGCAGTCCATCGCCCAGCGAGAAGGTCACGTCGTAGGCCTTCATGATTTCGCAGATCTCTTCGAAATGCGTGTAGAGGAAGTTCTCTTTGCGGTGGGCCAGGCACCACTTGGCCATGATCGAGCCGCCGCGGCTGACGATGCCGGTCACCCGGCTGGCGGTGAGCGGCACATAGCGCAGCAGCACGCCGGCATGGATGGTGAAGTAATCCACGCCCTGCTCGGCCTGTTCGATCAGCGTGTCGCGGAAGATCTCCCACGTCAGCGCTTCGGCGCGGCCGTCGACCTTCTCCAGCGCCTGGTAGATCGGCACCGTGCCGATCGCCACCGGCGAGTTGCGGATGATCCACTCGCGGGTTTCGTGGATGTGCTTGCCGGTGGACAGGTCCATCACGGTGTCGCCGCCCCAGCGGATTGCCCACACCAGCTTCTCCACCTCTTCGGCGATGCCCGAGGACACCGCGCTGTTGCCGATGTTGGCGTTGATCTTGGTGAGGAAGTTGCGGCCGATGATCATCGGCTCGCTTTCCGGGTGGTTGATGTTGTTGGGCAGCACCGCGCGCCCGCGGGCGATTTCATCGCGTACGAATTCGGGGGTGATGATGTTCTGGATGGCAGCGCCAAACGATTGCCCCGGATGCTGTCGCAGCAGCGCTGCATCACGGATCGCTTCCAGCCGCTGGTTTTCGCGGATGGCGACGAATTCCATTTCCGGCGTGATGATGCCGCGCCGCGCGTAATGCATCTGGGTGACGTTGGCACCGGCACGCGCACGCCGTGGCAGGCTGCGCGCCGGGAAACGCACGGGGTCGAGCTTTGCATCCTGCTCGCGGCCACGGCCGAACGCAGAGCTCAAGCCATCAAGCTGCTCGGTATCGCCACGCTCCTCCACCCAGCCACGGCGCAACGCCGGCAGCCCTGCAGAGAGATCGATCTGCACCTCTGGATCGGTGTACGGGCCGGACGTGTCGTAGACGGTGACCGGCGCGTTCTCGCCGCCGCCGAACAGCGCGGGCGTGCGCGCCAGCACGATCTCGCGCATGGGCACGCGCAGGTCCGGGCGTGAGCCGGGCACGTGGATCTTGCGCGAACCGGCAATCGGCTCGGTCACCGAGGCGGAGAGTTGCTGGGCCTGTTGCTGCAGGGCGGAAAGCTGTGCGTTCATCGGGCATCGTCCAGAAAGGTCAGGGACGAAGCGGCGGCGCACTGCGCACCGCGCCCGGACGGTCCTTGGGCGGACTCCGGGCACGGCTGCACTGCAAAGCTTCCCTACGCCGGTATGAGCCGGATCAGGTTCCAAGGGACTATCTCAACCGCGACCACCAGGCCGCGGTACCCCCGCTTCTTGCCGCGCATTAGAACACAGAGCGACCGTCGTTAACGGAACGATGACATTCCGTTCAGTAACGTGATGCGGTGCCGCATGCGCGGTACTCGCTGCAAGCTCTGGCTCGCTCCCCTCAATCCCTTGATCGGAGAAGCTCCTTCATGGTGTTTCGCGTTTCCATTGCACTGGTCCTGCTGCTGGTGCTGCTCGCCGGTGTGGCTCCCGGCCCCTTCAACAGCGTCGTGCAGAGCATCCTCGGCGAACTCATCCGCGGCATCGGCTGGCTGTACCTGCTGGTGGTGTTTCTCGCGCTGGTGTTCCTGATGTACCTGGCGTTCGGCCGCTTCGGCAACCTGCGTATCGGCGGCGAAGATGCCGAACCCGAATTCTCGCGCGCCAGCTGGATGTCGATGCTGTTCGCCGCCGGCATGGGCATCGGCCTGGTGTTCTGGGGCGCGGCCGAGCCCATCTCGCACTTCAGCAAGCCACCGGAAGGGCTGGCGCCTGAAAGCATGGAAGCGGCGCGCGCTTCGATGCGCTACGCGTTCTTCCACTGGGGCCTGCACCCGTGGGCGATCTACGCACTGATCGGCCTGGCGATGGCCTGGTTCCAGTTCAACCGCAACGGACGCGGCCTGGTCAGCGACATGCTGCAGCCGATCATCGGCCGCCACCACCGCGGCTGGATCGGCAAGGTGGTGAACATCGCCGCCGTCGTCGCCACCGCGATCGGCGTCGCCACCACGCTGGGCTTCGGCACCATCCAGATCGGCGCGGGCGTGGAGCGCATCTTCGGCCTGCATGCCGGCGTGCCCCTGCAGCTGACCATCATCGCGGTGGCGTTCGTGCTGTACATGGCGTCCACGCTGAGTGGCGTGGACAAGGGCATCAAGTGGTTGTCCAACTTCAACCTGGCGCTGGCGGCGTTGCTGCTGGCGCTGGTGCTGGTGCTCGGCCCGACCGGCGCGATCTTCAATACGTTCACCACCACGCTGGGATCCTACCTCAACCAACTGGTGACGATGAGCCTGCGCATGTCGCCGTTCTCGTCCAGCACGTGGGTGGCCGACTGGACGATCTTCTACTGGGCGTGGTGGATTTCCTGGGCACCGTTCGTGGGTTCGTTCATCGCCCGCATCTCGCGCGGGCGCAGCGTGCGTGAGTTCGTGGTGGGCGTGGTGCTGGCACCGACGCTGCTGGGCTTCTTCTGGTTCTCGGTGTTCGGCGGCACGGCCATCTGGTCGCAGATCTTCGGCCATGCCGATCTGGTGCAGGCGCTGGGCAATGGCTACGAGACCGTGCTGTTCACCCTGTTCGACAGCATGCCGCTGCCGTTGCTGCTGTCGTGCATCGCGCTGGTGCTGCTGATGATCTTCTTCGTGACCTCGGCCGATTCGGCAGTGCTGGTACTGGCCAGCATGTCGACCGACGAAGCGGGCGATCCGCCGCTGAAGCGCAAGCTGGCCTGGGGCGTGGGCATTGCGCTGATTGCAGGGGCGCTGCTGCTGGCCGGCGGCCTGGATGCGCTGCAGGGGATGATCACGATCGCGGCGCTGCCGTTCGCGCTGCTGATGGTGCTGGTGATGGTGTCGCTGTACCGGGTGCTGGATGAGGAGTACACGCGGGAGCGGCGGCAGGCGCTGCGGCAGCGGCACATGATCGATGCGTGGATAGCGCGCGAGATGGCGGCGCAGGAAGAGACGCAGGCGGAGGCGGCGCGCGCGCAGGATTCGGATTGAGGGTGTTTTTGCAGGGCTTGCAGCCCTGCACCTGCTCAATGCAACGGCGACGGCAACGGCAGAAGCGGCTCTGGGTTTCTGCTGGTTGGGCGGGGCGGTGTGGGTGGGCAGGACACGCCGTAAACCCGTCCCTGGGGGCTCGATGGCGCCATCCATGGCGCCAACGGTCCTGCCCACCCACACCGCCCCACCCCCGACAGTTTCCCGGTGACGGTTGGTTCTCCACGCCATGCGTGGATGAGGTGTATCGGAAAACAAGAAGGGGTCGGATCCGTTTTCCTGCGGAGAACGGATCCGACCCCAACCCAAAGCGCGCGGCTGTGGCTGTTGCTTTTGCCTTTGCTCTTCTTTTTTCTTTTCCTGCGGTGGCGGCCACGGAAACTGTCAGGGGCCGGGCGGGTGGGTTGGCTGGGGGCGTGAGCCGCATGGATGCGGCGACCGAGCCTACAGGGACGTATTTACGGCGTCCCCCAGACAATCCACCCGCCCGGCCAAGCCAAGCATCCCTGAAACCACCACCACCGCAGAGGGGGCTCAGCCCGTTGGCCGGGAACCTCAGTACCCCGCCGCCTGCCCATCCTTGCGACTCTCCGAAGCGCCGTAGTACACCCCGCTCTCCGGATCACGCATGATCGCCTGGTAGCCGCCATACGGGCCGTCGGCAAACACGATGCGATGCCCCTTGCGCATCAGCGCGCGCACCGTCTCGTACGGGAAGCCGGTTTCCAGGTTCACTTCGCCACCGTCACTCATCGCCGTCGCCTGCCCGGTCGGTTCGGTCGAGCCCTCGTGCTGGATGCGTGGCGCATCGCCGGCTTCCTGCAGGTTCATGCCGAAGTCCACCAGGTTCATCACGATCTGCGCGTGGCCCTGCGGCTGCATCGCGCCACCCATCACGCCGAAGCTGGCGTAGGGCTTGCCGTCCTTGGTGATGAAGCCCGGGATGATGGTCTGGAACGGGCGCTTGCCCGGTGCGTAGCCATTGGGGTGGTTCTTCTGCAGCACGAACATCTCGCCGCGGTCCTGCAGGATGAAGCCCAGCCCCGGCGGTGCCATGCCGCTGCCCATGCCGCGGTAGTTGGACTGGATCAGCGACACCATCATGCCGTCGGCGTCCGCCACGGTCATGTAGATCGTGTCACCCTCCTCCAGCTGCTTGGGCGTGCCCGGCTGCACTTCCTTCAGCGCCTTGTCCATCGAGATCAGCGCGCGGCGCTGCGCGGCGTACTCCTTGGAAATCAGCTTCTGCACCGGTGCCGGCTGGAAGGCCATGTCGGCGTAGAAGCGCGCGCGGTCGGCGAAGGCCAGCTTCTTGGCTTCGACGAACAGGTGCACGTGCTCGGGCGAGCCGAACGGAATCTTCGAGAAATCGTAGCCTTCCAGTACGTTGAGGATCTGCAGCGCGGCGATGCCCTGGCTGTTCGGCGGCAGCTCCCACACGTCATAGCCACGGTAGTTGCTGCTGACCGGTTCAACCCACTCGCCATGATGGTCGGCCATGTCCTGGTAGCTCAGGTAGCCGCCGTTGGCCTTGAAGTAGTCGCCGATGGTGTGGGCGATGGCGCCCTTGTAGAAGGCATCGCGGCCGCCGTCGGCAATCTGCTGCAGGGTGTTGGCCAGGTTCGGGTTCTTCCACATCTCGCCCTTGCGCGGGGCATGGCCGTTGATCGTGAACTGCTCCTTGAAACCGGGGTACTGCGAGAGCTTCGGTACCGAGCGGTCCCAGTAGTAGGCGATGACCTCGGCCACCGGGTGCCCCTCGCGGGCATAGCGGATGGCCGGGGCCAGGTTGTCGGCCATCGGCTTGCGGCCGAAGCGCTCGTGCAGGGCAAACCAGCCATCGACCGCGCCGGGTACGGACACCGGCAGCGGGCCGGTGGCGGGGATGTCCTTCAGGCCGCGACGCTGGAACTCGGCCAGGGTCAGCGACTTCGGCGAGCGGCCCGAGCCGTTGTAGCCGTACAGCTTCTGGGTCTTCGGATCCCAGACGATCGCGAACAGGTCACCGCCGACGCCATTGCCGGTCGGCTCCATCAGGCCCAGGGTGGCGTTGGCGGCGATGGCTGCATCGACGGCCGAGCCACCGGCCTTCATCACGTCCAGCGCGACCTGGGTGGCCAGCGGCTGCGAGGTCGCGGCCATGGCGTGCGGGGCGATCACCTCCGAGCGGGTGGCGAAGGTGTGGCCGGTGATGCGATCGGCGGCGGAAGCCAGGGTCGGCAGGGTCGCCAGCAGGGCGGCGGCAAGCAGGGAACGGGCAAGGCGTCGGGACACGGTCGGGTTCCGATGGAAGGGTGGTCCCCCGATCTTCGCCGTTGCGGCCTTCACGCGGTATCGGGCAGAGGTCATGGGCGGCGGCCGCATTCCGCCGGGCATGGCCCGGCGCTACCTGCGCAGGATCCGGTAGCGCAGGGCCGTGCCCGGCGAGCGCAGCGGCGAAAGACCCCCATTCCCGCGCAAAAAGACCCCCTGAAAAGAGTGAATTCTGGTTCACCAAAACACTTTCGCTGGAAACCATCCTTGTGCCACAAGCGATTGCGCCGGATGCAGCGGAAACCAAAAAAATATCCGTTGCCAGGGTTGACACTGCCGAATCGCCCATGTTTCTCTCGATCACATGTTGCACCACACCACGCCACCGCGAACCCACGTTGAAGCCGCCGACACCGGCGCCGCCTCGCTGCGTTCGATTCTCGTGCTCGTACTTATTACCCAACCAACAGGTGCGGGACGAGCCAGCGTGTAAGCAACAGACACACCGGAACTCGACAAAAACCCGCACCCGCCCCGGTGCGGGTTTTTTCATTTCAAGACCTGGTTTCAGACGCAACCACCATGAACACCGCCAACTGCAAAACCCGGACCTGCCACCCCACGACGCCTCGTGGTGGCTGTGCCCGTGCGACGCACGGCGCCTCCCCCACCGTTTTCCCCTGACCGGCCGGTACGTCGCTTCGACTGCCGGCCGTCTTTTTTCTTCCCACGCAAGGAACCTCCCCCATGAGCACCAACGAACTGCCCCAGACCAAGATCGCCGTCATCGGCTACGGCAGCCAGGGCCGCGCCCACGCACTGAACCTGCGCGAATCCGGCTTCGACGTGGTGGTAGGCCTGCGTCCGGGCGGCCCGACCGAAGCCAAGGCCCAGGCTGATGGCTTCAACGTGGTGGCACCGGCCGAAGCGGTGAAAGACGCTGACCTGGTCGCCGTGCTGACCCCGGACATGGTGCAGAAGAAGCTGTACAACGAGGTGCTGGCGCCGAACATGAAGCAGGGTGCCTGCCTGCTGTTCGCCCACGGCCTGAACGTGCATTACGGCATGATCGAACCGCGCGCCGACCTGGACGTGGTGCTGGTGGCGCCGAAGGGCCCGGGCGCGCTGGTCCGCCGCGAGTACGAGATCGGCCGCGGCGTGCCGTGCATCTGGGCGATCCACCAGGACGTCAGCGGCAATGCCGAACAGCATGCAAAGGCCTATGCGGCCGGCCTGGGCGGCGCCCGCGCCAACCTGATCCAGACCACCTTCAAGGAAGAAACCGAAACCGATCTGTTCGGCGAACAGGCGGTGCTGTGCGGCGGTGCCTCGGCACTGGTGCAGGCCGGCTTCGAGACCCTGGTGGAAGCCGGCTACCAGCCGGAAATCGCCTACTACGAAGTGCTGCACGAACTGAAGCTGATCGTGGACCTGTTCTACGAAGGCGGCATCTCGCGCATGCTGGAATTCGTCTCCGAGACCGCCCAGTACGGCGACTACGTCAGCGGCCCGCGCGTGATCGACGCCGGCACCAAGGAGCGCATGAAGGAAGTCCTGAAGGACATCCAGGACGGCACCTTCACCAAGAACTGGGTGGCCGAGTACGAAGCGGGCCTGCCGAACTACAACAAGTACAAGCAGGCCGACCTGGAGCACCCGATCGAGAAGGTAGGCAAGGAACTGCGCGCCAAGATGGTCTGGTTGCAAGGACAGGCCGCGTAACCACGCGGCCTCCCCCACCCGCTTTGCAAGGTTCCCCCATGAACTCTCCCACACACCGCAGCGCGCCGCCCAACGGCGCGCGCTGGCTGACCCAGGCGCTGGAGACCGAGGGCGTCCGTACGCTGTTCGGCTACCCCGGCGGCACCATCATGCCGTTCTACGACGCGCTGGTGGATTCGTCGCTGAAGCACATCCTGGTGCGCCACGAACAGGGTGCAGCGCTGGCGGCCAATGGCTTCGCCCGCGCCAGCGGCCAGGTTGGCGTCTGCGTGGCCACTTCCGGCCCCGGCGCGTCGAACCTGGTCACCGGCATCGCTGATGCGATGCTGGACTCGGTGCCGATGGTCTGCATCACCGGCCAGGTCGGCACCCCGCTGCTGGGTACCGATGCCTTCCAGGAACTGGATGTGTTCGGCCTGACCCTGCCCATCGTCAAGCACAGCTGGCTGGTGCGCAGCGTCGACGACCTGCCGCGCGTGGTTGCCGATGCCTTCCGCATCGCCCGCGAGGGCCGCCCCGGCCCGGTCCTGATCGACCTGCCCAAGGACGTGCAGCTGGCCGATGCCAGCCACCTGCCGGCGCACGTGCCGGCCAGTGTCGAACCGCCCGCGGCGGCGGCCGATGCAGCAATCGCTGAAGCCATCGCAGCACTGGCGGCGGCCGAAAAGCCGGTCGTCTACGCCGGCGGTGGCATTGCCCTGGGCGAAGCCGTGCAGGACCTGCGCGACTTCGTCGAGGCCAGCGCCATCCCCACCGTGATGACCCTGCGTGGCCTGGGCGCGCTGCCCCCGCAGCACCCGCAGTCGCTGGGCATGCTGGGCATGCACGGCACCCGCGCGGCCAACATGGCCGTGCAGGAAAGCGACCTGCTGCTGGTGCTGGGTGCGCGCTTCGATGATCGTGCCACCGGCAAGCTGGCCGAGTTCGCCCCGTTTGCCCGCGTGGTCCACATCGACGCCGATGCTTATGAGATCTCCAAGCTGCGCAGCGCCGATGTCGCGGTGCCGGGCAATGTCAGCCATGCCATCCGTGCCCTGCGTGCGGCCTTCCCCTCCCCCAAGGCCCACCAGGACGCATGGCGCAAGCGCTGTGCCCAGCACCGCGACCGCTTCGCCGCCCGCTACGACGCACCGGGCCAGCACATCTATGCCCCGGCGCTGCTGAAGCGGCTGAGCGAAGTGGCGCCGGCCGATGCGGTCATCGCCTGCGATGTCGGCCAGCACCAGATGTGGGTGGCCCAGCATTGCCGCTTCAACCACCCGCGCAACCACCTGACCAGTGGCGCGCTGGGCACCATGGGCTTCGGCCTGCCGGCGGCGATGGGCGCGCAGTTCGCCTGCCCCGACCGCACCGTGGTGCTGGTGTCCGGCGATGGCAGCTTCATGATGAACGTGCAGGAGCTGGCCACCATCGCCCGCTGCCGCCTGCCGGTGAAGATCGTGCTGCTGGACAACAGTTCGCTGGGCATGGTGCGGCAGTGGCAGGAACTGTTCTTCGCCGAGCGCTACAGCGAGATCGACCTGTCCGACAACCCGGACTTCGTGGCCCTGGCCAAGGTGTTCGGCATTGCGGCCACCCGCATCGACAACCGCGACGACGTGGAAGGCGGCCTGGCTGCACTGCTGGCCGAGCCCGGCCCGGCCCTGCTGCACGTGGCCATCGACGCGCGCGCCAACGTGTGGCCGCTGGTGCCGCCCAACACTGCCAACAGCACCATGCTGGAAAGCAACCCCGCCCACGTCCGCCAGGAGACCCCCAATGCAATACCGGCTTGACCTGGTGCTGCACCCGGCCGAAGGCGCGCTGCTGCGCGTGATCGGCATGGCCGAACGCCGCGGTTTCGCCCCGCGCGCGATCAGCGGCGCGCCGGTGGCCGCCGATGACGGACGCTGGCACCTGCAGCTGGTGGTCGATGGCCAGCGGCCGCCGGAAACGCTGTGCCGGCAGATGGAAAAAATCTACGACTGCGTGTCGGTACAGCTGACACCCGTGGAAGGAGCTGCATGATGAACACCCGTACCGTATCGACCACGGTGCCGGCACGGAGGCGTCTTCTTCGTCGCCCGTGCCCGCACGCGGCGGTCTCCCCGCTGGTGGCCCATGCCGGCCGCTGATGCCAGCAAGGAAAGCGATGTCGGCGACGTAAGCGTCGCCGACGTCCTGGCTGCGCAGGCCCGCCTGCGCCGCTTCCTGCCACCCACCCCGCTGCACCATGCCGAGCGCTTCGGCACCTGGCTGAAGCTGGAGAACCTGCAGCGCACCGGTTCCTACAAGGTGCGCGGCGCATTGAACGCCCTGCTGGCAGGCCGTGAACGCGGCGACACCCGCCCGGTGATCTGCGCCTCGGCCGGCAACCACGCCCAGGGCGTGGCCTGGGCCGCCTACCGCCTGGACGTGCCGGCCATCACCGTGATGCCGCACGGCGCACCGGCGACCAAGATCGCCGGCGTTGCCCACTGGGGCGCCACCGTGCGCCAGCACGGCAACAGCTATGACGAGGCCTTCGCCTTTGCCGTCGAGCTGGCGCAGCGCCACGGCTACCGCTTCCTGTCCGCCTTCGACGATGCCGACGTGATTGCCGGCCAGGGCACGGTCGGCATCGAGCTGGCGCCGCACGCGCCGGACGTGGTGATCGTGCCGATCGGCGGCGGCGGCCTGGCCTCCGGCGTGGCGCTGGCGCTGAAATCGCAGGGCGTGCGCATCATCGGCGCACAGGTCGAGGGCGTCGATTCGATGGCCCGCGCGATCCACGGTGATGTCAACGAGATCGCACCGGTGCCGTCGCTGGCCGACGGCGTGCGGGTGAAGGTGCCCGGTTACCTGACCCGCCGCCTGTGTGCCTCGCTGCTGGACGACGTGGTGATCGTGCGCGAAGCCGAACTGCGCGAAACCTTGGTCCGCCTGGCGCTGGAAGAACACATCATCGCCGAGGGCGCAGGCGCGCTGGCCCTGGCTGCGGGCCG
Source organism: Stenotrophomonas sp. ZAC14D1_NAIMI4_1 (assembly GCF_003086775.1). Lineage (NCBI taxonomy): Bacteria > Pseudomonadati > Pseudomonadota > Gammaproteobacteria > Lysobacterales > Lysobacteraceae > Stenotrophomonas > Stenotrophomonas sp. ZAC14D1_NAIMI4_1. The sequence continues at coordinate 3,785,273 of NZ_CP026001.1, forward strand.
CCGCGTGGCCGGCCGCCGCAAGTGCGCGGTGGTGTCCGGCGGCAACATCGATGCCGGCGTACTGGCCGGCCTGCTCACCGACATCCGCCCCCGGCCGCCGCGCAAACCGCGCCGGCGCCGCAGTGAAACCCCTCGCTCGCCCAGCAAGGCCAGCGCCCCCGCCTCCCCCACCTCTTCCCCTTCCAACCTGAAAGCCGTCGCGCCCGCTGTCGAGGAGATTTCCCTGTGACCACCATCGAACGAATTACCACCCCGCGCATCCGCATCTTCGACACCACCCTGCGTGACGGCGAGCAGTCCCCCGGCTGCAGCATGAGCCCGCCGCAGAAGCTGGTGATGGCGCGTGCGCTGGACGAACTGGGCGTGGACATCATCGAGACCGGCTTCCCGGCCAGCTCGCAGTCCGACCGCGAAGCGATGGCCCTGATCGGCCGTGAGCTGCGCCGCCCCGGCCTGACCCTGGCCGTGCTGTCGCGCTGCCTGCAGGCCGACATCGAAACCTCCGCACGCGCACTGGAAGCCGCAGCCAACCCGCGCCTGCACCTGTTCCTGTCGACCAGCCCGCTGCACCGCGAGCACAAGCTGCGCATGACCCGCGAACAGGTGCTGGAATCGGTACGCAAGCACGTCACCCTGGCCCGCACCTATGTGGACGATGTCGAGTTCTCGGCCGAGGATGCCACCCGTACCGAGCTGGATTACCTGATCGAGGTTTCGCGCGCGGCGATCGCGGCCGGTGCCACCACCATCAACCTGCCCGACACCGTCGGCTTCACCACGCCGGAAGAGATCCGCGCGATGTTCCAGCAGGTCATCGCCGGCGTGGCCGACGTGCCGAACGCGGCCAACGTGATCTTCAGCGCGCACTGCCACAACGACCTGGGCCTGGCCGTGGCCAACTCGCTGGCGGCCGTCGAGGGTGGCGCGCGCCAGGTCGAGTGCACCATCAACGGCATCGGCGAACGCGCCGGCAACTGCTCGCTGGAAGAAATCGCCATGGTGCTGAAGGTGCGCCAGGCTTTCTACGAGCAGGACACCGCGATCAACACCCCGCGCATCGTCGGCACCTCGCAGCTGCTGCAGCGCCTGGTCGGCATGCCGGTCCAGCGCAACAAGGCCATCGTCGGCGCCAATGCCTTCGCCCATGAATCGGGCATCCACCAGCACGGCATGCTGCGCCACCGCGGCACCTACGAAATCATGCGCCCGGAAGACGTGGGCTGGGAGGATTCGCAGATGGTGCTGGGCCGCCACAGTGGCCGCGCCGCCGTCGAATCGCGCCTGCGTGCGCTGGGCTTCTGGCTGGAAGAAGACGAACTGAAGCTGGTCTTCGAGCAGTTCAAGGCGATGTGCGAGCAGCAGCGCGTGGTCACCGATGCCGACCTGCAGACCTTGATGCAGGGCGGCGCCAACAACCAGGGCTACCGCCTGGCCTCGATGACCATCAGCGACGTCGGCAGCCGCGCCAACGCCCTGGTCGAACTGTCCGACCCGGAAGGCAACCGCGTGGCCGAAACCGCACAGGGCGATGGCCCGGTCGACGCCCTGTTCGGCGCGCTGTCCTCGGCCACCGGCGTGCAGCTGCAGCTGGACAGCTACCAGGTGCACAGCGTCGGCATCGGTGCCGATGCACGCGGCGAAGCCAACCTGAGCGTGCGCCACGAAGGCGTGGAGTACGACGGCACCGGCACCAGCAAGGACATCATCGAAGCCTCTGCCCTGGCCTGGCTGGACGTGGCCAACCGCCTGCTGCGCCAGCGCCAGGCGGCCACCAGCAGCACCGAAACCCCGACCGCCGCCACTGCCTGAGGAACCTGAGATGAGCGCCTTCGACACCCCCACCCCGGCCGCTGGCCAGCAGTGGAACGCCCAGGACTATGCGATCGATGCCGGCTTCGTGCCGCTGCTCGGCGGTGCGGTGTCGCGCCTGCTCGACCCGCGCACCGGTGAACGCATCCTCGACCTGGGCTGTGGCGATGGCGTGCTCAGCACCGAACTGGCCCTGAGCGGTGCGCGCATCCACGGCGTGGATGCCTCGCCGGAACTGGTCAATGCCGCCCGCGCGCGTGGTGTCGATGCGCAGGTGATGGATGGCCACGCGCTGACCTTCAACGCGGAGTTCGATGCGGTGTTCAGCAATGCCGCGCTGCATTGGATGGGCAACCCGGACCGCGTGCTGGAAGGCGTGCGCCGTGCCCTGCGTCCCGGTGGCCGCTTCGTCGCCGAGTTCGGCGGCCATGGCAACGTGGCCACGATCATCGCTGCGGTGCAGGCCGCACGCGTGGCCCACGGCCACGGCGCCAGTGCGTTCCAGTGGTATTTCCCCACCGCCGATGCCTACGCCGACCGCCTGCGCCAGCATGGCTTCCAGGTGCAGCTGATCGAAACCACGCCGCGCCCGACCGCGCTGCCCACCGGCGGCGCCGGCTGGCTGCGGGTGTTCGCCGCGCCGCTGCTGGACGACCTGCCGGCCGCCGCCCGCAGCACGGTGCGCGAAGCGGCTGCGGCCCTGCTGGACGACCTGCCGCGCAACGCAGCCGGGCAGCCGCTGGCCGACTATGTGCGCCTGCGCGTGCTCGCCCGCCGTCGCTGACTTGACCGTTCCGCTTTCTTTACTGATGTTCGTTCTTTCGTACTTCTGCCAGGCATACGCATGACTTCCGCACCCCGCACCCTGTACGACAAACTGTGGGACGCCCACGTGGTGGTTCCCGAATCCGACAGCGCCCCCGCCGTGCTGTACATCGACCTGCACCTGATCCACGAGGTCACCTCGCCGCAGGCCTTCACCGAGCTGCGTTCGCGCGGCCTGGCGCCGCGCCGCCCGGATCGCACCAAGGCAACGATGGACCATTCCACCCCGACCCTGCCGGCCGGTGCCGACGGCAAGCTGCCCTACGCCAGCGCCGCCTCCGAAGCGCAGGTCGCCACCCTGGCGCGCAACTGCGCCGAGCACGGCATCGAACTGTTCGACATGGCCTCGGACAACCGCGGCATCGTCCACGTCATCGCCCCGGAGCAGGGTTTCACCCAGCCCGGCATGACCATCGTCTGCGGTGACAGCCACACCTCCACCCACGGTGCATTCGGTTCGCTGGCCTTCGGCATCGGCACCAGCGAAGTCGGCCACGTGCTGGCCACCCAGTGCCTGCTGCAGCGCAAAGCGAAGACGTTCGCGATCACCGTTGATGGACCGCTGGCACCCGGCGTCGGCGCCAAGGACGTGGTCCTGCACATCATCGGCGTGATCGGCGTCAACGGTGGCACCGGCCACGTCATCGAGTTCCGCGGCAGCACCATCGAAGCGATGGACATGGAACAGCGCATGACCCTGTGCAACATGTCGATCGAAGCCGGTGCGCGTGCCGGCATGGTCGCCCCGGACCAGGTCACCTTCGACTTCGTGGCCGCTACCCCGCGCGGCCCCAAGGGCGCAGACTTCGACGCCGCGGTGGCGCGCTGGCAGCAGCTGCGCAGTGATGAAGGCGCACGCTTCGACAGCGAAGTGCGCATCGATGCCGCCGACATCCGCCCGACCCTGACCTGGGGCACCCACCCGGGCACCGCCATCGCCGTGGACACGCCCATTCCGGCCGCCAACGATGCCGCCGCACAGAAGGGCCTGGACTACATGCACTTCCAGGCCGGAAAGGCCTTGGCAGGGACCCCGGTGGACGTGGTGTTCGTCGGCTCGTGCACCAACGGCCGCCTGAGCGACATGCGCGAAGTGGCGCAGGTGCTGCGTGGCCGCCACGTTGCCGAGGGCGTGCGCATGCTGGTGGTGCCGGGCTCGGAAATCGTCAAGCGCCAGGCCGAGGCCGAAGGCATCCATGAGATCGTGCGCGCGGCCGGTGCCGAATGGCGCGAGCCGGGCTGCTCGATGTGCATCGCCATGAACGGCGACCTGGTCGCCCCCGGCCAGCTGGCCGTGAGCACCAGCAACCGCAACTTCGAGGGCCGCCAGGGCCCGGGGTCGCGCACCCTGCTGGCCTCGCCGATGAGTGCGGCGTGGGCGGCGGTGAAGGGCCAGGTGGCCGACACCCGCGAACTGTTCGCACAGGAGGTGGCGTGATGGCCGGTTTCCGTACCCTGACCTCGTCCAGCGTGGTGCTGGCGCAGACCAACATCGACACCGACCAGATCATTCCGGCTCGGTTCCTGTCCACCACCGAACGTGCCGGCCTGGGCCGCAACGCGTTCAATGACTGGCGCTGGCAGGCCGACGGCTCGCCGGTGCCCGGCTTCGCCTTCAACCAGCCGCACAACGCTGGCCGCAGCATCCTGCTGGCCGGCCGCAACTTCGGCTGTGGCTCCTCGCGCGAGCATGCGCCGTGGGCGCTGACCGACCTGGGCCTGCGTGCCATCGTCAGCAGCGAGATCGCCGACATCTTCCGCGGCAACTCGCTGAAGAACGGCCTGCTGCCGATCGTGCTGGACGAAGCCGACGTGCAGGCGCTGATGCAGCGCCCGGACGATGAACTGACCATCGACGTCGCCGCGCGCGAGCTGCGCACGCCCGACGGCCGCGTCTATTCCTTCCCGCTGGACGGCTTCTCGCAGACCTGCCTGCTGGAAGGCGTGGACCAGTTGGGGTATCTGTTGGGCCGTGTCCCTGAAATCGAACGTTACGAGAGTGAGCATGCACGCTGAAATTGTTGTCCTGCCCGGTGATGGCATCGGCCCGGAAGTGGCCGCCGCTGCGGTTGCCGTCCTGAAGGCCGTCGCCGAACGCTTCAACCACAGCTTCTCCTTCAGTGAGCACGACATCGGTGGCATCGCCATCGACCGCCACGGCGAACCGCTGCCGGCCGCCACCCTGGCCGCCTGCCAGGCCGCCAACGCGGTGCTGCTGGGCGCGGTAGGTGGCCCGAAGTGGTCCGACCCGAACGCCAAGGTGCGCCCGGAACAGGGCCTGCTGGCGATCCGCAAGGCGCTGGGCCTGTACGCCAACCTGCGCCCGGTGCGCACCCATGAAGCCGCACTGCACGCCTCGCCGATCAAGGCCGAGCTGCTGCAGGGCGTGGACTTCGTGGTGGTGCGCGAGCTGACCGGCGGCATCTACTTCGGCGACAAGACCCGCGACGCCGACAGCGCCAGCGACCTGTGCCGCTATACCGTGGCCGAGATCGAGCGCGTGCTGCGCAGCGCCTTCCGCCTGGCCCAGCAGCGCCGCGGCAAGGTCACTTCGGTGGACAAGGCCAACGTGCTGGAGACCTCGCGCCTGTGGCGTGACGTGGCCGCGCGCATCGGCCGCGAGGAGTTCCCGGACGTGGCGCTGGAACACCAGCTGGTCGACTCGATGGCCATGCACCTGCTGGCCAAGCCGCGCGAGTACGATGTGATCGTCACCGAGAACATGTTCGGCGACATCCTCACCGACGAAGCGTCGATGCTGGCCGGTTCGCTGGGCCTGCTGCCGTCGGCTTCGCTGGGCGAGCCGGGCGCGGTGGGCATCTACGAACCCATCCACGGATCGGCACCGGACATCGCCGGCAAGGGCATCGCCAATCCCTACGCGACGATCTTCAGCGCCGCCATGCTGCTGCGCCACTCGCTGGGCCTGGACGCCGAAGCCGCTGCGGTGGAAGCCGCCGTGCATGCGGTGCTGGATGACGGCGTGTTCACCGCCGACCTCGCGGCCAAGGGCCAGGCGGTCAGCACCGCTGCTGCCACCGACGCGGTGCTCGCCAAGCTGCGCTGACACCTGAAAGGGGTCGGATCCTTTTCCACCGGAAAAGGCTCTGGCCCCACCTTCATGCCGACCGCGCAGCCGCCGCCCCGCACAGGCCTCAATCCAAGGAATGTCTTTGAAGCATCGTTCCCCCGACGAGTTCCTCGCCGACGTTGCCCGCCGTGACCCGCACCAGCCCGAGTTCCTGCAGGCAGTGAAGGAAGTGGTCCACAGCCTGTGGCCGTTCCTGCAGGACAATCCGCGCTACCTGCAGCAGGGCCTGCTGGAACGCCTGGTCGAGCCGGAGCGGCTGATCCAGTTCCGCGTGGCCTGGAGCGATGACGCCGGCCAGGCCCATGTGAACCGCGCCTGGCGCGTGCAGCACAGCTCGGCCATCGGCCCGTTCAAGGGCGGCATGCGCTTCCACCCGTCGGTGAACCTGTCGATCCTGAAGTTCCTGGCGTTCGAGCAGACCTTCAAGAACGCACTGACCACGCTGCCGATGGGCGGCGGCAAGGGCGGGTCGGACTTCGACCCGAAGGGCCGCAGCGACGCCGAAGTGATGCGCTTCTGCCAGGCGCTGATGCTGGAACTGCATCGTCACCTGGGCCCGGACACCGACGTGCCCGCCGGTGACATCGGCGTGGGTGCGCGTGAGGTCGGCTACATGGCCGGCATGATGAAGAAGCTGAGCAACGATGCCGCCTGCGTGTTCACCGGCAAGGGCCTGTCCTATGGCGGCAGCCTGATGCGCCCGGAGGCGACCGGCTACGGCACGGTCTACTTCGTCGAACAGATGCTGCACCACGCCCGACGCGAAACCCACGGCGCACGCGTGCTGGTATCCGGCTCCGGCAACGTGGCCCAGTACGCCGCCCTGAAGGCGACCGAGCTGGGCGCGAAGGTGCTGACCTTCTCCGATTCGGGCGGCACGCTGTACGCGCGCGACGGCTTCGACGAACAGGCCCTGCAGGAGTTGATGGCACTGAAGAACGCGCGCCGCGGCCGCCTGCAGGAACTGGCCGCTGATACCCGCTTCGAGTTCCTCGCCGGCAAGCGCCCCTGGCATGTGCCGGCCGACATCGCCCTGCCCTGCGCCACCCAGAACGAGCTGGATGAGGACGACGCCCGCACGCTCGTGCACAACGGCGTGCAGTGCGTGGCCGAGGGCGCCAACATGCCCTCCACGCTGGAAGCGGTGGACGTGTTCCTGCAGGCCGGCACGCTGTACGCACCGGGCAAGGCCAGCAATGCCGGTGGTGTGGCGACGTCGGGCCTGGAGATGAGCCAGAACGCGCAGCGGCTGTCCTGGCACCATGCCGACGTGGACGAGCGCCTGCACGCGATCATGAAGGACATCCACGCCAGCTGCGTGCGCCACGGCAAGCGCGCGGACGGTAGCGTCAACTATGTGGACGGCGCCAACATCGCCGGCTTCGTGAAGGTCGCCGACGCGATGCTGGCGCAGGGGTTGTACTAGTAAATCCCCGCCATGCGTGGATGGGGTCGTGGATGAGGTCGGATCCTTTCCGCAGGAAAGACTCTGACCCCATCCAAAAGAGACTGAACAGCGCAGGCACAGCGACGGCAGTCAGCGCGGCCGACGCGAAACCCGTGATGTTAATCGTCCATGCTGGCCATGTACTCCGCGGCAAGTTCGTCTCCCGCCTCGGCGGCCCGAGCAATCCAGGACATCGCCTCTGCGCAGGACTCCCCAGCGGGTACGCCGTTGCGCAAGGCCAAGCCATATTCATACATTGCAGGGGGATACCCTGATTCCGCTGCCGACTTGAAGTACTGCTCCGCCCTGCCAGCATCCATCTCGACAAAATCGCCAAACAGAAAATACTGGCCCAAACGGAACTGAGCGGGCGCATAGCCCATCTCAGCCGCAAGCATCGACTGGGAAAGACTCCTCGCATTGAAGTCCTCCTCGCTCTCGCCCGTGGATCCGTAGCAGGAAGACAGGAATATCGACTCGGCAGATCCGGACTTCAGCGCATCACGCACGAGCGCAGCAAGGTCATCCGTCCGCCCCAGGTCGAGCAAGCGATTGGCTTCCTTTGAGAGATCGGTCGGCAATCCAGTCATGAGGGGTGCTCCTGTGCGGTCGGTTTCGAAGCCGCCACCCACGGGGTGGCTCTACGGCAGGTCCACGCCGTGCGTGGATGGGGCATCATGCCGCAACTGGAACCACGTTATTGCCAAGGAGCCCGGCTGTGCCCACTTTCGATCTGATCCACGGTACTGCAGCAAGCCTGGCCCTGCTGCTTTCGGCCATTGCTGCCTGGATGCTGCACCGTCGCATACGCATGCGCAGCAGCGCGGCATTCGCGTGGTCAAGCACGGCGATGTGTGCGTGGCCATTCATTGCCTCACCAGCCTTGGCGGTAGTGGTCTATTACAACGGCAACCGCCTGCCCGAAACCTGGGCCACCGCACTGTACCTGGCCATCGACCAGATCATTCCCGTACTGCTGACCTTGGCTTCCGCCGTGTTCTTTCTGCTGTCGGTTCGTGGCATCGCGCACCGTACGTCACCCGCGCTTTGAATCAGCCACCCATGGGGTGGCTCTACCACGTCCAGAACCTCACAATCCCCAGAAGCCATCCCAGACCATTCGCCACCAGGATCTGGCCTTTCCGGCCATGGCTTCGGGTTCTCTTGCCACAGCCACAAGGAACCACAGGGTACTTCCCGCCATGATGACCAACGCAATCAACGTCATCAGCGCCGGGCTCACGTACCTGTAGAACCACCAACCCAGAAAAACGAGGACCATCACGGCCGCGTATCGCAGGAACAATCCAGTTTTCATCACCCTATGGCCTCCATTCCCACCATCTGCCATCCATCACGCAGGACGATCAGCAATGCATCGAGATCCCGCCTTGAGAAGGGAACTGACTCCAGCCCGATTGCTCCGGCGATCCCACACTGAGAGAAGAACACGTCATACGTATCGATCAACTCGGAATGGAACATCTGCATTGGAACATTCTCAACGACTCTGAGCAGATCCGTCATGAAGTTCCAGAAGTTGATGACTGCTTCAGGTTCAACGCCGACACCCGAGCGGGCTGAAGCGATCAACGAATCAACATCAAACTCAGTCTCGCCGTCCCAGTCCAGAGTGCCTCCCGCAGTCGCGACCGCCAGATCAAGCGCATCCCGGTTGAAGGCATGAACTGCCATCCCATCGACTGACATCAGATGATCGTAGTCGTCTGAGACCCACGCAAACCAGACCACGCTTCCGCCAGAAGCAACGCCGACCGGATAGATATCTGCCATTGCTGCACCCCTCCAGTACCTAGCCAAATGCCATGAGCGCACGCTCCGCGCCGTAGGCTTCAATCGGCGTGCCCGTTGCTCCGCCCTGGGTCTGGGCCAGGCGACCCACTGCGTAGTATGCATAAGCGCTCATGGCAGTAGGCCGCGCGCAGGTCGAAGTGATGCCGCGCGAATCGATGAGGATCAGCAGAAAACCTTCTTGTACCAGAAGGTATTGCGACGCCTGAACCAGCGGGAAAATTCCTCGCAGTCGAATACACGCAGTTGTCGCATCGATACTCGGTAGCGCTGAAACAATGCGATCAGCTCCCTGAGTCCATCATCATCGACCATCAACGTATCGACGGTTATTTCAATCACAAGCCCTCGACCTGCGACATCCAGTACGAATGGCATCCTCGCAAGCCACTCGAAGAATGACCTTTCATCCGTCATCGAGTAGAAAACCACCCGCTCCGCGCTCAGCACAACATTCCGATCATTCATCGACGAAGCCTCCCTGGGTATACAGACGTCCTTGATTCTTCATAGCCCTCCCCTTCTTCGGCGCGGTACGCTCACATCGCCGGACTCCCCTTGATGGGGAGCGGATCATTGCCTCGAAGTGTCATCAAGGCTGATTGCGGCATGCCACGCAGTGCGGAGGCTGTCGGTTCGCCATCGCGCGGGATGGCGGGCAGAGGCGACAATACACCGTCTTAAGCATCAGCGATTGCCGAGCAGAATTGCCTTCGGCAGCGCCGACCTTTCCTGCAGCCACCCATGGGGTGGCTCTACCGTAGATCCACGCCATTCGCGGATGCCCCAGTAGATCCACGCCATGCGTGGATGGGGTCGTGGATGGGGTCAGAGCCCTTTCCCTGCGGGAAAGGGATCCGACCCCGATAACGGCAGTCGAGCAAGCTCGACTCTACTCACCCGGCTTGACCCGGAACCACGCGGCATACAGCGCCGGCAGGAACACCAGGGTCAGCACGGTGCCGACGATCAGGCCACCCATGATCGAGATCGCCATCGAGCCGTAGAACGCGCTGCGCGACAGCGGGATCATCGCCAGCACGGCGGCGAGCGCGGTCAGCACGATCGGGCGGAAACGCCGGACCGTTGCGTCGATGATCGAATGCCAGCGGTCATGCCCGGCATCGATGTCCTGCTGGATCTGGTCGATCAGGATCACCGAGTTGCGCATGATCATGCCGGCCAGCGCGATGGTGCCCAGCAGCGCCACGAAGCCGAACGGCGCGCGGAACAGCAGCAGGAACAACGTGGCACCGATGATGCCCAGCGGCGCGGTCACCAGCACCATCGCCGCCCGCGAGAAGCTGCGCAGCTGCAGCATCAGCAGGGTCGCCACCACGATCAGGAACAGCGGCATGCCGGCCTTGATCGAATCCTGGCCGCGTGCCGAATCCTCCACCGTACCGCCGGTTTCCAGCAGGTAACCGCTGGGCAGCTGCGCACGGATGCCATCCAGCGTCGGCAGGAGCTGCTGCACCACGTCCAGCGGCTGCATGCCATCACCGATGTCGGCACGCACGGTCACCGTCGGCAGGCGGTTGCGGTGCCAGATGATGCCGTCCTCGAAGCCATACTCCATCGTGGCCACCTGGGACAGCGTGATGCTGCCACCGTTGGCGGTGGGCATGGCCAGGCTGGACAGCAGTTCCAGCTGGTCACGCTCGTCGGCCGGGCCGCGCAGCAGCATCTCGATCTGGCGGTTGCCTTCGCGGTACACGCTCACCGACTGCCCGGCCAGCGAACTGGCCAGGAACTGGCTGACCTGCGCACTGCTCACGCCCAGCGCGCGTGCACGCTCCTGGTCGATCACCAGGCGCACCACCTTGCTCGGTTCGCTCCAGTCCAGGTTGACGTTGATGACGTGCGGGTTCTCGCGCACCTTGGCCTCGACCTGGCGGGCGATGGCCTGCACCTGCTCGATGTGCTCGCCGGACACGCGCATCTGCACCGGGTAGCCCACCGGCGGGCCGTTTTCGAGGCGGGTCACGCGCATCTGCACGTCCGGGAACTGCGGAATGACCTCCTTCATCAGCCAGTCGCGCGCGGTTTCGCGGGCGTGGGTGTCCTTGGCCAGCACCACGAACTGGGCGAAGTTGGTCGCCGGCAGCTGCTGGTCCAGCGGCAGGTAGAAGCGCGGCGAGCCGGTGCCCACGTAGGACACGTAGTTGGCAATGTCCTCGCGGCCGTGCAGCAGCTTTTCCAGCTTTTCGGCCTGGGCCTGGGTCGAGCGCAGCGAGGCACCTTCGGCCAGTTCGATGTCGACCATCAGTTCCGGCCGGGTCGAATCGGGGAAGAACTGCTGCGGCACGAAGCGGAACATCATCAGCGAGAACACGAACAGGCCGATGGTCGCGGCAATCACCCACCAGCGGTGGCGCAGGCACGCATCAAGGAAGCGGCGGAAGCGCTGGTAGAACGGCCGCTGGTATGGATCGTGGTCATGGCCGTGCTCGGCCGGGCGCAGCAGGTTGGCCAGCGCCGGGTAGCGGTCGGCCCACTGCCGGCGCCGGGCCAGCCAGCGCGCGGACAGGCTGCCCGGCTTCGGCGGCTGCGGGTTGAACAGGTCCGGCAGCATCTTGTCGCCCAGGTACGGGATGAACAGCACCGCAGCGATCCACGACACCACCAGCGCGATGGTCACCACCTGGAACAGTGAACGGGTGTACTCGCCCGTGCTCGACGCCGCCGTGGCGATCGGCAGGAAGCCGGCCGCGGTGATCAGGGTACCGGTCAGCATCGGGAACGCCGTCGATTCCCAGGCGAAGCTGGCCGCGCGCAGGCGGTCAAAGCCCTGCTCCATCTTGGTGGCCATCATCTCCACCGCGATGATCGCATCGTCCACCAGCAGGCCCAGGGCCAGCACCAGCGCGCCCAGCGAGATCTTGTGCAGGCCGATGCCGAAGTAGTGCATGACGAAGAAGGTCATCGCCAGCACCAGCGGAATGGTCACGCCCACCACCAGGCCGGTACGCAGGCCCAGTGAGAAGAAGCTGACCAGCAGCACGATCACCACCGCTTCGGTCAGCACCTGCACGAACTCGCCGACGGATTCTTCCACCGCCTGCGGCTGGTCGGACACCTTGCGCAGCTGCATGCCGGTGGGCAGGGTCTTCTGCAGGCGCTCGAACTCCGCATCCAGGTTCGCACCCAGCTTGAGGATGTCGCCACCGTCCTTCATCGCCACGGCCAGGCCGATGGCTTCTTCACCCATGAAGCGCATCTTCGGCGAGGCGGGATCGGCGAAGCCACGCTTGACCTCGGCAATGTCGCCCAGGTGCACGGTGCGCTCGCCGGCACGCACCGGGAACTGGCGGATCGCCTCGATGCTGTCGAACTGGCCGGTCACGCGCAGCTGCACGCGGTCGGTCGGCGTTTCAAAGAAACTGGTGCCGGCAATGGCGTTCTGGTCAGCCAAAGCCTGCTGCACCTGCTGCATCGACAGGCCCAGCGTGGCCAGGCGGGTGTTGGACAGCTCGATCCACACCTTCTCGTCCTGCAGGCCGACCAGGTCGATCTTGCCGACGTCGGGCACGCGCTGCAGTTCCAGCTGGATGCGGTCGGCGTAATCGCGCATCACCGCATAGTCGAAGCCCTTGCCGGTGAGTGCATAGATGTTGCCGTAGGTATCACCGAACTCATCGTTGTAGAACGGGCCGACGATCTCGCGGGGCAGCGTCGCGCGGATGTCGCCCACGCGCTTGCGCACCTGGTACCACAGGTCCGGGATCTGCTTGGAGCGCAGGCTGTCGCGCGCCATGAAGATCACCTGCGATTCGCCCGGACGCGAGTACGAGCGGATGAACTCGTATTCGCCGGTGTTCATCAGCGCCTTCTCGATCGGCTCGGTCACCTGGCGCGACACCTGCTCGGCGGTGGCACCGGGCCACTGCGTGCGGATCACCATCGCCTTGAAGGTGAACGGCGGATCTTCGGACTGGCCCAGGTGCTTGTACGACCATGCGCCGATCACCGCGAAGGCGAGCATGGCAAACAGCACCAGCGGGCGATTGGCCAGCGCCCACTCGGAAAGATTGAAGCGGCGCACCGGCTTACTCCTTGGCCTTCGGCGCAGCGGCCGGCGTGGCTGGCTTCAGCACCGGGCGGTTCTGCCGGTCCACGGCGGTCACGGGCTGACCAGCGCGCAGCAGGTGGCCACCGGCGGCCACCACCCAGTCACCGGCACCGACGCCGGACAGCACCGGCACGCTGTCGCTGCCATAGGCACCGGTGGTGACGGCCACCTGCTTCAGCGTGCTGTTGGACGGGTCCACCACCCAGACGCTGGAAGCGCCGGTGGCACCTCGCTGCAGGGCGGCCAGTGGCAGCTGCAGCGTGCCCGGGCGGCCGGCGCTGCTGAACACCCGCGCGCTCTGCCCCAGTTCGACATCGGCCAGCGCGTCGGCGGCCAGGCTGACCCGGGTGGCATAGGTGCGGGCCTGCGGATCGGCTGCCGCGGCAATCTCGCGGATCGTGCCCGGCAGGCGCTGGCCCGGCCGGTTCCACAGTTCCACCTGCACCGGCTGGCCCACGGCGTAATCGCGGAAGGTCGCTTCGGGCAGATCGATCAGCACTTCGCGGGCACCATCGGCGGCCAGATTGAAGATGGTCTGGCCGGCCGATACCACCTGTCCGGCCTCGGCCTCGCGGCTGGCGATCACGCCGTCGGCCGGCGCGCGCAGCTGGGCGTAGCCGGCCTGGTTGCGCAGCACATCGAGGTTGGCACGGGCGGCGTTGGCCTGGCCCTGCGCCGCCTTGAACGCAGCACTCTGCTGGTCCAGCTGCGAGCGGCTGACCAGTTGCTGGTCGGCCAGCACCTGGTAGCGCTTGAGGTCATCGCGGGTACGTGCAAGGTCGGCTTCGGCCGCGGCCAGCTGCGCCTGCGAGGCGCGCGCCTGCAGCGCGAAGTCGGCCACGTCCAGCTCGGCCAGCACATCGCCCTGCTTCACCCGCTGGCCGGCATCGACGTGGCGCTTGACCAGGTTGCCGCCCACGCGGAAGGACAGCGGGCTTTCCTGGCGTGCACGGATCGCGCCCGGGAATGACGCCGTGCCCTGCCCGGCCTGCTCGCCCGGATGCACCACCAGCACCGGCACCGCCGCCTGCGGCGCCTGCTCCGGCCCCGAACAGGCGGCCAGCGCCACCACCCACACCATACCGCCCAGCCAGCGCACGCTCTTCATCGGTCAACGTCCTGAAAACGCAGGGTTCAAACGCGGGGGAGCCCGCACGAGCGCAGGCCCCAATTTAGTAAACTGGCCGGTATAGTATAAATATCGAACCGGTTGGTCTAGTATTACGCCAATGAGTTCTCCCACTTCCCGCAAAGCGTCGGCCAAGCCTGCTGCCAAGGCCGCCGGACCCGGGCGTCCGAAGGACCTCGGCAAGCGCGCGGCGATCCTTGAAGCAGCCAAGACCCTGTTCGTCGAGCAGGGCTATACCGGCGTGAGCATGGACAGCATCGCCGCCCAGGCGGGTGTGTCGAAGCTGACCGTTTACAGCCATTTTGGCGATAAAGAGACGCTTTTCACCGAAGCTGTGCAGTCCAAGTGCATGGAGATGCTGCCGGACGCGCTGTTCGTGGCCGATGCCGAAGGCCCGCTGCGCGACCAGTTGCTGGGCATCGGCCAGGCCTTCTTCGAGATGATCACCTCCGACGCGGCGATCTCGGTGCAGCGGGTGATGATGGCCCCGGAAACCGACGAACGGCTGCGCGAACTGTTCTGGCAGGCCGGCCCGGAGCGAACCTGCGAGGCGCTGGCCGATTTCCTGCGTTCGCGCACCGCGCGCGGCGAGCTGGAAATCCCCGATTGCCGGCTGGCGGGCCAGCAGTTCCTGACCCTCATCAAGGGCGAAGTGCATATGAACCGGATGTGCGGCATGCCGCTGTCACCGGGGCAGTGCGATGCTTCCAGCCACGTGCCCGACAGCGTCGATTTCTTCCTGCGCGCCTATGCGCCGCGAGGGCCTGGAAGCGCCTGAAGCACCAAACTGAACGAACCGGAGGTCGCGATGACTTCCGGCACTGCGACCCCGGCCGCCCGAAAGCTGATGCTCTGGGCGCGCCGCCGGCCTCCGGCACCGGTAAAATGGCCGGCCCACTGCGCTGGATTTGAACCTCATGACGATTGATTACGCCCACGCCCGCGAACTGATGGTGGAACAGCAGATCCGTCCCTGGGACGTGCTGGACATCAAGGTGCTCGACGTCCTCGCCCGCCTGCCGCGCGAGGCCTTTGTCGCCGACGCGCACCGGGCGCTGGCCTATGCCGACGTTGAACTGCCGATCGGCAATGGCCAGAAGATGATGAAGCCGGTCATCGAGGGCCGTACCCTGCAGGCACTGGATCTGCAGCCGGGTGACGAAGTGCTGGAAATCGGCACCGGCAGCGGCTTCCTGGCTGCCTGCATCGGCGCGCTGGCGCGCGACGTGCTGAGCCTGGAAATCGACCCGGAACTGGCCGCCGCCGCGCGCGCCCGCCTGGACGCTTCCGGCCTGGGCACCAACGTCCGCGTCGAAGTGGCCGATGCGCTGGCCTGGCAGACCGAACGCCGTTTTGACGTGATCTGTGTCACTGGCGCGGTTGACGTCGTGCCGTCACAGTTCGCCTCGTGGCTGCGTCCGGGCGGTCGCCTGTTCGTGATCCATGGCCGCTCGCCGGCGATGGAAGCCCTGCTGGTCAAGGCCGATGGCAGCACCGAATCGCTGTTTGAAACCGATATCGATTACCTGCGTGGTGCCGCCCCGGCCCCCCAGTTCCACCTCTGAGTCCAAGGAAGCCGCAATGATCCGCCGATCCCTCGCTGTTGCGCTGGCCACTGCCCTGCTGCCGTTGTCCGCCCATGCCGCCGACCTGCTGCAGGTCTACGAAATGGCACGCAATGGCGATCCGCAACTGTCGGCCGCCGAATCGACCCGGCTGTACGACAAGGAAGGCGCCGTGCAGGCGCGTGCCGCGCTGCTGCCGCAGATCAACGGCACGGCCTCGCTGAACCGTTCGCGTAGCGAAGCCAATGCCGATGCCAACTCCGGTTCGGTCACCAGCAAGCGCCGCAACTACACGATCGATGGCAGCCAGACGCTGTTCAACTGGACGCAGATCAGCAACCTGCGCTCGCAGCGCGAGCTGAGCAAGGCGGCGGATTTCACCCTCGATTCGGCCAACGACAGCCTGATCGTGCGCAGCTCGGCGGCCTACTTCAACGTGCTGGTGGCGATCGAATCGCTGAACGCCGCACAGACCAATGAAGCGGCCGCGAAGAAGCAGTTCGACTTCGCCGACAAGCGCCTGGAAGTGGGCCTGGCGCCGATCACCGACGTGCACGAAGCGCGTGCCCAGTACGACCAGGCACGCGCCAACACCATCGTTGCGCAGAACACCCTGGCCGACAACTACCAGGCCCTGACCGAACTGACCGGCCAGCCGGTGATGAACCTGAAGGGCCTGCCGGCCGACTTCCGTCCGGAAGTGCCGGCCAACCGCGGCAACATCAGTGAACTGGTGCAGCAGGCGACCAGCCAGAACCCGGCGCTGAAGGCGCAGGAACTGAAGGTCAGCGCGGCTGAAGCCGGCGTGCAGGCGGCCCGTGGCGGCCACTATCCGACCCTGTCGCTGGGCGGCAGCTGGGGCAAGAGCGCAACCTGGGGCGACAGCACCGGTGCCGGTTCGCTGTCCCCGGATGCACGCACCAACAGCATCGGCCTGACCCTGAGCGTGCCGATCTTCTCCGGTGGTGCCACCCAGTCCGGCGTGCGCCAGGCGCTGGCCCAGCGTGACATCGCCCAGGACGGTTACGAGCAGCAGAAGCGTGCGCTGGACCGCAACACCCGCAATGCCTACCAGACCTTGGTGCAGGGCATCAGCGAAGTGGAAGCCCGCCGCCTGGCGGTGGTCTCGGCACAGAGCGCGTACGACGCATCGCAGGTCGGCCTGGAAGTGGGTACCCGCACCGTGCTGGACGTGATCCAGAACCAGCGCATCCTGTTCTCGGCGCAGCTGGACTACGCCAACGCGCGCTACACCTTCCTGCAGAACCGCCTGCTGCTGAGCCAGTCGCTGGGTGCGCTGGATGTGGCGGAACTGCAGGACATCAACCGCCTGCTGACCCAGGATGCCGGCAACCCGGCGACGACCACGAACTGAGCCGTCGCCTTCCGGTAGAACGAAGAAGCCACCCGCAAGGGTGGCTTTTTTGTGGGCGCGGGTCGCGAGATGCGCATCCACGCATGGCGTGGATCTACCGACTGCGCGTGCATCCACGCATGGCGTGGATCTACCGGGTGCGCGTGCATCCACGCATGGCGTGGATCCACCGGCTGCTCGTGCATCCACGCATGGCGTGGATCCACCGGCTGCGCGTGCGTCCACGCATGGCGTGGATCCACCGGCTGCGCGTGCATCCACGCATGGCGTGGATCTACCGGGTACGCGTGCATCCACGCATGGCGTGGATCTACCGGGTACGCGTGCATCCACGCATGGCGTGGATCTACCGGGTGCGCGTGCATCCACGCATGGCGTGGATCTACCGACTGCGCGTGCATCCACTGGAGGGAGGCGTTGATTGCAGTAGAGCCACGCCATGCGTGGCTGCCGTGCGCGATCCCGTGCCTACCCCAGCCAAGGCAGGATCTGCCGGGCCAGCGGCGCCAGGCACAACAACGCCGCCAACGACGCCAGCAGGCGGATCATCGCCACGCGACGCGGTGGCACCTGTGGGTACGGGCGCAACAGGCCCAGGCACAGCACCGCCAGCACCGGCAGCGCGCCGAAGCCCGGTGGCAGCACCTCGCGCTCAGGCAGCCACGGCACCAGCAGCATGGCCAGCGCCGCCACGCCGAAGGCCAGCGTCACCCGGCCCGGGTCGCGATCATCAGCGCCGCCGCCCGACCGCCGCCACAGCGCCGGCAGCAGGTCCATCATCAGCAGCAGCACCACCACCTGCAGCGCTACCAGCCCGGCCCAGCCCGCCAGCGGCAGCAGCGGCAACATCCATTGCAGGTGCGGCACGCCCTGCACGGCCACCGACAGTGGCCGCGTGCTGTCCAGCGCGGCGAACTGCACCAGGCCCGACTGCAGCGCCGCCAGGCCCATCAGCATCAGCATCGCGACCAGGGCGGCGCCACCGCCCACCCGGGTCAGCTGCCGATGGGGCTGTTGCACCCGCGGGGCCATGCCCAGCAGCAGCCCGGCGCTGGCAAACACCCCCAGCAGGGGCACGGCCGCGGCCACCACGCCGCCCAGCCCGAACCGGTGCGGCCCGGTGGATGATGGCATCCACGGCACCCAGTTGCCGTAGTGCACGTAGCGTGCGGCCAGCAGGACCAGCAGCAGGCCCAGGCCCAACTTCACGCTCAGCAGCACGCAGGCCAGCCGTACCGCCCGGCGCGGGCGCAGCATGGCCGCCACGCCCACCGGCAACAGCCCCAGCGCCGCTGCCAGCGGCATCGGCAGCCAGCGCTGCGGCGGCTGGCCCAGCGCACTGACGGTCGCGTACAGGTGGTGGGCACCCGACTGCGCGGCGCCGGCCAGGGTGGCCAGCAGATCCAGCAGCAGCAGGCCCAGCAGGACGGCTGCAGGCCGCGGCCCGCACACGTCCAGCAGCGCTGCCGGCAGCCCGGCCCCACCGGGCATGCGGCGCATCACTTCGCGCAGGCAGAACAGCAGCGGCGCCGTACCTGCGGCGGCCAGCAGCAGGCTCAGGACGATGGCCGGCCCTGCCCGTGCCGCGGTGTTCTGCCCGACCAGCGCGATCACGCTGCCACCGATCAGCAGGGTCAGCGCCAGCACCAGCAGGTGGTCGCTGCCCAACCGGTCGAATGCCGCGCGCCCGCTGCCTGGATCGGCACCGCTGTCGTCCTTCATCACAAGCTCCCTTGATGCCGCCCAAGCGTGGTCGACATCAGGCTGGCAGCCCGGGCAACGAGACGGAATCAGAATCGGCCGAACGTGTGCTGCGTTGTGATGGCACGCACGCGAGGCAGCACCTGGCGGCCCGGCTACGACAGTGCGGACGTCATCAAGCAGGCTTGAAATTGTTGAACGCGACAGTGCCTGTGCGGCACCCCGCCCTCGCGTCAGTCGCGCGGTGGCGGCAGGTGCGGGGCGACCAGCGCCAGCGTGCGCTGCAGGGCGCCACGCCCGTTGCTCACCAGGGTGCAGCCGGCCCGCGCCATGTCCTCGCGGGCCTGCGCATCATCAAGCAGGTGCTGCAGCAGGTCGCCCACCGCCTGCACGTCCTCGCCGATCAGCAGCGCCCCGGCCTCGCGCATGCGCCGGGAAATCTCGGCGAAGTTGTGCAGGTGCGGGCCGGTGACCGCCGCCGTGCCCATCGCCGCCGGTTCCAGCAGGTTGTGCCCGCCGATGGCCTGCAGGCTGCCGCCGACGAAGGCGACCTGCGCGCAGCCGTAGAACGGCATCAGTTCGCCCAGCGTGTCGATGACGAACACCTCGGTGCTGGCCCCCGGCCACTGCTGTGCACGGCGCGTGGCCACGCTCCAGCCCTGCTCGCGGGCCAGCGCTTCCACTTTCGGGAAGCGCTCGGGATGGCGCGGCGCCCACAGCAGCAGCAGGTCCGGATGGCGCTCGCGCAGGCGCCGGTGCAGGTCGATCACCGCCTGCTCTTCGCCATCGTGGGTGCTGGCCGCGATCCACACCGGCCGCGTGGCCGGCACCTTCGCGTGGAACTGGGCCACGAACGGCCGCACGTCCGGCGTGGTGATGTCGAACTTCAGGTTGCCCAGCGCCTGCACCTGCTCCGGCGCTGCGCCCAGCTGCACGAAGCGCGCGGCATCGTCGTCGGACTGCGCGGCCACGCAGGTGACCGTGCGCAGCGCGCGGCGGATGAGTGCGGCCAGCACCCGGTAGCCACGCAGCGAGCGGGCCGACAGGCGGGCGTTGAGGATGTAGACCGGGATGCGGCGGTCACGGCAACCGAACAGCATGTTCGGCCACAGTTCGGTTTCCAGGATCAGGGCCAGGCTGGGCTGGAAGTGGCCGAGGAAGCGGTTGACGCTGCCCGGTACGTCGTACGGCAGGTAGACGTGGTCCAGCGCGTCGCCCCACAGCGCGCGCACCCGCTCTGAACCGGTCGGGGTGATGGTGGTGATGACCCAGCGGATGTCCGGGCGCTGCTCGCGCAGGGCGTTGACCAGCGGCGCGGCGGCGTTGACCTCGCCCACCGAGACCGCGTGCAGCCAGACCCGCGGCTGGCCGGTCGGCTGCGGGTAGGACGCATAGCGTTCATCCCAGCGCCGGAAGTATTCACGGACCCGGAAGCCGCGCCACACCAGGTGGTACACGGTGATCGGCAGCAGGATGTAGAGCACGGCCGAATACAGGCCGCGCAGGATCCATTCGACAGGGTCTTTACGCATGCAGCAAGGATACGGGAGCCCCCCGGGAAAGACACGCGGCGGGGTTGGTAGAATGGCGGCATGTCCGATGCCTCTACCGCCGTCCGCCCGTCCCTGGCCGATCCCCGCAACTGGCCGATGTTCGCGGCCATGTTCGCCGCGTTCGGCATCGCCCGGCTGCCCTGGATGCTGCAGCGCGCGCTCGGCCGAGGCGTCGGCTGGATCACCTGGCGCACGCTTGGCAGCCGCCGCCGTGCCGCCGAGGTCAACCTCAAGCTGTGCTTCCCCGAGAAGGACGAGGCCTGGCGCAACCGCCTGGTGCGGGACAGCTTCGACGCCCTCGGCGTGGGCATCTTCGAATGCGCGCGTTCGTGGTGGGGCAGCATCGACAGCATCCGCCCGCAGGTGCAGATCGAAGGGCTGGAACACCTCAAGCAGATGCAGGCCGAAGGCCGCGGCGTGCTGCTGGTATCGGGCCACTTCATGACCCTGGAGATGTGCGGCCGCCTGCTGTGTGACCACGTCGACCTGTCGGGCATGTACCGCAAGCACAAGAACCCGGTGTACGAGTGGGCGGTGAAGTTCGGCCGGCTGCGCTATGCCAAGGCGATGTACGCCAACGAGGATATCCGTGCCACCGTGCGCCACCTGAAGAAGGGCGGATTCCTGTGGTACGCACCGGACCAGGACATGCGCGGCAAGGACACCGTGTTCGTGCCGTTCTTCGGCCATACCGCTGCCACCATCACCGCCACCCATCAGCTGGCGCGGATGACCGGCTGCGCGGTGATCCCCTACTTCCACCGCCGCGAGGGCGGGAAGTACTTCCTGAAGATCGGCGCGCCGCTGGAGAACTTCCCCAGCGAGGACGTGGAAGCCGATACCACGCGGGTCAACCAGGCCATCGAGCAGATGGTGCGCGAGGCCCCGGACCAGTACCTGTGGATCCACCGGCGCTTCAAGCGCCAGCCGGGCGGCCGCAGCGATTTCTACAAGTAGATCCACGCCATGCGTGGATGATGTCCAGCCGCGCACGTCACCGCGCCGTCCACGCATGGCGTGGATCTACAACAATCCCGCGCGGACCGGGGATGTCCAGCCGCACCCGTCACTGCGCCATCCACGCATGGCGTGGATCTACAACACTTCCGCGCAGGCCGGGTTGGCCAGGATGTACGTCGCCCAGTAGATCCACGCCATGCGTGGATGATGTCCGGCCGCGCCCGTCACCGCGCCATCCACGCATGGCGTGGATCTACAACACTCCCGCGCGGGCCGGGTTGGCCAGGATGTACGTCGCCCAGTAGATCCACGCCATGCGTGGATGATGTCCGGCCGCGCCCGTCACCACGCCATCCACGCATGGCGTGGATCTACAACAATCCCGCGCGGGCCGGGTTGGCCAGGATGTACGTCGCCCAGTAGATCCACGCCATGCGTGGATGATGTCCAGCCGACGCCACCGTTTCACAACGGCCACCGGCACCACGCATAGGGGTACTCCCCCAACTCGCACGCCAACCCGGCACGCACCGGATTGGCCATGATGTACATCGCCTTCTCGTGCAATGACTCGTCGGTGCGTACCGCGTGGTCGTGGTACCCGTGCTGCCAGAGTGCGCCGCGCCGACCCAGCTGCTGGTTCAGCAGACGGCTGCTGCGGGATTTGAGCAGCGACATGCATTCGGCCAGGGTGCCCGTCTGCAGCTCCATCAACCAGTGCAGGTGGTCGGGCATCACCACCCAGGCAAGGCTGTGGCTCACACCGGCGCGTTCCACGAAGCGCAGGGCGTCGACCAGCACCGCGACGTTGTCTGCATCGGCGAAGAACGGTTCACGGCCAATGGTGGTCGTGGTCAATGAGTACACGATGCCGGTGCTGGAGTGGCGACCGTAGCGGAGTTTTGGGCTGGCCATGGCGCCAGCGTGCGGTATGCACGCGAGCGTCGGTATTGGGAGGTTGCCCGTATTGGTGTCGGGAAAGCTCCATCCACGCATGGCGTGGATCTACTGCAACGCCCGCGGAAGATCCACGCCACGCGCGGATAAATCCAGTAGATCCACGCCATGCGTGGATGCCCATCCGACAATCGCAGTAGATCCACGCCATGCGTGGATGCCCATCCGACAATCGCAGTAGATCCACGCCATGCGTGGATGCCCATCCGGCAATCGCGGTAGATCCACGCCATGCGTGGATGCCCATCCGGCAATCGCAGTAGATCCACGCCATGCGTGGATGCGCGATCACGCGGCCTTTGGTACGTCGTCCGGTTCGCGGGCCAGCAGGGTACCGACGAACAACGCGGCCAGCAGCACCGTCACCCCGCCCCAGAACGCGGAATAGAACGCCAGGTGCGTGTTGAGCGGGAATACGGTGGCGGCCAGCGCCAGCATCGCCGGGCGTGCGCGCTCGCGTGCCGCCGGCGGTGCGAAGCGCCAGGCACGCCAGGCCTGGGCGACGGCAGCCAGCCACAGCAGCAGGCCGAGCACGCCGGTTTCGGCGAGGATTTCCAGCACGATCTGGTGCGCGTGCAGCGCCGGTTCGGCACCCCATACCGCCGGCCCCTGCTCGTCCACGCACTGCGGGTAGGCATCGCGGAAGCCGCGTGCGCCGACGCCGTTGATGGGGTGACCGGCAATCATGCAGCCGGCCGCGCTCCAGATGCGGGCGCGCCCGGACAACGCCTGGTCGACGCCATCGGTGCCGCCATCCCAGGCCATCGCGGTACGCGTCACGCGCTCGCGCAGCTGCGGCACGCTGGCGGTCAGCGCCGCCGACGCCAGCAGGCCGGCCAGCGCCAGCAGGCCCAGCCGCTTCCAGCCGAGCTGGCGCACGCCGCTGTAGGCGACGATGACGGCGAAGGTGATCCAGGACGCGCGCGAACCCGCCAGCAGCAGCACGATGGCCAGCGCCGCGCCGGCCAGCAGCCAGCCCGGCGTACCGAAGCGGCGCGCGGCCGGCAGCAGCAGGAACGGCGAGAGGCTGGCCAGGACCTGGCCGAACTTGAGGTTGCACGGCCCCAGCGGACCGCTGAGGCGGTCGGCCAGCGCCATCTCCTCGGCCGGGCACAGCGCATGGCCGCTGACCGCCAGCTTGAGCTGCTGCAGCGACCAGAACCATGGGCTGGTGCCCGCCACCGCCTGTACCAGCGCATCCAGCGTCCACAGCGCGGTGATCAGCGCCAGGCCACCGAAGATCAGGCGCCGCCGCTGCGGCGTGGCCACGGCGATCGCCACCAGCCACATGAAAGGCAGGTAGCGCAGGCCGGCGGCGGCCTTGGTCCACGAGGCGGCGGGGTCGATCGCATCGAACGCCGAGAATGCCTGCGGCAGCCAGTAGCCGAGGAACAGGATCGAGGTCAGTGCCCATGCGGCGGGCGTCAGCAGGTGCGGCCGGCGCTGCAGGCGGCGCATGACCATGCGCACCGCGGCGTATACCGCGCCGAGGCCGAGCACGGTCTCGGCGATGCCCGGCAACGGCCACAGGGCCACATAGGCCAGCACCCACCACGGCGCCCAGCGCCCGGCGCGCGCGTCACCCGCGATGGGAGCGGCGTCAGCCTGCAAGGTCGGCATAGAGACGGAGGGTGTCGCGCTGCATGGCCTGCAGGGTAAACGGGATACGGCCCGGCAAGGACGGCGGCTGTGCCAGCAGGGCCAGCGCACGTTCACCCAGCGCCCGGGCATCGCCCAGCGGCACCGCGCCGGCCGGCTGCAGCTGCTGCAGCAGTTCGCCCACGCCGCCATGGTCCCAGCCCAGCACCGGGCGTCCGACCGACAGCGCCTCGACCACGGTACGGCCGAAGGCTTCGGGCTTGTCCGACAGCTGCAGCACCAGATCGCTGGCGGCGTAGGCCTGGGCGATCCGCGCGGTCGGGGGCGTGATCTGCACTGCCTCGGCCACGCCCAGCGCGGCCGCCTGGCGGCGCAGCTCGGCTACGTAGGCTTCGCGCCCGGGCTCATCGGTGCCCAGCATCCACAGCTGCGCCGGTACGCCGGCAGCGCGCACGCCGGCCAGCAGCTGCAGGGCATGCGCATGGCCTTTCAGGCGGGTGCCGCGGCCCGGCAGCAGCAGCAGCGGGCCGTCGACCTGGGCCAGCCAGGGGTACTCGGCAGCCAGCGCCAGCCGCGGCCGGCGGTCGGCACGGGCCACGCGCGGGAACTGGCTGGCATCGACGCCGCGCGGAATGACCTGCAGGGCCTGTTCCGGCACCGTCGGATAATGCTGGCGCACGTAGTCGCGCACTGTGCTGGACACGCAGATGACGCGCTCGCCGCTGGTCATGACCGCGCTGTAGCGGCTGGGCGAATTCAACCCATGCACGGTGGTCACCCAGTGCGGGCGCTGCGCGGCGGGCATCGCCCGGATCGCGTACAGGCCCAGCCACGCCGGCAGGCGCGAACGCGCATGCACGATGTCTGCGCCGACCTCGGCGAACAACCGCCGCAGGGTGGGCAGGTGGCGCAGGGTCAGCAGCGATTTGCGGCCGATATCAAGGGTGAGGTGCTCGGCCCCGCTGTCCAGCAGCGGCTGCACCAGGCGGCCACCGGCGGACACCACCAGCGCGCGATGGCCGGCGGCGGCCAGGGCCGCAGCGATTTCCAGGGTCGAGCGCTCGACGCCACCGGAGTGCAGCGCCGGCAGCAACTGCACCACGGTCAGTCGGCGCATCAACGGGCCTGCTTAGTCGGCCAGCACGAAGGTGGAACCGCAGTACGGGCACTGCGCTTCGCCATTGGGCTCGTCTTCGATCGGCAGGTACACGCGCGGATGCGAGTTCCACAGCGCCATTTCCGGGGTCGGGCAGCTCAGCGGCAGGTCGCTGCGGTGCACGGTGTAGCGCTTTTCGGCGTTGGCGGGCGCGGTGGCGGTATGGCTCATGGCGGGTGTCGATGAACGGATTGCGAGGCCTGCGATTCTAGCACCTTGGGGCGGCACCCCGGCCGCCCCCTGCCCTTTGCCCCCGCCGCAGGCGCCTGCCGGGGCCAGCCGCTGGCCGGCCCCGGGGTCCAGGCGCACCGGCTTACTGGAAGTCCAGCGACAGTTCCAGGAAAGCCGAACGGCCGAAGGCGTTGTAGATGCCCTGGTCGTAGTACGGCCAGTTGCCGTTGCTGCGGTCGATCGGCGGCATCTCGTCGGTCAGGTTGTTGACCGTCAGCAGCAGGCTGGCCAGATCGTTGATGCGGTAACCGACGGTGGCGTTCCAGGTGGTCCACGGGCCGATGTTGCGCTGCTCGCCGCGGCTGTCCCAGGAGGGCGCATTGCGTATGCCGAAGGCGCTGGCGGTGAACGGCCCGCGCTTCCAGTTCACCCCCAGCGTGGCGCGGTATTGCAGTTCGTTGGAATTGGCGCAGCACAACTGGTCGTAGACCGGGTCGCCTTCCTTGTCCTGGGTGGTGTGCTTGAGCGGCCGGTAGTAGCCGGCATTGACCGCGAAATCACCCACCGACTGCGTGTTCCAGCGATAGTCCAGCGCCGCCTGCACGCCGTTCTGGCGCTGGCTGGCGATGTTGATCGGATAGGAGAACACCTTGTCCACGCCGTTCGGATTGAGCGGATCGGTGGCCGGCTTGCGCTGCACCTGGCCCAGCACCTGCTGGCAGGTGGGCGACGTGATGTCGAACTGGGTCTGCCCGTTTTCCGAGACCCCCAGCCGGCAGTTGGCCTCGGTGTCGAGGATGCTGTCGGTACCGAGGATGCGCACTTCGTTCTCGATGACCACCGAGTTGTAGTCCACCGACATCGTCAGGGCGTTGTCCAGCGTCGACCACACCACGCCATAGGTGAAGGTGCGCGCGGTGATGTCCTTCAGGTCGCGGTTGCCGGTGCTGGAGGAGAGCACCGACAGGCCCGACTGGTCGCACTCGTCGAAATTGTCGGAGGTGTAGCCGGCCTGCCGGCATTGGTAGAGATCGGTGTTGGTGGTGTAGCCACTGCTTTCGCGCGAGAACAGGTAGAACATGTCCGGCGAGCGGAACGCGGTGGCGTAGCTGCCGCGCAGCAGCAGCGATTCGATCGGCCGGTACTCCAGGCCCAGCTTCCAGGTGGCCTTGCCGTTGCCACCGCCGCCCTGCAGGGCGTACTTGTCGTAGCGGCCGGACAGGTTGGCGCTGAACGTATCGAAGATCGGCACCTGCAGTTCTGCACCCAGCGCGTACAGGTCACGCTGGCCCTGCGCCGACGTCCCGGCGGTCTGCCCGCGGAACAGCACGCCCGCATTCGGATCGGCCGACTGGTTGAAGAACTTCTCGCGCTGGCCCTGCGCGATCAGCGCGAAGCCGACGTCGCCGGCCGGCAGGGTGAACAGCGAGCGATCGGTCAGCAGCGCCGTCACTGCCGTGCGCGAGGCGCTGGAAGCAGCACGGTTGAGGCCGCTGAAGCTGTCGTACTGGTCACGGGTGATCGGCTGGTACAGGCGCGACAGGTCCGGCGCGTAGACCTCGTAGCCATCCTGCATGCCCAGCATCGGCCCCAGGTAGTAATCGTCCACGCCGTTCCTGGCGAGGAAGTCCGTGGATTTGCGGGTGACATCGGTGCTGGAGCGGTTGACGTAGACGTCGTAGTCGAAGCCACCGAGCACGCCGCGCACGCCGGCGGTGACATTCAGCGAGCGCGTGTAGACACGCTGGTCCTTGGCATCCAGGCCGACTTCCTCCGGCGCATAGATGCGCTGCCACTGTTCGTACTGGCCACTGGTCTGGTTGTAGAAGGTCTTGTTCCAGAACGGGCTGCCACCGCTGTAGGTCGGCCGGCCGAAGCCGAACAGGACGTCCGCGTACAGCTCGGTATCCGGGCTGACGTGGTAGCGCAGGAAGGTGGTGGCGTTGACGTCCTGGCTGGAGTTGTACAGCGAGGCGGTGCCGACGTTGTCGGGGGTGCCGCAGTAATAGCCACCGCCGGAAATATCACGGTGCGCGTACACGGTGCTGCCACCGAACAGGTCCGACAGGGGCGCGCAGGTGGCTGCGCCCGGATCGATGTAGGCATTGGGCCCCATGCGCATGCGCAGGAAGCTGCGCGACGGATCCTGCGGGCCGGTCGGGTTGTCGTTGACGCTGTCGATGCGGCTGCGGTCGAAGGCGTAGATCGCCTTCTGGTTGGTGTATTCCAGCCCGTAGCTGATATCGAGGTTGCCGAAGGTCTGGCCGCTGCTGGCGCTGAAGCGCTGGCTGGAACCACCGCCCTGGCTGTAGCCGCCGACGCGGTAGCGCAGGTGGGTGCCTTCCACGCGGTCCTTCAGCACGATGTTGACCACGCCGGCAATGGCCGAGGAGCCGTACACCGACGACTGGCCACCGGTGAGCACGTCGATGCGCTCGACCATGCCCAGCGGGATGTTGGCGATGTCGGCGATGCTGGTGTTGCCGTTGTACGCCAGCGGGTAGCTGTTGATCGGCCGCCCGTTGATGAGGGTGAGGGTGTAGCTGGGATCCAGGCCGAACAGGCTGATGGTCTTGGCGCCCGGGGTGTAGAACCCGGTGCCCTGCGAATCCTGCACGGAACCATTCGACACCGGCAGCGAGCGCAGCGCGTCGAACACGGTGGTGAACCCCTGCGCCTGGATCTGCTCGGCGGTGATGGTGGTGACCGGCGAGGGGCCCTCCACCTGCGCGCGGGGGATGAGCGAGCCGGTGACCTTGACCGCATCCAGGTCGCGGGTGCGCGGCGGATCGGCGCCCTCCCCCTGCGGAGCGGACTGGGCCTGTACGGCAAGCGGCGACAACAGCAACGACGACATCAACAACGACAACAACCGGGGTTTCATCAAGCTCTCTCCAGAGGCGGATGACGGTCCAGCCGGTGGGGGGCGGACGGGAAGGTCGTGGATGGACGGCAGTGGCGGGTAACAGCAGGGCGGCAACAGCGCCGGCCCGGATCAGGACATGCGGGGCATTCCGGTACAGGGGGTGAGCTGCGCACTTTTAAATCGATCCAAGGTCACCTGTCAATAATTTGAAATGAAACGGTTTTGCCGGATTTGGATCGAACTAATTGCACTTGTCAGGGGGCAACGGGCTGAGGCAGGATCGGGACGATTCCGACCCTGACCCGATCGCATGGCCCGACCCCCACCGGACCGGCATCGCCCCTTTCCACTGCCCCCTGGGCGGCGGGCGCGATGCTGTCCGTGGTGCGTGCCGATGCGGGTTCTGCCTGCCGCCTGCCCTACCGGGAGACCCTGCATGACCCTGTCCGATCCGCGCCGCGCCCTGCTTCCGCTTGCCCTCGCCCTGGCCTGCGCCACCCCCGCCCTGCCCGCACTGGCGCAGGGCCTGCAGACCTCGTTCGAAGCGGGTGAGCCGGCACCGGACAAGGCCGGCGGCACCCTGCAGGTGCAAATCGGCAACGGCCCGGCCGAGCCCTATGCCGCCAAGCCCAACGTCGGCTACAGCGGCCTGCGCGCCCTGCACTACCAGGCCGCCGGTGGCAGCGCGCGGCGCGAGCTGTTCAGCACCGACCTGGCCATCGATGCCGATACCACCCTGTCCTGGCTGGTGCTGCCGGAGATCGTCGGCAAGGACACCGTGGCCTCCACCCATGTCTCGCTGGACCTGCGCCTGGACGATGGCAGCCGCGTTTCCGCCAGCAGCGCGCGCGACCAGCACGGCATCGCGCTGGGTGCACGCGCGCAGGGCGAATCGAAGACGCTGTACCCGCAGCAGTGGGCACGCAAGGCGGTGCGCCTGGGCGATGTGCCGGCGCTGCGCGGCCGCCGCGTGGTCGCCATCGAACTGGAGGTGGCCAGCGCCGACGGCGCGCCGGTGTCCGGCTGGATCGACGACGTGCGCCTGGATGCGCAGCCGCGCACCGTGCCGCAGCGGGTCTCGGACTGGGTGCTGACCACCCGCGGCACCCAGGCCAACGGCACCTTCTCGCGTGGCAACAACTTCCCGGCCACCGCGGTACCGCACGGCTTCAACTTCTGGACCCCGGTGACCGATGCCGGTGCACTGAACTGGCTGTACCGCTGGAACGAGCAGAACGATGCGAAGAACCGCCCGCAGCTGCAGGCATTGGCACTGAGCCACCAGCCCAGCCCGTGGATGGGTGACCGCCAGACCTTCCAGGTGATGCCGTCGGCCAGCAGCGGCGTACCCGAGGCCGACCGTGGCAAGCGCGCGCTGTCCTTCGACCGCAGCCATGAAAGCGCGCGGCCGTACCGCTACGACGTGCGCTTCGACAACGGCATCGCCGCATCCATCGCGCCGACCGACCATGCCGCCCTGTTCCACTTCGCCTTCCCCGAGGGCGGTGATGCCAACCTGCTGTTCGACAACGTCGATGCACGTGGCGGCCTGACCCTGGATGCAGCCACGCAGACCCTCAGCGGCTACACCGACACCCGCAGCGGGCTGTCCAATGGTGCGACCCGCATGTACGTGGTCGCCCGCTTCGACAAGCCGTGGCGCAGCAGCGGCCGCATCGACACCGGCCGCCCCACCGGCTACATCAAGTTCGACGCCGGCAGCGACCGCCAGGTGACCATGCGCATCGCCACCTCGCTGATCTCGGTCGAGCAGGCGCGGCACAACCTGGACCTGGAAATCGCCGCCGCCGACACGCTCGACAGCGTGGCCGGCCGCGCGCAGGACGCCTGGGACGCACGCCTGGCCCGCTTCGACATCGGCAATGCCAGCGACGATGCCAAGACCACGCTGTATTCCAGCCTCTACCGCCTGTACCTGTACCCCAATTCCGGCCACGAGAATGCGGGCACCGCCGCCGCGCCCGACTGGCGCTATGCCAGCCAGGCCAGCGCCGAGGACAACAACACCGACGGCAGCGCCACCCGCAGCTTCGCACCGGTGCGCGATGGCCAGGTGTACGTCAACAACGGCTTCTGGGACACCTTCCGCACCACGTGGCCGGCCTATGCGCTGTTCACCCCGGACGATGCCGGCAAGCTGGTGCAGGGCTTCATCGAGCAGTACCGCGCGGGCGGCTGGATCGCGCGCTGGTCCTCGCCGGGCTATGCGGACCTGATGGTCGGCACCAGCTCGGACGTGGCCTTCGCCGATGCCTGGCTGAAGGGCATCGGTGGCTTCGACCCGGCCGAGGCCTATGCCGCCGCGCTGAAGAACGCCACCGTGGTGCCGCCGGACCGCCACGTCGGCCGCAAGGGCATGGACCGTTCGACGTTCCGCGGCTACGCCAGCGCCGACGTGCATGAAGGCATGTCGTGGACGATGGAAGGCGCGTTGAACGACTTCGGCATCGCCAACATGGCCGAGGCCCTGGCCAAGCGCGCGACCAGCAAGGCCGCCCGCGAGCGCTACACCACCGAGGCCGAGTACTTCCGCTACCGCGCGGCCGGCTATTCGACCCTGTTCGACCCGGCCGCCGGTTTCTTCCAGGGCCGCAAGGCCGATGGCAGCTGGCGCCTGGATGCCAAGGCCTACGACCCGCGCGTGTGGGGCTACGACTACACCGAATCCAATGGCTGGACGTTCGCGTTTACCGCCGCGCACGACGGCGAAGGCCTGGCCGCGCTGTACGGCGGCCGCGACAAGCTGGCGGCAAAGCTGGACACCTTCTTCTCGACCCCGGAAACCGCCGACCCGGCGCTGGCAGGCTCCTACGGCGGCACCATCCACGAAATGACCGAGGCGCGTGATGTGCGCATGGGCATGTACGCGCACAGCAACCAGCCGGCGCACCACATCCCGTGGATGTACCTGTACGCCGGGCAGCCGTGGAAGACCCAGCAGCACGTGCGCGAGATCCTGTCTCGCCTCTATGTCGGCAGCGAGATCGGCCAAGGCTACCCGGGCGATGAAGACAACGGCGAGACCTCGGCCTGGTACGTGCTGGCCTCGCTGGGCCTGTACCCGCTGCGCATGGGCGCGCCGGAGTACGTGATCGGCTCGCCGGCGTTCGAGCACGCCCGGGTGGAACTGCAGGGCGGCGCGGTGCTGACCGTCAACGCGGCCAACAACTCGGCGCAGAACGTCTACGTGCAGTCGCTGAAGATCAACGGCAAGCCGTGGACGAAGACGTGGGTGCCGCACGAGGTGATCGCCAAGGGCGCGACGCTGGACTTCGTGATGGGCCCGCAGCCGTCGCGCTGGGGCAGCGGTGCCGACGATGTGCCGCGTTCGCTGACCGCGCCCGGCAAGCGCCCGCAGATGCTGCATGACCTGCTCGGCAACGGTGCCCGTGCGGCGCTGGCCGATGGCCGTGCCGTGCCGGCGCTGCTGGATGACGATGCGACCACGGCCGTGCCGCTGGGCGCCGGTGCCACCATTGCATTGACTGCGGTGGGCGATGGCGCGCCGACGATGTACACGCTGACCAGCGGCGACGGTGCGATCCGTGGCGGCAGCTGGACCCTGGAAGCGCGCAGCAATGGCGGCGCGTGGGTCGTACTGGACGAACGCAGCGGCGAGACCTTCGATTCGCCCCGCCAGACCCGTCCGTTCCGCATCGCCACGCCTGCCCGGCATGCCGAGTACCGCCTGCGCCTCGGCGCGCCGGGACGCCTGGCCCTGGCCGAGATCGAACTGCTCGCCCCCGCTTCCACCCTGGCCCGTTGAGGAAACCGATGACTGCGTTCCGACTGCTGCTGTCCGCCACCGCCCTGTCTGCCGCCCTCGCCAGCATGCCTGCGCATGCCCTGGAGACCACCGAGATGCGCCAGGGCGTGACCCTGCACTACACCGACGCCACCGACGCGCTGGATGCACCGATGCGCGCGCGCATCATCGAGACCTTCTTCTCGGCCTACCTGCGCGAGCGGGCGGATTTCCATCCGGCCGCGCCCAGCCGGGTCGGCATCGTCATCGACCCCGGCTACGACGGCGTGGCCTATGTGGGGGACAAGGAGAAGGCGGCCACCGTCACCATCAACCCCGGCTGGCTGGCCAAGCATCCGGCTGACCTGGACCTGGTGACGCACGAAGCAATGCACATCGTGCAGGGCTATCCCAGCTACGGCGACCAGCAGGTGCCGGGCTGGCTGGTGGAAGGCATCGCTGATTACGCGCGCGACCGCTACGGCATGGGCAATGCCGCCGCCGGCTGGGCGTTGCCGCAGAAGGTCGGCGCGGGCCAGACCGTGGAAAGCGGCTACCGGGTGACCGGCGCGTTCCTGAAGTGGGCCGAGGGCGGACATCCCGGCCTTGTGCTGGCGCTGGACAAGGCGCTGCGTGCCGGCCAGTACACACCGGCGCTGTGGCAGACGCACACCGGCAAGGCACTGCCTGCGCTGTGGAGCGCGTACGCCGGGCCGCGAATGGATGCGCCGACGGCCCGGTAGAGCCGGCCGCTGGCCGGCTGCTGCGGATCATTTGAACGGCGCGGAATGCCGGCCAGCGGCCGGCACTACCCTTTCCGCCGGGTGGAAACAGAAACGCGCCCCGTAGGGCGCGTTTCTGCTGCGGTCGCGGGAACGAGGGCTTACGCCTTCTTTTCCGCTTCCAGCTGCTTGCGGATCTGTGCATCGACGGCGGCGATCGCGGTCATGTTCAGCACGCGGCGCGAGGTCGCGCTGGTGGTGAGAATATGCACCGGCTTGTTCACGCCCATCAGGATCGGGCCAATCGCCACGCCGTCGGTGAACACGCGCACCAGGTTGTAGGCGATGTTGGCCGCTTCCAGGTTCGGCAGCACGAACAGGTTGGCACGGCCCTGCAGGGTCGAGCCCGGCAGCAGCTTCTGGCGCAGGGCTTCATCCCATGCGGTGTCGCCCTGCATTTCGCCGTCCACGTTCAGGCGCGGGTTGCGCTTGAGCAACATCTCGCGCACCTGGCGCATCTTCAGCGCGTCCTTCGAATCGTGGCTGCCGAAGTTGGAGTGCGACAGCAGCGCCACCTTCGGCTCGATGCCGAACAGCTTCATGCGGTAGGCGGCCTGCAGGGTCGCCTCGCACAGCTGCTCGGCGGTCGGGTCTTCCTGCACGTGGGTGTCCACGAAGAAGAACACGCCCTGCTGGTTGATCACGCCGGTCATGGCCGAAGTCGAGGTGACCTTCGACTCCAGCGGCAGCACGCTGCGCACGTAGCCCAGCTTCTTGTGGAAGCGGCCGACGATGCCGGTCAGCATCGCATCGGCTTCGCCACGGGCCACCATCACGGCGGCGATCAGGGTCGGGCGCGAACGCATCAGGTTCTTCGCCGCGGCCACGGTCACGCCGCGGCGGCCGGTCAGGCCGTGGTAGTACTGCCAGTATTCGTTGAAGCGCGGGTCGTCATTGATGTTGGTGACTTCAATGTTCTCGCCGACCTTCAGGCGCAGGCCGAGACGCTCGATGCGCGACTCGATGACGTCCGGGCGGCCGATCAGGATCGGGTGCGCCAGGCCTTCGTCGACCACGTTCTGCACTGCCTGCAGCACCACTTCTTCTTCGCCCTCGGCGTAGACCACGCGCTGCTTGTCGTTGCGCGCGCGGTCGTAGACCGGCTTCATCATCAGGCTGGTGCGGTAGACGAACTGGGCCAGCTTGTCGCGGTAGGCGCCCATGTCGGCGATCGGACGGGCGGCCACGCCCGAATCCATCGCGGCCTGGGCCACGGCGGCCGACAGCTCCACCAGCAGGCGGCGGTCGAACGGACGCGGGATCAGGTATTCACGGCCGAAGCTCGGGGTGTCACCGCCATAGGCCGAGCCCATGTCGGTGGCCGCACGGCGGGCCAGCGCGGCGATGGCGCGCACGCAGGCGATCTTCATTTCCTCGTTGATCGCGGTGGCGCCGACGTCCAGCGCGCCGCGGAACAGGTACGGGAAGCACAGCACGTTGTTGACCTGGTTCGGGTAATCCGAACGGCCGGTGCCGATGATCGCGTCCGGACGGGCGGCGCGCGCCAGTTCCGGCATGATTTCCGGGGTCGGGTTGGCCAGGGCGAAGATCACCGGATCCGGTGCCATCGTCTTGACCATCTCGGCGGTCAGGATGCCCGGGGCCGACAGGCCCAGGAAGATGTCCGCGCCGTCGACGATCTCGGCCAGGGTGCGCTTGTCGGTGTCGCGCGCATAGCGCTGCTTTTCCGGGTCAAGGTCGGTACGGCCGGTGTGGATGACACCCTCGCGGTCGAAGGCCAGGATGTTCTCCGGCTTCAGGCCCAGCTGCACCAGCATGTTCACGCAGGAAATGCCGGCGGCGCCCATGCCCGTGGTCGCCAGCTTCACTTCCTCGATCTTCTTGCCGGTGATGGCCATGGCGTTGAGCACCGCTGCGCCGACGATGATCGCCGTGCCGTGCTGGTCGTCATGGAACACCGGGATCTTCATGCGCTCGCGCAGCTTGCGCTCGACCACGAAGCATTCCGGGGCCTTGATGTCTTCCAGGTTGATGCCGCCGAAGGTCGGCTCCAGCGAGGCGATGATGTCGACCAGCTTGTCCGGGTCGGTCTCGTCCACTTCGATGTCGAACACATCGATGCCGGCGAACTTCTGGAACAGCACGCCCTTGCCTTCCATGACCGGCTTGCCGGCGAGCGCGCCGATGTTGCCCAGGCCCAGCACCGCGGTGCCGTTGGAAATGACCGCCACCAGGTTGCCGCGCGCGGTCAGCTCGCTGGCCTGCTGCGGGTCCGCCTTGATCGCTTCACAGGCGTACGCAACGCCCGGCGAATACGCCAGCGACAGGTCGCGCTGGGTCAGCATGGGCTTGGTTGCAGAGACCTTGATCTTGCCCGGCGGGGACATCCGGTGGTAATCGAGGGCGGCCTGTTTGAAATCTTCGTTGGACATCGACTTGGATTAATGAATGGGCAAGGGGGACAGGGGATGATACCCCCGTTGGAGGGCCTGGACCTGTCGCTATCCTGTCGCAACCATGCTGCGACCGCACAATTCCGTGCCGTATGCGACGGGTCCGGGGACCAGCTTCGGCGTTGCCCATGACAGCCATGGGTCGCCTTGAAACGTTGCGGGGCCGCGCCACTCACGTGACCGGCCCCGCAGTACCACACACCTGTGTCAGCCCTTGGCGGGCAGTGCCTCCGGCACGGCATCGACCGGCGGCGGCAGCTCGCTCTCGCGGCCGTCCAGCGCCAGCTTCAGGCGGTCACGGTCCAGCGCGCCTTCCCAGCGCGAGACCACCACCGTGGCCACCGCATTGCCGATGAAGTTGGTCAGCGAGCGGCATTCGCTCATGAAGCGGTCCACGCCGAGGATCAGCGCCATGCCGGCCACCGGCACTTCCGGCACCACGGCCAGGGTGGCGGCCAGGGTGATGAAGCCGGCACCGGTGACACCGGCCGCGCCCTTGGAGCTGAGCATGGCGACCAGCAGCAGGGCGATCTGGTGGCCCAGGGTCAGTTCGGTGTTGGTGGCCTGGGCGATGAACAGCGCCGCCAGGGTCATGTAGATGTTGGTGCCGTCCAGGTTGAACGAGTAGCCGGTGGGGACCACCAGGCCGACCACCGACTTGCTGCAGCCGGCGCGTTCCATCTTCTCCATCAGCGACGGCAGCGCCGATTCGGAGGACGAGGTGCCCAGCACCAGCAGCAGTTCGGCCTTCAGGTAGCGGGCCAGCTTGAACACCGAGAACCCGCACAGGCGGCAGACCACGCCCAGGATGACGGCCACGAACAGGAAGGCGGTGAGGTAGAACGAACCCACCAGCCAGGCCAGGTTGATCAGCGAGCCCACGCCATACTTGCCGATGGTGAAGGCGATGGCACCGAAGGCACCGATCGGGGCGGCCTTCATCAGGATATGCACCAGCTTGAACACCGGGGCGACCAGCGCCTCCAGGAAGTTCACGATCGGCTTGCCCTTCTCACCCACCGAGGCCAGCGCGATGCCGAACAGCACGGCCACGAACAGCACCTGCAGGATGTTGCCATCGACGAAGGCGCTGATCAGCGTCTTCGGGATGACGTCCATCAGGAAGCCGACCAGGGTCAGGTCATGCGACTTCTCGACGTAGCTGTGGACCGCGGTCTGGTCCAGCTCGGCCGGGTTGATGTTCATGCCCGCGCCGGGCTGCACGACGTGCGCCACGATCATGCCCACGATCAGGGCCAGGGTGGAGAAGAACAGGAAGTACGCCATCGCCTTGGCGAAGACGCGGCCCACCGTGCGCAGGTGGGTCATGCCGGAGATGCCGGTGACGATGGTCAGGAAGATCACCGGCGCGATGATCATCTTCACCAGGTTGATGAAGGCATCGCCCAGCGGCTTCATCTTCTCGCCGATCAACGGCTCGTAATGGCCGAGGACGGCGCCCAGGATGATCGCCACGATCACCTGGAAGTACAGCTGGCGGTAAAGCGGCAGCGGCTTGCTGGGCAGCGCCGGGGTGGTCGGGATGTGCATGGCGGACTCCGGAAGGGGAGAGTTCTGTCGCGAACGGCCCCTGATGGCACAGGGACCGCCTCCGTGGATCTGGCCGCAGGCCCGGCACGGCGTGTGCGGAGGTGCGACCAATGGACGCCTTTGTACGCGCCGGGCACGCCAGCGCAGATAACCTATTGGTACTAGCCCCCCGGTTCAGGTGGCGCGGGTGCCTACACTGGCGCCGTACCGCCTGTCCCGGGCACGGCCGCCGGCCCGACCTGAACGATCGGGCGCCCCCCTGCGAAAGTTCCGGCCATTGCGGCCGTTGTTGTCCTGTCCACACGCATCCGAGAGAGAGAGCCGCACCACCATGCGCCCGATTCCGACCCTGCTGGCCCTGTCGCTGGCCACCCTGCCCGCCTTCGCTTCCGCCGCCGATTTCGACAACTGGCCGACCAAGTACGCCTTCAGCGACGGTACCGAGCTGGCTGCCACCGCCAACATCGCCTACGACTACAACGACTTTTCCTCGGCCAGCGGCATCGAAGACGATGACGCGGTGCGTCGCAAGGAATTCGGCGCGACCCTGAAGAAGAAGGGCGTGTACGACGCGATGGTCTATTACGATTTCCAGGCCGACACCTGGCTGGACGTGTTCGTGCGTTTCGAGAGCAAGGCCTTCTTCGGCCGTGACGTCGGCCGTTTCCGCTTCGGCTACATGAAGACCCCGGTCGGCCTGGACGCCAACACCTCCTCGCGCGCCGGCAGCTTCCTGGAGACCGCGCTGCCCGTGCAGGCCTTCTACGCAGGCCGCCGCACCGGCGTGGAATGGGTGCTGGAACGCCCGCAGTACCTGCTGCAGGCTGGCGCTTACGGCGGCAAGGACCTGCAGGGTGACAACCCGGGCACCACCCAGGCCGTGCGCGCGGTCTGGACCCCGGTGAAGGCACCGGGCGATGTGGTCCACCTGGGCCTGGCCTATTCGCAGGAAAACCCGCGCGGCTACAGCGACGGCCGCGACGTGCACCACGAAGCCAGCGCCCGCCTGCGCGCGCGCCCGGAAGCCGGCCTGACCGACATCCGCCTGGTCGACTCCGGCGCCCTGGTCACCGCCGACCAGATCCGCCGCACCGGCCTGGAAGGCATCTGGATCCGCGGCCCGTTCTCGCTGCAGGCCGAAGCCCTGCAGGCGACGGTGACCCGCAAGGGCCTGCCCGACTACACCGGCAATGGCGAGTACGCCATGGCCAGCTGGGTGCTGACCGGCGAATCGCGCCCGTACAACGCCGGCGCGGTGGCCAACATCAAGCCGGCCCACAGCTACGGCGCGGTCGAGCTGCTGGCCCGCTACAGCCGCCTGGATCTGGACGATGGCAGCATCCTCGGCGGCCGCCAGCACGACCTGACCGTGGGCGCCAACTGGTACCTGACCAGCCACTTCAAGTTCCAGGCGAACTACGTGAAGGTCGATGCCAGCCGCCGTGGCGTGCACAGCACCCCGGAAATCTTCGAACTGCGCGCGCAGATGCACTTCTGATCCCTTCCACGGTCCAGAAACCGGCGGGCGTGCATGCCACGCCCGCCGGCCCTGCGTAGACTGCCGCCATGTACTGGCTCAGCCGCCACCGGATGCTGTTGCTGACCATCGCGGTGATGGTCGGTGGCACCGTGCTGTGCGCGATCGCCGCTGGCCACTTCGCCTGGCGGCGGGCACTGGCCGCTGAAAGCAACCAGGTGCAGCGCCAGCTGCAGCTGTACGGCCAGGGCCTGCAGCAGCGCATCGACCGCTTCGGCACCCTGCCGCAGGTGATGGCGCTGGACCCGGACCTGCTGCAGGCGCTGCGCGCGCCGTTGACACCGGCCGCAACGCAGCGCCTGAACCTCAAGCTGCAGCGCGCCAACCAGGTCACCCGCACCTCGACCCTCACCCTGGTCGGCCGCAATGGCGTGGCCGTGGCGGCCAGCAATTTCGACCAGCCCTCGACCAACGTCGGCGAGGACTACGCCTATCGCCCCTACTACCAGCAGGCACTGGCGCACGGCCGGGGCCGCTTCTACGGCATCGGCATGACCACCGGCGTGCCGGGCTACTTCATGTCCGAGGCGATCGTCGATGGCGATGGCCAGCGCATCGGCGTGATCGTCATCAAGATCGAGCTGTCCGCGCTGGAACAGGAATGGCTGGGCAGCCCCGACGTAGTACTGGCCAGCGACAACCACGATGTGGTGTTCCTGGCCAACCGCGATGAGTGGCGCTACCGCCTGCTGCGCCCGCTGGGCGCGGACGAGCGCCGCGAGATGCTCGACGCCCGCCAGTACGCCGACCGTTCGCTGCAGCCGCTGCGCGTGCGCACCGAGGACGTGCTGGCCGATGGCGGGCGCATGGTCCGCCTGCTCGACCCGGCCCTGCCGCAGGCGATGCTCTGGCAGACACTGCCGTTGCCCGACGAGGACTGGAGCCTGCACCTGCTGCACGACGCCAGCGGTGCGGCCAGCGCGGGCCGCGCCGCCGCGATGGCCGGTGCCGCCGTCTGGCTGGCGCTGGGCTTCCTGGTGTTGTTCGTGCAGCAGCGCCGGCGCCTGTCGCGGCACCGCCAGCGCAGCCGCAGCGAGCTGGAAACCCTGCTCAAGCAGCACGCGCAGGAACTGCGCACCGCCCAGGATGGCCTGCTGCAGGCCGCCACCGATGCCGACAGTGGCCTCAGCCGCAGCCTGGAACACCTGCCGCAGGGCGTGGTCATCATCGACCGCGAACTGCGCCTGGTGGCATGGAATTCGCGCTACATCGAGCTGTTCCGCTTCCCGCAGGGGCTGGTCCGCGTGGGCCGGCCCATCGAGGAGCTGTTCCGCTTCAACGCCCGCCGCGGCCTGCTCGGCCCCGGTCCCATCGACGATGCCATCGAGCGCCGCCTGAACCACCTGCGCAGCGGCCGCCCGCACATGCGCGAAAGCGAGAAGGACGACGGCACGGTGCTGGAAATCCGCGGCAACCCCCTGCCCGACGGCGGCTTCGTCACCAGCTACGCGGACATCACCAGCTACAAGAACGCCGCGCGCGAACTGCGCTCGCTGGCCGATGCGCTGGAACACCGCGTGGCCGAGCGCACCCACGACCTGGACGAAGCACGCCGCGAAGCCGTGCAGGCCAACCGCTACAAGACCCGCTTCGTCGCCTCGGCGGTACACGACCTGCTGCAGCCGCTCAATGCCGCCCGCATGTTCGTCTCCGTGCTGCGCGCCCGCCTGAGCGGTGAAGCACGCGAACTGAGCGAGCACGTCGATGCCGCACTGGCCGCGCAGGACGCCATCCTCAACAGCCTGCTGGACATCTCGCGGCTGGAATCAGGCTCGCTGCAGACCCGCGTGCGCACGTTCGCGCTGTCGCCGCTGCTGGAAACCCTGGCCCGCGAGTTCGGCATCGCCGCACAGAGCCGCGGCCTGCAGCTGCACTGGGTCGACACGCGCGCCGTGGTGGTCAGCGATGAAGCACTGCTGCGCCGCATCCTGCAGAACTTCCTGTCCAACGCATTGCGCTACACCCCGCGCGGGCGCGTGCTGATCGGCTGCCGCCGCGTGGGCGACCAGCTGCGCATCGAAGTGCACGATCAGGGCCCGGGTATTCCGGAAAGCCTGCAGGGCGAGATCTTCGAGGAATTCCGCCGCCTGAACGATGGCGTCGAACAGGAACGTGGCGCCGGCCTGGGCCTGGCCATCGTCGAACGCATCGGCCGCCTGCTGGGCCATCGCATCAGCCTGCGCTCCACCCTGGGCAAGGGCAGCGTGTTTGCAGTGAGCGTGGCGCTGGGCCATGCCGACGATGTGGCCGCGCCGGCACCGCCACCCGTGCTGGCGGCCGAACCGTCCGACGACAGCCCGCTGCGCCGGTGCCGGGTGTGGAGCATCGACGATGACCCGCGCGTGTGCGCGGCCACG
Organism: Stenotrophomonas sp. ZAC14D1_NAIMI4_1; assembly: GCF_003086775.1. Classification (NCBI taxonomy): domain Bacteria; kingdom Pseudomonadati; phylum Pseudomonadota; class Gammaproteobacteria; order Lysobacterales; family Lysobacteraceae; genus Stenotrophomonas; species Stenotrophomonas sp. ZAC14D1_NAIMI4_1. The sequence goes on from NZ_CP026001.1 coordinate 3,825,768, forward strand.
CGTGCCCTGCTGGAGCGCTGGGGTTGCAACGTGGAGCTGGCCGATGGCCCGCAGGGCGCGCTGGAGATTGCCAGCGCACTGAACGTGCCGCAGTTGCTGCTGCTGGACGTGCGCATGGGCCAGTGGCACGGCCCGGATCTGTACGAAGCGTTGTGCACGCTGTGGCAGGCACGGCCGCCGGTGATCCTGGTGACTGCCGAGCGCGATGACGCGCTGAAGGCCCATGCGGCCGAGCAGGGCTGGGGCTTCCTGCCCAAGCCGGTGCGACCGCCGGCGCTGCGCGCGTTGATGACGCAGATGCTGTTGCGGCATCGCGGGTAACGGAATCTGACGTTGCTCGTTGTAGCGCCGAGCCCATGCTCGGCTGCAGTGCCTACAATCGACAGCCCTCCCTGTGCCCGGACGGTTGACGCATGCCAACACCCCCGAAGACGGAAACTCCCGCTGATCTGTTTGCCGCCGCGTGCGCTGCCGACGCCCAGACCACGGCGGCGTTTCTCGCTGCTGACGCAGATGTGCATGCAGTGGATGCCTTTGGATTCACCGCACTGGAAAGGGCCGCATCCAGCCTGGATCGCGCCCCCATGGAGAACGTCCTCGCAACGCTCCGCCTGCTGATCGATGCCGGCAGCCCGCTGGAGCACATCGACGCGGGCGGACGCACAGCGCTGTACCTTGCGGCGGAGTTCTCGCCTGACGGACCCGAGGCGGTGCAGCTGCTGGTGGACGCTGGAGCGCGGCCGGATGTATGCGACGCACATGGCAACCACATAGTGGAAAACGCCTGGTCACCGCGGGTGAAGGCCTTGCTGTCCGCGCTGACCGGCCGCGCCACTCCCGAGGTCATCGTGCGCAAGCTGGACCAAAAAATGTCCGCCACCGCGTGGAAGCTGGCGCGGACCAGGATCGATGCGGCGTTCGTAGCTCTGGAAGCCGCAGGCATCGTGACTGCCCACGCGCAGGGCGATACCCAGGACGACGGCCATGACGACACCCATGAGCGCTTTGTAGAGCGCGGCGGCACCGCTGCCGGCCTGAAGGGCTTCTGCTTCTATTCCGGCGATGACATGAAGCGCGCCAAGCGCACCAGCGATATTTCCATTGGCTTCTGGGGCCCGCCCGACAGCGCTGCCATGGAGCGGATCGGCCAGGCCATCGTCGATGCCTTCGCCAGCGTGGGCCTGCCTGCCGAGTGGGACGGCACCGAACGCATGCGCCCCAGCATCGATCTGCGGTCCCTCAGTGCGTGACAGGAATCAGCCGAGCATGGGCTCGGCGCTACACGGGTCAGTTGACCCGGGGATCCTGCAGCGGCAGGTCAAGCTCGGGCTGGGCCAGCGTCCAGTCGCGGTCGTATTCCATCTGGAACTCCCATTCCCGCAGCTGCACGGGTGCAGCGAGCAGCTGCTGCAGGCGGTCATTCGCCTGTTCGGGATCATCTACCCGATACAGCAGCACGCGTTCGCCACGGGCGGTGATGCGCGCGAGGAAAACGGCATTGCCGTCCGCGCCAATACTTGATTCGAAGTGGCCTTCCAGCCGCGTGACCACCTCCAGTTCCTCCGCGGTGGGCATGCCGTTGTCACCCAACCCGCTGCAGGCGATGCCGATCCGCAGGTGCCAGGGAAATGCGTCGCGACCTGCAAAGTTCCGCAGCGCCGTGTTGACCACCACCACCGCCGGATCGTCGCCGAAGGCCGTGTCGACAAGGGCGTAGAACGGTGCCGGGATGACCCGCATCGGTCAGATTCCGCCTGCGTCGCCTTCCGGCTCCAGTGCCTTCACCAGCACTGCGGCCTGGGTGCGGCTGTGGCACTCGAGCTTCTTCAGGATGGCGGTCACGTGCACCTTCACCGTGTTCTCGGCCAGGCCCAGTTCGTAGGCGATCTGCTTGTTGAGCAGGCCATCGGCCAGGCACAGCAGCACGCGGAACTGCTGCGGGGTGAGCTGGGCCAACCGCGCGGCCAGCAGCGCATCGGACTCGCTGCGCTCCGGTGCCATCGCCGGGAACCACAAGCTGCCGTCGAGCACGGCCTGTACCGCCTGGCCGATGGTTTCGGCCGGGGCGGACTTGGGGATGAAGCCGGCCGCGCCGAACTGCTGGGCACGGCGGATCACCCGCGGGTGGTCGTTGGAGGAAAGGATCACCACCGGGATATCCGGATGCGAGCCACGCACGTGCAGCAGCGCGGAGAAACCGTGCGCGCCGGGCATGGTCAGGTCCAGCAGCACCAGGTCGACCTCGGGCTGGGCGTCGAGGGCTTCGGCCAAGGCATCGGCGCTGGCCACCTCGCGCACCTGCGCCAGCGGCAGGCTCTGCCGCAGCGACTGCACCACCGCCGAACGCAGCAGCGGGTGGTCATCGGCGATCAGGATGGTGTATTCGCTCATGGCGCCATTGTACGTGCAGGCCGGCGCCGTCAGCGCCCGGCCGGCTCCACGCTGCTGCGCCAGGCATCGAGGAACTGCCGGCGCTTCAGCGCGTCCAGGTACACCAGCAGCCCCGGGCCGAGCTGGATCGGGCGGCGGCTGCGGCCCGGTGCGTCGTCGCTGCGCGCGTTGCCGGTGACGATCGGCATCAGCCGCGCCTCGCGTGAAAGCACCTGCTGGCCACGCGGCGACAGCAGGTAATCGAGGAAACGCCGCGCTTCCTCCGGGTGCGGCCCGGTACGCGGAATCACCGCCGTGCGCAGCACCACCAGGGTGTAGTCCTCCGGCTCGATGATGGCCAGTGGCGCACCGCCATCGATGCGTGCCTGTGCGTACGAACCCAGCACGTTGTACACCAGCGACAGTTCGCCACTGGCGACCTTGTCCAGCAGCACGCCGGTGCGCTCCTCGCGCAGCACCGCGTTGTCGCCCAGCGCGCCCAGCAGCGCACCGGCGATGCTGCCGCGCTGCGCGTCCTGGGTAGCCAGCAGGTAACCCACGCTGCTGCGCTCGATATCGTAGGTGCCGACCCTGCCGCGCAGCGGCGTGCCCTCGGCGCGCAGCAGGTCCAGCAGCTGGCGGCGCGTATGCGGGGCCCGCGCGGCGGGAAGCCGGCGGGTGTTGTAGACCATTACCACCGGCTCGTAGCTGATGCCGAACGCCTCGCTGCGCCACTGCGCCCAGGCCGGCAGCGCGGCGGTCTGCGCCGAGCGGTGCGGCAGCGCGTGGCCGTCGTTCACCAGCTTGGTCTGCAGGTCCATGCCGCTGGAAATCAGCAGGTCCGGCGAGTCCGGTCCGGCCCGGTCGTGCAGGTAACGCGCGTACAGGTCCTGGGTGATGATGTCTTCGTACACCACTTCGGTGCCGGGGTGCAGGCGCTGGTAATCGGCGATGACCACGGCGAACACCTCGATATCGGTGCTGCCGTGGATGCGCAGCTGCGCGGTGGCCGGGCCCTGCGCGGCGAAGCGGCGCACATCGCCCGGTGCGGCCACGGCGGGCACGGCCAGCAGCAGGGCGAAGGCGGCGACGATCAGGCGGATCATGGGCTGCTCCGGGGCAGGCGGATGGTGGCGACCAGGCCGCCCTGCGGGCGGTTGCTCAGGTCGATGTGGCCGCCATGGCTGTCGACCACGCGCTTGACGATGGCCAGGCCCAGGCCGGCACCACCGGCGGGCGCGCCTTCGCCACGGGCGAAACGCTCGAACACGCGCCCGGCATCGGCCGCGGCAATGCCGGCGCCATGGTCGGCAATGGTCAGCACGGCCTGCCCGCCTTCCACGGTCAGCGCAATCTGCAGCGCGCCGTCGCCGCCGTACTTCAATGCGTTGTCGACCAGGTTCTTGATCGCCTCGCGCAGCAGCAGCGCATCACCATGCACCTGCACCGGCTCGGCGGTCATCGCCAGCTGCACGCGCGGCGCAGGCCCCGCCTGTGGCAATGCTTCATGCAGGGCCTGGTGCACGGTCTCGGCCAGGTCCACCGCAGCAAACCGCTGCAGGTTGGAACGGTGGATCACACTGGCATCGCTGAGCAGCTGGTTGAGCAGGCGGCTCATGTGGGTGGCATTGCGCTCGATGGCCTGCAGGCTGCGCCGCATGTCATCCGGGTCGTCATCGTCCAGTGCCAGCTGCGCCTGTGCACGCAGCGCGGCCAGCGGCGTGCGCATCTGGTGGGCGGCCTCGGCCATGAACGCGCGCAGCGTCTCGTTGCTGCTGGACAGGCGTTCCATGAAGCGGTTCAGTGCGGCCACCATCTGGTCCATCTCGCGCGGCACGCGCGCATCCAGCGGCTTCAGGTCGGACGGTTCGCGGCGCGACAACTCTCGTTCCACCCGCACCAGCGGCCGGAACGCGCGGTGCACGCCGAAGGCAACCAGAGCCAGCAGCAACAGCGACAGCACGCCGATGGCCAGCAGCGCGCGGTTGACCATGTCCTGCGCCAGCGCCTCGCGCGCACGGCGGGTCTGACCGACCTGCACCTGCACCTCACCCTGTGCGGAGGCTGCGGCGAAGCTGCGGCTGACCACCACGAAGCGCACGGTCTCGCCGCTGTAGCCTGCGTCGAACAGCTGCGGCTGCGTGCCGGGCCGGCGCGGTGGCGCGGGCAGATCGCCGTAGCCGGTGATGAGGTTGCCGCGGCTGTCGGCCACCCGGTAGAACACGCGGTCTTCCGGTGCCATCGCCAGCAGGTCCAGCGCGGCGTACGGCAGGTCCACCTGCCACTGGCCATCGACCAGCGCCACCGAATCAGCGATGGACAGGGCGGAGGACACCAGCAGATGGTCGTAGGAACGGTTGGCGGCGCGCTGGCCGTAGTCGCGCGCAGCAAACAGCAGGGCCACCGCGAATACCGCCAGCAATGTGCCGAGGTACAGCAGCAGGGTGCGCCGCAGCGATCCTGGCGCGGCCGCTGCGCTGCGTGCCTCAGCCATCGGCGTCACTGCTGCCGTCGCCGGCTTCTTCCAGCAGGTAGCCGACACCCCGCACGGTGGTGATGCGCAGCGGTGCACCGGCCAGTTTTTTTCTCAGCCGCCCCACATACAGCTCGATGGCGTTCGGCCCCGCCTCGTCATCGAAGCCGAACAGGCCATTGCCGATCTCGTCCTTGCCCACCACCTGGCCCAGGCGGCCGACCAGGATTTCCAGCAGGCGGTATTCGCGATTGGGCAGCTCGATCGGCTCGCCATCGACGCTGACGCGGTGCGCAGCGTTGTCGAACTGGAAGCCGCCCACCTGCACCACTTCGCTGGCCTGGCCGCGCGCACGGCGAAGCAGCACGCGGCAGCGCGCTTCGAATTCGCGGAAGTCGAAGGGCTTCCCGAGGTAATCGTCCGCACCGACATCCAGTGCCTGCACGCGGTCCTCGATGCCATCGCGCGCGGTCAGCATCAGCACCGGCGTGCTGTCGCCACGCTCGCGCATGCCGGCCAGCACGCGCAGGCCATCCAGCTTGGGCAGGCCGATATCCAGCACCACCAGGTCGAAGCTCTGGTAACGCAGCACGCTGGCGGCGGCCAGGCCGTCGGCCTGCCAGTCCACCGCGTGCCCGCTGCGGCGCATGCGGCGGATGATGGCATCGGCCAGATCCGGATTGTCTTCGACCAGCAGCAGGCGCATCGGCAGGCAATGGAGGAGATCGGGGGAAGCGAATGCTACCGCGTGCGGCGTGGCGGCGTGTGGCGGGCAATCCGCCGGGCATGGCCCGGCGCTACCGGGGCACCGTCGCGGCGGTAGCGCCGGGCCGTGCCCAGCGAGCGCGGCGGCCCGTTTTACGCTGCACCGCACAAACCGCTGACAGGACGATGACAGCTACGGCAACCCAGACTGCGGCCGCGCACCATCCGGTGCCCACGATTGCCGCGCGCCCGGCGCGCACCTGGGAGGGTTTGTGGAACTGAAGTTTGCCTGGCAGCGCCCCGCCGCCATGATGGCCCTGGCTGCGCTGGCCGCGCCGGCCTTTGCGGAAGACGACCGGCCGGTCACCGCCACCGTCGGCGGCCGCCTGCACCTGGATTTCGCCACGTTCGACAACGACGACCGCGGCACCCCGAACAAGGACGACACCGAGATCCGCCGCGCCTGGCTGGACGTGTCGGGCAAGTTCTTCGTGGTCGATTACAAGGCCGAGGCGGACTTTTCCGGTGACCGCGTCGAGGCCAAGGATGTCTACCTCAGCCGCAGCTTCGGCAAGGCCGGCAAGCTGACGGTGGGCCAGTTCAAGCAGTACTTCTCTCTGGATGACCGCACCAGCTCCAACTACGGCAGCTTCCTGGAGCGCGGCAACGCCGGCACCACGCTGGCGCCGCTGTACCGCTTGGGCGCGTCCTGGCAGGCCAACCCGGGTGATTTCACCTGGGCCGCCAGCCTCTACAGCCTGGAGAGCATCGATGCCTGGCAGGTGAAGGGTCGCGCCGCCGGTGGCCGCGTCACCTGGGCGCCCTCGCCCAGCGATGGCGACGTGCTGCACCTGGGCCTGTCGCTGGCGCATGAGGCCTACGACAACCCCGGCAGCAACGGCACCCCGGGCCTGAAGATCCGCCCGCGCCCGGCCGGCCACCTGTCCGACGAAAGCCGCCTGACCCTGGTCGACTTCTCTGCCGGCCGCGACACCGACGTCAACAAGTGGTCGCTGGAATACGCGCAGGTGCGCGGCCCGCTGTCCTGGCAGGGCGAATTCAGCGGTGCCACCTTCGACGACGGCGCCCAGCGCGGCGATGTGATGGCCGCCTACGGCATGCTCAGCTGGTTCGTCACCGGCGAAAGCAAGGCCTACGACCGCAAGACCGGCCGCTTCGCCCGGGTGAAGGACATCCGCCACAAGGCCGGTGCCTTCGAACTGGCGCTGCGCTACGACCAGATGTGGGGCGCCCAGCACCTCGACGGCGCGCCCGACCTGCGCCGCGGCAGCACCGCCGCCTGGACGCTGGGCGGCAACTGGTACCTGCGCGACAACCTGCGCTTCATGCTCGACCTGATCGAAAGCCGCAACCGTGACCGCCTGGCCGGGGTGACGCTGGACCGCACCCGCGCGGTCACCGGCCGCCTGCAGTTCGACTTCTGAGCCACGCACTCCCTCCCCCCCTCTTCAACCGCAGTACGCAAGGAGTCCGCAGATGATGCTGAGCATCCTCGGCTTTGGCATGGTCATTACGTTCATGTACTTGATCATGAGCAAACGACTGTCGCCGCTGGTCGCCCTGATCACCATCCCGATCATCTTCGCCCTGCTGGGCGGCTTTGGCGCCAACATCGACGAAATGATGCTGGAAGGCATCAAGAAGATCGCGCCGACCGGCGTGATGCTGATGTTCGCCATCCTCTACTTCGGCGTGATGATCGATGCGGGCCTGTTCGACCCGCTGGTGCGCATCATCCTGCGCTTCGTCAAGGGCGATCCGATGAAGATCGTGCTCGGCACCGCCGTGCTGGCGATGCTGATCTCGCTCGACGGCGATGGCTCGACCACCTACATGATCACCGTCTCGGCGATGCTGCCGCTGTACCAGCGCCTGGGCATGAACGCGCTGAACATGACCTGCGTGACCATCCTCGCCGGCGGCGTGATGAACCTGACCCCCTGGGGTGGCCCGACCGCACGCGCGGCCACCGCGCTGCACGTGGACCCGGCCGATGTGTTCGTGCCGTTGATCCCGTCGATGGTGATCGCCTGTGCCGGCGTGCTGCTGCTGGCCTGGTACCTGGGCATGAAGGAACGCCGCCGCCTGGGCGTGGTGACCCTGCCGCAGGGTGGCAGCTGGATGGACAACAGCGTGTCTGATGACAACAACGCGCTGCCGTCGGTGGAAGACGCCGAGGACATCAAGCGCCCGAAGCTGCTGTGGGTGAACCTGGCACTGACCCTGGCCCTGATGGGCGCGCTGATCGCCGGCGTGCTGCCGATGCCGGTGCTGTTCATGGTCGGCTTCGCCATCGCCCTGGTCATCAACTACCCGAACCTGGCCGAACAGCGCCGTCGCGTGGTCAACCACGCCGGCAACGTGCTGTCGGTGGTGGCGCTGATCTTCGCCGCGGGCATCTTCACCGGCATCCTCAACAACACCGGCATGGTCGAGGCGATGTCGCACAGCTTCCTGGCGATCATCCCCGAGTCGTGGGGCCCGTACCTGGCCGTCATCACCGCCATCGCGTCGATGCCGTTCACCTTCTTCATGTCCAACGACGCCTTCTACTTCGGCGTGCTGCCGATCCTGTCCGAGGCCGCCGGCAACTACGGCATCACCCCGGTGGAAATGGCCCGTGCCTCGCTGGCCGGGCAGCCGGTGCACCTGCTCAGCCCGCTGGTGCCGTCCACCTACCTGCTGGTGGGCCTGGCCAAGGTCGAGTTCGCCGACCACCAGAAGTTCACCCTGAAGTGGGCGATCGCCATCTCGCTGCTGTTGATGGTCGGCGGCCTGCTGTTCGGCCTGTATCCCTTCGCATCCTGATCCGGACACCAAGGAGCCTTCTGCAATGACGCTTCGAATCGCTTACGTCACCAGCGGCATGGGCAGTGTCGGCACTGCCATCTGCCAGAGCCTGGCCCGTTCGGGCCATACCGTGGTCGCCGGCTGCGCCCCCAACTCGCCGCGCAAGGCCAACTGGCTGCGCGAGCAGCGCGAACAGGGTTTCGACTTCATCGCCTCCGAAGGCAACGCCACCGACTGGGCATCCACCTCGGCAGCCTTCGCCAAGGTGCGCGCCGAAGTGGGCGAAGTGGACGTGCTGGTCAACAACTCCGGCGGCAGCCGCGACCTGCTGTTCCGGCAGATGACGGTGGAGGACTGGAATGCGGTGATCGCCTCCAACCTCAACGCGTTGTTCAACCTGACCAAGCAGGTGGTCGATGGCATGGCCACGCGCGGCTGGGGCCGCATCGTCAACATCGGTTCGGTCAGCGCCCACAAGGGCCAGATCGGCCAGGTGAACTACGCGACGGCCAAGGCGGCAATGCACGGTTTCAGCCGTGCCCTGGCTGCTGAAGTCGCTTCGCGCGGGGTCACCGTGAACACCTTGTCGCCCGGCTACATCGCCAGCCAGGCCATCAGCAGCTTCCCGCCGGACGTGCTGGACCGGCTGGCCGCATCGGTGCCGGTACGCCGCCTGGGCCGGCCGGAGGAAGTGGCCGGCCTGGTGGCCTGGTTGGCCTCGGATGAAGCCTCGTATGTGACCGGTGCGGATTACCCGGTCAATGGTGGGTTGTACATGGGGTGAGGCCCATCCACGCACGGCGTGGATCTACTGCTTCTACCCGCGGGCGTTCGCCAGCGCATCGGCGATGTCTTCGGGCAGGCCGCTGATGAAATCCACGTCGTCCGATTCCTGCACGATCTGACCCGGGCGCGGCAGCCACATCAGGGCGGGAATCGCGCGCAGCACTTCCCGGCCCGGCCAGCGTGTAGGGAACCGTGGCCGGTTCCATTCCAGGTCGAAACCCAGCCCGTGATCCGCGTAGGCGCCTTCAGCCAGGCGCTGCTCGATCTGTCGCAACACCGCAGCGGTGTAGCGGTGCGACTCCGGCACATCCTCGATCATGGCGAACGGGACGTACCACGACGCGCCCAGGTTCCAGTAGAGCGCCAGTGCGCTGGACGCCGCCAGCGTCGGCTGTTCCAGCAACCACTGCAGCGCATCTGACAGTGAGCTGGCCTCGGCGAACAGCATCACCTGGTGGCGTTGCTGCGGCGATGCCTGGCGCAGGAAGGACTCAAGTACCGGCCAGCCCGCATCCGATGCCGTCGTCAGCGGCGACAACAATGGTGGGACCGCTTCAGCATAGATGTCGACGTTGCCGGCGACGGCATCGCCCAGGGCCGGGCCACGATCAGGCTGCATCGCAGCGGCCAGATCCTGCAGTTGTGCAGCCACGTCCAATGGCAGGCCGTCATCGAAGGTTTCGTCAATCACCTCCGCGAAAGGATCGACCGCCCGCGCGCCCACCACGGCAGCCAGCAGGGTGTCCGGCACGGCACGGCGTACCGTCAGCGCGGGATGATCGCCCGCCGATGGGCCCGGCCAGTTGCACGGATCGAAGGCGAGCCCATGATCGGCATAGAAGCCTGCCAGATAGCGCTGCTCGATGCCGTGGACGATCGCGTAGGCATCGCGCTCATGCTCGGGCACGTCGCCATCGCTGGCGTACTGGGCGAACCAGGCTGCGCCCAGCGACCAGTACATCAGCAGGGCCGTCGCGCGATCAAGCTCGCTGCGCCCTGCCAGCCAGGCCAGCACCTCGGGGCTGTCGTCGTAGTTGCGGCGCGCAACATAGATATGGCGCTGCGCAGGTGATGCCTGCAGCAGGTACTCCTGCAGCAGCGTGCGCGAGGCGCGGTCGTACTCGTCGGGGGTCAAGGGGAGGCTTCCATCACAGCGGGACCCGCGCAGTCTAGTCGCCCCTCCCCTCTGGCGTGGAATCAGTAGATCCACGCCGTGCGTGGATGCATCCGCCACGATCCACGCCACCCTTACAGCGCACCCAGCCAAAAACCAGCTTCATTTTTCGTAATCGTCTTATAGACCACGGCAGTCAACGGACCGCACCCTGTGCCAACACTCTGCCAGGGAGGCACGCTGTAATGCACACGATTGCGAAACCCGTGAGTGGCGATCGCCTGATCGATACCTGCTGGGGACCGGGCGCAGATGAACCGTCGGTCTTCATCCAGTCGCTCGACTACCGGGATGCATTCAACGAGGATTTCGCTCTCAACGCCTACGGTCTGGTGCAGGGTAGCCCTGAAGACGTACAGGCACTGCAGGGCCGCGTTGTAGGCGTCGGCATCACCCGCCCCGGCAACGGGCGTCGCTGGTTCTGCGGCATCGTCGATGCCATCCGGTGTACAGCACAGGACGGCGTGTGGCAGAACGTCACGCTGCGGGTCGTGTCAGCGCTGGCCCTGCTGGACCGACGGACGGCCTGCCGCGTCTTCCAGGACATGAGCGTGCCGGATATCGTGGCATGCATCCTTGAAGAGCACCGCCAGGGTAACGCCAGCATTGCCCTGGCGTTCGACCACCGGCGCTCATTGCTGGCGCAGCATGACGTGCGCTCGTACTGCGTGCAGTTCAACGAATCGGACAAGCAGTTCATCGAGCGCCTGCTGGCCGAAGAAGGCATCAGCTACCGGTTCGAGTTCGATCGGGTGGACGGCACGCCGCGCCACGTGCTTGTTCTGAGCGACCAGCCCCTGTTTGATCCTGACGGCGCCGTCGCCCTGCCGCACCGCGCCGCCGGTACGGATGACGGCACGCCGCATCTGCAGGGGTGGCAGTTGCTGCACAGGCTGATTCCCTCGCGCCACACGCTGTCCAGCTTCGACTATGCGAGCGCACAGCGCCTGCGCGGCAGCGACGATCTCGCGCTTTCGGCACGTGCCGATCTGGCCCGGAGTGTGCAGGGCCTGGAGAGCCATCAGGCACGCACCCTCTATTACGGCAGCAACACCGCAGACATGAACCGCTACGCGCGCCTGCAGATGCAGGCGCAGGAGCTGAGGTCGAGGACGTGGCTCGGCGAGGGCGACTTCCGCGGGCTTGCCACCGCCGACAGCGTGCTGGTGGAAGGACGACCTGGTACAGCCGGGGCACCGGCGCCTGCGGGCTTCCTCATCAGTGGCGTGCACGTGCTTGCCACCAACAACCTCCCTGATGCGATGGCCTCCCTCGCTCCGGCAGCTGGGCACCTGCCTCCGGCAGGCCAATGCCTCACCCGGTTCCGCGCGGTGCCGGGCGATATGCCGCTGGTACCCATGCACACGCGCCCCCTGTTGCGTCCCAATGCGCCCGGCATGCAGACCGCGACGGTGGTGGGGCCGGAGGGCGAGACCGTGTACACCGATGCCTTTGGGCGCATCCGCATCCGCTTTCACTGGCAGCGTGACCAGGATGAACCGGCCAATCGCGATGGGCAGGACGCGTGGTCATCCACCTGGGTGCGCGTGGCCATGCCCAGTGCAGGTGACGGTTTTGGCCATCAGTTCCTGCCACGGGTGGGTCAGGAAGTGGTCGTCGCCTTTCTTCACGGCGACATTGATCGTCCTCTGGTCATCGCTGGCGTCTACAACGGGCGCCACGCAACGCCACGCTTTGGTGGCATGGGCAGCCTGCCGGCCAACCGCGCCGTGTCGGGCATCCGCAGCCACGAGCACGGTGGTGACGGATTCAATGAACTCTCGATGGACGACACCGGCCAGGCACTGGGCACGACGCTGCGATCCAGCCCCTTCGAAAGTGCACTGCACCTGGGCCATGTGGCAACACCACGCCGCGATGGCAACGCGCAGGCACGCGGCCAGGGTGCGGAGCTGCGCACCGATGCGGCATTGGCGCTGCGCTCGGCCAAAGGCCTGCTGGTAAGCAGCCATGCGCAGACCGGTGGCAACGGCCCGCAGATGGCGTTGCCGGAGCTGCTGGACGTACTTGGCACCTGCCGCCAGCTGTTCGGCACCCTGGCCGAGATGGCCACGCGCCTGCAGGCCGGCGCACCGGACGCCGATGCCCAGGCAGCGATGGATACGGCACTCCAGGGCTGGTCGGGGGATGCCGTCGCAGCCAACGAGCCAGTCATTGCTCTGGCGGCATCTGCCGGCCTGGTCAGTGCCTCGCCTGCCAGCCAGCTGCATGTCAGCGGCCAGCACCACGATGTGGTGGCGCAGGGACGGGTGCAGCACACCAGCGGTGAACGCATGCAACTGCTGGCCGGCAAAGGTCTGTCGATGTTCGTGGCCGAGGGCGGCGTGCAGGCCGTCGCCAACCAGGGTGACCTGCAGCTGCAGGCCCGTGATGGGCTGCTGGACGGTCATGCGCTCGCCGGCATGCAGCTGAGCACCGAAAAGGGGGACATCGTGCTGTCCGCGCCCAGCATCCGCCTGGTGGCCGCCGATGGCAGCTTCATCCGCATCGGTGATGGGGTGACGGTCGGCAGCAAGGGGGCTCTGGCGTTCCACGGTGCCGAGCACCGCTGGGAAGGCCCGGCAAGCGACCACTGGAGCCGCACGTTGCCGACCGAACTCCCGCCGATCTGCCTGCCCTGCCTGGCCAGAGCGGCGGCCGCAGGCAGTGCCCGCGTGCAGCTGGCGGGCGCGGCATGAATCCGCTGCCCCCACGGTGGAATGACTGCAGCACGCAGCCCGGTATCGAGCCGCTGGTGCTGGTGGACGGCGCAATGCAGCGCGACGTGGGCGCACGCCTGGCAGACCGAGCAGGCGACGCCGTCTCGCTGTTTTCAGATCTGCCCGGGGCGGCACAGGCGCTCGGCCCTTGGCTGATGTCCCCTGCCCACGCCGTGTCGTTGGGGCTGGACGGCAGCGGCCCGGGAATGAACTGGCTGGCCAGCCGCTGCACCTTCGGAGAGACGCTCGTGCACCTGCGCCATTGGCTCCGCGACGGCGACGCAGCCGGCATGCAGTACACCCGGCTGGCAGATGGGCGGGTGCTGCGTGCGGCGATCCAAGTGTGGCGTCCCGCCCAGCTTGTCGCTTTCAGCACGCCGTGGGCCGGGTGGTGGCTGTCAGACCGCGACGGACGGGCGATGCCCCTGGCGATTCCCCCGCTGCATGCCATGGCTGCTGTGGGGGATGCGTCTCCTGGCTGGGACGCGGACCAGACGGCGGCGCTCGCTGAATCGGGATTGGCTGATGCGCTGCTGCAGTCACTGAAACCCACGCTTCGCTCCATGCCGTCAGCTACATCCCGGGAAGCGCGCCACGCTCTGGCGACAACACTGATTGCCGCAGCACGGCAGCACGGCTATGTCGAACCCAGCGATCTGGCCAGCTGGGTTGCCTGGGGTATGCGTTGCAGTGAGGACGCCGACGCGCTTCGCGCGCATCCGGTGCATGCACAAGCGCTGCGAGGCGCGGATCTGTGGATGGCCCTGGGGAATGCGGAGGTCGTTCGACCTTCATCCGATTCAATCTGACAATGGAGAACACACCTTTGAACGGCACAGATCGAAAGAACGCTTCCCCGGACGCACCGAAGGCCGACGATGGAGACGGAAGTCTGCGGGAGGAAGCCATCATGCTCGACTGGATCCTGCTGGACGTGTTGGTGTCCCTGGCCCTGGTCACTCTGGCGGTCTCGCTGCTGCCCGCCTTCCAGCCCGATATCGCTGGCAGCAGGCCCTACGCAAGCGAGGAAAGTCCGGTTGGCTTCGCGCTGGTACTGGCAGTGCCCGTATTTCTCATCGTCAATGGCATGCGCCGGGGTTTCCTCAACCACGCCGTCGCAATGCGGCATGCACGTGCACTCGATCAGATGGCCGTGGGATCCGCCGCCGCCGTGCTGGTGATGGCGTTCGGCTATGCGCAGTACGGCGACGGATATCTGCGGATGCTGCTGCCCCTGTACCTGCCCGCGGTCATGGTGCCGGCCGGTCTGGTGATCTTCGGCCTGCACTTCCGCGCCAGGCGGGAAGAAGCGAGATGGGCCCGGGAGCTGGAAAAAGCGGACGAGCGCTCGGCGGCTGAACGTGCCATTGAGGCCCGATCTGCAGGCCGAGCGTGGATCACCGTAGCGCTGTTGACGACCGCAGCGTCGGCCGCGTTTGGCATATGCACGCTTGTTCCACACCGCGCTGATGCAGACGCGGGGGAAGAGGATGCTCAGCTCCATTACCCGGTGGACGCGGTGACCGGAGCCGTTGAGGAGGAGTGATGCACGACCGTTCTCGTTCGCCGGGAGGTTCGCTTCTGCTGAAACTGGGTTCGCTGCACCCCGTGGCAAAAGCAGCGCTGCTCATTGTGTACGTCGCCCTGTCCGCCGTGCTGCTGGTGATCTGGAAGACCCGAGAAGTACCGCAACCCGTGCCGACCTGGATAGGCAGCAATCTGACCTCGATGGATTACGAACCAACCGATACGTTTGTTCAGCCGGTCTATGTCAATGGACAGGGAGGCGACAGCGCGGGGACGGGAGGCAGCACCATGCTGGGTGTCTTGACCCTTCCAGCGCGGTGGCATCCGGGCCTTACCGTTCGCGTGAAGTGGCGGCGCTGCGATCGGAATCTGGACTATGTCCCTGGAGAGCCCAAGGACAAAGGGTGCCGCTGGGTAGAGAAGGATGTTGCACTCCAGCCCTATACGTATGTGGCCGAGACCTGGCTGCACATCTTTGAGGACGATGAGGTTCTGGTTATTCCCAGTGCGCTCTCCCCACGCGATCCCGACTATCCCGGCGCGAGACATCCATACAAGAGCTTCGATAAGAAGAGGGGCATTGGTGCTGCATGAACAAGCAGAAGATCGAGAAGCTTTGCGAAAGCTCTACTCTGCGCCAGCTCACGACACGCATCAGACCTTGGCGTGGGCCAACCCGCACCCTACCGCTGATTGTGATCGCAGCGCTCTGCGCATGCGCGCGTGCAGACAGGGCACCCGAGCCGCCGACGTACATCGGCAGCAACCTGACCTCCATGGATTACGAGCCGACGGATACCTTCGTTCGGCCGGTCTATGTGAACGGAAAGGGAGGTGACAGCGCGGGCACAGGAGGCAGCACGATGCTGGGCGTCCTCAGCCTGCCGACCCGCTGGTATCCCGGACTGACGGTTCGCGTGAAATGGCGCCGCTGCAGGCGAAACATTGACTACGTGCCGGGAGAGCCAAAGGACAAGGGCTGCCGCTGGGTGGAAAAGGACGTATCGGTCCAACCCTACACCTACGTTGCGGAGACCTGGGTGCACATCTTTGAGAACGATGAAGTGCTGGTCATTCCCAGTGCGCTCTTTCCAAGCGATCCGGACTATCCGGGCGCGTCCTTTCCCTACAAGAACTTCAATGAGAAGAGAGGCATTGGCGAACATGAGTAAGCAGCAGATCGAGTTCGCCTGGCTGCCCGGCGACGCACCGGGCACCCTTCACTTCAATCCTGTAGCGCAACAATTCAGCTCAGGCTCGATGCCTTGTCAGATCACCGCTGAGTTCTCCATCTTTTTCGATGGCACGCGCAACCACGCAGATGAAGACAGGCCGAGTGGATCACACAGCAACGTCGCACGGCTTTTCGATGTCTGCCTGGAAAAATCCGAAACTGGTCAAAGTAGACTCTACATCCCCGGCGTCGGCACGCCGTTTCCGTCCATCGGCGAGCACGAACCGCACCCTCTTGGCGCGCGTGATGGCTTCTATGGCGACCGCCGCCTGCGCTATGCCTACCTATACGTCGCCAACCGGATCGCCAGGCTCAGTGGCTACCCGCCCATCGTCGAAGAGAACGAGCAGGCGCTCATCCGCGCCATCGAAGACGAGGAGCAGGTGAAGGTCTGGACCACTACACTGGTTGGCATTCTCGCCCACCCCAAGCCCGCCGCACCCCACATTGCCGGCATCACCCTGGACTTGTTTGGCTTCTCACGTGGCGCCACTGCTGCCCGCGCGTTCCTCAATCAGCTCATCGACTGGACCGGCGGAAAACAGGCTGCCATCTGTGGCATTCCGCTGCGGGTGCGTTTCATGGGGCTGTTCGACACGGTGGCATCGGTGCATGTAGCCGACTCGGTGCCCATACTGCCCGGCGATGGTCACTTGAAGTGGGCTGAGCCCCTTCACATGAAAATTCCAGGCTTCGTCGAGCAGTGCGTGCACATGATCGCTGCCCACGAGGCGCGAAATTCGTTCCCGCTTACCACCATCGGCGCAGGACAGGGTGATGCGCCTCAGCGCTTGGAGATCATCTACCCTGGCATGCACTCAGACGTGGGTGGCGGCTACGGCCCCATTACCCAGGGTAAAGGCACGAACCGTTCCGGCGCCATTCGTCAGCAGCAGCAGGACATGCTGTCGCAGATTCCGCTCAACGACATGTATCGCCGGGCACATGCAGCAGGTGTGCCCTTGGTTGACCTCGAAACCCTGAAGGAACAGGGGCTCGCAGATGACTTCGCCATCTCCCCCGAGCTTCAAAGTGCGTTTGATGCGCATCAAAGCCGCCTCGGCAGCTTCAAGGGCGGTGCACCTTTGATGCGGCAATTGCACCATCACTATCTCGACTACATCGGCTGGCGTCGCAGCGTGCTGCGCAGGAACGACTACATTGCCCAGCCGTTCGTCCGGCAGTGCAAGCCAGCCTTGATGCAGGACTACATCAATCTCGACCAGTCCAACGTCGAGCTGCACCAGGATGTGGAGGCCTGCGAGGGCATGGGTGGCACCGTTCGCAGCATGGTGAGTCGCTGGTCCGCGGTCTACGGCTACGCCACCGGCTTTCCGCCCATGCGGGAGATGTACAAGCGTTATTGGAATACCTCGCCCGATCCCTCGCCCGCCGTCCGCAGACTGCTGGAAGACCACGTCCATGATTCCCGCGCGGCATTCGTTCTGACTGACCCGCAGTGCCAGCGCGACTACGACAACATGCACAAGGAACTGGAGGAGAAGGATCGACGCTATAGAGATGCGCGGCGCCGTTATGACGAGGTCACGCTGCCGGAGTATCAGCGACGGCTGGAACAGCGTCCGGCCTCTGGTGAGGACAGGCCACCGCCACCGATCGACCCGTTGAACGTCGAGGACCGGCGGGCATTGAAGATCTTCCGTGATGGCGGCCAACCGATCTTCACGGATGCCAGACCGGCATCAGTCATGGATGGCAAGCTCGACGCCCTGGATGCAATTGCCACATCCACCCGCCGCGAGCCTCGTTGGAGCTACCTGCGTCGTCGTCAGGTGTTTCGCATCACTTCCGGTACAACGACGCCGGTAACGCCTTCTGGACCACTGGCACAGCCGTCCCCGACAATCAAGCCAGTGGGCATGAGCCGACGCCTTACCTATGCGGATGGCTTGTCATGAGCCGCTCTGCCTGGACGCTCGCATTCCTCCTGCTGGCCGTGGCCTGGTCTGTGCTGATGGCCCTCTATGCGACTGACCCGACAGAGAATGCCGGGGCTGCGGCGCTGGTGCCCTGGCTCGGCGGCGTGATCGCGGCCGCGCTTGTCTGCACGGCAGGGTACGCGTTGCAGCAGGCGTTCCGGTCTCCGGCTGCCCAGGCTCCGGCCCAGCCTCACGCCCACACCCCAACACGTGCACCCGCCACGCTCAGCATCCGCGCGTGTCATGCCTGGGTGGCGGGCAGCGCCGCTGCGGAGCTGGCTTCCTCGATTGTGCATCGCAGGCACTCAGTGCCTGCGGAGAATGCAGGCGCGCCTGTCGACAACGACTCTGCCGAACACGGAATGCAGCTGCAGGTGCAACTGGCCCTCGCCATGGACATGCTTGCAGCGCGCGTACCCGATGGCGGTCCGCTGCCGATTCTGACACTGGCCCCTTCCATTACAGAGGCCAGTCGCTATGCCGCCCGGCATTGGCCGGGCCTGATGAAGATGCAATCCGATCAGCCCGCCCGACTACTGCTGCGCGAACAGGATGTGGATGGGCTCTCACTCGCGCCGCTGCTGCAGAAACTGCATCGGATGATGGACGAGACGCCACTGCTGGACAGCATCGCACTGCTCAGCGTCGATGGGCGCCTGATCCGCGGCGACACGGGGCAGCAAGCGCCTCGACAATCTCCTTGCGACAGCATCGTGCTGCTCTGGATCACTCGTGAGCATCTGCCGTCGCGTATCCGCACTGAAGCCATACCGGGGTCGCGTGTGGATGTAGACGCGTTGCGCATGCCCTATCGTTGGTGGCGGGACGCCATGGAATCGATGATCCCATCGCGCTTCGCCATACCCGAAACCCACGTTCATCCAAGCTCAACCTGGCACCAGGCCATGTCCGGGGAAATGACCGACGGTGTTCCAGAGCGCGCGGCGGGCACCCATGACCCGTGGTACCCCGCGCCGTGGACACACGAACAGGTCGCACAGTGGGAGGCTGCGCCCGTGTTGGCATCGCTGCCACATCCGGTCTTCATCCCGATCCAGCGGCGCACCGAAGCTCCGGATTCTCATGGCATACAGCAGCAGCGCATTGTGGATGCATGGAACGCGCTTACCACCGCCCTTCCTCAAGGTGCGTTTCACATCTGGTTCGACAGCCAGGCCGAGCCTGGGTCACTCCGCGCGCTCCGGCGTGCGCTGGCTGGCCTGAGTGAGCCCATCGACCTGGCCGCCCCCGAACACGCCACGGATATTCACACGGAGGTGGGCGCGCTGGGCAGTGGCTCAGGCGCCTCCTCGCTGGCCCTGGCCGCCCACAGCGGGGGCAACCATGTGGTCGTGTTTGCTTCCGCAGAAGGATTGCTGCTGCAGCCGGTCCTTGCCCACGCCCCATCAGATGCGTCGCTCCACAAGGAAATCGCATGAAGAACTACACCACGCTGCTTCTGGCGTTGGCACTTCCGTTCACTCTGGCAGCGTGCAGGAGAGAAGCGCCTCAGGCCGTTGAAGCCCCATCCCGCCCCTGGTACGCCCCGGAGCCCTGGCAGGCGGGTCCCGAAGCCCCGCAGCCTTTGCTTCATACCGTCTGGAAACTGAGCCACCTTCCGGTTGACGACCATCACCCTGCGGTCCAGCTCGTCCCTCGCTCCCAGGCCGGCTTCGTCATCTTCGAGGCGGACGGCCACCGCCTCACCGGGTTCGCGGGCTGCCAGCCGCTGAGCGGCGTCTACCACCTGCAAGGCAATGAAGGGTTGGCCATCGAGGCTGTCGCCCGCACAGGTGCGAGGTGCCACAAGGCAACGTTCGACACGATCGGTGACCGCTTTGCCACCGCACTCAGCACCGCAACCGGCTACCGCCTTGGCAAGGACGATGCGGTGCTGGAACTGCTGGACGGCGAGCGCGTGACCGCGACATTGATCTACCGCACGCCTCCTCCGGGCCGGTGGTGATGCCATGCCTTCCCCCATCTGCCAAGGCGATTCCACCACGGGCGGCGGCGAGGTCACCCGCTGCCAACATGCTTCCACCCATCGCATCAATGGGCATCCATTGGCGGTGAAGGGTGACTACGCCAGCTGTTCCCTGCACCCCGGCGAGCACAGTTTCGTCGAGGGCAGCAGCACCCATCTGGCCAACGGCATGCCGATCGTGCTGGAAGGCCACCTGCTCAGCTGCGGCTGCCATGCCATCGCCGGCAAGGCCGCACACATCAAGGTGGAGTGACCACGACCAATAGCCGACCCGTGCCCCTCCCCGACAGCGTGGATCCACCGTTCAGTAGATCCACGCCACGCGTGGATGCGTCATCCCTACCCGATCAGAACTCCGCCGCCACCGTCATGAACACCTGGCGCGGCGCGCTGGCATGGATGGCATAACGCGTGCCGGTCGGATCGGTCGGTGCGAACGAACTCAATTGGCCGGCGTAACGCTTGTTGGTCAGGTTGGTCGCGTTCAACGACACGCGGATGTTGCGCAAACCCATGCCGGGGCCGAAGTCATAGCCGGCACCGGCATCGAAGGTGGTCACGCCCGGCACCGACTGGTCGTTGGTGTAGGTGTAGTAGCGCTTGCCGGTGTACTTGGCGCGCAGGCTGGCGAAGAAGCCATCGCGGTTCCAGCTGATCTCGCTGGACGCCATGCGCTGCGGCGTATCCACGGTGATCTTGCCGGCCACCGGCACGATCGCGCCACCGGAGGTGTAGTCATCCTCGTAGGTGGTCTTGTTCCAGGACAGCGCGTTGTACCACTGCAGCCCATCAACCGGCTTGAGGATGAAGGTCAGCTCGGCGCCATGGCTCTTCACCGAACCCACGTTGATGAAGCGGGTGACGCACTCCGGGCGCGTGCCGACTTCGATGCTCGAGCACGGGTTGAGCGACAGCAGGCGGTTGTCGAATTTCACGTTGTACGCAGCGATGGAGGCCTGGTACTTCTCGCCGAAGGTACGGAAGCCGGCTTCCAGGCTCTTCGACTTTTCCGGTTCCAGCCCGGCGCTGGCCGCGAACGATTCCGGCGAGACCTGCAGCGGGCCGCCGCTGCCGCCGCCGACGAAGGCCGCGATGTTTTCGGCGTACGAAGCAAACAGCTCATTGTTGGCGTTGAGCTTGAAGCCCAGGCCGACCTGCGGCAGCACCGATTCCTTGGCGGTCAGCGTGCCCGAGGCGATGCTGGTTTCCACACCGGATTTTGCGGTGGCGCGCATCCGCGTGTTCGGGCTCTTGATGCCCACGTCCACGGTCAGGCGCTGGTCGAGGAAGCGCATGCGGTCCTGCACGTAGAACTGCTGCGTGCGGATGTCGAAGTCCTGGTTGAACAGCAGGCGGTCCGGATTCTTCAGGTACAGATCATCCAGGAACGGGCCACTGATGTAGTAGAAATTGCGCGACACGTTGTGGTCGTTCTGCTCGTACCACAGGCCGGCTTCCAGCTCGTGGATGCCCACCTGCCACGACAGTGCAGCGGTCAGGCCATCGCGGTTGATGGTGTAGTTGGTGCTGCGGATGGAGATCGGCAGCATCTGGTCGGTGCCCGGATAGGACGGCTGGCCCGGCGCCCACCAGTGGCCCTGGCCACGGTTGTCATGGTGGTAGGCCACCAGCTTCAGGCGGCCCTGCTCACCCAGGCGCAGGTCGGCATCGACCGAGTACAGGTTGTCATCGCGCAGTGCGCGGCTCTGGTAGTAGGCATCGTCGATGCTGTTGACGCCGCCGCTGAACTGGCACTTGGCCGGATCGCGCGTGCCGGGGGCGCACCAGGCGGCCGCGACGGCGCGGTCCCAGTCCGGCGCGTAGATGTTCCAGTCCCAGCCCAGGCCGCGGTCCAGCATGTCCTTGGAGAGATAGGCGTAGTTGGCCTGGCTGGCGCGCGAGGTGGCGACGAACGCGCCGAAGCGGTGGTCACCCACGTTCCACACGGCCTTGGCGTTGAACTGGCGGGTGGTCTGGTTCTGGTAAGGCGCGGCCCACATGTCCTGGTCCTGGTGCACGCCGGAGACATAGGCCGAGAAGCCGTTGATGTCGCCGGTATCCACGCGCAGGTAGCCGCGGCGCTGGTTGTCATCGCCCACGGTGACGCTGGCTCGGCCGCCGAATTCGGTGGACGGGTCCATCGAGAAATACTGGATGGTGCCGCCGAGGTTGCTGGTGGAGGCGACGCCCAGTGAACCGATGCCCTGCGACAGTTCAGCACCGGCGAGGTTTTCGGCGATCAGTGCGCGGGCGATGCTCAGTCCGTTGTAGTTGCCGTAGCTGTTGTCGCCCAGCGGGATGCCATCAAGCGTGTAGCCGAGGCGGCTCTTGTCGAAGCCGCGCAGGCTGATGGTCTGCGATTCTTCGTTCGCACCGAAGGCATCGTTGGACTGCACCGACACGCCCGGCAGGCGGTCGAGGATCTTCTGGCCGCTGGTG
Source organism: Stenotrophomonas sp. ZAC14D1_NAIMI4_1 (assembly GCF_003086775.1). NCBI lineage: Bacteria > Pseudomonadati > Pseudomonadota > Gammaproteobacteria > Lysobacterales > Lysobacteraceae > Stenotrophomonas > Stenotrophomonas sp. ZAC14D1_NAIMI4_1. The sequence goes on from NZ_CP026001.1 coordinate 3,847,934, forward strand.
CCAGGCGGCAGCACCTGCTTGTCCACGGCGGTGATGCGCTGCACCTGGCGGGTTTCGCCCTGGCCGATGACGGACACGGTGTCGAGCGTCTGTGCGCTCAGCGCGGCGTCGGCGGTGGCATCGGTGGTTTCAGCGGCATGCGCGCTGGCGGCGGAAAGCGCGATCGCCACGGCGATCGTGAGGTGTCGGGTCTGCATGTGGATCCATTGCATGGGGGGAGTCCGCCGCGACTCGGCACGGCGCGCCGCCACTATGCGAATGGAAGATGAAATGTTTTTTACGAAGTGGCGCGGGTGTTGCGGGCAGTGACGCGCGTCTCGTTCGGGGGGTTTTTCGGCAGGGCTGCGCCCTGCACCCGCAGAAGCGGTAGTGCCGGCCGCTGGCCGGCAACTTCAGAAGCAAAAGCCTGCACTCCGTGGGATGGCGGGGTGGGTCCGGTTGCGGGGGACGCTGCAAGTACGTCCATGTAAGCTCGGTCGCCGCATCCATGCGGCTCACGCCCCCGCAACCGGACCCACCCCGCCTTCGACAGTTTCCTGCGAGCTGTTGGAACCTGCTGCTGTTGGTGGGTGCCGACCGTTGGTCGGCACGGGGTCGGATCCCGGTTCTGTTCTTGATTCTTGCGAATTCCTTCGGTGGGGATTTCCACCGCGCCCGCAGGAAACTATCTGGAGGAGGCGGGTCACCCTGGACAGGACCGTTGGCGCCATGGATGGCGCCATCGAGCACCATGGAGGGGATTTTGCGTGTCCTGGCCAGGGTGACCCGCCTCCTCCCCTCCGATATCAGGAAGGCGCGTAAACCACACCAACGCCTTTCACTCCGGCGCCAGCTGGTCCATCCGTATCCGGTTGGCGAACAACGAGAACGCCAGCATGCCCGCCAATCCGTTCGCACGGCTCACCCAGTGCGGCAGCCAGCGCGGTGGCTTCAACACGCCACTTTCGAACAACGGTGCGAAGGCAATCGCATCGGTCAGGCTCATCTTGCCGGCAAACAACCAGCGGCAGACCTGCAGGCGATCCTCGGCCAGCATGTGCCGGAAGAAGGTATGCACCGACACCAGCCCGCGCAGGTACACCGTGTCCTTGGTGAAGGCCAGGCCTCCACTCGGCGGCACGCCGCGGAACACGCGCTGCGCCGAGGCGAAGCTTTCTTCCGGGTTCTGCCCGGCCTCGCAGAAATAGCGGTACACCTCGATGAAGTCCGCACCTTCGCGTGCCATCGCAATGGCTTCGGTGCGCAGGCTGATGCGCTTCAGCCGTTCGATGTCGATGCTGCCGGTGATCTGCTCGGCGAACGTGGCCAGGCCTTCCTGGGTGGCGGTCACCCGTGGCGAAGACAGGGCCAGGCTGGGCAGCACCGGTTGTTCGCGGCCGTTCAATGCAGTGAGCGAATGCACCAGCGCTTCGTGGTGGAACAGCTGCGCGCGGTCGTAGGCGCTGAAACGTGCGCTGGTGCGCAGGCGTATGCGGGTCGGGCCAGCGGCCGCCTTGGACACCAGTTCCGGGTCCAGCTGCACCTGGATGATGCGCGATTCAAAGAAGCCGTCGAGGTCGTTCTGCAGCTGCAGCTGCAGGGCGATGGCCGACACCGGCACCTGTTCTTCCGGCGCCAGCAGTTCGCTGTCCAGTTCGCTGGCGATCTGGATGAAGTGGCGGGCGGCCTCGCGCGTGCTTGGGCCGTTGCCGGGCAACGGCTGTTCCGGCGCACCGAACAGCTGCACCGAACAGCGGTCCACGGCGGCGGTGCCGAGGCTTTCCAACAACTGCGCGGCCAGGTCCCAGCTCTGCGCGGACTGCTGCACGTAGTGGCCCAACGGATGGCCGGGATCACATTCGGCGGCGATGGCGGCCAGCGCGCGGCGCTCCTCGCTGAAATCCAGTTTCGGGTACTCCACCTTCGGCAGCACCGGCTGGCCTCGGGCCACGCTGTCCAGGAACGGTGCCTGCACCGTTGCCGGCCAACTGGTCAGCCCCAGCAGGCGGATGCCGCCCACGGCCTCGACCAGTCGTGCGTCGAGTGCCGCATGGTGGGCCACGTCATGGTCCAGCGTCGCGGTCGTTTCCATGGGCGGACTATAACGCCCTGCCCGCGAGATGGTAGTTGCCAACCTTGGTTGGCATCCGCCACAGGCGGGGCTACGGACACCTCCGTGCCAACCAAGGTTGGCACCTACCAGAGCAGGTGAAGGCGGGTCCATTGCAGGGGTCAGAACCCATTGCCGCGCAATGGGATCCGACCCCGCGATACCCATCAGCGCCTGCGCGGCTTGCCCGCCGGGCGGAACTGCTGGCCCTTGCCCTTCTTGCCGCCGCGCTCCTGCGCGGTTTCGGCCTGGCGCACAGCCAGCTTGGCGGCGGCGGCAGCCACTTCTTCCTTCAGCTTGAAGTAGTTCTGCAGCCGGCTCTCTTCGATCTCACCGGCATCGATGGCAGCGCGCACGGCGCAGCCCGGCTCCTGCTGGTGCATGCAGTCATTGAAACGGCACTGCGCCGCCAGTGCCTCGATGTCGGCGAAGCCGCCTTCGGACAGAGTTTCTTCGCCGGTCGGCTTCAGCTCGCGCATGCCGGGCGTGTCGATCAGGCACGCGCCCATCGGCAGCGGCATCAGCGCGCGGTGGGTGGTGGTGTGGCGGCCGCGCGAATCGTTGGCGCGCACGGCATTGGTCTTCATCCGCTGCTCGCCCAGCAGGGTGTTGGTCAGCGTGGATTTGCCGGCGCCCGACGAACCCACCAGCACCACCGTGCGGCCCGGGCCCAGCCACGGCTCCAGCACCGATACGCTGTCGGCATCCAGGCCATTGATCGCGTGCAGCGCGATGCCCTGCATCTCCAGCTCCTCCAGCACCGCCAGCGCGTCTTCGCTGTACTCGGTCTGGTCGGCCTTGGTCAGCACCACCACCGGTTCGGCACCGCCGCCGCCGACCAGCAGCAGGTAGCGCTCGATGCGGCGCGGGTTGAAGTCGGCATCCAGGCCACAGACGATGAACACCGTATCGATGTTGGCCGCGATCACCTGCTGGTGGTAATGCTCGCCAGCCGCGCCGCGCTTGATGGCGGTACGCCGTGGCAGCAGCGCAACGATGCGGATGCCTTCCAGCAGCACCCAGTCACCCACCGCCGGCCGCTCGTGGCTGGGGAAGCGCGGGCGCTGCCATTCCGGCAGCGACTCGGCCTTGATCGAGGCGTCCGGGCCATCGGCCACCACATAGTGGGTGCGGTGCTGTTCGATCACGCGCGCTGGGCGGGCCTGCGGGTGCGCGGCCATGGCGGCCTGCCAGTCGGCCTGCTGCGGCGGGCCCGGCCAGGGCCAGCCGATGGTCTGCAGGGCGTTGAAATCGGGGGTCTGGGTCATCGCCGCCATTCTAACCGGCCCGATGCCCTGCCAGCCCAGCAATGGCAGGCCCTGGGGCCTTGCCATGCACTGCAGCAATTCCGGTAGGATGGAAACCCCATGCCTTTTGACGGCCCAGCCCCCATGTCCACCACGTCGCACAAGCCCCTGGCCACCCGCGAGCGCCTTTCCGAAGTGCGCTACGAAATCCGCGGAGAACTGGCCCGGCGAGCGCGGGAGCTGGAAGCGCAGGGCCGCAAGCTGATCAAGCTGAACATCGGCAACCCCGGCAACTTCGGCTTCCGCGCGCCCGAGCACCTGCAGCACGCGATTGCCGATGACATGGGCCGCACCGACCCGTACACCCACCAGCAGGGCCTGCCGGTGGCCCGCGATGCCATCGCCGCCGCCTATGCGCGCCGTGGTGCGCCCGATGCACATCCGGACCGCGTGTTCGTCGGCAACGGCGTCAGCGAGCTGATCGACCTGTCGCTGCGCGCCCTGCTGAACCCGGGCGACGAAGTGCTGGTGCCCTCGCCGGACTACCCGCTATGGTCGGCCGCCGCCATCCTCAACGACGGCCGCCCGGTGTACTACCGCTGCGCGCCGGAGAACGGCTTCCAGCCCGACCCGACCGAGATCGAGACGCTGGTGTCCTCGCGCACCCGCGCCATCGTGCTGATCAACCCGAACAACCCCAGCGGCGCCAGCTACCCGCGCGAGCTGCTGGAGCGCGTGGTCGAGATCGCCCGCCGCCACAACCTGCTGCTGCTGGTCGACGAGATCTACGACCAGATCCTGTACGACGACGCGGTGTTCCAGCCGGTCGCGCCACTGGCCGGCGACCATCCGTGCCTGACCTTCAGTGGCCTGAGCAAGGTGCACCGCGCCTGCGGCTGGCGCGTGGGCTGGGCCCACCTCACTGGCGACGATGCGCGCCTGGGTGAGTTCCGCGCCGCACTGGACCTGCTCAGTGCGCTGCGCCTGTGCGCCAACGTGCCGGGCCAGTACGCCATCGACGCCGCGGTAAACGGCCCGGACACCATTTCCGAACTGTGTGCCCCCGGCGGCCGCCTGTATGAAACCCGCCGCGCGGTGATCGAGGCCTGCGAAGCCAGCGAACACCTGTCGCTGGTCGCGCCGGCCGGCGCCCTGTACGCGTTCCCGGCCGTGGTCGGTGCTGCCGCCAAGGGCTTCGACGACCACAACTTCGCGCTGGACCTGATGAACAACGAAGGCGTGCTGGTGGTACCGGGCTCGAGCTTCAACGTGCCCTACCGCCACCACTTCCGCGTGACCCTGCTGCCGGAAGCCTCGGTGATGCGCGATGTGTTCGCGCGCATCGACCGCGTGCTGGCCCGCCGTGCCGAAGACGCCACCAAGGTCGTGCCGCTGAAGCCGCGCCGCTCGGTGGCCTGAGCGTGGCGCTGTCCTTCCTGGCACTTGGCGATTCGTACACCATCGGTGAGGCGGTCGCGGTCGAAGGCCGCTGGCCCCACCAGCTGGCGGCGGCGCTGCGCGCGCAGGGCGTGGACCTGGCCGACCCGCAGACCATCGCCACCACCGGCTGGACCACCGACGAGCTCGATGCCGGCATCGATGCGGCCGCACCGCAGGGCCCGTTTGGGTTCGTCAGCATGCTGATCGGGGTCAACAACCAGTACCGCGGGCGCCCGCTGGACGAGTACCGCCACCAGTTCGAGGCGCTGCTGCAGCGTGCGATCGGCTTTGCCGGTGGCGATGCCGGCCGCGTGCTGGTGCTGTCCTTCCCCGACTGGGGCTCGACCCCGTTCGGCGCCGGCAGCGGTCGTGACCTGGCCCGCGTCGAGATCGAGACCGACGAATTCAACGCCGCCGCCGAGGTGATCAGCACCCAGCGTGGCGTGGCCTTCGTCGACATCACCGACATCAGCCGCACGCACGGCACCGACCCGGCGATGATCGCCGGGGATGGCCTGCATCCGTCCGCGCGGATGTATGCGTTGTGGGCCGAACGCGCTCTGCCCGTGGCCACGCAGCTGCTGCAGCGCACGGACTGAGCGATGGATGGCCTGCCAGGGAACGGCACACCGCTGGACTGTTCGCCGCTGGAGCGCGGCCAGGCACGGGCCATTGCCGAGGCGTTCCGCCCGGTGCAGGCCTGGGGCAACCGCCGCGACTACTACTACACGCGCGGCAAGCTGGGCAGCGACCCGCTGTACGACGGCGTGCTGCAGCACCTTCCCGACGATGCCCTGCCGCTGCTCGACCTGGGCTGCGGGCTGGGCCTGTTCGCCCACGTGCTGCGCCAGCGCGGCCGCCGCCAGCCCTACCTGGGCGTGGACGTGGATGCCGGCAAGATCGCCCGCGCGCAGCGGGCCGGTGCCGGCCTGGACGATGTGCGTTTCGACTGCCTGGACGTGCAGGCGCCGCTGCCTGCGCAGGCCGGGCACGTGCTGCTGCTGGACGTGCTGCAGTATCTGGACGCGCAGCCGCAGCTGGCGCTGCTGAACGCCGCCAGCGCACGGGTGGCCCCCGGGGGCAGCCTGCTGCTGCGCACGCCGCTGGCCACCGGCGACCGCCGCGACCGCACCACGCGCGTGGCCGATCGCCTGGCCTGGCTGGTGGGCTGGATGGGTACGCGGCCGCGGCATTACCCCGACCCCGCACGGCTGCGGGCGACGCTGGCCGAGGCGGGATTGCAGGTGGGCCAGGTGCGGCCGCTGCATGGGCGCACGCCGTTCAACAGCTGGTTGCTGGTGGCACAGCGGGCGCGGTAGCGCCGGGCCATGCCCGGCGGATTCCAGAAGCAGGCCGCGCCATGCGCTCGCCGGGCGCGGCCCGGCGCTACCGCACTACAGGGACGGCAGCCGCGCCTTCAGGCCACGCTGGTCCAGCACCTGCAGCACGCGTTCGATGATGGCCAGGTTGTGGCCGTGTGCGGCACCTTCATGCAGCAGCACGATGGCACCGGGCCGCAGGTCGGGCAGCAGGCGGGCCAGTACGCCGTCAGGCGTGCAGCCCACGCCGTCATAGCCGCGCGCGCTCCAGCCCACGCGCACCAGGCCCAGCGCCGCCAGCACCGGCGCCACGAACGGGTTGGTCATGCCCACCACCGAGCGGTACCAGCGCGCCGGGCGGCCGCTGACCGCTTCCAGCGCCTGGTGGCAGCCTTCGATCTCGGCACGCATCGCCGCCGGGCCCAGCCGCCAGAACCGGGTCTGCGGGTGGGTGTGGCTGTGGTTGCCCAGGTCATGCCCGCGGCGCAGGATCTCCCCCACCAGGGCCGGGTGCGCCAATGCGCGCTCGCCGACCAGGAAGAAAGTCGCCTTCGCCTGGTGCCGGTCCAGCAGGTCCAGCAGCGCCGGGGTCTCCGCGCTGGGGCCATCGTCGATCGTCAGCCAGACGCTGTCACCGGGGTCGGCCAGGCGGTCCAGCACCGGCGTGTAGAAACGGCTGTTGGGCAGGAACACCGGCACCATGAACAGCGCGTGGGTGGCCACCATCAGCGGCAGCCCCCAGCGCCAGCCGGCCAGCACCCAGACCAGGATCACCGCCACCTGCGACGCCACCAGCCAGGGCAGCCAGCGCCACGGCCGGGTCGGGATGCGATGCAATGTTCCTGCGTTGGTCATGCCCCATGATGCCATGGGGCGTAGAATGGGTGATTCGAATTTACGGACCCTAGACTGCCCATGTCCCTCGATCCCGCCCTGCGTTCGCGCATCGAATCCCTCCTCAACGACAACCGCGTCGTGCTGTTCATGAAGGGCCAGCCGTCGATGCCGCAGTGCGGCTTCTCGGCCAAGGCCGTGGGCGCCCTGCAGGACCTGGGCGTCGACTTCGCCCACGTCAACGTGCTGGCCGACCAGGAAATCCGTGAAGGCATCAAGGCCTACGGCGACTGGCCGACCATCCCGCAGCTGTACATCGACGGCGAACTGGTCGGTGGCAGCGACATCATCCTGCAGATGGCCGCCAGCGGCGAACTGAGCAGCGTGCTCGGCCTGGCCGCGCCGGACCGCACCCCGCCGCGCATCACCGTCACCCCGGCCGCCGTGGAAATGCTGAAGGGTGCGCTGGCCGATGCCCCGGGCGCTTCGCTGCAGCTGACCATCGATGCGCGCTTCCAGCCGAACTTCCAGCTGGCTCCGCACGATGACAGCGCGATCGCTGCCGAATCCAACGGCCTGCGCGTGCAGTTCGACCTGTCCAGCGCACGCCGCGCCGACGGCATCACCATCGACTGGGTCGATGACATCCGCGGCAAGGGCCTGGCCATCGACAACCCGAACGCGCCCAAGCCCGTGCAGGAAATCAGCGTGCGTGACGCCGACGACCTCGTGCGCGCCGGCAACGTGACCCTGGTCGACGTGCGCCCGGCCGACGAGCGCGCCATCGCCGCGATCGGCGTGCCATTCAAGAGCTTCGACGGCAACGGCCGCGCCGAGCTGGAAGGCCTGCCCAAGGACACCCCGCTGGCCTTCCTGTGCCACCACGGTGGCCGCAGCGCGCAGGCCGCCGAGCAGTTCCGCACCCTGGGCTTCACCAAGGTGTTCAACGTCACCGGCGGCATTGACGCCTGGTCGGACGAGGTGGACAACGGCGTGCCGAAGTACTGATCGGCCACGGTTGGAACCTACGAAAAACGCCGGCGAATGCCGGCGTTTTTTTATCCACGCATGGCGTGGACCTACCCTGCAAACCCGCCTTCGGCGAGGAAATCCAGTTCTTCCGGGCTGGGAATGCGGCCCAGCACGGCATTGCGGTGCGGGAAGCGCCCGAAGCGGCGGATGACGTCACGGTGCACTTCGGCGTACTGCAGGTATTCCTTGTCACCCAGCACGTCGAACATGGCCACCGAACGATCCTGGTCGAACGGATCTTCGGAATGCTCGAACGGCAGGTAGATGAAGGCGCGCAGCTTGGGCACCAGCTGCAGGTCCAGCCCTTCCTCGATGGCACGCATGGCGTAATGCCGGGCCAGGCCATCGGTGGCGAAGGAATGGGCCGTGCCACGGAAGCAGTTGCGCGGGAACTGGTCCAGCAGCAGCATCAGCGCCAGCGCGCCTTCGGCACTGCCCAGCCAGTGTTCGCGCCCGCGCGAGGCCGCCGCATGGTGTTCCTCCAGGAACAGCTCGCGGAACCGCGCGTCGAACGCATCATCGCGGGCGAACCACTTCGCCGGGCCCGCCTCCTTCCAGAATTCCACCACTTGCGCGGCAACGTCCATCACCTGCTCTCCAGGGCCGGCGCGCCGCGCCAGGCCGTCATCATCATTCGTCAAAGCGCAGGTGGCGGACCGACTTGCCGTTGCGCCGGATAAGCTTAAGCGCCTCGATGCCGATCTGGATATGGTTTTCCACGAACTGGGAGCTGACCTTGGCATCGGAGGCCTCGGTCTTGACCCCGTCGGGGATCATCGGCTGGTCGGACACCAGCAGCAGGGCGCCGCTGGGGATGTGGTTGGCGAAGCCGGCGGCGAACACCGTGGCCGTTTCCATGTCGATGGCCATGCAGCGCATTGCCCGCAGCCGCTCCTTGAAGGCCTCGTCGTGCTCCCAGACCCGGCGGTTGGTGGTGTAGACCGTGCCGGTCCAGTAGTCGTGGCCCAGGTCGCGGATCATCGTGGACACCGCCCGCTGCAGGGCGAATGCCGGCAGCGCCGGGACTTCCGGCGGCAGGTAGTCGCCGGAGGTGCCCTCGCCACGGATGGCGGCGATCGGCAGCACCAGGTCGCCCAGCTGGTTCTTGCGCTTGAGCCCACCGCACTTGCCGAGGAACAGCACCGCCTTGGGCATCACCGCCGACAGCAGATCCATGATGATCGCGGCATTGGGGCTGCCCATGCCGAAGTTGATCATGGTGATGTCGTCGAAGGTGGCACTGGCCATCGGCCGGTCCAGGCCGACGATGGGCGCCCCGGTCAGCTCGGCGAAGGTGTGCAGGTAGCCGCCGAAGTTGGTCAGCAGGATGTGCTGGCCGAACTGGTCCAGGGGCACGCCGGTATAGCGTGGCAGCCAGTTGTCGACGATTTCCTGCTTGCTCTTCATGGCGCATCCGGTACGGCGTGGGGGGTGCCATTGTAGGCGTGTGCCTGCCGCCCTACACCTGGGGCCGCCTGCGGGGTGCCCAAGGTCACTTGGCAAGCGCCCCCGGCGCCGGATAGCGTCGGCGGATTCACGTGCCTGCCAGGGGAATCTGCATGCCATCCACGCTGTTGCGCGCCGGGCTGGGCCTGGCACTGGCCTCACTGGGCACCGCCCCCGCGGTGGGCGCCTCGCGCTTCGTCGCCGACCCCTACCCCAGCACTTACCAGGCCCATCCCGATGGCCCGGTGCTGATCCAGAACGCCACCGTGCTGACCGGCACCGGCCAGCGTCTGGAGCACGCCGACGTGCTGCTGCGCGACGGCCGCATCGTCGCCGTCGGCCCGCAGCTGCAGGCCGATGCCGGCATCGCCCGCATCGATGCGCAGGGCAAGTGGGTCACCCCCGGCCTGATCGACGTGCATTCGCACCTGGGCGTGTACCCCAGCCCGGGGGTCAGCGCCCACAGTGACGGCAACGAGATGACCGCCCCGGTCACCGCCAACGTCTGGGCCGAGCACTCGGTGTGGCCGCAGGATCCGGGCTTCACCGCCGCACTGGCCGGCGGCGTGACCAGCATGCAGGTGCTGCCCGGTTCGGCCAACCTGGTCGGCGGCCGTGGCGTGGTGCTGAAGAACGTGCCGGCCACCACCTATCAGGCGATGAAGTTCCCCGGTGCGCCCTGGGGCCTGAAGATGGCCTGCGGCGAGAACCCCAAGCGCGTCTATGGCGGCAAGGGCACCGCCCCGGCCACCCGCATGGGCAACGTGGCCGGTTACCGCGCCGCCTTCATCGACGCGGCCGACTACATCGCCAAGAACAGCCCTAAGCCGGCCAAGCGCAAGGGCTGGTTCGGCAGCGACAAGGGTGACAGCGCCGGTGATGCCGGCGGCAAGCGCGACCTCAAGCTGGACACGTTGGCCGGCGCCATCCAGGGCGACATCCGCGTGCACATCCACTGCTACCGCGCCGACGAGATGGCCACCATGCTCGACCTGGCCAAGGAATTCGGCTTCAAGGTGGCCGCCTTCCACCACGGCGTGGAAGCCTACAAGCTGGCCGACCGGCTGGCTGCCGACGGCGTCTGCGGCGCGCTCTGGGCCGACTGGTGGGGCTTCAAGATGGAAGCCTTCGACGGTATCGCCGAGAACATCGCGCTGGTGGACCGGCCGAAGAACAGCTGCGCCATCGTCCATTCCGACTCGCCCGAGGGCATCCAGCGCCTCAACCAGGAGGCCGCCAAGGTGATGGCGGCGGCGCGCCGCGCGCGCATGCCGGACATCGCCCCGGAACATGCCATCACCTGGATGACCGCCAACGCCGCCAAGGCGCTGGGCATCGAAGGCCAGACCGGCACCCTGGAGGCCGGCAAGATGGCCGACGTGGTGGTGTGGAACGGCAATCCCTTCAGTTCGTATGCGCTGGCCGAACAGGTGTTCGTCGACGGCCGCCGCCTGTACGACCGCACCGCGCCGGAATCGCTGCCGCGCTCGGATTTCCAGCTTGGCCAGGAGGTGCGCTGATGGCCGTGTTGAACAAGAGCCGCCGCGCATGGCTCGGCGCTACCGTCATCGTGCTGGCAGGCATCGCGGGTACTGCATCGGCGCAGGACCTGCTGGTGCGCAATGCCACGGTGCACACCGCCAGCGCGCGCGGCAGCCTGCAGAACACCGATGTGCTGGTGCAGGGCGGCCTGGTCCGTGCCGTCGGCCCCGGCCTGGCCGCACCGGCCGGGGTGGCCGTGGTCGAGGCCAATGGCCGCCCGCTGACCCCGGCGCTGTTCGGTGGCATCACCGAGATCGGCATCGAGGAGGTCTCCGGTGAATCGAGCACCGTGGACAGCACGCTGAAGCTGGGCGAGCAGCCGCTGCGACCGGAATTCGACGTCACCCTCGCCTACAACCCGGCGTCGGTGCTGATTCCCGTGGCGCGCCTGGACGGCATCGGCTTCACCGCGCTGGGGGCCGCCACCGGCGGTGGCTTCGTGGCCGGCCAGGGCGGGGTGATGCGCCTGGATGGCAGTGCCGACCCGATCGGACCGCGTGCGCTGTTCCTGCGCCTGGGCGCGGCCGCTTCGGAACTGACCGGACAGTCGCGTGCGGCGCAGTGGATGCTGCTGCAGCAGATGGTGGACGAAGCGCGCGGCCAGGTCGCCGCCGATTCGCCGCATGCCCTGCTGACGCCCGCGGGCCGCCGCACCCTGGCCCGCTACCTCGCCGGCCAGGGCCGCATCGTGGTGGAGGTGGACCGTGCCGCCGACATCCGCCAGCTGCTGCGCTGGGCCGCGCGCGAGAAGGTGAAGATCGCCATCGCCGGCGGCGCAGAGGCCTGGCAGATGGCGGCGGACCTGGCGGCCGCGCAGGTACCGGTGTTCGTCGATGCACTGGGCAACCTGCCCACCAGCTTCGACCAGATCGGCGCCACCCTGGAAAACGCCGCCCGCCTGCAGCGTGCGGGCGTGCCGGTCAGCTTCGCCCAGCGCGACGATGCCTCGCACAACGCGCGCAAGATGCGCCAGCTGGCCGGCAACGCGGTGGCCAATGGCCTGCCGTGGGCCGATGGCCTGGCCGGCCTGACCCGGGTGCCCGCCCAGGTGCTGGGCGTGGCCGACCAGATCGGCACCATCGAACCGGGCAAGCGCGCCGACCTGGTGCTGTGGGAAGGCGACCCGCTGGATGTAGCGCACTATGCCGAACAGGTCTGGCTGGGCGGACGCGCCATGCCGATGCGCTCGCGCCAGACCGAACTGCGTGACCGTTACCTGCAGCACAACGCGCACCCCTGACCGCCCGAGGAATCCGCCGATGCCGACCCTGCGCTGGTATTTCGATTTCGTCTCGCCCTATTCCTACCTGCACTGGCAGAAGGTCAAGCAGTTGCCGCAGTTCGCGGCCATCCAGCCGGTGCCCATCGCCTTCGGTGCGGTGCTGCACCACCTGGGCAACCTGGGCCCGGCCGAGATTCCGGCCAAGCGCCGTTTCATCTACCGGCAGCTGCTGTGGACCGCACAGGCCGAAGGCACGCCGCTGCGCTTCCCGCCCGCCCATCCGTTCAACCCGCTGGCCGCGCTGCGCCTGTGCCTGGCCGCCGGTGCCAGCCCCCAGGCGGTGGACGTGCTGTTCGACTGGATCTGGCGCGAGGGCAACGCCGGTGACAGTGCCGAGATGCTGCGCATTCCGGCGGCGCGGCTGGGCATCAGCGACGTGCAGGCGGCCTGCGCCGAGCCTGCGGTGAAGGAGCAGCTGCGCCGCAATACCGAAGCGGCCATCGACGGTGGCATTTTCGGCGTACCGACCCTGTCCATCGATGGGGAACTGTTCTGGGGCAACGATGCCCACCCGATGATGGCCGCCGTGCTGGCCGACCCCAGCCTGCTGCAGCGCCCGGACTGGCAGGCCGTGATAACGCTTCCAGTGGCGGCGCAGCGCAGTCGCTGAACAGGACGTGGCGTGATTCCCTCGCGCGCCCCGGATAAAATTGCGATAGCTTTCACATTCCGAACCTACAACCGCCCTGGAGGGGGAGCCGGATGCGCATCGGAATCGTCGTCGATTCGGCCTGCGACCTGCCGCAGGATTTCATTGCCGAGCACAACATCGTGCTGCTGCCGATCACCGTGCGGATCGGCGAAGCGGTCCTGGCCGACCACCGTGACGAGCAGGCCACCCTCAGCTTCCTGCACGCCCACGTGGCCGAGCATGGCGCCGAAGCCGAAACCATCCCCTTCAGCGTCAACCAGATCCGCGATCTGTTCCTGCAGCAGCTGGTGATCGATTACGACCACGTGTTCTGCATGACCATCACCAAGACGCGCAGTCCGATCCACGACAACGCGCTGCAGGCCAGCTTCGCCATCCTCAACGACTACAAGCCGGTGCGCCAGGCGGCGGGCTACAACTCGCCGTTCGCGCTGCGCGTGCTGGATACCCAGAACCTGTTCGCCGCGCAGGCGGTGACCGCGGTGGAAGCGGTGCGCCTGCGCGACAGTGGCGCCAGCGTGCAGCAGATCCGCGAGCGGCTGGAAGAACTGTCCGGCAACGTGCACGGCTACATGGTCACCCGCGACCTGTACTACATGCGCGCCCGCGCCCGCCACAAGGGCGACCGCAGCGTCGGCCTGCTCAGCGCGGCGCTGGGCAGTGCGCTGGACATCAAGCCGGTGCTGCATGGCTACCGTGGCGAAACCGGCCCGGTGGCCAAGATCAAGGGCTTCGACAACGCCGTGCAGAAGCTGTTCGGCGTGGTCAGCCAGCGCGTGCGCAGCGGCCTGATGACCCCCGCCGTCTGCGTCAGCTACGGCGGCGAGCTGGAGGAACTGCGGGCCCTGCCCGGCTATGCGCAGATGAAGGAGGTCTGCGCCAGCCACGCGGTGGCCGTGTACGAATCGGTGATGAGCCTGACCGGCATGGTCAACGTCGGCAAGGGCGCGGTGACGGTGGGCTTTGCCGACGGGCCGCATCGCTTCGAATAAGCCGTTCTGGCGTACACAAGCATTGCACTGCGGCTGTGCCAGCCTTGCCGCACCTCAAGGAGAAGAACCATGCCTGCGCAGTACCACATCAGCCTGCCCGACCCGTCCAAGGCCCGCGGCAACGACCCTGACCTGTCCTTCCATTCGCAGAGCGCCGGCGGTTTCGCCGAGGAGCTGCAGGACGCCCTGCGCAGCGGCACCCTGTTCGAACGCTGGAAGGCCAAGCAGCCCGACCCGGATGCGGTGGAACCGCAGTGGGGCGTGACCGACCCGGACGCCACCGTTACCGGTGAGCAGAAGGACCTGCGCATCAACCTGGTGGCCACCACCCGCATCGACAGCGACGTGTTCAAGCAGCGCCTGCGGCTGCTGGCCGGCCACCACTGGGAACTGCGCGACGTGCGCTGAGGCCTCGTTCTGGTAGTGCCGGCCGCTGGCCGGCAACCGCGGCATCCACCGAGATGCCGGCCAGCGGCCGGCACTACCGAGCCGCCGGGCATGGCCCGGCGCTACCGCCATGATGGGTAGCGCCGGGCCATGCCCGGCGTTTTCATGTCATTGCCAGCCACCGCCCAGCGCGCGGTACAGCTCCACCCGGGCGATGGCGGCCGTGGCCTGGCTGTTGGCCAGCGCGGCCTGGTTGTCCAGCGCGATGCGCTGGGTACTCAGCACATCCAGCATGTCCACCACGCCGGCCTGGTATTGCCGGCGCGCCGCGCCCAGGGCGGTTTCGCTCTGCGCAACGGCCACCTGCAGCTGCGTGCTGCGCTGCTGCTCGGCCGCGTAGCCGTCGATGGCATCGTCCACTTCATGCCAGGCCTGCAGCACCGTGCGCTGGAACTGCAGCGCCGACTGCTGCTGTTGCAGCCGGCTCAACGCCAGATTGGCCTTCAGGCGCCCGCCCTGGAAGATCGGCAGGCTGATCGACGGCCCGATGCTGAAACGGTGTGCATCCCAGCCGTCCAGGTCATCCAGCTGCTTTGCCTGGAATCCCGCATCGCCATTCAAGGTGATGCGCGGCAGGAAGCTGGCCTTGGCCACGCCGATGTTCGCGGTGGCCGCATGCAACGCCGCTTCGGCGCGGCGGATGTCCGGTCGGCGTTCGGCCAGTTCACTGGGCAGCCCCACCGCCACCGGCGGCAGCACCGGCCAATCGGCACGCACGTCCTGCAGCTGCGCATCCACTGCCTGCGGTGGCCTGGCCAGCAGGAAGGCCAGTGCATTGCGCAGCTGCGACTGGCGGTGCCGCAGCGGGGCGATGCGTGCCTGCAGCGCGGCCACCTGCGCCGCGGCGCTCGAGACCTGCAGCGTGCTGGCCACACCCTGGCGCTGGCGCGCCTCGGTCAGGCGCTGGATGTCGGCGGCGATGCGCAGGTTGTCCTCGGTGATCGCCAGCAGCTGCGCGGTCGCACGCAGCTGCAGGTAGGAGCGCGCGGTTTCGGCCAGCAGCGCAATGCGCACCGCATGCGCGTCCTCCTCGGCCATCTGCACGCGGGCGTCGGCCGCTTCCACCTGGCGGCGCACGCGGCCCCACAGGTCCAGCTCCCAGCTCAGGCCGATGCCGGCCTGGAACAGGCCGAAGTCCTCGCGGCCCGCATTGCCGGAGGGATCGCTCAGGCCGACCTCGCTGTTGCGTGCGCGCACACCGCTGGCGCTGGCCGCCACCGAGGGCAGCCGGTCGGCCGCGCTGATGCCACGCGCCGCGCGGCTCTGCTGCACCCGGTTGGCGGCCAGCTGCAGGTCCAGGTTGGACTGCAGCACCTGCCCGGCAAGCTGGCCCAGCAGCGGATCATGGAAACCGGCCCACCAGGCTGCATCGTCGTCGAGAGGCGTGGTGGTCACGGCCTCGCCCTGCCACTGCGCCGGCAGCCCGGCCTGCGGCCGCACGAAGTCCGGCCCCATCGTGCACGCCGCCACGGCCAGGCACAGCGCAGCACTGGCAAGCGTCTTCATTGCGCGACGCGTGCTCATGCGCCCTCCCCGCCCTGCAGGTCCACGCGCGCTTCCACCGACATGCCGGCGCGCAACTGGTCCAGCAGCGGCTGGCCCGGTTCCAGCACGATCTTCACCGGAATGCGCTGCACCACCTTGGTGAAGTTGCCGGTGGCGTTTTCCGGCGCGACGGCGGCGAAGGTCACGCCCGTGGCCGGGGCGATGCTGTCGATGTGGCCGTGCAGGCGCGTGCCGGGGAACACGTCCACCGTCAGCTCCACCGGCTGGCCGGCGTGCATGCGGGTCATCTGCGTTTCCTGGAAATTGGCGACCACGAAGGCGCGCTGCAGCGGCACCACGGCC
Organism: Stenotrophomonas sp. ZAC14D1_NAIMI4_1; assembly: GCF_003086775.1. Taxonomy (NCBI): domain Bacteria; kingdom Pseudomonadati; phylum Pseudomonadota; class Gammaproteobacteria; order Lysobacterales; family Lysobacteraceae; genus Stenotrophomonas; species Stenotrophomonas sp. ZAC14D1_NAIMI4_1. Next base: position 3,864,104 of record NZ_CP026001.1, read on the forward strand.
GCCACCGCCGTGCCCGGCGTCAGGTAGGCACCGACGCGTACCGCGCGGCGGCCGACCACCCCGTCGATGGGTGCGCGCAGTTCGGTGTGCGAAAGATCCAGTTCCGCCCGCGCCTGCGCCGCTTCGGCGCGCTGCACGGCGGCCTGCGCCGACTGCACGCCGGCAGCGAGGATGCCGGTGCGCTGGCGCGCGGTGCTCAGCGCCGCCTGCCCCTGCTGCAGGTGCGCATTGGCCACGGCCTGCTTCGACTGCGCCTGCTGCGCGTTCTGCACCGTACCGGCGCCATCGCGGGCGAGTTCGCGGTAGCGCTGCTGGTCGGCGCTGGCCAGGGTCAGCTCGGAACGGCTGACATCGACGCTGGCGCGGGCCTGTTCGATCAGCGAGCCCTGCTGTGCCAGCGCGGCCTGCGCATTGGCCAGCTGCGCGCGCGCATTGGCCAGGTCGGCGCGCGCCGCCTGCAGTGCCACCTGGTAGTCGCGGTCATCGATGCGGGCCAGCACATCACCTGCTTTTACTTTCTGGTTGTCCTGCACCTCGACGCTGCTGACGAAGCCGGCCACCTTCGGTGCGACCACGGTGAAATCAGCATTGACGTAGGCGTTGTCGGTGCGCTGGTAGCGACCGTCGCGCAGCAGCAGCCAGCCGCCGATGGCCAGCGCCAGCACGCCCAGCGCAAGGCCGGTATTGAGGGTTGTCTTGTTGAGGCTCATGCGGGGGAGTCCTTGAAAAGTGGGAGTCAGGCCACGGCACGTGGCGGATGGACGCGGGTCGCCCACGGCAGCAGCGGCAGGCAGCCCAGGGCCACCAGCGCCACCAGCCAGTACAGGTCGGCCGAGGTCAGCGCCTGGACCTGGGCGTGCAGGCGTGCGGGCAGATCGGTGCTGGCCGGCAGCCACGGCTGGTTGCCCAGGTGGTCCACCAGCGCGGTGGAATGCAGGTGGCGCCGCGACTGCCCGACCGCATCGAGCACGCCGCCGGCGAACACCGCGGAGAAACCCTTGACGGTGTTGAACCAGGCCGAGGCGAACGGACCGTCCTGCGGTGCCAGGCCGGTGGTCGCCAGCAGCAGCAACGGCAGCACCGCCATCGGCTGTGCCACCACCTGCAGCAACTGCACCCACAGGAAGTTGTCGCGGTTCCACTGCACGTCCAGGTGCGCGCCGAGGAAGCAGGCCGCGGCCAGCAGCAACAGCCCTGCCGCCTGTACCCAGCGGCAATCCACCGCACGCTGGTTCATCAGGGTGGCCACCAGCGGCAGCGCAATGACCTGCGGCAGCGCCACCCACAGCAGCATCGGCGCGGTCTGCAGCGGGCGGTAACCCTGCACGCTGGCCAGGTAGCCGGAGGGAATGGAAATGACGGCCAGCAGCACGAACAGCACGCCCACGCAGGTCACCAGCGCGTAGCTGAGGTTGCGATGGGCCAGCAGCTGCAGCTTGAAGAACGGCAGCGGGTGGAACCATTCGTTGATGAGGAACAGCACCAGCAGGCCGCTGCCGCCGCCCAGCAGCACCGTGATCAACGGCGAATCGAACCAGTTCAGGCGCGCGCCCTGGGTCAGGCCCAGCACCAGCATGACCAGCGCGGGCAGCCCCAGGGCCAGGCCCACGCCGTTGAACTGGGCAAAGCGCTCCAGCCGCAGTGGGTCCTGCGGCAGGCCCCAGCCGACCATCGCCATGCCAGCCACGCAGAACGGTACGATCTGCCAGAACGCGAACTGCCAGCCCGCGTGCTCGACCCACAGCGCGGCCAGCGGCGTGCCCATGCTTGGCCCGAAGGTGGCGGTCAGTGCATAGCCGGCCAGGCCGTACAGCTTGATGCCCGGTGGCAGGAAGCGCAGCGCCACGCTCATCAGCAGCGGCGGCAGCGCGCCACCGGCCAGGCCCTGCAGCGCGCGCAGCAGCAGGAAGGTGGGCAGGTCCGGTGCCAGCGGGCACAGCACGCCCAGCAGCATGAAGGCGGCAATCATCACCAGGGCGAAGCGGCGCAGCGAGAACGTCACCGCACACCACGGCGCGAATGCCATCGCACTGACCGACATCGCGCTGTACACGCTGATGATCCAGCTGCCGTCATCGACGCTGAAGCCCATCGCGCCGCGGATGTCGGCCAGCGCGACCTTGGTGATGTTCTCGTTGAAACCCGACACCAGCACCACCAGCAGCACGCCGCACAGGCCCACCACGATGCGGCGGTCGAAGGTGGGGGCAGAGGGCGCGGCGGGTGCCCGGGGCAAGGCGACCGCGCTCATCGGTGCCGGCCGATCCGTGCAGCGCACGGCAGGTGAAGCGACATGGCGTGCGCTCGGTGACGGTGGGGAGCGCAGTCTAGGCAGGCCCACTGCTGCGAAAAATGGCGTGGGTGCGATGCCACCCGTGCGCGGGACGCACGTATCCGGGGGGATGTCGATTCTGGTAGGTGCCGACCGTTGGTCGGCACGCCTTCAGGACCTACACGGCGTCAGCGTCGCACATCGCCTTGATCGCGCGGCGCAGCCAGCGGTGTGCCGGATCGTTGTCCATGCGCGGGTGCCAGGCCTGCACCAGGGCAACCGTGCGCACCGATACCGGCAGCGGGAACATGCGCAGCGGCAGCCCCATGTAAGCGATGCGATCGAGCATGACGCTCGGCATCTGCGGCAGCACCAGGTCCGACGCGGCCGCTGCGAAGATCGCGCCATGGAAGGTGGGGATCACCATCGCTACCCGTCGGGCCAGGCCCATCTGCGCCAGCTCATCATCGATCGGACCATGGGCGATGCCCCGCCGCGAGACGGCAATGTGGTCGCAGGCGGCGAAACGCTCGGCGGTGATGTCCCCGTCGAACAACGGATGATCCTCGCGCGCCGCGCCCAGCAGCGCCGTGGTGAACAGGTTCTGCACCTTGGTCTCCGGTGCATGCTTGCCGGCGGTGCTGATGAACAGGTCGATCCGGCCCTGCACCATCGCATCATCGTCGGTATCGCCTTCAGGCATGAAGCGCAGCGTGCAGCGTGGCGCCTGCTGGCGGAACACCTCGCGCAGGCGACCGCCGTAGCTGCCGATGAACACATCGTTGGCACGGATGCTGAAGGTGTGCTCCAGGGTCTGGATGTCCACTTCGCGGCCATCATGGAACACCCGGTGCGCCTGCTCGATCACATCACGCACCTGCTCGCGCAGCTCCAGCGCGCGCGGGGTCGGCGCCAGCCCGCGGCCGGCCCGCACCAGCACCGGATCGCCCAGCGCCTCGCGGATCCGCCCGAGGGTACGGCTCATGGCCGGGGCGCTGAGGTTCATCCGGCGTGCCGCACCGGCGACGCTGCCTTCATCCAGCAGGACATCCAGCGCGAGCAGCAGGTTCAGGTCAGGCAAGGGCATGGCATTCTCCAGCAGATGGAATGACTCTACGACACCCTTGGCCAAAGTCGATTGCATCCCGTGCAGGTATTGCCTGCGCCGCACGGCATGGGTGCGCGGCGCGGCATGGGCGACCATCACCGCCTGCCAAGGAGCCTCCCCATGTTCACCACCCTGCTGGTCGCCCTCGATGGCGGCCCCCAGCACGACGCCCTGCTGGACCTGGTCACCCACGTTGCCGGCCCGCGCAGCCGCATCCACCTGCTCTGCGTGATCGACCCGGAGTTTGCCCTGCCCGCCGATGCCGGCGACGCCGACCGCCGCGAATACCCCGCCGCGGCGCGCCAGCAGGCGAAGGCCGAGGGCCTGCTGCAGGACGCCATCGCACAGCTGCGCGAGCGCGGCATCGATGCCCGCCCGCTGCTGCCGGCGGGCGATCCGGGCGAAGTGATCAGCACCCAGGCGCGCGAATTGGGGGCCGACCTGATCGTGATCGGCCATCGCCACCTGTCGCGGCTGCAGCGGCTGCTCGACAGCTCGGTGGCGCAGTGGACGCTGGACCACGCGCCGTGCCCGGTGCTGGTGGAAACGCGCGGCGGCTGACATCGCGCACGTTGCCCGCACGGTGCCGGGCCGCTATTGTGGTCCCATCAACCGAGACAAGGATCTGTCATGCGCAAGACCCTGATCTGTACCGGCCTGCTGCTGGCAATGTGTGCCGGCAGCGCCATCGCCAAGGAAGTGCCGCGCATCGACGCGAGCAGTGATGAAGCGGCCAGCAGCAGCTTCGCGGCCATGTTCGATGCCCTGCCTGCTGCCGGGCAGGCGGAGCTGGCCGTCGCGATGCTCAAGCTCAACATGCGCGGCGTGAATAGCGCTTACGATCTCGCCGGCAGACCGGATCCGTCCATCGTGCCGATCAAGGACGATGTGAGCGGCATGACCGCCGCGGAGATCATCGCGCTGGCGCAGGATGCAAACGACGTCAAGATTGTCGACGTCACTGCCGACTGACATGCCACGCACAGACCCGGCGTCGTTGCCGGGCCTGTGCTGATCGCCAGGCCGGCAACGCCTCAGCAGTCGATCACGCCTTCTTCGCCGCTCTCATCGTCCAGCACCCGGGCGTGCAGGGTCACCTGGTTGCGGCCGGCACGCTTGGCGGCGTACAGCCCGGCATCGGCGTCGGCCAGCAGCTGGTCGGCGCTGGCCGTGGCCGGCGGGTGCAGGTAAGCCACGCCGATGCTGATGCTGACCGGGCCTTCGGGCAGGCTCAGCGCTTCCACTGCCAGGCGCAGCCGCTCGGCCAGCGCCAGCACGCCCGATAGCGAACTGCCCGGCACGATCACCGCGAATTCCTCGCCGCCATAGCGCGCCACGCTGTCAGCCGCGCGCCCGGCGGTGGCCTGCAGCACGGCCGCCACGGCGCGCAGGCATCGGTCGCCCGCCGGGTGGCCGTGCTGGTCGTTGAACGCCTTGAAGTGGTCGATATCCACCAGCAGCAGGGCCAGCTCGGTGCCGCTGCGGCGGGCGCGGTTCCACTCGGCCTGCAGCACCGTGTCGAACTGGCGCCGGTTGGCAACGCCGGTCAGGCCATCCTGCCGCGCCAGCTGGTCCAGCCCGGCCTGGCGTTCCAGCAGATCGATCTGCAGCAGGGTGCTGCGCAGGCTGAAGCCCAGCGTGGCCACTACGAACCCAGCCAGCGCCAGCGGCCGCGCGTGGTCCACCACCAGGGTGCCGACCACCAGCAGCAGCAGCGGCAGGATCATCGGCCCGCCGGCCTGCACCAGCCGCGACAGCCGCGGGTGCAGCACCACGCCGCGGGCCGGTGCCTGGCGCAGTGCAAGCAGGGCCAGCAGCAGGAACGGCATGTCGATCAGCAGGTCGTTATAGGCGCCGAAGGACTGCTCGGCGGTGTAATGGTTGATGTAGAACGCCACCAGCAGGTAGCCCAGCGCGTACAGGGCCAGCGCACGAAAGAACACCCGCCGCTCCGGCACATCGCCGGCCAGCCAGCGCACCACGGCGAAGGCGGCGATGCACAGGTTCTGGATGTCGAACATGTGCTGCATGTTGGCCATCGCCTGGTCATCGACGTCGATGCGGTCGGCGAAGGACTGCGTGTGCACGAAGAACAGCACGCCGAGCAGGGCGGCCATCAGGCCGTCGATGAGGCTGATGGTCCAGCGCTCGCGCCGGGCCCGGGCGAGGATGAACACCAGCGGCACGCCATACAGCACATACAGCAGCAGGCTCACGCTGGGGGTGATGTTGGCCCGCCCGGCACTGAGCGCATCGAGCATGTTGAAGCCCATGCCGCCGGCCCAGAGCAGCAGGGCCAGCGCGGTGGCACGCCACCCCAGCGCCGCCCGGTCACGTTGCGCCCGCCACAGGCAGGCGGCCGCGGCCAGCAAGGGGGCCGCGGTCAGGAAGCCAAACGAACCGCCACCGGCCGTCCCAGGCCAGAACGCCACGACCAACCCGTGGCAAAACAGGTACAGCAGCGCCAGCACTACCGGCATGCACTACCCCCATCCGCAAGGCCGTATGCGCGCACCATACCGCAGCACACGGCCACCGCGGCGTGATCCGCTTTGGAAAAGGCGGATCCGCGACGGTGGCCGCCGTCTCCTGGGGCGGATGCCAGGCGACTGCCGCAGGCCACCCCGGGAAGCCGCTGGGCAGCCGCGACCTGTAAATGCGAAAATCCCTCCCCATCCCAGCAAGCGCCTCCGCGCCGGCCGCCCCGAGACCCCGTGAAAACTCCTGAAGGACTGCGTGCGCTGATCGACGACGGCGTGATCGATGAAGTGCTCCGCCCGCTCAAGAGCGGCAAGGAAGCGGCCGTGTACGTGGTACGCAGCGGCAACGAGGTGCGCTGCGCCAAGGTCTACAAGGACATGGCCCAGCGCAGCTTCCAGCAGCGCGTGCAGTACCAGGAAGGCCGCAAGGTGCGCGGCAGCCGCGAGGCGCGTGCGGTGGGCAAGGCCAGCAAGTACGGCCGCAAGCAGCAGGAAACGGCCTGGAAGAACACCGAGGTGGACGCGCTGTACCAGCTGCGCGATGCCGGCGTGCGCGTGCCCGAGCCGTTCGGCTACTACCACGGCGTGCTGGTGATGGAGCTGGTCACCGATGCCGACGGTTTCTCTGCCGCCCGCCTGGGCGAGGTGGTGCTGGAGCCGGAACAGGCCCGCCAGTTCCACCAGACCCTGGTCCGCCAGGTGGTGCGCATGCTGTGCTGCGGCCTGATCCATGGCGACCTGTCGCCGTACAACGTGCTGGTCGGTCCCGATGGCCCGGTGGTGATCGATTTCCCGCAGGTGGTCAGTGCCGGCGGCAACAATGCCGCGCGCAGCATGCTGCTGCGGGACGTCAACAACCTCACCGCCTACCTGGGCCGTTTCGCCCCCGAACTGCTGGACACCTGGTATGGCGAGGAAATGTGGGCGCTGTTCGAGGCGGGCAACCTGCTGCCGGACAGCGAGCTGACCGGCACCTTCGTGCACGATGAATCCACCATCGACCTGGACAGCGTGCGCCACGCCATCAACGATGCGCGCGAAGAAGCCCTGATCCGCCAGCAGGGCCGTGAAGCGGCGGAAGAAGACGACGACAGGTAGCGCCACGCCATGCGTGGCGGCTGGCCGCCGTAACGTCGAGCGTGCTCGACGGTTCCGAAGGCAATGCCGGCCAGCGGCCGGCACTACAACTCAGGCGTGCAGCGCGCGGGCGTGGTGGGCGATGTGCTCGCCGATGAAGCTGGCGATGAAGTAATAGCTGTGGTCATAGCCCGGCTGCAGGCGCAGGGTCAGCGGGTGGCCGGCGGCCTCGCAGGCCTGCTGCAGGCGTTCGGGCTGCAGCTGGTTCTGCAGGAACTCATCCGCATCGCCCTGGTCGACCAGCAGCGGCAGGCGCTCGCTGGCATCGGCCACCAGCGCGGTGGCATCCCACTGCGCCCAGTCGGCCGGGTTGTCGCCCAGGTACGCGGTGAAGGCCTTCTGGCCCCACGGCACCTGGCTGGGCGCGACGATCGGCGAGAACGCCGACACGCTGCGGTAGCGGCCCGGGTTGCGCAGCGCCAGCACCAGCGCGCCATGCCCACCCATCGAATGGCCGCTGATCGCACGCGCATCGCTGGCCGGGAAGTTCGCTTCGATCAGCGCCGGCAGTTCGTGCACCACGTAGTCGTGCATGCGGTAGTGCTTCGCCCACGGCTGTTCGGTGGCGTTGAGATAGAAACCGGCACCCTTGCCCAGGTCGTAGCCTTCGGCATCGGCGACGTCATCGCCGCGCGGGCTGGTATCCGGCGCCACCAGGATCACGCCGTGCTCGGCGGCGTAGCGCTGCGCACCCGCCTTGGTGATGACGTTCTGTTCGGTGCAGGTCAGGCCGCTCAGCCAGTACAGCACCGGCAGCGCCTGCGTGGCCGCCTGCGGCGGCAGGTACACGGCGAACTGCATATCGCAGCCCAGGGTGGCCGAGTGGTGGCGGTAGACGTCCTGCCAGCCACCGAAACAGGCGCGGTGTTCGATGCGTTCCATGGTGTTCTCCTGCGCGGCGCGTCAGCGCACGCCTGTATTGATCGTTGCATCCAGCCGGGTCAGCAGCTGCAGCAGTGGTTCGACGCCGGGCTGGCCGTCCAGGTTGCGCCAGGCCGCCACCGCCACGTCGCTGCGCGGCGGCCAGTGGCCATCGGCGCGCGCCTCGTGCAGGCGCGGCAGGAACACCTGCGCCAGCCAGTGCTCGAACGGCATCTCATCGATGCCGAACGGCGAATCCACCGCACGCGGCGCACCAACCTCGCCCTCGACCCAGCCCAGCGCGCGCAGCGCCTGCTCGATCGGGGCGACCAGGGCCGCGCGCGGATCTTCCGCACGCGGCCGGCGCAGGGCATCCAGCCAGCCCATGCCCAGGCTCAGTAATGGACGACCGAGCGGATCGACTTGCCTTCATGCATCAGGTCGAAGGCTTCGTTGATCTTGTCCAGGTCCATGGTGTGGGTCACGAACGGGGCCAGCTCGATATCGCCCTTCATCGCGTCTTCCACCATGCCCGGCAGCTGGCTGCGGCCCTTCACGCCGCCGAAGGCGGTGCCCATCCACTTGCGGCCGGTTACCAGCTGGAACGGACGGGTGGAGATCTCCTGGCCGGCACCGGCCACGCCGATCACCACGCTCTGGCCCCAGCCACGGTGCGCGCATTCCAGCGCCGCACGCATCACGCTGGTGTTGCCGATGCACTCGAAGCTGTGGTCCACGCCCCAGGTGGTCATTTCAACGATGACCTGCTGGATCGGCTTGTCGAAGTCCTTCGGGTTGATGCAGTCGGTGGCGCCGAATTCACGGGCCAGCTCGAACTTGGACGGGTTGGTGTCCACGGCGATGATGCGGCCGGCCTTGGCCTGGCGCGCACCCTGGATGACCGCCAGGCCGATGCCGCCGAGGCCGAACACGGCCACGCTGTCGCCTTCCTGCACCTTGGCGGTGTTGTGCACCGCACCGATGCCGGTGGTGACGCCGCAGCCGAGCAGGCACACGTGCTCCGGGTTCGCGTCCGGGTTGATCCTGGCCAGCGAGACTTCGGCCACCACGGTGTACTCGCTGAAGGTCGAGCAACCCATGTAGTGGTAGATCGGCTCGCCGTTGTAGCTGAAGCGGCTGGTGCCGTCGGGCATCACGCCCTTGCCCTGGGTGGCGCGCACCGACACGCACAGATTGGTCTTGCCGCTCTTGCAGAACAGGCATTCGCCGCACTCGGCGGTGTACAGCGGAATCACGTGGTCGCCCGGCTTGACGCTGGTCACGCCCTCGCCCACTTCCACCACGATGCCGGCGCCTTCATGGCCCAGCACCACCGGGAACAGGCCTTCCGGGTCATCGCCGGACAGGGTGAACGCATCGGTGTGGCAGACACCGGTGTGGGTGATCTTGACCAGCACTTCGCCAGCCTTCGGCGGGGCGACGTCGATCTCGACGATCTGCAGCGGCTGGCCAGGACCAAAGGCGACGGCGGCACGGGATTTCATGGCGGACTCTCCAAAGACAGGCAGTAACAGGATGGGCGGCGCTATGTTGCGCCGTTGTTTATTTCAGGTACGAGCGGATCAGCCCGCTCATCTCGCGCACGCGTTCGGCGCGTTGTTCGTCGGAAGTGGCCGGCTGGCCGAATTCCTCGCGCAGATGGGCTTCCATCACCTCGGACATCAGCCCGTTGACCGCGCCACGGATGGCGGCGATCTGCTGCAGCACGGGCCCGCAGTCGGCACCCGCCTCCAGCGCACGGTCCAGCGCATCGCACTGGCCGCGGATACGGCGCACGCGGGCCAGGACCTTCTTCTTCTCTTCGGGGGAATGCGGCATGGCGGCCACCTGCGGAACTATACTGGGGGATAGTATACACAGGCGGCGCCGGCACTCAATCCAGCAGGCGATCGAAGGCGTTCAGTCGAACGCACCGGTGCTGGCCAGCCGGGTCAGCTCATCCACCACGTAGCGCACCTTCGGCCGCAGGTGGCGGGTGGGCGGCCACAGCGCGTGGATCTCGATGTGCCGCTGCATGCAGTCGTCCAGCACCGACTGCAGCGCGCCGGACTGCAGGTGCCGCCGCACCAGCGAGACCGGCATCTGGCAGATGCCGAGCCCGGCAATGGCGCCGTCGATCACCGCGTCGCCATCGTTGAGCTGGTGGGTGGCCGAGGGAATGAAGGTGCCGCCCTCCCCGTCCGGGCCGATCCGCCATGCCATCGGCTGGCCATGGCGGTAGCCGACGATGCTGCGGTGCTGGCGCAGCTCGTCCACGTTGCGCGGCACGCCGTGCGCCTGCAGGTAGGACGGCGCCGCACAGGTGACCAGGCGCTGGCTGCCCAGCCGGCGCGCCACCAGGTGCTCGGCCTGCTGCAGGCTGCCGAAGCGGATCAGCAGGTCGATGCCCTCCTCGATCGGGTCGACGAAGTGGTCGGTGAAGGTCACCGTCAGCTGCAGGTCCGGGTACTGCTGGCAGAGCTTGAGCAGCACCGGCATCACCACCAGGCGGCCGAACGACGAGGGCATGTCGATGCGCAGGCGCCCGCTGGGCAGGTGCGCGGCCGAGCCCAGGCAGGCCTCGGCGGCGGAAATCTCATCCAGCGCGGCCGCGCACGAGGCGTAGTAGGCCTCGCCGTCGGTGGTCAGCGAGATGCGCCGGGTGGTGCGATGGAACAGGCGGACGCCCAGCCGCGCCTCCAGCCGCGCGATGGCCTTGCCCACCGCCGAGCGCGAGATGCCCAGCGCCTCGGCCGCTTCGGTGAAGGTGCTGGCACGGGCCGTGGTGACGAAGGTCACCAGGCCGTTCAGGGATTCCACGGGCAGCATCTGCAGCCTCCATTGGGGACATGATGTCCCGCCAAATGGGAAATCGAAGCTCTTTATGTGCCTCGATGTCAACTCCATCCTGTGTGCATGGCGCCGCGGGCGCCCTCCCCCACACCGAGATGACCGAGATGACCGACCTGCTGTTCCGCCCCTTCGACCTGGCGGGAACCCCGCTGCACAACCGCATCGCGATGGCGCCGATGACCCGCGCGCGCAACCCCGGCGCCGTGGCCAACGCGCTGACCGCCGAGTATTACCAGCAGCGCGCCAGTGCCGGCCTGATCATCAGTGAAGGCACGCCGGTGTCGCCGCAGGGCCAGGGCTACGTCGATGTGCCCGGCATCTGGTCGGACGAACAGGTGGCGGGCTGGAAGCAGGTGACCGACGCCGTGCACGCGGCGCAGGGCACCATTTTCGCCCAGCTGTGGCACGTCGGCCGCATGTCGCACAGCTCGCTGCAGCCCGACGGCGGCCAGCCGGTCAGCGCCGGTACGCGTGCGGTGGGCAGCGATCCGAGGTACTTCGCGTTCGTGTACCTGGACGATGGCAGCCGCGGCCGCGTCGACCCGACCCCGCCGCGCGCCCTGCGCACCGAGGAAGTGCCGGGCATCGTCAGCGACTTCGTGCGCGGCGCGGAGAATGCCATCGCCGCCGGCTTTGATGGCATCGAACTGCATGCTGCCAATGGCTACCTGTTCGAGCAGTTCCTCAACCCGCTCACCAACGATCGGCAGGACCTGTACGGCGGGTCGCTGCGCAACCGCGCACGGCTGATCCTGGACACCGTGGATGCGATGGCCGCGCGCATCGGTGCGCACCGCGTCGGCGTGCGCCTGGCACCGAACAGCCAGGTCTTCGACATGCCGGCCTATGCCGAGAACGAGGCCAGCTACCTGTACCTGGCCGAAGAACTGGGCAAGCGCGGGCTGGCCTACGTGCATCTGAATGACAACTACCTGCACGGCGAGCGCGCCATCGGCGAGGCGTTCCTGAAGGCCTTCAAGCAGGCCTACGGCGGCACCGTGCTGCTGGCCGGCGGCATGACCCGTGAGTACGCGCTGCGCCTGGTCGATGAAGGCACCATCGACATCGCCGCCTTCGGCCAGCCCTTCATCTCCAACCCGGACCTGGTCGCGCGGCTGCAGCAGGACATCGCACTGGCCACCCCCGATCGCGATACCTACTACGGCGGCGGCCGCGAAGGGTATCTGGATTACCCGGTCGCGGTCTGACCGGGCATGGGGTCAGAGCCGCGCCAGGCGCGGATCTGACCCCATGCGTTCAAGCGTCCTCGCGCACGTAGGCGAACGACTCGTCCAGCCGCGGGAAGCCGATCACCTGCTGTACCAGCGCCTGCGCGTCGTCATCGGTGATGTCGCCTTCAGCGATTTCGCCCTCGCGCGCGAACAGCGCCGCCACTGCCGCATACTGGTCGGCGCGCAGAACCGGCTGGTGGTTCTGCAACCAGCGCTGCAGGTTCACGGCCAGCTCGCCATGCGACAGCAGCGAGTACGGCCGCTCATAGTCCGCCACCGCTTCAACCATCTTGCGGAACACGAAGTCCTGGTAGTTGGCGGCCAGTACATCGGCACGATCATCGTCATGCCACACCAGCACGACCGGCGGCTCGTCAAAACCGGGGGCATTGGTCCAGAAGCAATAGCTGTCACCTGCGCCGGTGCGTGCGAACGGCAGCAGCTGCAGGTCCGCGCGCAGGGGATTGTAGTGATCTTCGGCCGTGAGCTCCTGCCACGCCTCCAGCAGCTCGTCGTGCTCCAGCGGCTCGTACTCCTGCGCATACAGCAGCACCGGCGGGTCGTCCTGCAGCGTGGGAAACACCGTTTCGGACCACTGCGGGTGGCTGCCACCCCAGCTCAACCGACCTGCGTCATGCAGCTGCTGGAACAGCGGCGGGAATGCCTGGCCGGTCGCCTGTTCGATGTCGGTCAATCTGCTCATGGATGTCCTTTTCATGGGGAGCCACCTACCTTGCCTGAATTCACCCGGCAGATGAACCCGCAGCCTGCTCCAGCAGGTCTAGACTGCGTGCAACCGGCCTCCGCAGACCCCTGCCATGGACTCCCCCGCCCGCACCTTCATCGTCAACATCGATGTGCCCGACCTGGCCGCTGCCGAAGCGTTCTACGTTGCAGCGTTCGGCCTGCATGCCGGCCGCCGCCTGGGGGCGGCCGCGCTGGAACTGCTCGGCGGCCCCACCCCGCTGTACCTGCTGCAGAGCGACGACGGCAGCGTGGCTACCGATGAGGGCGACGTGCGCGATTTCGAGCGGCACTGGACGCCGCTGCACCTGGACTGGGTGGTGGAAGACATCAACGTCGCGCTCTCACGCGCGGTGGCTGCAGGCGCGGTGATCGAACTGCCGGTGAGCGAGCGGCGCTGGGGACGGCTGGCGGTGCTGGCCGATCCCTTCGGGCACGGGTTCTGCCTGATCCAGTTCGTCGGGTTGGGGTACGACGCGCTGGTGGAGTGAGCGGCGCCGGCCATCCACGGTGGGTGCCGACCGTTGGTCGGCACCGCATCACTCCCGCAGCATGTCCACGAACGCACGCAGCGCCGACGCCATCTGCCGCTGCTTCGGGTAATACAGCACGAAGCCGGGAAACGGTTCGCTCCAGTCCTGCAGCACCGCCACCATTGTCCCGGCCTCGAGGTGCGGGCGCGCGGCATCTTCCAGCACGTAGGCCAGGCCGAACCCATCGAGCACCGCGCGGATGATGGTGGTCTGCTCGCTCAGCGTCAGCCGCCCGCGCACATCGATTTCCAGCGACTGCCCATTGCGGTCGAACTGCCACTTGTACAGGTGCCCGCTGGCGAAGCGGAAACGGATGCATTCGTGCTGCAGCAGGTCGCGCGGATGCTGCGGCGCCGGGTGCCGGCGCAGGTAGTCCGGCGAGGCCACGATCATGCCGTGCAGCGCCCGCCCCAACGGCACCGCCACCATGTCCTCGGGCACGAACTCGTGCAGGCGCACGCCGGCATCAAAACCTTCGGCCACGATGTCCACCAGCCCATCGTTCTCGGTCAGCTCCAGGCGCACATCCGGGTGCGCGCGCAGGAAGCGGGTCAGCCGCGGGCCAAGCTGGTTCGGCACCGCCGAGCGGGCCGCATTGATGCGCAGCAGGCCGGTCGGACTGTCCCTGAACTGGTTCATTTCTTCCAGCGCGTCATGCACCTGGCCCAGCGCCGGCTGCAGCCGGTCCAGCAGGCGCTGCCCGGCCTCGGTCAGGGCCACGCTGCGGGTGGTGCGGTGGAACAGGCCCACCCCCAGCCGCTCTTCCAGCGCGCGGATCGCATAGCTCACCGCCGAGGTCGACAGCGTCAGCTCGCCGCCAGCCTTGCGGAAGCTGCGATGGCGCGCCACCGCAGCAAAGGCCGCCAGGTGCGAAAGATTGTCAGTGGCCATGATTGTGCAGTCTGCCTTGATGAATCATGCCGATATCCGGGCTTTGTAGGCCGGAACGAGGGGCGTATTGTAAAGCGCCTTTCGACAAACCCCGCCAAGGATTCCCCATGTCCCTCGCCCATGGTTATGCGGTACGCACCAACACCGCCCCGCTTGAGCCCTTCACCTTCGAACGCCGCGCCGTCGGCGCCAACGACATCCGCATCGAAGTGCTGTACAGCGGCATCTGCCATTCCGACCTGCACCAGGCCCGCGACGATTGGGGCGGCGCCGAATACCCGATGGTGCCCGGCCACGAGATCATCGGCCGCGTGGTCGAGGTCGGCCCGGCCGTCACCACCCTGAAGGTCGGCGATTTCGCCGGCGTCGGCTGCATGGTCGATTCCTGCCGCCATTGCGATGCCTGCGACCACGACCTGGAGCAGTACTGCGAAAAGGGCCCGACCTATACCTACAACAGCCACGACCGCAACACCGGCGAGCTGACCATGGGCGGCTACTCCGACCACATCGTGGTCGAGCAGCGCTTCGTGGTGAAGGTCTCTGAAAAGCTGGACCTGAAGGCTGCCGCACCGCTGCTGTGCGCCGGCATCACCACCTACTCGCCGCTGCGCCACTGGAAGGTCGGCCCGGGCCAGAAGGTGGGCGTGATCGGCCTGGGTGGCCTCGGCCACATGGGCGTGAAGTTCGCCAAGGCGATGGGCGCCACCGTGGTGATGATCACCACCACCCCGGAAAAGGGTGCCGACGCCAAGCGTCTGGGCGCCGACGAAGTGCTGGTCTCGCGCGACGCCGAACAGATGAAGGCCCACGCCAACAGCTTCGACTTCCTGCTCAACACGGTGCCGGTCAGCCACGACACCAACCCGTACATGAGCCTGCTCAAGCGCGATGCCACCATGTGCCTGGTCGGCGTCATCACCGAGCTGGACCCGCCGCTGATGGGCGGCACGGTCATCTTCGGCCGCAAGCACGTCACCGGTTCTGCGATCGGCGGCATGGCCGAAACCCAGGAAATGATGGACTTCTGTGCCGAGCACGGCATCGTCAGCGATGTTGAAGTGATCAACATCAAGGACGTGAACCAGGCCTGGGAGCGCATGGCGAAGAACGATGTGCGCTACCGCTTCGTGATCGACATGGCCACCATCAAGGCCTGATCGCCACAGTCATGGAACGAAAAAACCCCGGCAATGCCGGGGTTTTTTCTGGCGCACAGCCGGCTGACACGGTCAGCCCAGTCAAATCAACCGACACGATGCGGAATCCATTTCATGAAGACGTCAACGGGCTGTTGCTCAGCCTGCTCCGCCAGCGCCTGCAGGAAGTCCGCATAGGACCCTATGGCGGGCAGATCCCTGTAGTCCGATCCAGCCCAGAACACGAACCCGATGTTCATCTCGAACGCACGCTTCACCAGCCGGGCGATACGCGAGCCTTCCACATCTGAGTTGGATCTGATGCGCAGGTAGACGTCGTTGATCAGATCACTGGCATCCCCGGCAACTGCGGCGCAACTGACTACCTGTTCCGCCCCAGGGAAGTAGAGGTCGGCAACTTCAGCCAGGAAGTCACTGTTCCGCGCTGCCGCCATTTCATCCCGCCCTGTTCCCTCTGCGGCAGGATTCTGCTCGAACAAGATGAACTGGCTCATGGCAAGGGACGGTAGCGCCGGGCCATGCCCGGCGGCCACGCAGCGCGATCAATAAGCAAACTCGCGGAACACCGGGTCCACGTCGCCATGCCAGCGGCCATGGAACAGCGCCAGCTTGCGCTCGGCCGGGGTCAGGCCCGACTCGACGATTTCCTGCAGCACGTCCAGGAATTTGCTTTCGTCCTGGCCATCGGCATTGCGCGCGGCGCGGCGCTTGAGGCCTTCCACGGAAATCTTCACGGCTTCGCGGGCCAGGTCGCGCACGGTGCCGTTGCGGAACGGCAGGCCCATGGCATGCTTCGGCACGCCGTCGCGCAGCGCGTGGCGCTCGGCCAGGCTGAAATCGCGCACAAGGTCCCAGGCAGCATCCAGCGCGGTGTCGTCGTACAACAGGCCCACCCAGAACGCCGGCAGCGCACACAGGCGGCTCCACGGGCCACCGTCGGCACCGCGCATTTCCAGGTACTTCTTCAGGCGCACTTCCGGGAAGGCGGTGGTCATGTGGTCCGACCAGTCGCGCAGCGTCGGCAGCGCACCGGGCAGCACCGGCAGCTTGCCCTGCATGAAATCACGGAAGCTCTGCCCGCTGGCGTCGTGGTAGATGCCATCGCGGTAGGAGAAATACATCGGCACGTCGAGCAGGTAATCGACATAGCGCTCGTAACCGAAGCCATCCTCGAACACGAAGTCGAGCATGCCGGTGCGGTCGGCGTCGGTGTCGGTCCAGATGTGCGAGCGGTAGCTCAGGTAGCCGTTCGGCTTGCCTTCGGTGAACGGCGAATCGGCGAACAGCGCGGTGGCGATCGGCTGCAGCGCCAGCGACACGCGGAACTTCTTCACCATGTCCGCTTCGGTGGCGTAATCCAGGTTCACCTGCACGGTGGACGTGCGGGTCATCATGTCCAGGCCCAGCGAACCGACCTTGGGCATGTACGAACGCATGATCTTGTAGCGGCCCTTGGGCATCCACGGCATTTCATCGCGGCGCCACTTCGGCTGGAAGCCCATGCCGAGGAAGCCCAGCTGCAGTTCGCCGGCCACCTGTGCCACTTCATTCAAGTGGGTGCCGGTTTCCACGCACGTCTGGTGGATGGTTTCCAGCGCCGCGCCGGACAGTTCCAGCTGGCCGGCCGGCTCCAGCGTCACCGAGGCGTTGTCACGCAGCAGGGCGATGGTGTTGCCGTTCTCCTGCACCGGTTCCCAGCCGAAGCGGGTCAGGCCGTTGAGCAGGGCTTCGATGCCACGCTCGCCTTCGAAGGTCGGCGGGCGCAGGTCATCCAGGCGGAACCCGAACTTCTCGTGTTCGGTACCGATGCGCCACTGCGCACGGGGCTTTTCGCCGGAGGCAAGCACCTCGACCAGCTCCGAGCGGTCGGTAATGGGCGTATCGGCGACGTGGCTGGGGCTCGACAAGGGGAGGACTCGCTGGACAGTGGCAGGGGATGTGGGGCTGGGGGCCTTCCATCGCAAGGGCGCACTATAGCGTGGCGGCCCTTCGCAGCATGCGACGGTGACGGGTTTCAGCATCCTACCGACGACCTCTTGACCCCCGTACACTCAGGCCATGAGCCGCCATTCACGACACCCGGAACTGCACCGCGCCGATCGCGTGGGCTGGCTGCGCGCCGCCGTACTGGGAGCCAATGACGGCATCGTCTCGGTGGCCGGCCTGGTGGTGGGCGTGGCCGCCAGCGGCGCCTCGGCCAGCACGATCCTGGCCACTGGCGTGGCCGGCACCGTCGCCGGTGCCATGTCGATGGCCGCCGGCGAATACGTGTCGGTGCAGACCCAGGCCGACACCGAAGCGGCCGACCTGGCCGTGGAAATGCGCGAACTGCACGAAGACCCGCACAGCGAACTGGACGAGCTGACCGCGATCTACCGGCATCGCGGCCTGGAGCCGGCACTGGCCCGGCAGGTGGCCGAACAGCTGACCGCACACGACGCGCTGGGCGCACACGCGCGCGACGAACTCGGCATTACCGACACCCTGCGCGCGCGCCCGCTGCAGGCCGCCCTCGCCTCGGCCGGTGCCTTCACCTGCGGCGCGGCGCTGCCGGTGCTCACCGCCCTGTTCTCCAGCGCGGCGCAGGTCACCGTGGCCACCACCGCCAGCACCCTGCTCGGCCTGTGCCTGACCGGCGCGATGGCCGCCCGTGCCGGTGGTGCGCCGCCGGTGCGCGGTGCCGTGCGGGTGATGTTCTGGGGCGCGCTGGCGATGGCCGCCGCCGCCGGCATTGGCAGACTGCTGGGAGCCCACCTGTCATGACCGCGATGCTGCCACCGGCCGTCGCCCTGCTGGCGGAGATGGCCAGCCTGGCCGGCTGCGACCGCGCCGAAGGCTATGCCTGCATCACCGCGCGCCGCGAACACGGCGCCAGCTCGGTGGACATTCCACAACCGCAGTTCGTGATCCTGCTGGAAGGCAGCAAGCAGGTACGCACGGCGCACCAGTCGCTGACCGTGCACGCCGGCGACATGCTGCTGTTCACCCAGCGCTGCCGGATCGATGTGGTCAACACGCCCGATGCGGGCACCGGCCGTTACCTCAGTGCCATCGTGCCGTTGTGCGCGGAAGTGCTGGGCGCGGCGCGCACGTTGTGGAGCGAGGCGTTGCCGGCCGCTGGCGATGCGATCGCGCAGCCACGCCTGGGCGACCACGGCACAGTGCTGCGGCGCTGGCGCCAGGCGCTGCAGGATGGGCACTACAGCGAGGCACGGCTGGCCCTGGCCGAGCTGGTCTTGGCGTGGTGCCGGCAGGGCCACGGCAACCTGCTGCTGCCGCAGGCACCGAGCCTGGGCGAACAGATCCGCGACCGCATCGCGGCCGAGCCGGCGCGGGACTGGCAGTCGCGCGACGTTGAAGACCAGTTCGCGCTGAGCGGCGCGACCCTGCGCCGTCGCCTGGCGGCCGAGCGCACCAGCCTGCGGCAGTTGCTGACCGAAGCGCGGCTGGCACACGGCATGACGCTGCTGTACACGACGGACCTGCCACTGAAGACGGTGGCCGCACGCGCGGGGTATCGATCGGCGGCGAGTTTCAGCAAGCGCTTCGCCGAGCGGTACGGGTTGGCTCCGACAGACATCTAGGGTGGGGTTGTCTGGCAGGGCTTGCAGCCCTGCACCTGCAGAAGCAACGTCAACGTCAAAAGCCTGCATTCCGTGGGATGGCGGGGCACTGTGGGTTTGCGGGGACGCCGTAAACCCATCCATGGGGGCTTGGTCGACGCATCCATGCGGCTCACACCCCGCAAACCCACAGTGCCCCGCCTTCGACAGGTTCACGCAGCTGTTGGTGGGTGCCGACCGTTGGTCGGCACATCTGTCAGATATCGAATGAATTCATCCACGCATGGCGTGGATCTACTGCCGCAGGCGGTTGGTAGGTGTCGACCTTGGTCGACACATCTGTCAGACATCGATAGCCGACCCCGTGCCGACCAACGGTCGGCACCCACCAATTGCAGCTGGCACCAACAGCAGCTGGCACCAACAGCCGCGGGAAACTGTCGAAGGCGGGGTGGGTCCGGTGGCAGGGGTGTGAGCGGCATGGATGCCGCGACCAAGCCCCCATGGATGGGTTTACGGCGTCCCCTGCTACCGGACCCACCCCGCCAACCCACAGGAAGCCAGCTTCTGCTTTTGACGTTGACGTTGACGTTGATCTGCAGCAGGTGCAGGGCTGCAAGCCCTGCCGTACACAGCCCCCTGAGCATTCCACGCAGTGGTTTGAGCGCATCGCGCGCGCGCCACCCGGCACGCTGCACGGCAACGGAATCCCCCGCCTTGCCGAGTCCCTCATGAACCTCCATCACCTGCCCCTGCGCGCCGCGCTGCTGCTGGCACTGTCCTCCCTGCCGCTGGCTGCCATGGCCGAAGCCACCTCGCCGCCCCCCGCCCAACAGGTGCTGGGCGTCTACCACCAGCGCGTCGGCGCCCTGCAGGTCACCGCCCTGTTCGATGGCGTGGTCGCGCTGGGCCGGCAGGAAGTGGTGGGTGTCGCGCCCACCCTGGTCACCCGCCTGCTCGATGGCCGCTATGTACCCGAAGACAGCAAAGGCCTGCAGACCGCGGTCAACGCTTTCCTGGTCCGCCAGGGCAACCACCTCACCCTGGTCGACACCGGCACCGCGCAGTGCTTCGGTCCCGGCCTGGGCCAGGTGCTGGGCAACCTGCGCGCGGCTGGCGTGGACCCGGCGGAGGTGGACGACGTGCTGCTCACCCACGCCCATCCTGACCATATGTGTGGCGTGCTGGATGCGCAGGGCCAGCCGGCCTACCCCAATGCCACCGTGTGGCTGTCCAGGGCCGATGCCGATTACTGGCTGGACCCGGCCAGCGAAGCCGGTGCGCCGGAGGGCGTGCGCTTCGCTTTCCCGCTGGCGCGCAACGCGGTGGCGCCGTATCAGGCCAGCGGTCACCTGCGCACCTTCAGCCCCGGCGATGCCCTGCCCGGTGGCGCGGTGGCGATGGACACCCACGGCCATACCCCCGGCCATGTCTCCTACCGGTTCGACAGCCAGGGCCAGTCATTGCTGGTGTGGGGCGATGTGCTGCACTTCCACGCGGTGCAGTTCGCACACCCGGAAGCGGCCTTCGAGGCCGATGCGGACCGCACGGCGGCCATCGCCAGCCGTCGCGGGCTGCTGCAGCAGGCCACCGCCCAGGGCTGGTGGGTGGCCGGTGCGCACCTGCCGTTCCCCGGCCTGGGCCACGTGCGCCGCGAGGGCGAGGCCTATGCGTGGGTACCGGCGGAGTATTCGCCGTTGAAATGAAGTGCCGCCGGGCATGGCGCCGTTGCCGGCCAGCGGCCGGCACTACCAGAAGGCAGGTCGGTAGCGCCCGGCTGCCAGCCGGGCGACCAGCAGACGCCTTACGCCAGCCCCAGCCAGCCGCCGATCACGCCGCGGGCTTCATCCACGCCGGTGCGGTCCTCACCGGAGAACACCTGCACGCTGACGCTGTCGCCGTAGGCCGAATGCAGTTCCTTGCGCACCTTCTGCAGGGTCTGCATCTGCTGGCTGCGGCTGAGCTTGTCGGCCTTGGTCAGCAGCGCGTGCGCCGGCATGCCGCGCTGCACGGCGTAGGACAGCATCTGCCGGTCGTAGTCCTTCAGCGGGTGGCGGATGTCCATCACCACCACCAGGCCCTTGAGGGCTTCGCGGGTGCGGAAGTACCGGTCGATGAAGGCCTGCCAGTGCGCCTGCAGGTCCAGCGGCACCTTGGCGTAGCCGTAACCGGGCAGGTCGACCAGGTGCGCTTCCGGGGTGATCTGGAAGAACACCAGCTGCTGGGTGCGGCCGGGGGTCTTGGACACACGGGCCAGGGAGTTCTGCCGGGTCAGCGCGTTGAGGGCGCTGGACTTGCCGGCGTTGGAGCGGCCGGCGAAAGCCACTTCGGCCCCTTCATCGGGCGGCAGCTGCCGCACGTTATGGGCCGAGAGGTGGTAACGGGCGCGTTCGATGAGCAATGACATGTGCCTAGGATCGCATGTTGCGGCGCCGCGCGCCCGTTCCCGGCGCCGCCGGCCGGGAAAATGCTGCACTGCTGCGTTGACCGTGCGCGGAAACGGCGTTGATAATCCGGGCGATGCCGGCGGCCACCGCCCGGCCCGGTCCATACGGAGCTTTAGCATGCGCCACGCTCGCGTTCTTGCCGTATCCGCTCTTGCCACTGCCGTCGTCGTTGCCGCTGCTGCCTTCGCGCAGACCACGCTGACCCCGCTGCCGGACAACGGGCCGATCCGCACGGCCTCGCTGGAGGTCGATTTCAGCAAGACCACGTGGGGCGACGCCAAGGCCGGCCAGACCAAGGCCTCGGCCTGCGCGGCCTGCCACGGGGCCGACGGCAATTCCACGGTGGAGATGTACCCGTCCATCGCCGGCCAGAGCGAGCGCTACGTGGCCCAGCAGATGGCCCTCATCGCCAACGGCCAGCGCAGTTCCGGCGCATCGGTGGCGATGGTGCCCTTCGTGCAGAACCTCACCCCGCAGGACATGCGCGATATCGGCGCGTTCTTCGCCACCCAGAAGGCCACCGCCGGCATCGCCGACGATACCGCCGTGACCGATGGCCCCTACAAGGGCATGAAGTTCTACGAGATCGGCCAGCAGCTGTACCGCGGCGGCGACGCCACGCGCGGCCTGCCGGCCTGCATGGCCTGCCACGGCCCCAGCGGCGCCGGCAACCCGGGCCCGGCCTATCCGCATATCGGCGGCCAGCACGCCAGCTATGTCGCTCGCCGCCTGCAGGAGTACCAGGCCGGGCAGACCAACGAGACCGACAAGGCGCACTTCCAGATCATGGCCGCCGTGGCCCAGAAGCTCAGCGAACAGGAAGTCCAGGCCCTCTCCAGCTACCTGCAGGGCCTGCACAACAAGGCCGATGACATCGCCGCCGAAGCCGCCGCCGCGCAACCGGCCGCCGCCCCCTGACCGCCACTGGTCGGCCCGGGTCGCCACGGCGGCCCGCGGCTGCGGTATGTTTCCTTCACGCCGGCGGCTGCGCCGGCGTTGTTATTTTCAATGGAGATGCGTGTCGATGAGGTTGATTCCCCGCCTTCTGCTGTCCCTGCTGGTGATGCTGCCGCTGGCCGCTTACGCCGCCACCCCCGCCAATGCCCCGCTGGTTGAAGGCAAAGACTACGAACGCATCGCCAAGTCCGGCCCGTTCCAGCCCCTGGCCGGCAAGATCGAAGTCGTTGAAGTCTTCGGCTACACCTGCCCGCATTGCGCCCACTTCGAGCCGCAACTGGAAGCCTGGGCCGCCAAGCTGCCGGCCGACGTGCGCTTCACCCCGGTCCCGGCCGCCTTCGGCGGTGCCTGGGATGCCTGGGCCCTGGCCTATTACGCCGCCGATGAAGTAGGCGTGGCCAAGCGCAGCCACGCCGCCGTGTTCAAGGCCCTGCACGAGCAGGGTTCGCTGCCGATGCAGAACGTCTCGGCCGATGAGCTCGCCACCTTCTACAGCGCCTATGGCGTGAGCGCCGACCGCTACAAGCAGGCCCTGCGTGGCGATGCGGTGCAGAAGAAGGTCGCCGAGGCCCGTGCCTTCGCCCAGCGCACCCAGGTCCCGGGCACGCCGGCCATCATCATCAACGGCCAGTACCTGGTGCGTGGCAACAGCTTCGAGGACCAGCTGCGCATCGCGTCCAAGCTGATTTCCGAAGCCCGCGCCCGCCGCTGAACCAATCCCGACCATCGACACGGCGCTGTCGCCGCCGCATGTCATCATTTCCCCCTGGCCGGCGCCCGCCGCCGGCCCCACCTTTCCAGATGCTGGAGACGTTTCAATGAAGACCCGTATCGCTGCTTTCGCACTTGCAGCCCTGCTGCCGATCCTGGCGGCCTGCAAGGCCGACGATGGCACCACCAACACCACCGCTCCGGCTGAACCGGCCGCGACCCCGGCTGCCGCCGAGCCTGCCGCGACCCCCGCCGCCGAGCCCGCTGCCGGCGCCGAAGGCGCTGCCCCGGCCGCCACCGACACCGCTGCGGCCCCCGCCCCGACCACCACCGCGCTGACCGGCCCGGCCCCGGTGGAAGGCGCCGACTACCAGCTGATCAGCAACGGCCAGCCGTTCCAGCCGGCTGCCGGCAAGGTCGAAGTGGTCGAGATCTTCGGTTACGTCTGCCCGGCCTGCGCCGCCTTCCAGCCACTGGTCGGCCCGTGGAAGGCCGGCCTGCCCAGCGACGTGAACTTCGTCTACGTGCCGGCCATGTTCGGCGGCACCTGGGACAACTACGCCCGTGCCTTCTACGCCGCGCAGACCCTGGGCGTGCAGGAAAAGACCCACGAGGCGCTGTACGCCGCCATCCACTCGCAGCAGACCCTGAAGGGTGAGCGCGGCGCCGACTCGGTCGACGACATCGCCAAGTTCTACGCCGGCTACGGCGTGGATCCGAAGCAGTTCGCCGCCACCATGGGCAGCTTCGCGGTGAATGCCAAGACCAACTCGGCCAAGCAGTTCGCCCAGCGCAGCCAGATCAGCGGCACCCCGTCGATCATCATCAACGGCAAGTACCTGGTGAAGGGCAAGACCTTCCCGGACATGCTGCGCATCGCCGACCACCTGATCGCCCGCGAACGCGGTGCGGCCCAGGCGCACTGATCCAGAGAGAAAGCATTGCCGGCCGTGACTTCCCCCCACACACGGACCCTGCGCTTGCTGACGGCCAACATCCAGGCCGGCTCGAGCACCCGCCGCTACAGCGACTATGTGACCCGCAGCTGGTCACATGCGCTGCCGGCGGGACGCAAGCGCAGCAGCCTGGACGCGATCGCCACCCTGGCGCGCGGCCATGACATCGTCGGCCTGCAGGAGGCCGACCCGGGCAGCCTGCGGTCGGGCTTCACCAACCAGACCCACTACCTGGCCCAGCGCGCCGGCTTCAACTACTGGAGCCACCAGCCGAACAGGCGCATGGGAGGGGTGGCGTCCAGCGCCAACGGCCTGCTGAGCAAGCTGGAACCGGTGGAAGTACAGGACCACGCCTTGCCCGGCCGTATCGGCGGGCGCGGCGTACTGCTGGCCAAGTTCGGCGATGGCGAGGACGGCCTGGCCGTGGCGGTGGCCCACCTGTCACTGGGTGCGGGTTCGCGGATGTCCCAGCTCGGCTTCATCGCCGAGCTGCTGTCCGACCATCCCAACGCCGTGCTGATGGGCGATTTCAACTGCCTGGCCGAGCGCCCGGAAATGCAGGTGCTGTACCAGAAGACCCGGCTGCAGCCGCCGGGCTGCGTGGTGCCGACCTTCCCCAGCTGGCGCCCGGACCGGGCCATCGACCACATCCTGGTCAGCAGCAACCTGCAGACCCGCAGCGTGGAAGCCGTACCGGCCGCGTTCTCCGACCACCTGGCCCTGGCCATGGCCATCGACGTCCCCGCCGACGCCCTGCGCTGACCCGTTTGGTAGGTGCCAACCTTGGTTGGCGCGGTGGGTGCGCACCTACCGCTCTGGTGGGTGCGGACCGTTGGTCCGCACGCTCTCCGCCGGGCACACCCCGGCGCTACCCCGCCTGCACCACCGGCGTTCTCAACCGCCGCGCGGTCATCGTGCTGCCTACCGAAGCCACCACCGTGCAGCCGATTGCCAGCCACTGCACGCCGGCCAGCTGCTCGTGCAGCAACAGCATCGCCCACAGCGCGGCCACCGCCGGTTCCATGCTGATCAGGATCCCGAAGGTTTCCTTGGGCAGGCGCTTGAGCGCCATCATTTCCAGCGACATGGGGATCGCGCTGGACACCAGCGCCACCAGCAGGCCCGCCAGCAGGATCTTCGGCTCCAGCAGCGCCATGCCGGCGTGGGCCACGCCCACCGGCACCACCACCAGTGACGCGGCCAGCAGCCCCAGCGAAACCGTATGGCCGGCATGCAGGTGGCCGGCGCGCTTGCCGAAGACGATGTACAGGCCCCAGCACGCCGCGGCGCCCATGGCGTAGAGCACGCCGGCAGGATCCAGCGCCGGCCCGCCGCCCAGCGGCAGCAGCAGCAACAGGCCCAGCAGCGCGCAGCCCACCCAGAGGAAGTCGATCGGCCGCCGCGAGGACAGCATCGCCACCGTCAACGGGCCGGTGAACTCGATGGCCACGGCAATGCCGAAGGGAATGGTGCGGATGGCCATGTAGAACAGCAGGTTCATCAGGCCCAGGGTCAGCCCGTAGCGCAGGATGGTCATCGCATCCACGCGGCTGGTTTTCCAGCGCCACGGCCGCCAGAACAGCAGCAGCAACAGGGCCGAGAAGCCCACGCGCAACGCGCTGGTGCCCTGCGCGCCGACCAGGGGGAACAGGTGTTTGGCATAGGAAGTGCCGATGGCCAGCGCGGTAACCGAGCCGAGCACCGCCAGCGCCGGCAACATCGGCGCGAATCGGGAAGTCTGCATGCGCCCAGTCTATTGCGCTGGCGGCGAGCACTTGGCTCAATTGAGGGCCCGTCCGCGCAATTTCTGCTCGCCATGGCTACCGCCCCCGTGCTGGACAGTTTCGACCACGCCATCCTCGACCTGCTGCAGCGGGACAACGCCCTGCCGCAGCGGCAGATTGCCGAGGCCGTGCACCTGTCCACGCCCGCCGTGCAGCGGCGCATCAAGCGACTGCAGGACAGCGGCGTGATTTCCGCCAACGTGGCCGTGCTCGACGCGGCCAGGGTCGGGCGCCCGCTCACGATCATCGTCGAGGTACGCGTGGTCAGCGAGCAGCGCGAGAAGGTCGCCCCGTTCCGCCGCCGCGTGCAGGATGACCCGGCCGTGCAGCAGTGCTACTCGATCACCGGCGACGGCGATTTCATGCTGCTGCTTTCGGCGGCCTCGATGGAAGAGTACGAAGCGATCACCGAGCGACTGTTCGGCGGCGACGACAACATCGAGCGCTTCCGCACCTCGGTGGCGCTGGGCACGTTGAAGCGCAGCTTCTCGGTCCCGCTGGCATGACCTCGCCGCCCTCCCCTGCCCGACGCCTGCGCCGCTGGCTGCTGTCCGGCGCCCTGCTGCTGGCCGCCGGCATCGCCGCGCTCTCCCTGTGGAACAGCCCGTGGGCGGCGGCACCGAAGATGCTGTGGACGCTGGGGCGCATGCCTGTGGCCACTGAACTGCCGGTACCGGTAGACGGCGTGCGGCCCAGGCAGATCGCCGACACCTTCGGTGCCCCGCGCGGCCGTGACCGCACGCATGCCGGCATCGACATCTTCGGCAAGCGCGGCACGCCCGTGCGCAGTGCCACGGTGGGCGTCATCGCCGACGTGCGCGAAAGCGGGCTGGGCGGACGCCAGGTATGGGTGATCGGGCCCGGTCGTGAGCGTTACTACTACGCGCACCTGGAAGACTGGGCCGACGGCCTGGCACGTGGCCAGGTGGTGCAGGCCGGCCAGCTGCTGGGCTACGTGGGCGACAGTGGCAATGCCAAGGGCACGCCGCCGCACCTGCACTGGGGCATCTACGGTACGGACGGCGCCCGCGACCCGCTGCCGCTGCTGCGTTGAAAGGCCTGCAGTCCAGTGCAGTCGAGCAAGCTCGACTCTACGACGGACTGGCCGCATGTAGGCACGACCTCGCCCATTTGTAAATAGAAACAATTCGCATTACCATGTTTGCGTTTTCCGGGCAGCCAGGACGGTTCGCCCTTCTTCGCATTGCCCAGCCACCGCCCTGCAGCGCAGGGCCCCGCCAGCGGCGTGAGACCCCCACCAGCCGCGGCGCCAGACCATCCGGGAAGCCGGTCGGACGCACGCACGTGCCCGTCCAGGAAACCCAATGATCCGTTCGACCCCTGCCCTGCTGCCGCATCGCCTCTCCGCGGCGGTGCTCTCCGCCCTGTGCCTGGCCGCCGCGCCCGCCGCCTTCGCCGAAACCGCCGCCGACCCGACCACGCTCGACAAGGTGGTGGTGAAGGGTGAGCGCGCCGAAGGCTACTCGGTGCGCAGGACCTCGGCCGGTACCCGCTTCGACCTGGCTCCGCGCGAGATTCCGCAGTCGGTCAGCATCATCAGCCACCAGCGCATCGAGGACCAGAACCTCGACGACATCATCGACGTGCTGGGCAACACCACGGGCGTGAGCAGCACCCAGTCCGATACCGAGCGCACCGAGTTCTACGCGCGCGGTTTCTACATCGACAGCTACCAGTTCGATGGCCTGCCGACGCAGATGGTGCAGAACTGGAGCTACGGTGATTCCGGCCTGGACCTGGCCCTGTACGACCGCGTCGAAGTGGTGCGTGGTGCCACCGGCCTGCTCAGCGGCGCCGGCAACCCGTCGGCGTCGGTGAACCTGATCCGCAAGCACGCCGACAGCGCCGAGCTGGCCGGCAGCGTCTCGGTCAACGTCGGCAGCTGGGGCCGCACCCGCACCACGGTGGACGTGGGCAGCGCACTGAATGCCAGCGGCACCGTGCGTGGCCGTGTCATCGGCAGCTACCTGGACACCGATGCGCAGATGGACCGCTACAACCAGCACAAGACGCTGGGCTACATGGTCATCGATGCCGACCTGACCCCCGATACGCAGCTGAGCGTGGGCTACGACTACCAGCAGAAGCGCGCCAACGGCGCGACCTGGGGCGGCTTCCCGATGCTGTTCTCCGATGGCACCAGCACCGGCTACGACGAATCGTTCAATGCCAGCCCGAACTGGACCTACTGGGACACCACCAGCAAGCGCGCCTTCGCCACCCTGGAGCACGGCTTCGCCAACGGCTGGAAGTTCAAGATCGGCGCCACGCATGACGAGACCAAGGCCGACGACAAGCTGTTCTACCCGGCCTACAACGACTGGGTTACCGGCGCCTCGTTCTTTGACAAGAACACCGGTGCGGGCATTTCGCCGTCGGCCGGCTTCTACAACACCGAACGCAAGGTCGACGCGATCGATGGCTTCGTTGACGGTCCGTTCCAGCTGTTCGGCCGCGAACACCAGTTCATGGCGGGCCTGAGCTACAACAAGCGCGACTACGCCAACTACGGCGACTACCAGGTCGGCGGTGCTGGCCTTGCCTGGGATCCCTTCTCCAGCTACCTGAACTGGACCGGCAACATCAGCGAACCGAACTGGAACCCGCTCAGCCTGGCCAGCGAAGGCACCATCACCCAGAAGGCCGGCTATGCCGCCACGCGCCTGTCGCTGGCCGATCCTCTGAAGCTGATCATCGGTGCGCGCTACACCGACTGGAAGAGCGAAGGCGAAGGCGCCGATCGTTCGCACAAGGTGACCACGCCGTATGCCGGCCTGGTGTTCGACATCAATGACACCTACTCGACCTACGCCTCGTACACCGAAATCTTCCAGCCGCAGATGCTGAAGGACCGCAACGGCAGCTACCTGGATCCGGTTGACGGCAAGAGCTACGAAGTGGGCGTGAAGGGTGCCTGGTTCGACAACCGCCTCAATGCCTCGGTGGCCGTTTTCCGCATCGAGCAGGACAACGTCGGCCAGTCGACCGGCGAACCGGTGATCGGCGGAACCGGCGGCGAAACGGCTTACATCGCCGCACGCGGCACGGTCAGCCGCGGCTTCGAGTTCGAGCTGAACGGCGAACTGGCACCGGGCTGGAACGCCACCTTCGGTGCATCGCGCTACGTGGCCAAGGACATCAATGACGCGGACATCAACACCAACCTGCCGCAGACCACGCTGAAGCTGTTCACCAGCTACACCCCGCAGTCGCTGACCGCATTGACCGTGGGTGGCGGTGCCAACTGGCAGAACCGCATCTATTACGCGGTACCGGCATACGGCCGCATCGAACAGGACGGCTACGCGCTGGTCAGCGCCTTCGTGCGCTACCGCATCTCGCCGGAGTTCAGCGTGCAGGCCAACCTGAACAACCTGCTGGACAAGAAGTACTAC
The DNA here is from genome assembly GCF_003086775.1 of Stenotrophomonas sp. ZAC14D1_NAIMI4_1. Classification (NCBI taxonomy): domain Bacteria; kingdom Pseudomonadati; phylum Pseudomonadota; class Gammaproteobacteria; order Lysobacterales; family Lysobacteraceae; genus Stenotrophomonas; species Stenotrophomonas sp. ZAC14D1_NAIMI4_1. Next base: position 3,893,209 of record NZ_CP026001.1, read on the forward strand.
TCGCAGATCAACGGCTACGGTGCGTTCGGCGACGGCCGCAATGGCTCGCTGACCTTCACCTGGTCGTTCTGATGCAGAGGGCGCCGGGCAACCCCCGGCGCCGTGCCTTGTAGAGTCGCGCTTGCTCGACTGGCTTTCGACCAAAGCAGCCGAGCATGGCTCGGCTCTACAGAACAGCGAAAAGCCGCCGGGCATGGCCCGGCGCTACCAGTGAAACGCAGGTGCCGTTCCCTGGCACCTGCCTGTCAGCCTAGAACCGCAGGTCCGCGCGCATGTACCAGTAGCGGCCACGCGGAATGTCATAGGTCGAGGCGTCGTAGCCGTTCAACGAGCACGACAGGCAGATCGGCGGATCCTTGTCGAACACGTTGTTCAGGCCCGCGGTCAGCTGCAGCCCCTTCATCCAGTTGATTTTGTAGCCCACCTGCACATCGTGGTAGGTGGTGGCGGACAGCGTGTTGGTACCGGCGGCCTGGTTGCTGCACACCGGGAAGGCCACCGCATCACCGCAGTCTTCGGTCAGCTCGGAGATGTGGCGCACCGTCCAGTTGGCACTCCAGTTGTCCAGCGTCCAGCCGATGCTGGCGTTGCTGGTCCATTCCGGAATCGAGCTGTCGGCCACTTCCACGCCCGGCTTCTGCGGCTGCCGCTGGCCGGCCGCACCCGTGGCCTCGTAGCGGCCGACGAACGTGTTCTTCCAGCCCAGCTTGAACTGGCCGATGTCGCTCTGCGGCAGCGTCCAGAACATGTCCACGTCCCAGCCATCGGTCTTGATCGAACCCAGGTTGGTCAGGCGGTTGTTGAAGCTGCTGACCGCACCGGTGCTGGCGCGGGTGATGCCATCACAGTAGACCGGGTCCAGCGTATCCACGCACAGGTCCAGCTGGGTCTGTGCGTTGATCGCCTGGATCGCGCCGTCGATGTTGTGGCGATAGAAGGTCACCTCCACGTCGAAGCGCTCGGACCACGAGGTGTCGTTGCCGAACCACGGGCTCCACACGAAACCGGCGCTGAAGCTGCGCGAACGCTCCGGCTCCAGTTCGCGGTTGCCGCCGGTGGTCACCGAGATCTGCGAGTTGGCCTGCTGGAAGCCGGTCGGCACGCCCAGCGCGGCGCAGTTGGCGGGATTGCCGCGCGGTGCGGTGCCGCCCAGGCCCACCGAGCAGGGATCGAACAGCTGCAGGTCCGCACGCGCGGCCGAACCGTACAGCTCGCCGATGGACGGCGCACGGAAGCCCTCGGCGTAGGTCGTGCGCAGCACGAAGTCATCGGTCACCTGCCAGCGCAGGCCGTACTTGGGGGTGAACTCGCCACCGAAGGTGGAGTAATCCGAATAGCGCCCGGCCAGGCTCAGGTCCAGCTTCTTGCCCAGCGACGAATCGGCGAAGATCGGGATGCTCAGCTCGACGTAGGCCTCGTTGACGTCGTACGAACCGGACGTCGGCTGCGAGGGCACGCCGTTGTAATGGCCGATCACCGTCAGCGGATCCGGCTGGTACCAGCCTTCATAGCGGCGGTGCTCCAGGCCGGTGGCGAAAGAGACCGGGCCGGCCGGCAGCGTGAACAGATCACTGGACAGGTTGGCGGTGACCAGGCTCAGCTCGTTCTGGCTGCGGTCGCGCACCACCGGCTGGATCCAGCGCAGCATGTCCGGGGTGATCGAGCCGACGCCGCCGAAGATGTTCAGCGGCACGCAGCCGGGGGTTGCCGCGCACAGTGCCGGATCACCCAGCGCCAGGTTCACGTTGTAGATGTTGTAGCTGCCGTAGTTGGTCTGCTCGGCCTTGTTCTTGCTGTACATGCCGTTGACGTCCCAGTACCAGCTGCGGTTCGCCGCCTGGAAACTGCCCACCAGGCCGGTGGCGAAGTAGGTCGTGTTGACCTCCTGCTCGAACACGCGCGCGCCGCCCTCCACCGGGCGACGGCCGATCAGGGTCATGTTGTCGCCGGACGCCAGGTCGAAGCCGAACGGGTTGTACGGGTTCAGCGCCGACACCACGATGTTGTCGGCCAACGGATTGCCGGTGGCGCCGTCAGGGCCGAAGAACAGCGGTTCCGGGCCCGCCTGGTTGGTCGATTCGCGGCGGTTGCCCAGCGCTTTGACGTACCACTGCACGTCGTCGGTGATGTCGAAGCGGAACTGGCCGAACACGCCTTTGCGCTCGGACGGCGTCAGCACCATGTTGTATTCGGCGAAGTTGAAGCGATCGGCACTGGTGAAGCAGTGGTAGTCATCGCTGCGGTTGCAGCCGGCGCTGCCGTCATAGCGCGGGTTGCTCACGCCGGTGTTGGGCACGATGTCCTGCTCGGCGCCGGTGTTGGGATCGACGAAGGCGAAACGCCCCTGCGGGATGCCACCGCTGCCGAAGGCCAGGCCCGTACCGGGAATGGGAAAGCGCGACTGCTCGCGATCGCGTGCGTACACCGCGTCCTGCCGGGTCCAGCTGGCGCCGAGGAACAGGCTGTAGCGCTCGCCGCTGGTGCCCCAGGCCAGGTCCACGCCCTTCTGCGTGCCATCGCCCTTGCTGTACTCACCGTAGTTCAGGGTCACCTGCCCGCCATCGAAATCGCGCCGGGTGATGATGTTGACCACGCCGGCGATCGCATCGGAGCCGTACAGCGACGACGCACCGTCTTCCAGCACTTCGATGCGTTCAACAATCGCCAGCGGAATGGTGTTCAGGTCGGTGGCCGCGCCCACGCCGGAGGCCGATGATTCATTGACCCAGCGGATGCCATCGACCAGCACCAGTACGCGCTTGGCGCCCAGGTGGCGCAGGTCGACCTGTGCCGAGCCCGCGCCGACACCGCTGCCATCCGGCGGGAAGCCGAAGTTGCCGGACGAATTGAACTTGGCGTTCAGCGCCGAGCCCGAACCGGTGAGCTGCTGCAGCACTTCGCCGATCGAGCTCAGGCCCGTGCGCTCGATGTCGCCACGGCTCAACGTCTGGATCGGCACCTGGCCTTCCACTTCAGCGCGCTTGATGCGCGTGCCGGTGACTTCGACGGCATCCAGGGTGGTGGCCGTCTGGGCCATTGCCCCCAGCGGTGCCAGGGCCGTCACGCACAGCGCAACAGCGACCGCCAAGGGGCGGTAATGCAGGTGATTCATTCGCTCTCTCTCCAAAGGAATGTCGGGACATGGGCTGCCGCGCTCCCCCCTGCATGGCGGCAGCGTCTCCTTTGTAAACAAGCGGTAAAAATCACGACGTGACGACGGACACCATTTCACGTGGAATTGACGGAACAGACCGGAGATCGCGTCAATTAATGTCTTGAAATGCGCAAAAGGTGCGGCAACGCACCATCAAGAGCGCTCAACGGATGCGGGCCAAAACGACAGCCACGCCCAGACGAAGGACGGCCCGGGCGGATGCCGGGCCGTCCTCGCCAGCGGTCATCGCACGAACGCGATCCGCTCCATCCCCGTCGCCTCGGCCGCCGCCAGGATCTTCGCCATGCCTTCGTACTCGGCAGACGGATCGGTGGCGATGCGCAGCTCCGGCAGGTTGCCGGCGTGTTCGCTGGCCTGGCCGCGCAGGCGGGCCTGCAGATCACCGATGGCCATCGGCTGGCCATTCCAGCTCAGCTGGCTGGAGGCATCCAGACGCAGCTCGATGGGTGGCGGTGGGTCGGGACGATCGACCACCCGGTCGGTGGCCTGCGGCAACTGCACCGCGATGGGCCGCGACAGCATCGGCGCGGTAACGATGAAAATGATCAGCAGAACCAGCATCACATCCACCAGCGGCGTGACATTGATCTCCGCCAAGGGGCCGCTTCTTCCTGCGCTGTTGAACGCCATGTGCCACTCCTTGCACCCGGGCCGTTCGCCCAAGCCGACAGTACGCCGCCACCGTGCGCCCGCGGCAGTGGGCATCCACGAAGCATTCAGCTGCCGTTGCCCGCGCTGCAACGTGCACGCGGCGAGAAACTGAATTCAGCCAGCGCCCGCTATGCTGGCGCCATGACCCGACGCTCTTCGACCGCCCTGTCCCTGCTCCCGCTGTCCGCATCGCTGCTGATCGGCTGCGCCAGCGCCCAGTCACTCGACGCCCAGAGCGGCCAGCTCAAGGCCGCCATCGACGCTGCCGAACGCGGCCAGCTCGGTCCGGGCCAGGCCGCCGCACTCAGCCGCCACCCGGCCTATGGCTGGGTCGAGTTCGCCCAGCTGCGCCGCAACATCGATACGGTCGATACCGGCCAGGCGCAGGCCTTCCTCAAGCGCTATGACGGGCAAGCCGTGGCCAACAGCTTCCGCAGCGTCTGGCTGCCCTCGGTGGCCCGCCGCCAGGACTGGCCTACCCTGCTGGCCAACTGGGCACCGACCGACAACCTCGGCCTGCGCTGCGCGCAGCTGACCGCGCGCCAGGCCACCGGCAAGGTCGACCCGCAGTGGATCAGCGAGGCGCAGGACCTGTGGCGCAAGAACGGCAAATCACTGCCCGACGCCTGCGATGCGGTGTTCGCCGTGCTGCAGGCGCAGGGCGGCATGAGCGATGCACTGCGTTGGGAGCGCGTCGACGCCGCAGCCGACGCGCAGCAGCCCGCGGTGATGCGCAGCGCCGCGCGCGGCCTGCCCGCGGCCGATCTGACCCTGGCCAACACCTATGCCGCCTTCGTCGACAAGCCCAATGCAAGCGCGCTGAACTGGCCGCGCAATGAACGCAGCCGGCGCATCGCCACCGATGGGCTGGAAAAGCTGGCCAAGGCCGACCCCGGCGCGACCGAACAGCAGCTGCCGCAGTACGCGCAGGCGCTGGGCCTGAGTGCCGAACAACAGGCCCAGGTGCGGTACCAGATCGCGTTGTGGACAGTAGCCTCCTACCTGCCCGACTCCGCGCGCCGCCTCAACGCGGTGCCCGAATCGGCCTACGACGAGCGCCTGCACGAATGGCGCGTGCGCGAGGCGATGTCCCGTGGCGACTGGCCGGCCGCACTCACCGCCATCCGCAAGATGGGCAGCAAGCAGCGCACGGATTCGCGCTGGGCGTATTTCGAAGGACGCATGTTGGAAAAGACCGGGCAGGCGCAGCAGGCCCAATCGCTGTTCCGCAGCGCCGCGCGCGCGCCGACCTTCCACGGTTTCCTCGCCGCCGACAAGCTGCAGCAGAACTACACGCTGTGCCCGTGGAAGCCCAATGACAGCGCCCAGGCGCAGGCCGCCGTCGCCCGCGACCCGGCCATCCAGCGCGCGATGGCGCTGTACCAGATCGATCGCAACGGCTGGGCTGTGGCCGAGTGGAACAGCGCGCTGGCCCGCTTCGATGACACCCAGCGCCGCCTGGCAGTGCGCGTGGCACAGGACAACGGCTGGTTCGACCGCGCCGTGTTCGCGCTCGGCAAGCAGCCGCAGGAACAGCGCCTGTACGACCTGCGCTTCCCGCTGCACCACGACAGCACCATCCGCCGCGAATCCTCGCGCAATGCCATCGACCCGGCCTGGGTGGCCGCCGAGATCCGCGCCGAGAGCACCTTCACCCCGCGCGCGCGCTCGCCTGCCAACGCCATGGGCCTGATGCAGGTGCTGCCGGCCACGGGCGCGGGCGTGGCGAAGAACATCGGCCTGACCGCATACGGCGGCGCCGACAGCCTGTACGACCCGGACACCAACATCGCCATCGGCACGGCCTACCTGCGCCAGCTGATGAACAAGTACGACGGCCTGCCCTACGTCACCATCGCCGCCTACAACGCCGGGCCGACCCCGACCGCACGCTGGCAGTCCCAGCGCCCGGGCTTCGACCCGGACCTGTGGATCGAGACGATCAGCTACAAGGAAACGCGCGAGTACGTGGCCCGCGTGCTGGCCTTCAGCGTGATCTACGACTGGCGCCTCAATGGCAACGCGCTGCCGTTGAGCGACCGCCTGATGGGTCGCCTGGTGGACAAGCGCAAGGCCTTCACCTGCGCGGCGGACGCCGACCAGGGCGGGGATTGATCGACGCGGGGTCGTGCCTTCCGACCCGGTAGCGCCGGGCCATGCCCGGCGAGCGCGCAGCGCAGCGACACATGCCCGTGCGATCATCGCCCCATGAAGATCTATCTTGTCGGCGGCGCCGTGCGCGACCGCCTGCTGCAGCGCCCCGCCGGCGACCGTGACTGGGTGGTGGTCGGCGCCACGCCCGCGCAGATGGAAGCGCAGGGCTACACCGCCGTGGGCCGCGATTTCCCGGTATTCCTGCACCCCAAGACCGGTGAGGAGTACGCGCTGGCGCGCACCGAGCGCAAATCCGGCCGTGGCTACCGCGGTTTCGTGGTGGATGCCGATCCGGCCGTCACCCTGGAAGAAGACCTGCAGCGCCGCGATTTCACCATCAATGCCATCGCCTGCGATGAAGCCGATGGCACCCTGGTCGATCCCTACGGCGGCGCGCAGGACATCCAGCAGCGCGTACTGCGCCACGTCGGCCCCGCCTTCGTCGAAGATCCGCTGCGCGTGCTGCGCGCGGCGCGTTTCATGGCGCGCTTCGCCCCCCTGGGTTTCACCGTTGCCGAAGAGACCCTGGCCCTGATGCGCGAGGTGGCCGCCAGTGGCGAGCTGGACGCCCTGGTGCCTGAGCGCGTGTGGCAGGAACTGCGCAAGGCGCTGGTCTGCGAACGCCCGTCGGCCTTCCTGCGCACCCTGCACGACGCACATGCGCTGGGCCCGATCCTGCCCGAACTGGAAGCGCTGTACGGCGTACCGCAGCGTGCTGAGTTCCACCCCGAAGTGGATACCGGCATCCACCAGGAAATGGTCAGCGACATGGCCGCCCGCCTGGCACCCGGCGATGACCTGGTCGGCTTCGCCGCGCTCACCCACGACCTCGGCAAGGGCCTGACCCCGCCGGACGAATGGCCGCGCCACATCATGCACGAGCAGCGAGGCCTGAAGCCGCTCAAGGCGCTGTGCGCGCGCCTGAAGATTCCCACCGAGCACCAGCAGCTGGCCGAAGCCGTCTGCCGTGAACACTTGAACGTGCACCGCATCGACGAACTACGCGATGCCACTGTGCTGGAGCTGCTGGGCCGCTGCGATGCACTGCGCCGGCCCGAGCGCGTGGCCCGCATCGCCCTGTGCTGCGAGGCCGACAAGCGCGGCCGGCTGGGCTTTGAAGAAGGCGATTACCCGCAGGGCGAAACGCTCAAACGCCTGCACCAGGCAGCGCTGTCGGTACAGGCGCGTGATCTGGACCTGAGCCACCTGAAGGGCCCTGCGGTTGGCGAGGCGCTGGCCAGAGCTCGGGTGAAGGCGATTGCGGCAGCGCGGTAGGCATGTGCGGCTTGCTGGGGGAGCGTGGTGTCAGCCGCTGATGGTCAGTACCTGAAATAGGTATCACCCAAGGCGGGGTGATCGCCCGGCTGACGCTTCTGCTTGGTGATGCGTCGCAGATTGATGCGCTTTGCATTTGGCCAACCCAGCGTTCCGAATATCGCATCGGCCATCTTTACGAACCGCGTGAAATGGCGGCCAATTCTGTACCCAAGGTAGAAGCAAACCAGAACGCATATCAAGTACGTATCCGCGATCATCTCCAAGGATGGCAGTCCGTCTCCCGTGAGAGCGTCGATCAGGAAGAACGCGACGTGGATCATGTACAAGGGAACAGATAGCGCCAGCGAGTACTTGGCCACCGCGATCCAGTGAGCCCAGCTACCTGAACTGACATACGGATAGGAAACGATGAGCCTCTTCTGCTCATCGAGCACGGACAAGGCAATGAAGTTCCCCGCCTTGTCCCGACGCCCGACCACCCGCACGGAGTCACCCTCTTTGAAGGGCCAATTCCAGAACAGCCCCTTCACCAGCATTTCGCCGAATCGAAACTCCACCCTCGTCGCTGGTTCTTCCGTTTCCTCATTGGACATCATCGCCATGCCGGCGGCGGGCCCGCTAAGGCCCAGCGCGGCGGCAGCGGCGCCCGTGGCGGCCATTTTGTCGCGATCCCCGTCGCGCCAGAAGACGTTCTGCACCACATGTCTGACCCGCAGATTGGAAATGATGCCGGTTTCGGTCTCGAACAGCACCTTGCCGGTCGAGCCCGGCTTAGGTTTACGATTCACTGCAAATCCACCTTGGAAATGCCACACGCTGACCGGCGCGTATCCGCCATCGAAATCATCAAGAGATTCTCAGTATCTGAAATAGGTATCACCAAGCGCAGCAGGATCACTCGGGCTTCTTCTGAGTTTTGTAATACGCCTTAGATTCACACTCCTACTGTCGCCCCAGCCAAGCGACCCAAATATGCCGTCAGCAAGCCGGGCAAACCGGTGAAATCGATAGCCAATACTGACCCCAACAGTGGCAGCAATGAGCAGGAGCCCAGCAAATATGCAAAGCAGCAACTTCAACAACAACCATCCGTCCTCCAGGATGCCGAGAGAATTCAGGCCAATACCTACGGTGAAAAATGTGCATATCGGCAACGAAATCAATGACGTGTACTTCCAGACCGAGATCCAGTGAGCGCGACTGCCAGCACTGACGTGTGGGTAGGAGACAATCAATCTCTTGCGCTCATCCAATACCGAGAACGCGATAAATACTCCGTCCGGGTTTCGGCTTCCGACAACTCTCACGAGATCTCCTTCCTTGTAGGGCCAGTTCCAGAGCAGGCCTTTCACGATCAAATCGTCTAGTCGGAACTCAACCCGGACAACTGGCTCCTCCATCTCCTCGGCGGACATCATCGCCATGCTGGCCGCAGGACCACTGAGACCGAGTGCAGCAGCAAAGGCTCCAGTGGCGGCCATACCCTCGCGATCGCCACTACGCCAGAACACATTTTCTACAACATGCATTATGAGCAGGTCGGAAATAATTCCAGCTTCAGTATCGAACGAACCAATGCCTTGCAAAGCCCGGGACCGCGAAACATTCACGACGATGATCTCGTAATAATTTTCAAATCATACCCGCCACCATACCGCGCCATTGATAATTCCTGGCATCTGAAATAGGCACCCCCAATGCCGGGGCCATCACCCTCTCGCGCTCGATCCAACTTCTCGGACCTGAGATTTATCTTCTTAGGAGCCCCAATCCAGCTCGGCAAACAGAGCAGGACAGAATATCCTCGAACGCATGCTCAACGAAAAGATCTGAGATCACACCAGCCTCCGTATCAAGCGGAATTCTACTCCCAGGCCAACTGACCGAGCATCTGCCGGCCATCACCCCAACACTGATGTAGAGAATTCAATATCTGAAATAGGTATCACCCAGAGCGACATGATCACCTGCCTGCCGCTTCCTCCTGGTGACTCCACGAAGATTTATTCGCCTCACACCTTTCCATCCAAGCGTAGAAAAAATTGAATCCGCCATTTTTGCGTAACAAACGAACCGCCGACCAATTCGATATCCAATTAAACAGAAAACAAGAACACCAATCAAATACGCCCGAGCCAAGAAATAAAATGGCGCGGATGTCAACCAGGCAAACAGGGCTATTATGAATCCCCACCAAGGAATCGAAATCACAAGCGATAGTTTCAGCACTACAATCCAATGCGCCAACGTGCCAGAACTGACGTGCGGATAGCAGACGATCAATCTTTTCTCCTCATCAAGAACTGAGATAGCAAAGAATTTACCTTCGTGCCCCCGTGTCCCAACAACTCGAACGAGGTCACCTTCGCTAAAGGGCCAGTTCCAGAGAATACCTTCCACGGCGAGGTCGCCAAGACGGAATTCGACTTTCGTGACCGGCTCCGCCATTTCCTCCGCAGACATCATGGCCATGCCGGCAGCCGAACCACTGAGACCTAATGCGGCGGACAGCGCACCGGTCGCAGCCATTCCTACGCGATCGCCTTCTCGCCAGAAAATGTTTTCCATCACGTATTGAACTTTGAGACCGGAGATAACTCCGCTCTCCATTTCAAGCAGAGCCTCTTTGCCGTCACTCATTTGCATACCACTCCTTGACGGGCCGGATCGAAACCAGGCCAGTAGCGCCCCCACACTGCCTATTTGATAGCAACTAGTATCTGAAGTAGGTATCCCCAACGCCGGAAGAATCGCCCTTTCGCGCCTGAGCGAACCTTCCAGACCTGAGATTAATCTTCGTGGGATCGCGCCAATCCAGCGCAGTGAATACGCGGTCTGCCATCCTCGCAAATCCAGATAGACGACGCCCGATCCTCCATCCAATCACTCCAAAAATTGAGGCTCCGGCAATACAGGCGCCAGAAATAACTTCGAACTTACTATCGGATTTGACGTCCCAAACAAAGGCAGTTGCGAGAACAGCCGCCCCCCCCCACCAAACAACTGAGATCGCCAAGGAAATCCAGAAGACACGCAGCCAGTGCGAGGTACTGCCTGCCGTAACATGAGGATAGGAAACGATCAGCCTCTCATCCTCGTCCAATACAGAGATCGCAAAGAACGTTCCGTCGGTCCATCGCTTGCCCACCACTCTAACGCTCTGCCCCTCCCTAAACGGCCAGTTCCACAGCAGCGCAGACACCGATAGATCTCCCAGCATGAACCTGACTCGTACCACTGGCTCCGCCCCCCCTTCGCTTGACATCACGGCCATGCCTGCTGATGGCCCGCTCAAGCCAAGCGCCGCTGCAACTACACCCACTGCGGCCATTTGCTCTCGATTGTCAGAACGGGACAGAACATCCTCGAACGCATGTTCAACGAAAAGTTCTGAGATCACACCAGCCTCTGTATCCAGCGGAATTTTGCTCGGAACATCCATGCAATGTGCGCCTTTCACGACTGCGGCCTCGTAGTTACTTTCCCGATTGCCTTGTCAAACGCGTCCTTCTGCTTCAGAACGGCCACCTGCCGGTTCCTACTATCGCTGGCCGAGGGAGGAACTTTACTAGCTGCCCTCCCGAATACATTGGACTCGCACCACTTCTCGAGATCGTTCGGGCTGATTGCCCACACGGTCGCTTCAATCACAAGCAGTGCCAATGTAATCTCCCAACCGCCCAAGCGCAGTATCCAAGTGCCAAGGCGCTTCATAGCCTGACTGGACAAAACGAGTTCCCCTTCCCTCGCGGCCGCAGCCTCTATCCCGGCCCTCAACCCACGAAGACCTAAACTCAACTTATTTCGCCCCAGATGACGCTCTAGAACTGGAGAGGAATAGGCCAGCGCGGTGAGAAAGTTCGCACTACCAACCGCTGACGTTAGCCCTGCCTTCATCAGCAAAGCCGCGGCAGACCAGCGCCGCCCATCTTCAAGCCGACTCTTGAAGTCCGACAAGCTGTAGGCTGCCCCAATAAAACTACCCGCTCCCGCCAGCACACTGCCGGCAACCTTCATCCGAATGGCACTGACACTGCCCTCCCCAAAGAACTCCTTGGCTACCGTTTCATGCACACTGGTGTACACAGCCACAAGCGACATGCCGGACGCCAATAACGTCGCATAGTCGCGCGTGTCCTTATCGACCTTTGTTGCCAGATGGATGAAGTTCACCATCTCCAGCACGCCCGTAAGGGAATTCAGACCGACGACATTACGGCTGCTTTCCGCCGCAGCCTGCCAGCGCTTGCGCATCGCCAGCGCACCATGGTGCAGCTCCAGATCGCGGAGCGCGAACTGCATCGGCAGTGCACTACCCTTCTTGCGATAGAACTGGATGCGCTCCAGGAAATAGCGCTTGCCCTGCTGGCCGCTGCTCAGCTCTTCGGCCACCAGGCTGATCGCCTCGTCGCGCTCCATCAATGCCCGCGTCAGGAGCACAACGCGGACCATGGCATTGCCGACAGTGTCCTGGATGCCCTTCATCGGGAATCGATTCAGGAGGTACGCACCTGCGGTAGTGACGAAGCGATCAACGCCACTGTCGCGAAGGATGCGGGCACTGGCGGTGGAGGGCGCAGCCTCCTTCTGCGCCACCTCCAACTTGCGGTAAAGGGTCAAGAAGGACTTCAGATGTGCGGTGCCTGCGACAAATGCTGCCCAGCTTGCGCCGCCCACCTCAAGAATTGTGTCGGAACAGACCTGCGCCGCCGAGAGTGTCTGCTCCAGCTCCTCGCGAGCCTCTTTCTGGTTCTTCGCGATAGCTCGCCAGAGCAGGGATCCTCTTCCGGTAACTTCTGTGTCGTTGGCCGACTCAGTCAAAAATGCACGGCCGATCTCGTGCATGCCGAGCGCCGCGATGGCATCGGTGATTACTTCTTCAAACCACACGCCTTGCGCCGGAGACTGGCCGTCAAAATCCTCCAGCGTCGCCAGAAACAGATCATGGCGGAGCCAGGCAACCAGAACAGCCATCTCTGGGCCCAGCCGGTCGAGCACCATCTGCGCCATTGCATCCATGTTCTTCTTGAACGCGCTAAAGCGCGGCTCATCAATCAGCGGCCAATACTTGTTCTTCCACGCTTCCTGCGCATCCTGCAGATAGAGCGGCAGAAACATGTCCTTGTATGCCTGCTCCCGCTTCCGTTTTTCTTCCTCGGAAATCTTCACTCTCGGATCCCATGACGGAAGCGAGGGATTCCTTAGGCGAAGCTGCCGTTCCTCCTCCCGCACGGTCTGCGCTGCATAGTTCCCAGCCAGCACCGCGCCGTTGAGCTCCAGCAACTTCGAGATCTGTTCGATCTGGTCAACCGCTGAAACCTCCAGCTCGCGCTCCCGCTTGAACTGGCCGATGCAGGCAGCGAGGTCATTGCAGTAGCCACTGAGCTCATGCACGGCGCCCACCGCATCCCACAGTCCCAGCAGCAGGGGCGGGTACTCGTGGCGATCACTGCCGATTCGCCCGTTGCTGCTGTGTTGCTGCAGCAGCTTGAAGCGTTGTTCGCGAGGGTCGACACCGCCGTTACGGGGGTAGTCCCGCCGTGACCATGGGTAACGCGTGCCGTGCTTTCGCAGCCGTGCGACGTTGAGTGCGCCATCCAGCGTGGAAGCAGCCGGGAGCGCGCTGATGTAAGGGAGATCCGGCGGATCGCCCGAGGGATTGTCCAGCAACCGATATTCCATGATGGAGGCCAGCCCAGCGGCGTCCTTCAACGGTGCTTGGTCGCCCTCCGCTCTCGCCGACCTGATCCATCTGGCAGGCTCGATCGACTGCATCCGCTCGGCGCGCAGGACCGGGTCGGACCCATAACGATCCAGCGTCGCGGGTGTCCATGGGTGTTGGGAGTAGGCAAGCCAGACCGTCCCGCACACATCGGGCCGCGGTATGGTGATGAACTCGGTGCGCATGTAATCGTGACCGCTGCGCCCACAGCTCGGCAGCCCTGCTCCGACGATAGGGCGGGCGCTCATTGCGGAAGGCTGCCGCCACAACGTACCGTTCTCGGCGATGGCGTAGCATTCCCAGTACTGAGGGCCGTAAGGCCCCTTCTCGTAGTACAGGTACAACATGCCTTGGCGCATGGTCCTGAGGGCATGCGCAAGTCCCGCTGCACTCATGTCAGCGTCGGGCATATGTGAAGTTGATAGTCCGCCCAGGTCGACGTCACAACTGTCGGGCACCAAGGTATAGCGCACCGGCAGAATGGCTAGGCCGGTGGAGCGGCAGATATCGCAGACCCCGCGGCTCTGCGATTCCGGCAGTGCAACAGTAACGGCAGGAAGGTCAGATACAGTTTGGCTGTCCTTGCCGCGAACTCCCCTGTTGCTGGTGCCGGTATAGGAACCGCTCACGTCGTTTCCTTCCTCATCATGCTGCGTCATGTGTGCAACCCTCCCCTTATCGCAGCTGCGTGTCCCGACGCTGCCGCGCGTATGTCCTGCCACTCTGCGTCTTCAATGCGCCATGCCAGTTCGTCGTACCGTTCGCCCTTCTCCACCTGCACCAGCAGCCTCTGAACGGTGGGATGCCTGTGGAAGTGAGGGCCAAGCGAGATCGCATGCCTTGCAAACAGATCCAGCTCATGTCCATTAGCCACACCACGACGGTGCGCTTCTTCGACACAGCGTTGTACGTGGGCGAAGGTGGAACGGTCGGGCACGTCGCCGGTCTGCAGCGCTCCGATCCATGCCTGGTTCAATGCGCCAATGCACTCCACCTCTGGCCAGGACACGGCCGGGTCACCGGGCAGCGCAGGCGCGACCATGTTGTTGATCGCCAAGTGTCCCCAGCGATCCAGGAACATCCACGTTGTGGCACCCGCGAACCGGTACGCCCGTTGCGAACGCGATGAGGTGTGCAGGAACAGGTCCGTCACCATCGGATCGTAGAAGCGCAGCCATCGCTTTCGACCCAGGGCGTGCGGGCAGTGAGCGACCGCTTGCGCGGCAAGCTGGTTGGCCAGTTGCCGGGTCAGCAGCGGCGTCCATAGCCACGCACACGCACGTTGTGGGCGTGCGGTCAGCAGCGATGCCAAAGAGCGCTGCGCCAACGCCATTGCCATCGCCTGGCCGGACAGCAGGGAGTGCATGCCTCTGCTCAGGTCGAGCGGGATCAGCGACGGCCACATGGCAGCCGGTATCTGCCGAATGGCGATCGGGACCGGTTGCACTCCAGCCGAGTCCAGCAGCGCGTCGAAGGCCTCGTCCCTCTCACATCGCTCTACCGCTGACTGCATCAGCAGGTGGCATTGTCCGGGGCTGCTACGGTCGATACCGATCAGCTGTTCGCACAACGACTCAACCGACATCGGCGCATCCTTCGTGCCGGCACACTGCTGCCGTCAAGTGCGGTTCGCAGCCCTTGAACCGCCCAGCAGGTACGTCTGCCGCGTCCGAACTGGTTGCCGGTCCCACCCACTCCCGCTGGCTCGCCTTGAACTCCACCTTCCCCGGCGCGCCCAGCTCGATGTTGTCGCCCTCGATCCGGATGTACGCCCCTGCCGCCGTCGCCAGCAGGTGCTTGCTCGGCGCCGACAGCATCACGTCTGCTTCGGTGCTGGCAATGCGCACCTGGGTCTTGGCTGCCACGATCGCCTGGTTCTTGTGCGCGCGTGCGCTGACCTTGCCCTGCGCGGCGTGCAGTGCGATGCCGCGCTCCTGGTTCGGGCTCTCGCCGCTGGGCTGCACACCGGCGGTGTACAGCACCAGGCCGCCGGCAACCGCCAGCGTCAGCGAGCCCTGCGTCATCCAGTTCAGCGCCACGCCGCTGGCCAGGGTGGTGTGCGTCCCGCTCACCCAGACCTGGTCGGCCGGGGTCAGGCTCAGTACGCCGGCCACGCCACTGCCCAGCAGAATCGGGGCGCTCCAGCCCGGTGCTTCGCCATCACCCCCGGTGATGCTGCCGGCCGTGCTGCCGCTGTGGGTCGCACGCAGGTGTTCCTGCAGCTCGCCCAGCGTGGTGTCCGCAGGCAGTTCGGCCGGGTCGCTCGGCAGCTGCGCCTGCTGGTTGGCGGCCGATTCGGCCAGCTGCTGCAGCAGCTGCTGCCCTTCCTGCAGCTGGGCCAGCGCCTGCGGCGCGGCCATCTGTGGCGTGCCCTGCTCGGTGGTCAGCAGCAGGCCGCGGCCAGCGCGCAGTGCGCCCTGTGCCTGCGTGGCCAGCTCCACGCCAAAGCCACGCTCGCCGTCGCGCACGTTGTCCTGGCCGCCCTTCAGGTGACCCAGCGTCAGCGTGGTCTCGTGCTGGGTGGTGGACAACTGGGCGCGGCCCTGTCCGGGCGTGTCGTCGAAGCGCAGCTGCTGGTAGCCGCCGGTGCCGCCCTGGCTGTCAGCCAGCGCCTGGCTCTTGAAGCCGGTATACACCGCCGCGTGGTCATTGCCCTCGAACCACGCCGCCGCGTTGCCGGTGGCGTTGCCGCCACCGCCGTTGATCTGGTTGTGCTGCGCATCCTGCTGGCCACGGCCGTTGTAGACCGCACCGACCACCACCGGGCGATCAATGTCACCTTCCAGGAACGCCACCAGCACTTCCTGCCCGCGCCGTGGCAGCACCACGCCGCCCCAGTTGTCACCGGCCCACGGGGTCATCACCCGCACCCAGGTCCAGGCACCGCCGTTGGCCGGGGCGTTGTCGTCGCCGCCCGGGTGGGCCAGGCCGTTGCTGGCGTTGCCGCCGCGCTGCCAGGGGAACTGCACCTTGATGCGGTGATCGCGGTCGGACAGCAGCGGGTCGCCATCGCTGACCACGATCGCGCTGAGCGTGCCGGTGATCGTCGGCCGCGGATGCAGGTGCGCGCCGTGGCCATCCTCGGTCTGCGGGCGATAGACCACCTCAGCGGGAATGGCCACGAAGCGGTTGTCGTAGAACGCGGTGGACACCTCGCCGGGGGCATCGCCATAGGCCAGCCCGGACAGTGCGCCGGGCAGTGCCGGGGCCGCGACGCTGGCCGGGCCCAGGGTCTTCTCCAGCGCATCAAACACCTCGGCATCGAGGTTGTTGCGCGCCTGGTGCCGCACCGACAGGCACAGGAAACGGGCGTCCTCGCCCACCTGCGGGTGCTGCGACAGGCCGAATCGTGCGCCGGGCGCCAGAGCACGCCACTGGCCGGCACCGTCGATGGTCTGCGCGCGCACGCGCAGTGCATCCAGGTGCTGCTGTGCGCGGCGCTGGCCACGGGCATTGTCCTGCCAGCCATACGGGCCGCAGGTGTCACGGTCGACGATGCCCAGGTCGTTGCCCTGCCCGGCCTCGGCACTGGCCTGGCGGCGTTCCAGGGTGCGGTAATCCCAGGTGGCACGCTCGACCTTGCCCGGCCGCCAGCGGTTGGCGGTGGACCACTGCTGCACGCTGTCACTGCGCTCGCTCTCGTCGCGGCGATGGAAACGCACCACGCCCAGCTCGGCGATATCGTGGCTGTGGTCGGCCAGCACCAGTGTGTGCGTGCCGAAGTCCGCGCCGCCGGGCTCGCCGGCATGCTCGAACCAGTAATAGATGCCTTCTTCGGCCAGCAGGCGCTGGATGAAGGCCAGGTCGCTTTCCTGGTACTGGGTGGTCAGGCTTCGCCGGGCATACTGGCTGGCATCGCCCAGCGACCAGCGCCAGGCCGGCGCCAACGTGCCGTAATCGGCGAAGAGGTCTTCGACGATCTCGACCACGGTCTTGTCATGGAAGACGTAGCTGTCCACGCGCTGCGACAGGAAGGCCAGCCAGGGCTGCAGGCGCAGCCGGTAGCGCGCCAGGCCGCCATTGCTGCCCAGCCGCTCGGCGGCGGTGATGCGTCCATGCAGCGGCCGCACGCTGCCGTCGGCCTGTTGCAGCTGCAGCAGCGCGCCCTGCCCGATCAGCGGTGCCAGTGCCAGGCTCGCATCCAGCGACAGCGCCGTGATCATCCACTGGAAGCCGATGCCGTCGATCTGCTCGACGCCATCGAGGGTTTCGGCCACCAGCACATCGGGGCCGCACGTCGTATGCAGCCTGAGGAAACGATGCACATCGTGCGGCTTTGCCAGCGCCGAGTGCAGGGCAAGCCAGTGCAGACGAGAAGCGGAGCCATCCATGGAGCAACGCGCGCAGAGCCAATGAGCCATGAGCGTGTTGCGGGAAAGGGGCTCGTTGAAGAGGCAAATGCGACACGGGAGGCGTACCGCCCGCGAAACGCCAACGCTATCAGGCCTCTGAACGCTTTAGAAAAAGTACGAAATGCTCACAATCCGTCGAGCAGCAAGACCGCAACCGCCCACGCCGGTCTGAAAACGACAGTGGGCGGATCAGGCCCTCGGTCAGTGCGCCATCCCGCGGGTAATCGCCGCAGCGCGATCCTTCAGCTGGGCCACCGCATCGGGAATCATCTCCATGCCCACATCCAGGCCCGGGTTCAGCACCAGGCCGACGCCCTCGCCAATACCGGCCAGCAGCGCGTGTACGGCAATCGGCATCGCATGGGCGAACTGCGGCAACTGCTCGTGCCAGAGACCAGCACGCTCGGGCGCGGTGAACACCGCGAACATCGGCTCGCCACCCTCGCTGGTCAGCACCAGCGGCGAAATGGTCTCGTCCCAGGCGCCATCCTCACCGATGGCCTTGTCCAGCAGCACGAACACCGGCGCGGTCAGCAGGCCATCGAGGAACTGCGACGCGGTCAGCGTACCGTCCTGTGCCTGCAGCAGGCGGACCTCCAGGTCGTTGAGGGGTTCGAACGGCGTGTCGTGGTCCATGGTCGCTTCCGGTACGTGATTGCAGGCTGTCACTTTAGCAGGACGGGGCCTCAGGCCAGATAGCCCTGCCGCCACATCCACCCGGCCACCGCCAGGCCAGCCACCACCACCAGCATCACCGGCAGGCCGAAGCGGTGGCGGAACGGGATCGGCACCCCGCCCAGCTGCTGGTCCATGGTGTCGGTATCCAGCAGCCAACCATGCCCGCAGCCAGTGCAGGCCAGCTCGTAGCGGCGCTGGTAGACGAAGCCGAACAGCAGATCGATGCGCGCCATGCGGTAGCGCAGCCGCGGGGTGAAGCCGGTTTCGGTCTGGCAGCGCAGGCAGTGATGGGCCTCGGTCGGGCCGACCACCACCACCCGTTCCTGCTGGCCGATCATCATCATCGGTCAGCCGTCTTTGCAGGCGGGCTGGGCCAGCAGCCAGGCCTGCGCGGCGGCCAGGGTTGCCGGTCCGGTGGCCGTGGTCTCGTCGGGCTGCAGCTTCGCACCGTCACCCTGTCCGTTGCGATCAGCCATCACATTGTGGGTCAACAGCAACGTGGTGCCATCCACCAGTGTCACGGGCCGATTGCCGGTGGAAAAGCCTGCGCTGGGTTGGCCGAAACTGCGGCTGCCCGCCTGCCCGCGGAATGCCAACGCCACGGCTTCACCTGAACTCGCGGTGCGTGCACCGATCAGCACCGCGACCGGAGCGCTACCTGCGCGCAGGCGATAGGCGGCCTGCCGCGAGCGCAGCCCCTGCGTGCCGTCCTGCCGGACTTCACCTTCCCCTTGCCGCCACCACTGCAGGCCATCGGCACTGCGGAAAGCGCCGATCAATGCCCCCTGGGCATCCGGTGTTCCCTGCAGCAACGGCAACAACCCCAGCAGCATGGGCCACATGTTGCCGCCACCGTTGCTGCCTGCATCCACCACCCAGGCGCAGCGCGTGCCGTCATCCAGATCGACAATGCGCTGCTGCAGCGCCAGCGCGTAGGCCTTGCGCGCGTCATGACGCTCCTGCTCGCTGCGCTGCAGATCCTCCACGAACGGGCCGACCTTCAGCACGCCAATGCGGGCATCGACGGCCGGGGATTCTGCCAACGCAGCGCCCTGCCCGGCATTCAGGCGCTGGGCGCGGCCGGAGCGTTCGCGCTGCTGGCTGGGCGATATCCATCGGCCATGTCCACGGCTGCTGCGCGTGGCCGCTTCATCCAGCACGCGGCGCTGCTGTACACGGTCATCGCCTGCGGCGGCCAATCGCGCGCGCACATCGTTCCAGTCCACGCGATCGCGGTACAGGGCCTGTGTTTCCAGCAGGTGCAGCATCTGTTCCCGCGCTTCGGCGGAAGGCAGTTCCACGCTGTCAGCCGGAGCCGCGAAGGCCGGGCCCATGCAGGCGATCAGGAGGGCGGCGCCGACGACGGCGCGCGCGGGGAAACGTGAGTTCATTGTTGAATCCTTGTCAGCGTATGGCGCACGCCGGCTGTGCCAGCAGCCAGGCCTGTGCAGCGGAAATGGTGGCGGTGTCGCTGCGGGTGCGCTGATCCGGCGTGATCTTCAGTCCATCGCCGCGGCCGTTGCGGTCCTGCATCACGCTGGTGGTCAGCACCAGCGAACTGCCGTCGACCAGAGGACGCACCACGTTGGCGGTGGACACGCCTGCGGTCGGCTCGCCGAAACTGCGCGTCTGCGGCCGGCCGCGGAAGGCCAGCACCGTCGCTTCGCCGGCACTGGCTGTGAGCGGCCCGACAAGGACAGCCAGGGGCGCACCCAGCTGCTTCGCTTGATAAGCAGACTGGCCGAGGTCAACGATCACATCCGCACCAAGACGTACATCTGAAGGCGTGGAATGCCAGAGCATCGGTCCATCTGCTTCAGCGAACGCGCCCACGATCTCGTCAGCGACGGCGGTGCTCCTCAGCAGCGGCGCGACGCCCAGCAACATGGGCCACATGCTGCCACCGGTGTTTCCACGCAGATCCACGATCCACCCGCAGCGGCTGCCGTTGTCCTGCTCACGGATGGTCGCCTGCCAGCGCGCTGCGCGATCCTGCATCTGCTGCTGCGCGACCGGGCCAGGAACAACGGAGAATCCGCCGACGTCCACCCAGCCAATGCGCGGATCCAGGCGCGGTGCAGGGACAGGGGCGCCCACTGCGCCAGGCGCGGCAGTGCGGGCGGCGTTGACGCGACCGAGCCGCTTCCCTTCCGCCCGCATCCGCTCCGCGCTGATCCAGGCGCCGTGCCCGCCCGTGCTGCGGCCGACGGCTTCCTTGAGCACGTCACGGATCTTTTCCGGGTTGCCCTGGGCGGCACTCAAGCGCGCTCGCATCTCCGGCCAGTCCACGCGGTCGCGGTACAGCGCCTCGCGTTCCAGCATGTCCAGCAGTTCGATGCGCGCCTGTGCGGTGGGCAGTTCGATGGCTGCAGCGGGGGCGGCCAAGGCCATGGCGCAGAACAGTGCCACAGCCATGACGCGCAGATCGACGTACATTCGACGTTCCTTCGTCGTGGGTTACAGAAACAGCATACGCGCCTGCGGCGGGTATTGCGTGCATACCACCACCGCCGGGCAAGGCCCGGCGCTACCAGTCCGCGCGCAGGCCGATGTTGCCTTCGATGATGCGGCGCTTCTCGTTCCTGTCGCCGCCCAGTTCGCGCGTGTAGTCGGCCACGGCGTAGGCGCTGATCGTGCGGTTGAAGCGCGCGACCACACCGGCGCCGGCTTCCAGCGCGCGTGAGCGCTGCGAATTGATGATCGTGTCGCTGTCGAACTGGATGCGATCCTCGCCCGCGCGGCCGTGCCAGTAGTTCACCTTGAAGTACGGCTGCCAGCCGTTGTCGGCCAGCTGGTAATCGCCGGCCAGGCGCAGGCCGATGCGGCCGGTCCAGGCGTTGTCATTGTCGAAGCGCACGGCCGACACCAGGTCGCGCTGGTCATCCAGCGAACTGCGCTGCCAGATCACCTGTACCTGCGGCTCCAGCCACCAGGACGACTGCCCGAACTGCAGCAGGGGCTTGCCCGCTTCCAGCGACAGCGTGGTGCCGTCGCCCTTGACGTCGATGCCGAGCCCGCGCGAGGACCGCGTGCGGCCGTCGTAGCGGCTCTGCATGGCCACGGCGTCGAGGTAGCCGCCTTCGCTGCCGGTCAGGGTCCAGTACAGGCCCACGTGCTTGTCATCCAACCGGCTCTGCCCGACCTCCACGTTTTCCCAGCCCAGCGCCGTGCCGAGGGTCTTGCCCTGCGCGCGCGTGCGGCCGACGAACACGCCGATCTGGTTGCGATGGTGGTCGCCCGCGCCGGCCCACAGGTCCAGGCCGGCCTGCACGCCCATCACGTCACCGTCGAAGCCCGGCTGGGCATCGCCCTTCCACTGGATGTCGCTGCTCTGCCCCACCAGCCGCCCCCAGGCGGTGCGGAAGGCGCCGTTGCCGTAGAGCAGGCGCTGTTCGCCCTGGCGCTCGTGGAAGGTACCGAGGCTGGCCAGCGAGGTCTCGCGCAGCAGCGGGGGGACGACCGCGTAGGCGGCGGTTTCCAGCCGGTACAGCGGTACCACGTCGCCCTGTGCCGGGCGCGCACCGGGGCTGGGCGGAATGGCGCCGGCGCCCGGCAGACTGCTGCCGGCCACCGGTACGTCGGGCACGGCCGGGTCGCTGGGCGGCGCCACGGGCGCGGGCTCGGGCGGCGGTGGCGGCGGTGCGGCTTCGCCCGCGGTCAGGTCCGGATCAACCGCGCCCTCTGGCGGCGGCGGAGGTGCGGGCGTGATCGGCGGCGGCGGAGCGACATCGGGCGTGGGCGGTGGCGGCGTGGCGGTGCCGCTGCCGTTCGGGGCCGGGGTCGGGCCCGCCACCAGGGTTGAACGCAGGTACCAGTTCTCGCCGGTACCCGCACTGACACCACCCTTGAACAGGAAATACTCATAGGCGCCCGCCGCGACCGGCGCGAACAGCGAGAACGCATTGGCCGCAGTGGTCCCCCCATTGAGCGCCTGCACCACCAGGATGCCGTCGGCCAGCGTGGCTGCGCCGCCCCCGCCGGCATTGAGGATGCCGATGCCGGTGGTGCCGCTGGCACTGCCGCCGTCGATCACCAGGCGGTCGCTGGTCGATCCATCGCCCGCCAGCACCGTGCGCAGGTACAGGCCGCCGCCCTCGCCGCGGTAGTTGCCGCAGATGCTGAAGACATCACCGGCACCGCTGCCGGTCAGGTCGATGCGGCCGGCGTTGACCACATCCACCAGCGCGCCGGCAGCGAACGGCCGCAGCGCATGCGCGCCGTTGCCGGCGTAGAGCGTGCTGGTGTCGTCCAAGGTAAGCGTACCGGTGCCAGTGCCGCTGTCACCCAGCACCAGGTCACCATCGAAGGTCAGCTCGGTGCTGCTGGCCAGGCTGATCGCCTCCCAGTTCTGGAAGCGGGCCACGCCGGTGGTCTTGACGTTGTTGAAACTGAGCCGGTCACTGCCGCTGCCGCCATCGAACAGCGGCACTGCGCCCAGGTTGGCCTGGTTGAGGTTGCTGAGCGTGGCCACGTCGTCGTCGGGCCCGCCATCGATGGCGCCGTAGACGATGCCGCCGCCATTCCAGTTGAAGGTGTCGTTGCCGGTGCTGAGCAGTACCTGGCCGCGCACGGTGCCGTCGGTGATGGTCACGCTGTCGTTGCCACCACTGACGCTGATGTTGCCGCCGATGTAGGCGGTGCCGGAAATGATGATGGTGTCGGTGTCGAAGCCGGTGACGACGTTGCCGTCGACGGTGCCACCGGACTGGTCCCACAGATTCTTGTCCAGCTTCATGTTGACCCGGCCGATGCGGCCACCGGTCATCCAGGCCTGGTCGCCATCCTCGAAGGCGCCGATGATGCGGCCGCCGCTCATGCGGAAGGTATCGATGTTGTCGCCCTGCTGCAGGGCGCCCAGCGTGCCGCCGGTCATGACGAAATCATCGCGGCCACTGCCCTGCGTCACCAGCCCGGTGACCGTGCCGCCACTGACGGTCATCTGGTCATCGCCACTGCCCTGGTCGACGCGGTCGACGGTGCCGCCGCTGAGCAGCAGCACGTCGTTGCCATCGCCCTGCAGCACGCCGCCGCTGATGCTGCCATCGAGCATCTCCAGGCGATCGTTGCCGGTACCGAACTGCACGCCGGTAAGGCCGGTGAGGGTGCCGCGGTTGACCAGCACGCTGTCACCGGCGCCGACGAACTGCAGCGCGGTGTTGTTGCCGGCGCTGATGCTGCCGAGGTTGTCGACGCGGCTGCCGCCGCCCAGTTGAACGGCAATGCCGCCTGCCGAACTGATCGCCCCCTGGTTGCCGAGCTGGTGGCCGCCGGCACCGACCAGGGTGATGGCACTGCCGCCGCCGCTCTGCTGCAGTTGGGCGCCACTGGCGACGGTGACGGTGATACCGGATTCGCCGCTGGCGCTGACCGGCACGGTCTGCGGGTTGGGTGCAGCGGCACTGCAGGTGACGGTCTGCCCGGTGAGCGGAGCGACGCTGTCGCAGCCTGCCCAGGCGATGGGCACGGTGGCGGCCAGTGCGGCGGGAACGGCCAGGGCCTGCAGCAGGCAGCGGGTCAAGCGGCGCGGACGCGGTGCGGCAACGGACATACGGCACTCCTGGATCGGGAAGTCAGGAATTGCGGATATGGACACTGCGGGCGCCGCTGGGGCGCCATGAAGGGTTCAGGTGTGACGTTATGCCGGAAGCATCACAGTGCGAGTGTGAAATCGCGCGGGCATCACGTGGCGTGCATGTGCATGAAGGCGTTCAGGCCAATCCAAGGACAGGTGCCCTCAGATCTTCAAGTAGATGCGACGCCGGTCCAGCCACCACGCCACGCCCCACCACAGGGTGACGAACGCCAGCGCCTGCAGCATCGACGCCAGCGCCAGTGCCTCGGGCAGCGCGGTGGACAGCTGCTGCCACACCCAGCCCCAGGCGCCGGTCGCCAACAGCAGCACCGACATCACCGAGGCGCCGAGGTAGGCGGTGATGGCATTGACGCCGAAGCGGCGGCCCAACGCGGGCCAGCCGCGGCGGTCGATCAGCAGGTGCGCCAGCCACAGCGCCAGCGCGGCCAGGCCGCCGGTCCACAGCACATAGCTCGGCGTCCACAGCTGCTTGTTGAGCGGCAGTACGCTGGCCAGCAGCAGGCCCAGCACGGCCGTCGCCACGCCCAGGCCGGCCAGTGCGCCCGCACGCCCATGGCGCAGCAGGGCCCCGGCCAGCAGGCCCAGCACGGTGCTGGCCAGCGCGCCGAGGCTGCTCAGCAGGCCTTCCGGGTCGTGGCCGAGGCCGGTATCGGCGTGCCACTGGTAGATGAAGGGCGCGAACAGCGTGGTGTCCAGGCGGCTGGCGGGGTTGGTCCACGGTGCCAGATCGCCGATGCCCAGCAGCAGCACCGTATAGCCCACCAGCAGCGCCACCAGCAGCGCGGCCTGCACGCGTGGCCGCGCATACACCGCCACCACGCCGACCACCGCCGCACACAGCGCAATGCGCTGCAGGACGCCCCAGATGCGGAAGTGATGCGTGTGCAGCGCCCACCACACCAGCAGGTGCAGCAGCACGCCGGCGATGGCGATGCGCAGCGCGCGTTCGAGCACGCCCTTGGCCAGCGCTGGGCGCGCCAGGGGATCCTGTGCACGCGGTGCCACGCTGAAGGCCATCGACACGCCCACCAGGAACAGGAAGAACGGGAACACCAGGTCGGTGGGCGTGCAGCCATGCCATTCCGCGTGGCGCAGCGGCGCGAACACCGCACTCCAGTCACCGGGATTGTTGACCAGCAGCATCGCCGCCACGGTGAGCCCGCGCAGGGCGTCGATCGAGCCCAGCCGGCGTGGCGGCGCAGTGTTCATCAGGCCGCCTCGTACTGTCCGGCGATCCAGGTGCCACGCACCTGCAGGGCATCGTCCAGCAGCACCAGGTCGGCCTGGTAGCCTTCGGCAATATGGCCCAGGCGGTCATCCACGTTGAGGAACTGCGCCGGGTAGGTCGATGCCATGCGCGCGGCCTCGGCCAGCGGCTGGCCGAGCAGCTGCACGGTGTTGCGCACCGCGGTGGCCATGTCCAGCGCCGAGCCCGCCAGTGCGCCGGCGGCATTGCGCACGACGCCGTCGACGGCGGTGATGGTTTCGCCGTACAGCACGTAGCTGGGGTCATCGGCACCGACCGGCGGCATCGCGTCGGTCACCAGCAGCAGGCGGCCGCGCGGCTTGGCGGCCAGCGCCACGCGCAGGCTGGCCGGGTGCACGTGCACGCCATCGACGATGATGCCGATCCAGCTGTCGCGGTCTTCCAGCGCTGCACCGACGGCACCGGGCTCACGCCCCTGCAGCGGCGACATCGCGTTGTACAGATGGGTGAAGCCGCGCACGCCAGCATCCAGGCCATCGCGGATTTCTTCATACGTGCCTGCGGTATGCCCGGCCGCGACGATCACCCCGCGCTCGACCAGCGCGCGGATGGTCTCAAGCGGCACGCGTTCCGGCGCCAGGGTCAGCAGGGTCACGCCGTTGTCCAGCGACGCGGCCAGGGCGATTTCCTCGGCATCGGGCACGCGGAACTTGCTGGCGTCATGGGTGCCCTTGCGCGCCGGGGCGATGTACGGGCCTTCCAGATGGATGCCGATCACGCCCGGCACCGCCTGTGCGATCGCCTCGCGCATCGCCGCGATCGCTTCGCGCATCACCGCCACGTCGTCGCTGATCAGCGTCGGCAGCAGTGCCGTGGTGCCGAAGCGCCGGTGGGCCTGCGCGATGGTGCGCAGCGAGGCGACATCCGGGGTGTTGTTGAACAGTGCACCGCCACCGCCGTTGACCTGCACGTCGATGAAGCCCGGCAGCAGCCAGCCGCCGCCGAGGTCCACCTGCTCGTCGGCCTGGCCCAGCTGCGGGGCGGCATCGGGCAGCAGCGCGATGATGCGGCCGTCTTCGATCACCACCGCCAGGTCGTCGCGGAAATCATCGCCGGTGAGGATGCGGGCGTTGCGCAGGACCGTGGCCATCAGACCGTCTCCGTGACCTTGTTCAGGTGCGGCGGCAGATCGGGATTGAAGCCACGGCGGATCGCCAGTGCGTTGATGGCGCGGTAGAAGCTCTGCACGGTCAGCAGCGGTGCGCACAGCGGGTGCGGCGCCACGGCCACCGGCAGGTCGCCACCGGCGCCGGCCAGCCACACCTGGGCACCGCGCGCACTGAATTCCTCGACCACCGCGCGCGTACCGGCACCGGTTTCATCAGGCTGGGCGAAGGCCAGCACCGGGAAGCCGCGGCCGACCAGCGCCATCGGGCCGTGCTTGACCTCGGCCGAGCTGTAGGCCTCTGCATGCAGGCTGCAGGTTTCCTTGAACTTCAGCGCCGCTTCCTGCGCCGCACCGAGGCCGAGGCCACGGCCGAGCACGAACAGGTTGGTGGCATCGACCAGGCCATCGGAGACCGCGCTCCAGTCGCACTGCCACGCGGCACGCAGCGCATCGGGCAGCAGGTCCAGCGCGGCGCGCAGGCTGCTGTCCTGCTTCCAGTAGGCGGCCAGCTGCAGCAGCGCGGCCAGCGAGGCCAGGTAGCTCTTGGTCGCCGCCACGCTCTTCTCAGCACCGGCATGCAGCGGGATGACCGTGTCGGCCAGCTGCGCCAGCGGCGAATCCTCGACGTTGACCAGGGCAACCACGCGCGCGCCGGCGGCCTTGGCGGCCTCGGCATTGCGCAGCAGGTCCGGGCTCTTGCCCGACTGCGAGATGACGATGAACAACGCACCGCGCAGCTGCAGCGGTGCGGCGTAGACCGAACCCACCGACGGCGATGCCGAGGCAACCACCAGGCCCAGCTGGGTTTCCAGCAGGTACTTGCCGTAGGTGGCGGCATGGTCGGAGCTGCCGCGCGCGCAGGTCACCACGAACGGCGGCGGTGCCGCGCGCAGGCTGGCGGCCAGCGTTTCCAGGGTGGCGTGGTTGCGGGCGAACTGGCGGGCAACCACGTCGGCCGCTTCAGCAGCCTCGGCGAACATCAGGGTGGCGGTGGGGTCGGACAGCGACATGGCGGACTCAGGCGGGATCGGAAGGAAGGGGGCGCACGCTGGCCGGGCGCATCGGTGCGGTGGAACCGCGCACCACCAGCTGCGGCACGAAGCCCTGGTTCTGCAGGGCGGCGGGGGCATCGTCGTAGGCATCGCTGCGCAGCTGCGCGATCAGCAGGCGCGCGGCATGGCGGGCGATGTCCTCGGTGGCCTGCTTGGCGGTGGTCAGCGGCGGCCACGACTGGCGCGAGAACGGGCTGTCCTCGAAGCCGGCGATGGACAGGTCGTAGGGCACGTTCATGCCGGCCGACTTGGCCGCCGCCAGCACGCCGGCAGCGATTTCATCGTTGGACCCGAAGATGGCGGTGGGCGGTTCGCGCAGCGCCAGCAGGCGGCGCGCCCCCCGGAAGCCATCGTCGAAGGTGTAGTCGCCCTGCACCACCAGGTGCTTGTCCACGGTCATGCCGTAGTCCTTCAGCGCGGCTTCGTAACCGGCATAGCGCTCGCCCGAAGACCGGTGCGAGGAGCCACCCCAGAGGAAGCCGATGCGCTGGTGGCCGAGCTGGATCAGGTGCTCGGTGACTTCGTAGGCGGCCTCGCGGTCGTCGACGAACACGCAGGCGCCATCGGCCGGATCCTCGGTGGCGGCGATGATGCGCACCAGCTTGATGCCGCGCGCGGTCAGCGTCTGGATCAGGTCGCGGCGCTCGGACATCGGCGCGGTCAGCACCAGCCCGGCCAGGCGCGAACGCTGCACCCAGTCGGCCAGTTCATCGGCCAGCATCGGCGAGCTCGAATCACACGGATGGATCTGCAGGCCGAAGCCGGTTTCGCGGCAGGCGGCGAGCACGCCGTTCTGCACGCCGATGATGTGGTACGGGTTGGGGTTGTCGTACACCAGCCCGATCACGAACGTGGTGCCGCTGCGCAGGTTGCGCGCCGACGGATCGGGTTCGTAGTCGAGTTCGGCGATGGCCCGCAGCACCCGCGCACGGGTGGCCTGCATCACCGACGGTTCGTTGTTGATGACCCGCGACACCGTCTTCAGCGAGACCTTGGCCTTTTCGGCAACGTCCTTGATGGTCGCTCTGCGCATCGGCTTTTCCTGGGGTTGGCTGCCGTCCATCATCGCCGATCAGACCTTGTCCTGCGGCAGGCCGGCGCGATGGCCGATCACCGAGTAGAACAGGATGTACAGGTAGCACGGCACCATCAGCAGGACGAACACCAGCTGGAAATCGATGTGCTGCTTGAGCACCGCGAACAGCTGCGGAATGATCGCGCCGCCGGCGATGCCCATCACCAGCAGGGCCGAGCCGGTTTCGGTGAAGCGACCCAGGCCGCGGATGGCCAGCGGGAAGATGGCCGGCCACATCATCGCGTTGGCAAAGCCCAGCAGCGCCACGAAGGCCACCGAGACATAGCCGTGGGTGGCCCAGGCGCCCAGGCAGAACAGCACGCCCAGCACCGCCGAAATGGTCAGGTAGCGCGACTGCGACACCACTTTCGGAATCAGCAGCAGGCCGACCACGTAGCCGATGAGCATGGCGAACAGGGTCAGCGAGGTGAACATCTTGGTCTGGTCCAGCGGCAGGTTGAAGCCGTGGCCATAGGTACCGATGGCATCGCCGGCCATCACTTCCACGCCGACGTAGACGAACAGGCACAGCACGCCCAGCCACAGGTGCGGGAACTGGAAGATGCTGCGGCGTTCGGCAGCGCCCGCTGCCTTCGGCGTGGCATTGGCTTCGGACGGCTTGATTTCCGGCAGCGGCGAGAACAGCACCGCCACCGCCAGCACCACCAGCACACCGGCCATGGCCAGGTAGGGCGCGTGGATCTTGGCGGCGAATTCGTTGAGCAGCTGCGCCTTGGTGGCCTCGTCGGCAGTGGCGACGGTGGCCGACAGATCGCCGATGCCATGCAGCACCAGCGTGCCGATCAGCACCGGTGCCAGCATGCCGGCGATCTTGTTGCAGATGCCCATCAGCGCGATGCGGCGCGCCGCCGTTTCAATCGGGCCGAGGATGGAGATGTAGGGATTGATCGCGGTCTGCAGCAGGGCCAGGCCGCTGCCGATCACGAACAGGCCACCGAGTGCGCCCGGGTACCAGCGCTGCGTGGCGAATTCACCGAACAGTGCCGCGCCGCCGGCCATCACCAGCAGGCTCAGGCTGAGCCCCTTCTTCATGCCGGTGCGGCGCAGGATCCACGACGACGGCAGGGCCAGGAAGAAGTAGGACAGGTAGAACACCATCAGCACCAGGAAGGCACCAACTTCGCTGAGCTCGAAGGCCAGCTTGACGAAGGTGATCAACGGGCCGTTGAGCCAGGTGAAGAAGCCGATCAGGAAGAACAGCACGCCGACGATGGCGATGGAGGCGGCAACGTTCGGGCGCGCGCTTGCAGCAGTGACGGCGGACATCGGGTGGGCTCCTGCGGCGACCACCGCAGGAGGCGGTGTCGGAGAGTGGCTGGGAACAACGTTGTCACATTCTTTCGATGGACCACAGCGGTTTGTCAACTTGATTGCACGGGCCCGATGCGGGCGTGCTGCACTGCGCAAGGCAACACCCGCGATCCGCGCTGAATGCGCTCTGGCCCTAGAGGCCCATGGCGCAACGGCTTTCGGGTTAACGCCAGGTCAAGACCATGTAAACGTTTACCGTGTCTCTCATTCGTTGCGGCGCAGCAACGAAAGTGTCACGAACTCGTTGACATCGTTGTCAGCGCAGTTACAGACTCCGCCCAATCGCCAGGCCTTTCGTGGGTCCGGCCCTCACCTGCAGCAGGAGCCCGCGTGACCGCCAGCCACCCCGCCCCGGCCCATGTCCTGTCCCGAGTCGCGCCCTCGTTCCTGGCCGCCGACGTCGGTGGCACCCATGTGCGCGTGGCCCGGGCCCAGGCCAGCGGCGACGAGGCACATCCGGTGCAGCTGCTGGAATACCGCAAGTACCGCAACGCCGACTACGCCGGCCTCAGCGCGATCCTCACCGACTTCCTCGGTGACAGCGCGCGGCCCAGCCAGTGCGTGGTAGCCACCGCCGGCTTCGCCCGCGAGGACGGCACGGTGATCACCGCCAACCTGCCGTGGCCGCTGTCGGCCCGCCAGGTGGAAGCGGACGTCGGGCTGCAGCACGTGCACATCGTCAACGACTTCGAAGCGGTGGCCTATGCCGCGGCGCAGGTGGATGCCAGCGGCGTGCTGCACCTGTGCGGCCCCGAGACCGCACCGCGCGGCCCGACCCTGGTGGTCGGCCCCGGCACCGGCCTGGGCGCCGCACTGTGGATCCCCACCCCGAACGGCCCGGTGGTCCTGCCCACCGAAGCCGGCCAGCCGACGCTGGCGGCCAGCACCGAACTGGAAATGGCGATCGTCCGCCACATGCAGCGCGACCGCGCGCACGTGTCGATCGAACACGCGCTGTCCGGCCCCGGCCTGATGAACCTGTACCGCGCCATCTGCGCGCTGCAGGGGCAGGCACCGGTGCTGGCCAGCCCGGATGCGGTGACCGCCGCAGCGATGGCCGGCACCGATGCCCTGGCGCGCCAGGCGCTGGATGTGTTCTGCGGCCTGCTCGGCAGCACCATCGGTGACATGGCGCTGTTCTATGGCGCACAGGGCGGTGTCTACCTGGCCGGCGGCATCCTGCCGCAGATCCGCGAATACCTGCATGCCAGCACCTTCGTCGAACGCTACCTGCAGAAGGGGCCGATGGGCGAAGCGCTGGCACGCATCCCGGTGAAGGTGGTCGAGCACGGGCAGCTGGGCGTCATCGGCGCCGCCAGCTGGTTCCTGCTCCACGCCAACGCCTGAACCGCAGTACGCAGCAAGCAGTACGCAGCACCGCAGTACGCACGACGCACTGGAATCGCACCATCGCGCCCGGCAGCCCCTGCTGGCGCCAGGCATGACCTGCCATTCGTTCGCCGCCGACAACGCACATCAGTGATGAGGAGAGACATCATGAACACCCGCAAGACTCTGCTTTCGGCAGCCATCGTCGGCTGCCTCGCCTTCTCGGCGCACGCCCAGCAGGCCACCCCGCAGGACCTGGACACCGTGCAGGTGGTGGGCATCCGCGCCAGCCTGGAAAAGTCGCTGGACACCAAGCGCAACAACGTCGGTGTGTCCGAAGCGATCACCGCCGAGGACATCGGCAAGTTCCCGAGCACCAACGTTGCTGAAGCGCTGTCGCAGATCCCGGGCGTCACCCTGGACCGCCGCTTCGGCCAGGGCGAGCGCGTCAGCATCGACGGCACCGACCCCAGCCTCAACCTGTCCTTCCTCGACAACCACCCGGTGGCGCAGGCCATCTGGCTGTATGGCGAGCAGCCCAACCGCGGCTTCGACTACACGCTGCTGGCCCCGCAGATCCTGGGCCGCGCCGAGATCATCAAGTCGTCCGAAGCGCGACTGACCGAAGGCAGCCTCGGCGGCACCGTGCTGATGCACACCCGCCAGCCGCTGGACCTGAAGCAGAACGAAGTGGCCGCCTCGGTTGGCTACAGCTACAGCCAGCAGGCCAGCGAAGGCAAGCCGAACGCTGCCGTGCTGTACAGCTGGAAGAACAACGACGAAACCTTCGGTGTGGCCGTGTCGGCCCAGCATTACGAAGAAGCCGTCGACCGCCAAGGCAAGGAAGTGTTCGGCTACACCAAGGCCAGTACCTTCCCCAACGCCACCGGCGTGGCCGCCGACGTGGACGTGCCGAACTCGTTCAATGCCGCCTGGTTCCAGCAGGAACGCAAGCGTGACAGCGCCGTGGTCAACCTGCAGTTCAAGCCGACCGACGAGCTCGAGTTCAACCTGAGCGGCATGTACATCAAGGAAAAGTTCGACAACTACAACCAGTCGCTCTATTCCTTCCTGACCTGGAACCCGGGCACCGTCAACGCCGTCAACCAGCTCGGCGACGTGCGCAATGGCGTGGCCACCAGCGGCCACTCCAACCCCAGCGCCATCGCCAACAGCGGCACGCTGATCTATGACAACAACGTGCGCCTGTCCGAAGTGGTCACCAAGGGCGTGGACCTGCGCGGCGCCTGGAAGGGCGAAAGCTGGGGCGTGACCGGCCAGGCCGGCCAGAGCAAGTCCGACAACAAGAACCTGGCCCAGTACTTCATCGAGCCGTTCTACAACGGCGGCTACAGCTGGAACATGGACAAGGGCATCACCTTCGATGACCCGGCAGGCGCCCGCGACCCGGCCAACTGGGGCTCGGCCGGTGGCTGGTTCGGCAACAACGGCGTGTTCTCCACCGAGAGCAAGGACACCTACGCCCAGCTCGACTTCAACGTCCAGTTCGACAGCATCTTCAACCAGCTGCAGTTCGGCGTGCGCCACGGCAAGCACGATGAGGCCTTCACCCTCAACGTGTACGGCGGCGTCACCCCGGGCACGCTGGCCGACGTGGGCACCATCGGCCTGACCGACATCCAGGGCTTCACCAACGACCAGGGCCACCACGTGCAGGCCGGCCGCAACAACGTGCTGAACTGGGTGCGCAACAGCCCGATCGACTACAGCAACCCCGATCCGGCCAGCTACCTCAACAACAGCTGGGCGCTGACCCAGACCAACAACGCGGCCTACGCGCAGCTGAACTTCTCCAACGGCCCGCTGCGCGGCAACCTGGGCGTGCGCTACGTCGATTCCAAGACCGAAGGCAGCGGCTTCGTCTACGGCGGCACGCCTACCCTGACCGACCTGGACAGCAAGTGGCAGACCCGCACGAAGAAGGAAGACTTCGTGCTGCCGTCGTTGAACGTGGCCTGGGACACCGACAACGACTGGGTGTTCCGCTTCGCCGCGGCCAAGGTGATCGCCTGGGCGCCGTACAACCAGATGGTCAACAACACCTTCCTCAACGACACCACCCTGACCGGTTCGGGCGGCAACGCCGATCTGTCGCCGTATGAGTCGTGGAACTTCAACGCTTCGGCCGAGTACTACTACGCGCCGCAGGCGGTGGTGGCCTGGTCGGTGTTCTACAAGAAGATCGACAACTACATCGATACCTCGGCCACCATCGAGCGCCAGTACAACTCGATCCGCGATACCTCGCCGGCCACCTGGGCGAACATCGTCGGTACCAACGGCTGCACCGCCGACGGCTACTGCGATTACAGCATCCAGCGCCCGCGCAACGCCGGCAGTGGCCACGTCAAGGGCTTCAACATCAGCTTCCAGCAGCCCTTCGGCGAAAGCGGCTTCGGCCTGACCGCCAACTACACCTACGCCAATGGTGAGAACAACACCGGCGATCCGCTGCCGTACCAGTCGCGCAATGCCATTGCCTTCAGCCCGTACTACGAGAAGGGCCCGATCAATGCGCGCCTGACCTATAACTGGCGTGACAGCTACCTGGCCGGCGGTTACGTGGCCGGTGCCGCCCCGTCCAGCGTGGACGACTACGCGGAACTGGGTGCCAGCTTCGGCTACACCTTCAACGACAACTGGTCGCTGACGGTGGACGCGCAGAACCTGCTGGACGAGACCTACTTCCAGTACCTGGGTGACAAGGAACACCTGGCTGGCAAGTACAAGAGTGGCCGCCGCTACATGGCCACCCTGCACTTCAAGTTCTAAGACTGCACCAGCTGCACATCGCGACGGGCCCGGATTTCCGGGCCCGTCGTACGATGGGAGACCGGAATCGCCGCCTGCGCGGCGGCCACGCGCGGCACAGCGAGCCGCCCACCACAGGAGTGAGACGATGCGACCCTTCCCCCTTGCCAGCATGCTGCTGGGCCTGGCGCTGCTTCCCGCCGCCGCCCAGGCGGCCGATCTGCCGGCACTGGATAC
Organism: Stenotrophomonas sp. ZAC14D1_NAIMI4_1; assembly: GCF_003086775.1. Lineage (NCBI taxonomy): Bacteria > Pseudomonadati > Pseudomonadota > Gammaproteobacteria > Lysobacterales > Lysobacteraceae > Stenotrophomonas > Stenotrophomonas sp. ZAC14D1_NAIMI4_1. The sequence goes on from NZ_CP026001.1 coordinate 3,926,984, forward strand.
CGGCCCCGGCCCGCAGCTGCGCGCCGGCAGCCTGATGCTGATCCCCGCGCCGGCCAACGTGCAGCGTGGCAATGGCGCCGGCATCACCGTGGCCGCAGGCACGGCCCTGCACGCCGACAGCGAAGCCGAGCAGCGCGTGGCAGCCCAGTTCGCCGACCTGCTGGCGCGCAGTGGCGGCCCGCGCCTGGCGCTGGCCAGCGGCAAGACCGCTGCCCGGGCCGCTGGCAAGGGCGGCAGCATCCGCTTCCAGATCATTCCCACCTTCCGCGACAGCGGCGAGGGCTACACGCTGGAGAGCACCGCCCAGGGCGTGCTGGTGCAGGCCGGCAACGAGACCGGCCTGTTCTACGGCGCCACCACCCTGGCCCAGTTGGCCACCGGCGGCAGCCAGGGCGTGCTGCCGGCCGTGCAGATCCAGGATGCGCCGCGTTTCAGCTGGCGCGGCTTCATGCTCGACTCGGCACGCCACTTCCAGAGCCTGGATGAAATCAAGCGCGTGCTCGATGCCATGGCCGCGCACAAGCTCAACACCTTCCATTGGCACCTGACCGATGACCAGGGCTGGCGCATGGAGATCAAGCGCTACCCGAAGCTGACCGAAGTGGGCAGCTGCCGCCTGCCGGCCGGCGATGGCGGCATCGATCCGGTGACGAAGCAGGAATACCCGTACTGCGGTTTCTACACGCAGGAGCAGATCCGTGAAGTGATCGCCTATGCCGCCGCGCTGCATATCCAGGTGATTCCGGAAATCGACGTGCCCGGCCACGCCACCGCGGCGATCGCGGCCTACCCGGAACTGGGCTCGATCAGCACGCCGCTGAAGCCGATCAGCGAATGGGGCGTGTTCCCGAACCTGTTCAATGTCGAGGACGGCACCGTCACCTTCCTGGAGAACGTGCTGGAAGAAGTGATCCAGCTGTTCCCCGCCAAGTACGTGCACGTGGGTGGCGACGAGGCGGTGAAGGACCAGTGGATCGCATCGAAGCAGGTGCAGCAGCGCATGCGCGAACTGGGCATCAAGGATGAGATGGCCATGCAGAGCCACATCATCAAGCGCCTGGAGACCTTCCTGGAGGAACACGACCGCCGGCTGATCGGCTGGGACGAGATCCTCGAAGGCGGCCTGCCGCCGCAGGCCACGGTGATGTCCTGGCGCGGCACCGAAGGCGGCCTGGCTGCAGCCAGCAGCGGCCACGACGTGGTGATGTCGCCGGTCAGCCACCTGTACCTGGATTACCTGCAGACCGGCTCGCCGAACGAGCCGCCGGGCCGCCCGGCGCAGGTCAACCTGGCCAAGCTGTACGCCTTCGAGCCGGTGCCGGCCGAGCTGGCCGCCGACAAGCGCGGGCACATCCTGGGCCTGCAGGCGAACATGTTCACCGAGCACACGCGCAGCTACGCACGCCTGCAGCACAACCTGTTCCCGCGCCTGGCCGCCGTGGCCGAAACCGGCTGGAGCACGCCGGAGCAGCGCGACTTCCGCGATTTCCTCGCCCGCCTGCCCGCGCAGCTGCAACGCTACCGCGCCTGGGGCCTGGCCTATGCGCAGACACCGTTCGAAGTGGGCGTGGCCCATACCGACGACCGCGCCGCGAACACGGTGACCGTGTCGCTGGCCAACCCGCTGGGCTATGAAGTGCGCTACAGCACCAACGGCAGCCCGGTGACGGCATCCTCGCCGCTGTACCAGCAGCCGCTGACCCAGCCGGTGCCGGCCACCGTGCAGGCGGCCGCGTTCTTCCAGGGCCAGCCGCTGGCCGCCGCACCGACGGTGGCCTCGTTCACCGCGCAGTCGCTGCTCAGCCGCCACAGCCAGGAACTGCGCAGCTGCGTGGGCGAAAAGGGCCTGGTGCTGCGCCTGGAAGACGACGGCCCGCGCGAAGGCGCACGCACGGTGTTCACCGTGGACATCTTCCAGCCGTGCTGGCGCTGGCCGTCGGCACAGCTGGACGGCATCGGCAGTGTTGAAGTGCGGGCCGGGCGCATTCCGTACTACTTCCAGCTGGCCCACGACGAGCCGGCGCGCAGGTTCGAGAAGGCCAGGAGCCGCAACGGCGAGATGCTGGTCCGTCGCGGTGACTGCACCGGCAAGGTCGTTGCCCAGGTGCCGCTGCCGGCCAACACCGATGAGAATGGCTTTGTCACCCTGCGCGCGGCGCTGCCGAAGGGGATCTCGGGTCGCGACGATCTGTGCATCAACTTCACCGGCGATACGCGCCCGGCGATGTGGGTGCTGGATGAGATGACGCTGCAGAAGTAACGGCATCCACGCATGGCGTGGATCTACTGGCCCGGGGTCGGATCCCTTTCCGTAGGAAAGGGCTCTGACCCCAAGCGCGGTTACCTCAGCCCCGCCAGCGCAGCAGGATGTCGCGCAGCGGGGTCAGGGCGGTCGTCAGGCCCGACAACACGCCGATCGTGTTGGCCAGTGCATCCATCGGGTCGGCGCTGCGGTTGCTGGTCAGCGCGCCCTGCGCGAACTCGATGCCCACGCCCATCAGCACCAGGCCCACGCCCGCCCACAGCAGCGGCGTACCACGGCGGAACAACTGCACCGCGCTGCCGGACAGGATGAAATAGGCCAGGAAATGCTCGACCTTGTCGCCGTTCTGCGGCAGGTCGATCGGCGGCGGCGGGATCAGGCAGACCACGATCACCACCAGCACTGCCAGCAGCCACAACGCCGTCCACAGCCGTGGGCGACGCAGCGGCTTGATCACCGGCAACGCCGCACTCACAGGCGCCAGCTCAGGTCACCCAGCTCGAAGGCCGGTTCGAAATCCACCTCGCGCTGCAGGCCGATCACCTGGAAGCGCTCGCCCATCTCGGTCGGCAGGGTCAGCTTCTTCACCTGGTCGCGCAGCTGGATGCGGCCCACTTCATCGGTACGCTCCTCGGCCAGCACCAGCACCTGGTCCAGCCCGTTGCCAAGCAGGAAGCTGGCCTGGCTGCAGTAACCGGCAAGCTCGAAGCCACCGTGCAGGCCCGCTTCGGCCATGGCGGTGAAATCCACCGACGCAGTGATGTCCTGCAGCCCCGGCCAGCGGTACACCTCGTTGTGCACGTGGTGGCGGTAGAACGCACGCACGGTGCCATCATCGCGGTCGTGCTGGTAGAACTCGCCGCGGTTGTAGCCATAGTCGACGAACAGCATTGCGCCGCGCTGCAGGCCGCCGGCCACCGCCTGCAGCCAGTACGGCAGCTGCGGCAGCACTTCGGAGCGGTAGCCATCGGCGAAGGGCTTTTCCAGATAGCGTTCCAGGTGCCGCACCGCGCCGTTGAGCAGCACGTCGGCCGGCTGCGCGCCGCGCATGAAGTTGCCGTCGCCATCCAGCTCGACGGTTTCCTCGTAGACCTCGCCGTCCTTGATGAGGAAACGCGGGGTCGGCAGCGCGTCGATCACCTCGTTGGCGAATACCACACCGTCCCAGTCATCGTCGAACGGGCGGTCGACCCACTCCACCCGGCCGGCCAGCTCGGCCGGCAGGTTCTGCTGCAGGCGCTGCTGCTGGCGCTGGCGCAGATCGGCACTGGGTTCGAGGATGGCGTAACGCGCCGGCAGCGCGTCCAGTTCGGCCAGGCGCAGCAGCACGGCCTCGGCGAAAGCGCCGGTGCCGCCGCCCAGTTCCAGCATGCGCGCGTGCGCATCCAGCTGGGCGAACACCGGGGCCAGCGCGTTGGCCACGCTGCCAGCGAACAGGCTGCCGAGCTCGGGCGCGGTGGTGAAATCGCCACTGCCGCCGAACTTGCTGGCGCCGGCGCTGTAATAGCCCCAGCCGGGGGCGTAAAGGCACAGCTCCATGAAGCGCGAGAACGGGATCGCCCCGCCCTGCGCAAGGATTTCGGCACGCAGGGCGGCCGCCAGCTGGTCGCTGTGGGCCAGGGCGTCGGCTTCGGGCAGGGGGAAGGTGGGCTGCATGGTGTCTTCGAATGCGGTGACAATGGTGCACAGGATAGCCGAGCCTTGGAGGACCCTCATGAGCGACACCGCCCCCGTGGCCCTGATCACCGGCAGCGCCCGCCGGATCGGTGCGGCCATCGCCCGCCAGTTCCACGCCTGTGGCTGGTCGGTGGTGCTGCACGCCCACACGTCCAGCGCCGAGCTGCAGCAGGCCGCGTTCGACCTGGAGAACATCCGCCCGGGCAGCGTGCTGGCCCTGCAGGCCGACCTGCGCGACGCCGATGCCCTGTCCGATCTGGTGGAACAGGCCGTGGCCCACTTCGGCCGCCTGGACGCGCTGGTCAACAACGCCTCCAACTTCTTCCCCACTCCGCTGGGCCAGGTCACCGCCGCGGCCATGGACGAGCTGTACGCGGTCAACGCCCGCGCGCCGCTGCTGCTGTCACAGGCCGCCGCACCCTACCTGCGCCGGCAGCAGGGCTGCATCGTCAACCTGACCGATCTGCACGGCACCGACCCGATGCGCGACCACATCGCCTACACCATGGCCAAGGCCGCGCTGGAAATGGCCACCCGCTCGCTGGCACTGGAACTGGCCCCGAAGGTGCGGGTGAATGCCGTGGCGCCGGGCGCGATCCTGTGGCCGGAACAGGGCAAGGACGATTTCGCCCGCGAGGCACTGCTGGCGCGCACGCCGCTGGCCCGCATCGGCACCGTCGAGGAGATTGCCGAGGCGGTGTATTGGCTGGTGGCCGAGGCCAGCTTCGTCACCGGCCACACCCTGCGCGTGGATGGTGGGCGTACGGTCAGTTGACATGTTGCCGGCCAGCGGCCGGCACTACCGGTAGCGCCGGCCGCTGGCCGGCGACCCTTCATCCCAGGTCCACGACCTCGAAGGCTTCACCATGCTGCTTGTGCGCCCGCCACAGCGTGGCCAGGTCCTGGCCGCTCACCGGATCGATGAAGTCCGGCGCGATGTCCGCCAGCGGCTTCAGTACGAAGGCGTGCTTCAGTTCCGGGCGCGGGATGCGCAGATGGCCGGGGCCTTCCACCACCAGGTCGCCGTAGAACACCACGTCGATGTCCAGCGTACGGTCGGAGAAGCGCGGCCCGCTGCGGTCGCGGCCATGCGCGTCTTCCAGCGCATGCAGCCAGTCGTCCAGTTCCTGCAGCGGCAGATCGGTCTGGATCGCCACGCCATTGTTGAGGAAGGCCGGGCCATCGAAGCCGACCGCGGCAGTGCGATAGGCCGGTGAGACCTGCAGCGCGCCGAAGCGCTCGCGCAGGGCCGTCACCGCGGCGTGGAGGTAGCGGCGAGGCTGGACGTTGCTGCCCAGGCTCAGGAGCACGGTGGTCATGCGGTTCCGGTGACGGCGATCAGGTGGGGGGTGGGCATGCCGTCGTCACGGCGGCCTGCCTACAATCCGGGATGCACATGATAGGACACCCACATGACCTATTGCGTTGGAATCGAGGTGGACGAAGGCCTGGTCTTCGCCGCCGACACCCGGACCAATGCCGCGCTGGACGATGTCCGCGTGCACCGCAAGCTGCACGTGTTCGAGTACCCCGGCGAGGCGACCTTCGTACTGATGGCCGCGGGCAACCTGGCCACCACCCAGCTGCTGGTCTCACGCCTGCAGCGTGATGCCGCCGAAGAACGAACGCCCAACCTGCGGCAGATGCGCCATCTGTTCGAAGCCGCCGCCTACGTCGGCGCGCTGCTGGTGGACAGCCAGGTGAAGTGCCAGCACACCGAACACGGCCACGACGGCGTCAACACCCAGGCCACGCTGATCTTCGGCGGGCAGATCGCCGGCGAGCAGCCGGGGCTGTACATGGTCTACCCGCTGGGCAACGCCATCGCCGCTTCGCCGGAGACGCCGTACCTGCAGATCGGTGAATCCAAGTACGGCAAGCCGATCCTCGACCGCATCGTCAGCCCGGCCACGCGGCTGGAAGATGCCGCGCGCACCGCGCTGCTGTCGCTGGATTCGACCATCCGTTCGAACCTGTCGGTGGGCCTGCCGATCGACATGGTGCTGCTGCGCAAGGGCGAACTGCAGGTGAGCCAGCAACTGCGCTTCACCGCCGATTCGCCGCTGTATGCCGATATCCACAACAACTGGTCGCGGCGGCTGGAACAGGCGGTGGCGAGCCTGCCACGGTTTCCATGGGAGGCGCCCGGCTCCGACGCGTGACACCGCCGGGCATGGCCCGGCGCTACCGGGTCAAGTTGACGGTAGTGCCGGCCGCTGGCCGGCAGCCCCTTCAACCCAGCGCTTCAGCCACGGCGCGGAACACCTGCTGCATCTGCAGCGGCTTGCGCAGCACATGCACATCGATGCCCGGCGGGAAGGCGCGGGTATCCAGCTCCACCGCCGCCTCCTCCAGCACCAGGGCCGGGCCGGCGTACCCCAGCGTGGCCATTTCGCCCAGCAGCTGGCTGGCCGGCAGCAGCTTGGAGCCGGCATCGGCAATGACCAGCGCCGGCATGGCTTCCTGCTGCATCCAGCGCAGCGCGGCCGGGCCGTCGGAAGCAAGCTGCAGCTGGTAGCCCTGGCTGGACAGCGCGTTGCCCAGCAGCGACAGGCGCGTGGCCTCGCCATCGACCACCAGGATCGACTGGCCACTGCCCAGCGCCACCAGCTGTTCGACCGGTTCACCGCCCTCGGCCCGCTCGTGCATCGGCAGCCGCAGCTCGAAGCGCGTGCCCTGCCCTAGCTCGCTGTTGACGTGGATGCTGCCACCGGCGCCTTCGACGATGCGCTTGCAGGAAATCAGGCCCAGTCCGGTGCCATCGGCCTTGGTGGTGAAGAACGGGTTGAACAGGTGCGACAACGTATCGGCATCCATGCCGATGCCTTCGTCGGCCACCACGATGCGCAGCCAGTCCACGCCGTCGTGCTCGCCGGCATGGTCGGCGGTCAGGCCCAGGCGGCCACCCTGCGGCATCGCCTGGATCGCATTGAGCGCCAGGTTCAGCAGCACCTGCTGCAGTTCGGTGTAGTTGGCATCGACCACCAGCCCCTCGTCCTGCACCTCCAGTTCCAGGCTCACCGTTTCGGGCACGTTGCTGCGCAACAGCAGCGCCACGGCCTGGAACAGGTCGTCGATGAAGATGCGCTCGCTGGGCGTGCGCGAACCGCGCACGAAGGACAGCATCGACTCGGCCATCTCGTGGCCACGGCGGCCGCACTCGGCGATGACATCGGCCAGGTGGTGCAGCTGCGGATCTTCGGTGCGCGCCTTCAGCAGCTCCGGCATGATCAGCAGCGGCTGCAGGATGTTGCGCAGGTCGTGGCTGAGGCCGGCGGCAAGCAGCGAGAGGCTTTCCAGCCGCTGCGCACGCATCAGCTCGGTTTCCACGCGCAGGCGCTCCACCGCGCTGCGCGCATCGCGCACCGCGCGCGCCACCGCCGACGGCAGGCGCGCCGGGTGGTGCTTGATGATGTAATCGTTGGCGCCCTTCTGCAGGGCCTCCACCGCGTTCTCCTCGCCCATCGTGCCGGAGACGAAGATGAAGGGAACATCCGGCGCGGTCTCGCGCACGATGCGCAGCGCTTCATCACCGGAAAAGCCCGGCATGCTCAGGTCCGAGAGCACGATGTCCGGCACGAACCCGGCCAGCGCCTGGCGCAGTTCGGGCTCGCTTTCCACGCGCTCGAAACGGGCATCCAGGCCCGCCTCGAGCATCTGTTCGCACATCAGCTCGGCATCCTCCGGTGAATCTTCCACCAGCAGGATGCGCAGCGCCCCGAGGGCCGGACCGATCAGCGGCATGGCCTTACTCGACCTCCGGTGCCTGGTTGATCAGCGCCCAGAACCTGCCCAGGGTCTGCACCGCGCCGAAGAACTGGTCCACGTCCACCGGCTTGACGACATAGGCGTTCACGCCCATGTCCCAGCTGCGCGCCAGGTCGCTTTCCTCGCGCGAGGACGACAGGATGACCACCGGCAGGCGCTTGAGCTCCTCGTGCTCGCGGATCTGCCGCAGCACTTCCAGCCCGTCCATGCGCGGCATCTTGATGTCCAGCAGCAGCACTGCGGGCAGGCCTTCTTCGCGGGTGGCATGCGCACCACGGCGCAGCAGGTAATCCATCACTTCCACGCCGTCCTCGACGTGCACGATGGGATTGGCCAGTCGGGCTTCCTGCAGCGCGTCGATGGCCATTTCGGCGTCGGCCGGGCTGTCTTCGGCCAGGAGGATGGTGCGCAGCGTGGTCATGCGGAGGGCCCTTGGTTGACTGCGTCCAGCGCAGGAGGCAGGTGGAAGTGGAAAGTGGCGCCGGCATCGGGCACGGCTTCGGCCCAGATGCGGCCACCATGGCGGGTCAGCACCCGACGCACGCTGGCCAGGCCGATACCGGTGCCGGGGTAGTCACTGGCCTTGTGCAGGCGCTGGAACACGCCGAACAGCTTGCCGGCGTAGGCCATGTCGAAGCCTGCGCCATTGTCGCTGACCGTGAACTGATGGCCGCCATCGGCCTGCTGCTGGTAGTCCACGCGGATGCGCGCCGGCTCGCGGTTGGCCGAATACTTCACTGCGTTGCCCAACAGGTTCAGCCACACCTGGCGCATCATGTTCTCGTCGGCCACCACCATCGGCAGCGGCGCGATGGTCCATTCAACGTGGTGAGCCACGCCGCTGACTTCGGCATCGGTCTTCAGGTTGGCATCGAGCATGGCGCGGGTGTCGGCCACCAGCGTCTGCATGTCCACCGCCTGCTGGCGCATCGCAGCGCGCCCCAGCCGCGAATAGACCAGCAGATCGTCGATCAGCGCGGCCATGCGCCGTGCCGAGCCGGAGATCACGTCCAGGTAGTGGCGGCTCTTTTCATCAGCGCCCTCGCCCAGGTGGCGTGACAGCTTGTCGGAGAAACCGGCGACATGGCGCAGCGGCGCGCGCAGGTCGTGCGACACCGAATAGCTGAAGGCCTCCAGCTCGCGGTTGACCTCCGAGACCTGGGCCACCTTGCCTTCCAGCTGGCGGTTCAGTTCTTCCACGCGCCACTGCACCGCACGCTGCACGGTCACGTCGCTGATGGTCATCAGCACCACTTCGTCATCGGTGTCCGGCAGCGGCATGCGCCGCGCGTTGATGAGCATGTAGCGCACCGTGCCGTCGGTGCGCTGTTCAAGCTCGAAATCCCACAGCTCGCGCCCGCGCAGCAGCACGTCGGACAGGCGCTGGCGCACCACCGGGTCCTGCCAGGCGCCTTCGCCGACATCGGCCAGCAGGGTGCCATCGGCACGTTCGTCCTGCAGCCCGTACAGCTCGGCGAACGCCGTGTTGTGCAGCTGCACGCGCAGGTCGCGGTCGAGCAGCACGATGGGCTCGCGCACCGTCTGCAGCACCGAGGCGGCACGCGCGGCGGCGCGCAGCGAGTGCCGCTCGGCCTGCAGGCGGCGGCCGATCTGCCGCTGCAGCAGCCACAGCACCAGGCCCAGCAGGCACAGCTGCACCACCAGCGAGCTCCAGGACACCAGTTCGGTCTGCCTGCGCTGGCGCGCGGCCTGTTCGGCACGCGCCGCCAGCAGCGTCTTTTCGCTGGCCTGCAGTTCTTCCACCAGGCCGCGGATCGGGTAGCGCGTGCTCAGGTCCTGCACCAGCTCGCGCTGGTCGGTGTTGGGGGTCGAGCGTGCGAGCTGGCGGGCCAGCGCCATGCGTCCTTCCAGCAGCGATTCGATGCGGCCGATGCGGACGAGCTGGTCGGGATTGTCGCGGGTCATCCGCGCCAGCGCGGCCAGCCGCCCGGGAATCTGCTCGGCCTTGGCCATGCGTTCGTGCAGGCCGGGGGCATCCACGCCCTTGGACAGGGTCAGTGCCGCCGATTCCACGTCACGCACGTCGGTCTGCAGCTGCTGCAGGGCCACGCCCACCGCCTGGGTGTGGTTGACCCAGGCCATCGCCTGTTCGTTGTCCTGTTGCAGCTGGCGCAGGGTCAGCCAGGGAACGACGATGATCGCGGCAGCAGCGAGTGCCAGGGCAGGCAGCCGCCAACGGTCCCAGATGTCATCACTGAACACCAGCGCCATGGTCCATCGTCAACGAAGCGATGCGGCCAATATAGCGCAGCCGCTCGGCCCGGGAGAATCCGGCGCGGCGGCACGACGAAGGGCGCCCCTGGCGGGACGCCCCTGTCCACTTCAGGCCAGCGCCGATCAGCGCTTGGCGGCAGCATTGACCTTCAGCGCAGCGGCATCGACGCGGGTCACGCCCTTGATGCCCTTGGCGGTGGTCACCGCCTTGTCCTTCTCGGCCTGGGTGGCGACGGTGCCGCTGAGGCTGACCACACCATTGACCGTTTCCACCTTCACTTCGGTGCCCGGTACGTTGCTGCTGGCCAGCAGGTCGGCCTTCACCTTGGTGGTGATCCAGCTGTCGGTCACCGGCTCGTTCGAGTCGTGGCGGTCGGCGTGGGTCATCGCGGCGTGGTCGGTCTTCGGCGGATCCTTGGCCATGACGGCCGAGGAAGACAGGGCCAGGCCCAGGGTGAGGGACGAAGCAATCAGGGTACGGGTCAGGTTGCTCATCGTGCGGTGCTCCTTCTGGATGTGCTGCCAGTCTGGACAGTCGCCTGTGTTGCAGGCGTCGGGCTTTGGTCACGCCGCCGTGAACCCGCCGGCTGCAACGGTAACGGTTCAGTTTTGCCTCCCCCGGAGCCACGTTCTACGCTTTGTCTCCCCCACCCTGCGGAGCCCCCCCATGCGCCCCGACCTGCAACTGGCCCTGATCGGCTACGGCCTCGCCGGCCGCGTCTTCCACGCACCGCTCATCCAGCACACGCCCGGGCTGGCCCTGCACAGCATCGTCAGCTCGCAGCGCGACACCCTGCTGCGCAGCTTCAGCGATGTGCACGTGCGCGCCAGCGCGCAGGAAGTATTCGATGACCCGGCGGTGGATGCGGTGGTGATCGCCACGCCGAACGAGCAGCACGCGCCGCTGGCCATTGCCGCACTGGCTGCCGGCAAGCATGTGCTGGTGGACAAGCCGTTCGCGCTGGATGTGGCCGAAGCGGAAACCGTGCTGGCCGCCGCGCGCGGTGCCGGACGCATCGCCACGGTGTTCCAGAACCGTCGCTTCGATGCGGATTTCCTCACCCTGCAGGCGCTGCTGGCCGAGGGCACGCCGGGCGAAGTGGCCGAATGCCACGCGCACTTCGATCGCTACCGGCCGCAGGTGCGCGATCGCTGGCGCGAACAGGAAGGGCCCGGCAGCGGCCTGTGGTACGACCTCGGCCCACACCTGCTGGACCAGATGCTGGTGCTGTTCGGTTGGCCGCAGGCCATCGATGCCGATCTGGCGGTGCAGCGCGAAGGTGGCAGCGGCGTCGACTATTTCCATGCCGTGCTGCATTACCCGCGGCACCGCGCGATCGTGCATGCCGGTTCGCTGGTGGCGGCGCCGACGCCGCACTTCGCGGTGCATGGCCGCGAGGGCAGCTGGATCAAGCATGGCCTGGACGTGCAGGAGGCGCAGCTGCGTCGCGGCGTGGCACCGGGTGCCCCCGGCTGGGGCGTCGACCCGCGGCATGGCGAGCTGTTGCGCTGCGATGCCGAGGACAACGTGCAGCGCACGACCGTGGACAACCTGCCAGGGGATTACCGGCGGCTGTATGCGCAGTTCGCGGCGGCGATGCGTGGCGAGGGCGATGCGTGGCGAGGGCGAGGCGACGGTGAGTGCGGTGCAGGCGCTGCAGTTGATGCGGTTGCTGGAGGCGGGGATGGTGAGTGCGCGCGAGGGACGGCGGGTGGTGTTGGGGTGATCGGCAGGGCTGCGCCCTGCACCTGCGGTAGTGCCGGCCGCTGGCCGGCAACTTCAAAAACAAAAGCCTGCATTCCGTGGGTTGGCGGGGTGGGTCCGGTTGAGGGGGACGCCGTGAACCCGTCCATGGGGGCTTGGTCGCGGCATCCATGCCGCTCACACCCCCTCAACCGGACCCACCCCGCCTTCGACAGTTTCCCGCGGGCTGTTGGAACCTGCTGCTGTTGGTGGATGCTGTTGGTGGATGCTGTTGGTGGATGCTGTTGGTGGATGCTGTTGGTGGATGCTGTTGGTGGATGCTGTTGGTGGGTGCCGACCGTTGGTCGGCACGGGGTTGGATCTGGTAGGTGTCGACGTTGGTCGACACGGTAGATCCACGCCATGCGTGGATGACGTGGAAACGATCCTCTTGGGGTCAGAGCCCTTTCCTGCGGAAAGGGATCCGACCCCATTGCGGGGCTTACGACTTCTTGATGGCGTGGCCGCCGAATTCGTTTCGCATCGCCGACAGCAGGCGGTCGGTGAACGAATTGGATTCGCGCGAGCGCAGGCGTTCCAGCAGCGACAGGGTGATCACCGGGGCCGGCACGTCCAGGGCAATGGCTTCGGCGACGGTCCAGCGGCCTTCGCCGGAATCCTCGACGTACGGGGCGATGCCATCCAGCGAGGGATTGCGCTTGAGCGCTTCGGTGCTCAGGTCCAGCAGCCACGAACGCACGACGCTGCCGTGGCGCCAGACTTCGGCCACCTGGGCCAGGTCCAGTTCCATCTCCTGCTTGCGCTCCATCAGCGCGAAGCCTTCGGCATAGGCCTGCATCATTCCGTACTCGATGCCGTTGTGGACCATCTTGGTGAAGTGGCCGGCGCCGGACGGGCCGACACGGCCCCAGCCGCGGTCTTCGGCCGGTGCCAGGGTGCGCAGCAACGGCGCGACCTGTTCAACCACCGACGCTTCGCCACCGACCATCAGGCTGTAGCCTTCCTGCAGGCCCCACACGCCACCGCTGGTGCCGCAGTCCACGTAGCCCAGGTCATCCTCGGCCAGCGCCTTGGCGCGGCGGATCGAGTCCTGGTAGTTGGAGTTGCCGCCGTCGATGACGATATCGCCTTCGGCCAGGTGCGGGGTCAGCTGGCCCAGGGTCTGGTCGACGGTCTCGCCGGCCGGCACCATCAGCCACACCACGCGCGGCACCGGCAGTGCGGCAACCGCCGCGGCCAGCGAATCGACGACCTCCAGGCCGGCCTCGGCGGCGCGCTGGCGGGCGCCTTCACCCGGATCGTAGCCGACCACGCGGTGGCCGCCGCGATGCAGGCGTTGGGCCATGTTGGCGCCCATGCGGCCGAGGCCGATCATTGCAATGTCCATTGTTTCACCTTCAGTTGGGGTCTAGGGTCAGGCTGCCTGGCCGGCCGGTCGCCGCGCAGTGGCGCAGTTGCGCCTCGCGCCAGCGCCGATAGAGCGTGGTATGCAGATTGTGCAACGCCAGGTCGATGGAAAACGACGTGCGTGGGTTGCGGTCGAGCAGGCGGATGATGTGGTAACCGATGGGACGTATACCGCGTGGGTGCACATAGATCACGAACTGCTGGTAGAACGGATCGTCCAGCAACTGGTCCATGCGTGCCAGCGTGGCCTGGTAGCGGGGTTCCAGCTGCGCGCGCAGGCCGGGATCACGCTCGTACAACAGGCGCTCGAAGTAGCGCCGGCCGAGCCGCGGAATGCCCTGCGCAAGCGTCCACAGCTCGGCGTTGCGCTGGTCGTACCAGGCCAGCCCGCCGTGTGCGGCCAGCGCCTGCGCGGCATCTGCGCCGACATCGACGACGATGAAGTTCTCGGCCTGGTTGCTCAGGTCGTCCAGCGTCGAACGGTCGCCGACGTGTTCGATGAAACCGGGCACGCCGAGGAACGCGCTGCGCCCCCGTACGGCAGTGCGCACGGCCTTGCCATCGGCGAAGAACTCACCGGCCCCCGCGCCCAGCAGGATGCTGCCGGTATCGTGCAGGCCCAGCAAGGTACCGATGGAAAGCTCATCGGCAGAGAATTCACCATCGAAGGCGGCATCGCCGTACAGCTCGCGCTGGGTGGCCAGCTGCGCGACCTGCCGACCGACGCCACATTCGGCACGCACGTTGCCGGTGTAGAACGTCTCCAGCGCGCGGCTGTTGCCGGCCAGCGGCGTATAACCGCGGCCGAAGCTGCGGGTGTTCCGCCAGCCCTGCGCGGGTGCGCCGCCCGCGCCGAAGCCGATCCAGCCCAGCTGCAGGCCGCTGAAACGGAAACCGGGGTTGTCCTGCAATGCGCGCGCGGCGCGCTGCGCAGCCGCACCCAGTTCGAAGGTGTAGGCGCAGAGCGTGGCCGGGTCGTCCAGCAGGCGCTGCAGCACGGCCTGCCGCGCCTGCTCGGTCATCGTGGCGGGCCAGCGCACCTGCAGGTCGCCGGCCTGCTGCGCAGCCTGCAGCGAGGCACGCGTGCAGACCGGGCCGCCATGGATGCGGGGCGCCTCGACGGCCGTGGTTTCGAAGCGCCAGCCCAGCCGCTGCAGCAGGCCCTGTTCGCAGCCACTGCCCGCGGCGTTGCCAAGCATGGGCCAGCCCAGCAGCAGGGCCAGCCCCAGCGCCCTGCCCTTCACCGTCAGCCCTGTTCGGCCGCCGGTTGCGGGGCGGGCAGTTGCGGGGCGGGCTCGGGTACGGGTGTCGCGGGCGCGGCGGGAACCGGCGGAGCCGGTACCGGTGCCGGCTCCTGCACCGCCGCCGGTGGCGGGGCCGGTGCAGGCGTCGGTGCTGGCGTCGGCTTGGCCGCAGCGGCCGCCGGCAGGTACTGGTGCAGGCGGTCGAAGAAGCGACGGTAGAAATCAGAATCGGTGATCGTGCTGCTGGCAACCTTCACCAGCGAATCATCGTTGCTGCCGAACGGCAGCGACACCGAGCCCAGTGCGCCCACGCCGACGCTGGCCGAGGTCGGGCTCTTCTTCAGTGCATAACGGTCCTGCACGGCGCTGACGAACACCAGCGCCTGCTCGCTGCCACGTGGCGCGCAGGAGATGCGCAGCACCAGCTGCTCGTGATCGTCCTCGCGCACCTGGAAATTCTTGTTGCCTTCCACCTGCCCATCGTCGGCGCGCGCGATGGCATATCCCTGGCTGAGCAGGGTACGGCGGGCCGCTTCACAGGCCTCGGCAGGGCGCCCATCGACGGTGCGCGAGAAGGTGTCGCCCGAATCGAAGGACTCGCGCAGCAGGCTGTTGTCGGCGGCCCGGCCACCGCAACCGGCCAGAACCAGGGTGCTGGCCACGGCCAGCAGGGACAGCGAAAGACGGGAGGCCCGCATGGGTACTCCTGCGAGAACGGAAGCCCCAAGGGTAGACCCGGGGCCGTGTGCGGCAGGTCGATGCGCCCGCCCCCGTTGCTCCCGGTTCATGGACGTCCGCCGGGCATGGCCCGGCGCTACCGGAAAAACAAACGGGGCCGGCAATGCCGGCCCCGTGGGGAACTTCACATCAGCAGCGGATCAGTCCGCCCAGCGGCCTGCGCCGGTGGACTGCGGCAGCACCTGGGCCGACAGCGGGCGGTCGGTTTCCAGCAGGTTCACCGCATCGGACAGGATCGAGGCGGATTCACGCAGCAGCGGGTCCGGACGCTTCTCGGCGGCCTTCTCGCGGGCGGCATCCTTGACGATGTCGCGCTCGTTGCCGGTCAGGCCGTCATCGCTGCTGTCATCGGCCAGCGGGTCCAGGGCCAGGCCCAGT
The DNA here is from genome assembly GCF_003086775.1 of Stenotrophomonas sp. ZAC14D1_NAIMI4_1. NCBI lineage: Bacteria > Pseudomonadati > Pseudomonadota > Gammaproteobacteria > Lysobacterales > Lysobacteraceae > Stenotrophomonas > Stenotrophomonas sp. ZAC14D1_NAIMI4_1. The sequence goes on from NZ_CP026001.1 coordinate 3,942,399, forward strand.
TCCTTGCGGACGACCTGGCGGTCCTTGCGCTGCTTGTCCTGGCGCTCACGCTCGGCCAGGCGGGTCGCCTCGTTGAGCGAGACGTACTTCTTGGCCGCTTCGGTACGGAACTGCTGCACGTCCTCGTTCCACCACTGGAATTCCTTGTCGGTGGCGATGCGGGCTTCGTGGCGCGACTCCAGCTTGGGCAGCAGCGGTGCGAAGTTGCCGTACTGGGTGTGCGGCACGGCCGCGATGCGGGTCCACGGCAGCGCGTTGTCGTAGGTGCTTTCGCCGAACTCGGTGGCATCGACGCTGGCCGGGAACGCCAGGTCCGGCACCACGCCCTTGTGCTGGGTGCTGCTGCCGCTGATGCGGAAGAACTGGGCGATGGTCAGCTTCACCTGGCCAAAGCGCTGGGTCTCGCCGCTGGGCCAGCGGTCCAGGTCGACGATGTTCTGCACGGTGCCCTTGCCGAAGGTGGTTTCACCGATGACCAGGCCACGGCCGTAATCCTGGATGGCACCGGCGAAGATTTCCGATGCCGAGGCCGAACCACGGTTGATCAGCACGGCCAGCGGGCCATCCCAGGCAACCCCCTGGTTGCGGTCGCTGTTGACGGTGACGCGGCCACCGGATTCGCGCACCTGCACCACCGGGCCCTGTTCGATGAACAGGCCGGTCAGTTCGATGGCTTCATCAAGCGAACCACCGCCATTGCTGCGCAGGTCCAGTACCACGCCGTCCAGCTTGTCGGCCTTGAAGCCGGCCAGCAGCTTGGCGACGTCGCGCGTCGCCGAGGCGTAGTCGGCCGCGTTGCGGCGACGGCCTTCGAAATCCTGGTAGAAGGTCGGCAGCTTGATCACGCCCACCTTGCGCTCGGGCTGGCCATCCTTGCCCGGGATGGTCATGGTTTCGCCCTTGGCGGCCTGCTCGGCCAGGCGCACCTTCTGACGGGTCAGCAGCAGGGTGTGGTGCTTGCCGTCCACGCCGTCCTCGGCGGAGATGAACTCCAGCCGGACCTGCGTGTCCTTGGCGCCACGGATCTTGGCCACCACGTCATCGATGCGCCAGCCGATCACATCGTCCACCGGCCCGGACTTGCCCTGGCCGACGCCGACGATGCGGTCGCCCGGCTTCAGGGTGCCGTCCACCGCGGCCGGGCCACCGGCGATGATCTCGCGGATCACCACCATGTCGTCCTGGCGCTGCAGCTGCGCGCCGATGCCTTCCAGCGACAGCGACATCGCCTGGTTGAAGTTCTCGGCAGTGCGCGGGGTGAAGTAGTCGGTATGCGGGTCGACGGCGCTGGTGTAGGCGTTCATGAAGAACTGGAAGACATCCTCGCCCTTCAGCTCGTTGACGCTCTTTTCCAGCGTGGCGTAGCGCTTGTCCAGGGTCTTGCGGATGTCGTCGGACTTCTTGCCGGCCAGCTTCAGGCGCAGCCAGTCGTTCTTCACCGACTTGCGCCACAGCTCATCGAGCTCGGCGTTGCTGGCCGCCCACGGCACGTCCTTGCGGTCGTATTCGAAGCGCTCGTCGGCGGTGAAGTCCGGCTCCTGCTTCAGCAGCTTGCGTGCATAACCGACGCGCTCGCCCACGCGCTGCTTGTAGACCGCGAACACTTCAAAGGCAGGCTCCAGTTCGCCGCCGCGGATGGCGTTGGCGATGCCGGCCTGGAACGGCGCGAAACGGGCCACGTCGGCCTGGGTGAAGTACTGCTTGCCGCCGTCGAGGGTTTCCAGGTAACGCTTGAACACGTCCTTGGAGGTGGCCTCGTCCAGCGCGCGCGGCCGGTAGGCGTAGCGGCTGTCGGACAGCAGGCCGTAGACCAGCTTGGAGGTGGTGACCTGGTCGGCGGTCGCGGCCGCCGGCAGCGCCGGCGAGTCGGCCTTGGCCGCCAGCGCCAGCGGCGCGACCAGCGCCAGGGCCATCAGGAATGCGGGGGCTTTGAATTTCATGAACGTGCTCGAAGGCGCCTTGCCAAGGGGGAGACTGCGTGGTGTTCAGACACCACGACAGTGCCGAAAGTTGCCGTGTTTGTCACCCGGCCGCGTTCGGTGGAAAACCAGCCTAGCGGGGCCGGTGTAGCAAATTGTGAATGCAGGCGAAGGCGTGCGGACCAACGGTCCGCACCCACCGGTGAGGGGGGTCCGCACCCACCAGTGCGGAGGTCCGCACCCAGCTCAGGCGACGCCGGCGCCCTTGGCCTGGACGTCGGCGTGGTACGACGAGCGCACCATCGGGCCGGAGGCCACGTGGCTGAAGCCCAGCTCGTAGCCGTAGTCTTCCAGCGCCTTGTAGTCCTCGGGGGTCCAGTACTTCAGCACCGGGTGGTGGTGCGCGGTCGGCTGCAGGTACTGGCCGATGGTGATCATGTCCACGTCATGCGCGCGCAGGTCGCGCATGGTGGCCTTGATCTGCTCGAACTCCTCGCCCAGGCCCAGCATGATGCCGCTCTTGGTCGGCACCGACGGATGCTGCGCCTTGAAGTTCTTCAGCAGGTTCAGCGACCACTGGTAATCGGCACCCGGGCGCACGTTGCGGTACAGGTCCGGTACGGTTTCGATGTTGTGGTTGAACACATCCGGCGGGTTCTGCGCCAGGATCTCCAGCGCGCGCTCCATGCGGCCCTTGCCACGGAAGTCCGGGGTCAGCACCTCGATGCGGGTGCCCGGCGACTTCTCGCGGATGGCGGTGATGCAGTCGACGAAGTGCTGGGCACCGCCGTCGCGCAGGTCATCGCGGTCGACGCTGGTCACCACCACGTACTTCAGGCCCATGTCGGCCACGGTCTGGCCGAGGGTGGCCGGCTCGTTGGCATCCGGCGGCTTGGGGCGGCCGTGGGCCACGTCGCAGAACGAGCAGCGACGGGTGCAGACCTCGCCCAGGATCATGAAGGTGGCGGTGCCGTGGCTGAAACATTCGTGGATGTTCGGGCAGCTGGCTTCCTCGCACACGGTCACCAGGCGGTTCTCGCGCAGCTTGGCCTTCAGGTTCTGCACGGCATTGCCCGAAGGAATGCGCACGCGGATCCAAGACGGCTTGCGCAGCACCGGTGCGTCGGCGAACTGCACCGGCGAACGGTTGATCTTGTCCCCGCCCATCTGCTTGACGCCCACCTGCAGCGGCGCGGCGGACGGAAGCTCGGCCTGCACGATCTGCAGGGGGATGGTGCGGGCGGTGGTCTCAGTCATGGCAGTTCCGGGGGGCGGTCAGGCGGCCGCAGAAAGATCGGGCAGTTCGGGCGTGGGCTGCAGCAGAAGGCCAAACTGGCGGGCCAGATGGTCCAGCAGCACCGGCTTGACGGCGTCCATCCCGGACGGGCCACCCAAGTCTACCACCGAGGTCACCTGCAACCCCTGATAGCCACAGGGGTTGATGCGGTGGAAGGGTTCCAGGTCCATCGACACATTGAAGGCCAGGCCGTGGAAGGTGCAGCCGCGGCGGACGCGGATGCCGAGCGCGGCGATCTTGGCATCGCCCACGTAGACGCCCGGCGCGCCGTCACGGCGCTCGGCGCCGATGTTCCATTCGCCGAGGGTGTCGATCAGGGCCTGTTCGATGCGGCAGACGTAGTCGCGCACGCCGATGCCCAGCCGCGGCAAGCGCAGCAGCGGGTAGACCACGATCTGGCCGGGGCCGTGGTAGGTCACCTGGCCGCCGCGGTCGACGTGCAGCACCGGGATATCGCCCGGCGCCAGTACGTGCTCGTCCTTGCCGGCCTGGCCGAGGGTGAACACCGGATCGTGTTCGACCACCCACAGCTCGTCGGCATCGTCGTCGGTCCGCTGGTCGGTGAAGCGCTGCATGGCGCGCCAGACCGGTTCATAGGCCTGGCGACCGAGGTCGCGCACCACTGCAGGGCGGGCCGGACGCTGCCCGGGGGCAGGTTCGGCCGCGCAGCTGGTGGCTACACCGTCCACTTCACTTCCGGGTGGTCGCGCAGGGCCTGGTGGGCCACGTCGTACTGTTCACGGTTCTCGGCCCGGAACACCAGGCGCACCGAAACGTACTTGCCGTTGGACGAATGCTTCCAGCTGATGCGCTCGTTCACCACATCGACGCCTGCAGCAATCAGCAGGCTGGGGAGTTCCTGCTCCAGGCCACGGTTGGCTGGGCCCATTGCGCTGAGCTCGAACTGACCGGGGAACTGGAAGCCGTGATCGGGGTTGTCGGACTTGATTTCCATGCCCCCATTATCGGGCCGCAGGGCAACAAACCCAAGAGTATTCATCAAGGTCAAACGTCGCATCGGCAGTCCGCTGCGTTGCAGGCTGCGGCCCGGTTCAGGCTGCGCCCGGCCCGCCTCCAGTTTCGCTGAAGGGACAAGTGCGTTTTACGGAACAGACAAGTGAAGGCGGGAGGCTCGTTCCCTCACGGCGACGGGAGTAACGTGTTGTTGCATAAATCGACCTTCACACGCCAACGACCTGATGATCATTCCATCCATGCGTACTGCCGTCACCCTCGGCCTGACCGGCCTCCTGGCGGCGGCCGCCCTGCCCCTCACTGCCCACGCCGCGCAGCAGTGCGGCCCCGATGCGATGCGGGAGCACCCGCCACAGGTCAATTTCCGCGTCGACAACGACCTGTTCGGCGCCAAGGACCAGGACCAGGGCTACACCAACGGCGCCCAGCTGACCCTGGTCTCGCCCAACCTGGTGGACTACACCGATGATCCCTGCCTGCCGCGCCTGGCGCGCTGGGTGAACCGCCACCTCGAACGCCTGCACCCGGGTGAGTTCGAGCAGCAGAACATGATCTTCAGCCTCGGCCAGGGCATCTACACGCCCACCGATTTCACCCGCAAGGACGTGATCGAGGACGACCGCCCGTACGCCGGCGTGCTGGTGGCCAGCTTCGGCTACAACGCCCGCCGCGGCGATCGCCTGCAGACCACCCTGCTGACCCTGGGCGTGGTTGGCCCGTGGGCGCAGGGCAAGCAGGTGCAGAACGCGGTGCATGACCTGCTGGGCGACGAGAAATTCCAGGGCTGGGACAACCAGCTGCACAACGAACCGGTGGTGATGTACACCCACGAGCGCATGCGGCGCTGGCCGGGCGATGCCAGCGTGAATGCCGGCGGCTGGGGCTGGGATGCGATCAGCCACTACGGCGGCTCGATCGGCAACCTGGAAACCAAGGCGAATTTCGGCGGTGAAGTGCGTTTCGGCTGGAAGCTGCCCGACGACTTCGGCAGCACCCCGCTGCGCCCGGCAGGCGAGAACACCGCCCCGACCCGCGGCGGCAAGCCCAGCGGCTGGTCGTGGCACCTGTTCGCCACCACCGATGCGGCCTGGGTGATCCGCGATATCACCCTGGACGGCAACACCTTCCGCGACAGCCACAGCGTGGACAAGCGCCACGTGGTGGCCTACGGCGGCTACGGCATCGCCGTGATGCGCGGCCGCTGGAAGTTCGCGATGGCCCGTTACCACAGCACCCGCGAGTTCAACGGCCAGCGTGAAGCCCCGGTGTTCGGCAGCTTCACCATCAGCCGCTCGATGTAGGCAGGTGCCGACCGTTGGTCGGCACTCTCACTGGTAGTGCCGGCCGCTGGCCGGCTGCAGGCATCTCCGGATGGGTTCATGAGGAGCCGGCCAGCGGCCGGCACTACCAATAAGAAAAGGCCGGCTTTCGCCGGCCTTTTCATTCACCACGCCAAGGCGTGGATCATTCCGATTCCCACCACATCCAGAAGCTGTCCCACAGGCGCTTGAAGAAGCCGGCCTGCTCGACGGCGGCCACGGCCACCAGCGGGGCTTCGGCCACGACCTTGCCATCCAGGGTCACCTTGACGGTGCCGATCTGCTGGCCGGCGGTGAACGGGGCTTCCAGGGTCTTGGGCACGTCGATGCTGGGCTTCAGGTCGTTGTAGCGACCGCGCGGCACGCTCACCAGCATCGGCTGGGCCACGCCCAGCTGCACCTTGTCGGTGGCACCCTTCCACACCTTGTGCTCGGCCACGGCCTTGCCCGGCTCATACAGGCGGTGGGTTTCGAAGAAGCGGAAGCCCCAGTTGAGCAGGGCCAGGCTGTCATCGGCGCGCTGCTTTTCCGACGAACCACCCAGCACCACGGCGATCAGGCGCTGGTCGCCGCGCTGGGCCGAGCTCATCAGGCAGTAGCCGGCTTCGGAGGTGTGGCCGGTCTTGATGCCGTCCACGCTGCCATCGCGCCACAGCAGCAGGTTGCGGTTGGGCTGCTTGATGTTGCCCACCTGGAATTCCTTCACCTTGTTGTAGGCGTAGGTTTCCGGGTAGTCACGCACCATCGCGCGGCCCAGCAGCGCCAGGTCGTAGGCGGTGCTGTGGTGGCCTTCGGCGCTCAGGCCGTGGGCGTTGACGAAGTGCGAATCCTTCATGCCGATCTTGGCGGCGTAGCTGTTCATCAGCGAAGCAAAGGCTTCCTCGCTGCCGGCCACGTGCTCGGCCAGGGCGATCGCGGCGTCGTTGCCGGACTGGATCGCCATGCCCTTTTCCATGTCTTCCAGGCGCGCGGTCTGGTTGACCGGGAAGCCGCTGTAGCTGCCGTCGGTGCCGGCGCCGCCTTCGCGCCAGGCGCGTTCGCTCATCATCACCTGGTCGTCGGCGCGGACCTTGCCGTTCTTGACTTCGGCGGCCACGACATACGAGGTCATCACCTTGGTGATGCTGGCCGGGGCCAGCTGTTCATGCACGTTCTCGCCCGCCAGCATCTGGCCGGTGGCGTAGTCCATCAGGATCCAGGCCTTGGACGTGCTGGGCACCGGGGCCGGCGGGGTGGCGACGACCGCCGGGGCGGCAGCAGCAGCGGGCGCCGGGGTGGCCGGGGTCGGCAGCGGCGTCTGGGCGGAAGCCAGGCCAACCACCAGGGTGGCGGCCAGGGCGGTGGCGGCGGAACGGAAATTCATTGGACTGCAGGCTCCAGGGGACGGCCAGAATGGAGGATGGTACGAGGGGCCATTGTAAGGCCCGTGTGGAAGGGGCCGGCAGCACCGGCCCGGGCGGATCAATCCTTGACGATCTGCGGCGAACCCAGGCCAAGACCTGCGATGCGGCCGACAAGTTCCGCGGCGCTGGCATGGTCGCTGGCGGGTACGCGCAGGCGGAACAGGGTACGGCCGCCAGCGGCGATGTCGCTGATGGTCGCGCCGACGATGCCGGCGGCGTTGAGCTGGCCCATTGCGCGGGTCGCGTTGTCGCGGCTGGAGAAGCTGGCGACCTGCACCATCACCGCGCCCACCACCTGCTGCGACAGCGTCGGGGCCGGGGCGGCGGGCGGCGCGCTGCGCACCGGCGTCGTGCTGGCACGCGGGGTGGCGGCGGCGACGGCCACGGGTGCGGCGGCGACGCTGCGCACCGGCGGCGCGGCCGGCGGCAGGCTGCTCACCGCGACCTCAGGCAGGGCGCTGCTGGCGGCCTGGGTGGTGGCCGGCTGGCCACGGGCCGGCGCGCCATCGGCGGGCAGGCGCTGCACCAGGCGGTCGATGTCGCTGGGCGCGGCGGCACGCGGGGCGGGTGCAGGGCGTGCGGCGGCGACGGTCGTGGCAGCCGCCGCGGCTTCGGCCGCACGACGCTCGCGGCGCGAAGGTTTCTGCGCCAGCAGGTTGCTTTCGCCCGGCTGCAGCGCGCGCACTTCCACGTTGCCGGTGCCGCGCTGGGTGATGCCCAGGCGCACGGCGGCGGCGTAGCTGAGGTCGACCACGCGGCCATCATGGAACGGGCCGCGATCGTTGACGCGCACGATCACCGATTCACCGTTGTCCAGATTGGTCACGCGGGCAAAGCTGGGCAGCGGCAGCGTCTTGTGGGCGGCGGTGAACTGGTACATGTCATAGACCTCGCGGTTGGAGGTCAGGCGGCCGTGGAACTTGGCGCCGTAATACGACGCGGTGCCGCGCTCGACGTAGTCATGGGTGTCATCGAGCACCTTGTAGGACTTGCCCAGCACCACGTACGGCGATTTGTTGCCGATCACCGAGCGCTCGATCGCGGTCACTTCCGGCTCGGGAATGCAGGCCACGTTGGGCACGTAGCTGGGCGTGGTGTCCTTCACCCCCGGCTTGTACAGGCCGCCGGCGGTGTAGTTGCCGCGGGTGCTGAGATCCTCGGTGGCGGCCGCGTACGGCGAACCGTCCGGGCAGTGCGGCGGGCGCCCGCCTTTGCCCTTGCCCTGCACCACCGTGCTGGGCACCTTGCCGCCATGGCCGGCACTGGGTTTGTCCGGTGCGCTGCTGCAGGCCGCCAGCGCCAGCACGACCATTCCGGGGACCAGCCATCTGATGTTCATGCCGGGGGCAGCTCCTGTCCGGCAATGGCCTGCGACAACTGGAACACGGCCATCGCGTACATCTTCGAGAGGTTGTAGCGGGTGATCGCGTAGTAGTTCTGGAAGCCCAGCCAGTACTGCTTGCCGTTGCTGGCTTCCAGGGTGATCGGGGTGGCGGTGGCACCCGGCTGTACTGGCGCGCTGGGCTGGTAGCCGCGCTGGGCCAGGTCGGCCAGGGTCCAGGTGGGCATCCACTCGGTCGGGTTGAATTCCTCGCGGCCCGGGGCCAGCGTGGCCCGCACCGCCACCTGGCCGCCACGCACCCAGCCGCCCTTCTTCACGAAGTAGTTGGCGATGGAGGAGAACACGTCGTCGTAGCTGGTGAACAGGTCGCGGCGGCCATCGCCGTTGCCATCCACGGCGTAATCCAGGTAGCTGGACGGCATGAACTGGCCCATGCCCATCGCACCGGCATAACTGCCCTTGAGCGTGGTGATGTCCAGCTTCTCTTCGCGGCCCAGTTCAAACAGCTTGGCCAGCTCGTCGCGGAAGAACAGTTCGCGGCGCACTTCGCGTTCCAGCTTGGCCGGGTCGCCGCTGCGCGGGTAATAGAAGGCCAGCGTGTACAGCGCATCGAGCACGCGGTGGCTGCCGGCATTCTTTCCGTAGCTGGTTTCCACGCCGATGATGGCCACGATCACTTCGGCCGGCACGCCGGTGCGCTGCTGCACGCGGTCCAGCTCGGCGCGGTGCTCGGCCAGGAACGCGCGGCCGCCATCGATGCGTGCCTTGCTGATGAACATCGGACGATATTCATTCCACGGCTTGACCCGCTCGGCGGGCCGCGACATGGCGGCGATGATCGGCTGGCGCACCTGCGCCTGGTCGAGCACGCGGGCGATCTCGGCCGGTGCCAGGCCATAGCGCTTGGCGGTATCGGCAATGAAATTGGCGCGGGCGGTTTCGAACGGCACCGGGGTGAGGTCGACCGGCGGCGCAGTGGCGGCGGTCGCTTCCGGGGCGGCTTCGGCCGGGCCCTGCGCGGGCTTGCCGGCCGGATGGCGCGGCGTGCTGCTGGCCTGGGGTGAAGTCGGCGGGGACGTCGGCTGGGTCGCGCAGGCGACCAGACCGAGGGTGAGCAAGCAGGCCAGGGAGCGTCGAATCATCGTCGCAGGTTAGCAGGTCATGGATGAATTAAAACCCCTAACACCATGAATCACAACGATTTGCGCGCGTTCAGCGGGAAATGTGAAGGCGTCGTGATCACCCTGCCCCATTCAGGCAGAGGTTGCCGGTTGCGCCCCCATCCCCGCAGGCGCAACCGGCGACCGGATCCTGTCGATACCTGCGCGGCTGTCGCTCCCCAGTGACAGTGCCCCGCGCTCCCTGTATCCGTTGGACCAGTACTGCTTTCCCGCCAGGCGCCCCCTCGCGCTGCATCTACAGACGGCGCGCCGTGCCGAACGGGCCGCCATTGTGCAGGCCGATTACGACAAGTCCATTGATCCGGATCAACGCTACGTCAAAGTGTGAATTGGTCCGCACTTTTTATGGAACTTCGTCGGCGGGGAAGCTGTGTCGGTGATGGCGAGCATGCGCGGCTGCGCTGTGATGTAGGGCCGAGCCCATGCTCGGCTGCGCACCTTCTGTAGAGCCGAGCCCACGCTCGGCTACGTTCCGCGAAGAGCAGCCGAGCGTGGGCTCGGCTCTACAGAATCAGCCGCAGCCCCCATGCACCGGGTTGTGGTTGCGCACCGCCATCACCAGCCCGATGCCTGCCAGCAGCGATACCGCCGAGGTGCCGCCATAGCTGACCAGCGGCATCGGGATGCCCACCACCGGCAGCAGGCCGGAAATCATCCCGCCGTTCACCAGCACGTACACGAAGAACGCCAGCCCCAGGCTGCCCGCCAGCAACCGCGCATGCGTGTCGCGTGCCTGTACGGCGATCCACAGGCAGCGCCCCACAACGAACAGGTACAGCGCGAACATCGTCGCCACGCCGATCCAGCCGAATTCTTCGCCCAGCACCGAGAACGCGAAGTCGGTGGTGTACTCGGGCAGGAAGTCCAGCGTGGCCTGCGTGCCCTGCCCCCAGCCACGGCCTTCCCAACCGCCCGAACCGATGGCGATGCGCGACTGCAGGATGTTCCAGCCGGTGCCCAGCGGATCGGCCGCCGGGTCGAGGAAGGTCAGCACGCGGTCCTTCTGGTACTGCCGCAGCAGGCCGAACCAGGCCAGCGGCGCGGCCATTGAAACGCTGGCCAGGCCGGCCACCACCCAGCCCCAGTGCAGGCCGGCCAGCAGCAGCGCGAACACGCCGCTGGCGGTTACCAGAGTGGCCGTGCCGAGGTTGGGCTGCAGCAGGATGAGCACCGCCGGCACGCCGATCAGCGCCGCGGCGGTCAGCACCGTGCGCGGCGATGGTGGCAGCGGCTGGCGATGCAGGTACCAGGCCATCATCAGCGGCAGGCTGAGCTTGAGCAGCTCGGAGGGCTGCAGGTAGAACACGCCCAGGTTGAGCCAGCGCTGGCCGTACTTGCCGGTGCCGACCACATAGACCGCCATCAAGGGCAGCATCGACAACGCGTACAACACCGGGGTCCACGCGCGCAGGCGCAGCAGCGATACCCGCGACAGCAGCCACATGGCTCCCAGGCCACCGGCAAACCGCGCGGCCTGCCCGGCCACCGGGCCCGAGACGCTGTGCAGCACGGCCAGGCCGGCGGCCATCAGCAGCAGCAACGCAAGCAGCAACGGCAGATCGATCGTACGCACCGCCTCGCGGCAGATGCCAAAAACACGTTTCCATTCCACGCAGGCACGGTAGCGGGCGGCGCTTGCGTGAAGCTTTCCGCTGTCGCCGGATGCACGCTTTGGCTTTCCGTAGAGTCGAGCTTGCTCGACTGCTGTTCGCGCAGAGCAGTCGAGCAAGCTCGACTCTACGAAGGCGGCGGAGCCGTGGTCAGCCGTAGCCGCCGTGCACCGGGTTGTGGCTGCGCACGGCCATCACCAGGCCGAAGCCGGCCAGCAGGGACACCGCCGAGGTGCCGCCGTAACTGATCAGCGGCATCGGCACGCCCACCACCGGCAGCAGGCCGGAAATCATCCCGCCATTCACCAGCACGTAGACGAAGAACGCCAGGCCCGTGGCGCCGGCCAGCAACCGGGAATACGAATCGCGCGACTGGCTGGCGATCCACAGGCAGCGCCCGATCACCACCAGGTACAGGGTCAGCACCAGGGCCACGCCCATCCAGCCGAACTCCTCGCTCAGCACCGAGAACGCGAAGTCGGTGGTCTGCTCGGGAATGAAGTTCAGGTGCGACTGCGAGCCTTCGCCCCAGCCCTTGCCATCGAAGCCCCCGGACCCGATCGCGATCTTCGACTGGATGATGTTCCAGCCGGCACCCAGCGCGTCCATCTCCGGGTCGAGGAACATCATGATGCGGTCCTTCTGGTACGGCCGCAGCAGCCAGAACCAGGCCACCGGCGCGACCGCGGCCACGCCGCCCACGCCCAGCCCCACCCACCACCACGGCAGGCCGGCCAGCAGCAGCACGAACACGCCACTGGCGGCGATCAGCACGCCGGTGCCGAAGTCCGGCTGCAGCATCACCAGGCCGGTCGGCACGCCGATGATGACCATCGCCACCAGCACCGTGTTGAAGCGCGGCGGCAGCGGCATGCGGTGCAGGTACCAGGCCACCATCATCGGCAGGCTGACTTTCAGCAGTTCGGCCGGCTGCAGGTAGAAGAACTTCAGGTCCAGCCACTGCCGGCCGTACTTGCCGGTGCCCAGCACGAACACGGCCAGCAGCGGGATCATCGAGATCGCGTAGATGAGCGGGGTCGCCGAGCGGATGCGCAGGATCGGCACGCGTGAGATGGCCCACAGCGCCGCCAGGCCGACAATGAAACGCGCGCCCTGGGCCATCACCAGGCTGTCGCCGCCCGCGCTCTTCAGCGTGGCCAGGCCAATCACCATCAGCATGCCCAGGGCCAGGCACAGCACCCAGTCCAGGGAGCTGAAAAAGCGCCGCAGCATATCGCCGGCCCAGCGCAGGAAATCACTCATCGTGCGGGCTCCGCGGGGGGCGAACGGGGGCTGGCGGGCAAGGCGGCGGCCGCTGCCGGCGGCGCACCGGGTGCCGGAGCAGGCGCCGGTGTGGGAACTCCCACCGCGACCGGATGCTCGCCCAGCTGCGCGGCGGCAGCATCGCCAGCCGGGCGCGCGCTGGCGTCTTCGTTGTCGAACGCAGTCACGCCGATGACGGTGGTGCCGCGCTCGGCATCCAGCGGCTGCATGCCTTCGGGCATCTTGCCCAGCAGGTAGGCATCGAACACCTTGCGCGCGATGGGCGCGGCGGCCGAACCACCGTAGCCACCGCCTTCCACGGCGATGGCCAGGGCGATGACCGGCTGTTCAACCGGTGCGAAGCCCACGAACAGCGCGCGGTGGCGCAGGTGCATCGGCAGGCTCTTCGGGTTTACCGCGGCGGTGCCCTTGCGGCTGACCACCTGCGCGGTACCGGTCTTGCCGGCCATGGTGTACGGCGCGCCCACGGCCATGCGCGCGGCGCTGCCGCCGGGCTGCATGGTGGCCATCATGCCTTCGCGCACGGCCTGCAGGTTGTTCGGGTTGGGGCTGACCGGCTTGCTGGGGCCCGGTGCAGAGGCCACCCAGTCGCCGTCGAACCCCTCGCGCTGCTGGATGACCAGGTGCGGCGTGCGCAGCTGGCCGTCGGCCAGCGCGCTGACGCCGCGTGCCAGCTGCAGCGGAGTGACCTTCCAGTCGCCCTGGCCGATGCTGATGTTGACGGTGTCGCCGGGGTACCAGGCTTCCTTGCGGCTTTTGCGCTTGTACGCCGGCGACGGCAGGATGCCGCCGATCTCGCCGGTCAGGTCGATGCCGGTCGGCTGGCCGAAGCCGTAGTACTCCATGTAATGGTCGAAACGCTCGATGCCCAGGTCCAGCGCCAGCCGGTAGTAATAGGTGTTGACCGACTGGGCGATGGATTTGCGCAGGTCGGTCCAGCCATGGCCGCCACGGTGCGAATCGCCCCAGCCGCGCGAGGTGCCCGGCAGGTAGAACATGCCCGTGGACAGCACCTTGTCTTCCGGGCGGCGCACGCCCGAATCCAGGCCGGCCAGGCCGATCAGCGGCTTCAGCGTGGAACCGGGGGCGACGCCACCCAGCACCAGGCGGTTGAACTGCGGCCGCGACGGGTTGTCGTTCAGCGCCTTGAAATCGGCATGCGAGATGCCGTTGACGAACAGGTTGGGGTCGTACGACGGCAGGCTGACCATCGCCAGCACTTCGCCGGTGCGCGGGTCCATCGCCACGGCCGAACCTTCCTGGTCACCGAAGGCGGCCACCAGCGCGCGCTGCAGGTCGGCATCGATGGACAGGCGCAGGTCGGCGCCGGACTGCGCGGCCACCCGGCCGACGGTGCGGATGGCGCGGCCCTGCACGTTGGTCTCGACCTGCTCGTAGCCGACCTTGCCGCGCAGCTGCTGCTCGTAATAGCGCTCCAGGCCGGACTTGCCGATGTGGGTCAGTGCCGCGTTGCCTTCGCCAAGGATCTCCAGATCCTTGTCATCCACGCGCCCGACGTAGCCGATGATGTGCGCGAACAGGTCGCCATAGGGGTAGCGGCGGGTCAGGTAGGGTTCCAGCTCCACGCCCGGGAAGCGCCAGCGGTCCACCGCGAAGCGCGCCATTTCCTCATCGGTCATGCGCAGCTTGAGGGTGACCGGCAGGAACCTGCGGCGCGCCTTGCGCGACTTGTTGAACGCTTCCAGCTCTTCGGGGCTGATGCTGATGATCTTGGCCAGCCCTTCCAGGGTGGCGTCCATGTCCGTGACCTTGTCCGGGGTCACGTCCAGGCGGAAGGCCGGCACGTTCTCGGCCAGCAGGCGGCCGTTGCGGTCGTAGATCATGCCGCGCCCCGGCACCACCGGCCGCGGCTTGATGCGGTTGGCTTCCGAGCGCGTGGCGTAGATGTCGTGGTCCAGCACCTGCAGCTTGAAGTACCAGCCGCCCAGGCCCAGCAGGCAGACCAGCACGCCGAGGAAGCCCAGCGCCGCGCGGCGGCGGAACTGTTCGGCTTCGGCGTGCGGGTTCTTGACCTGGCGACGCGGGATCATGGCTCAGCGCCCGCGCTTGCCGAAGCGCACTGCGTCGAGCAGCACGAACACCAGCGGCCACAGGCCCATGCCCAGCAACGGCGCCCACCAGTACGACCACGGCAGGGTCGGTTCGCCCACCAGGATGTGCACCAGCGCGCTGACGATGCGGTCATTGAACAGCAGGCCACCGATGGCCAGCATCTGCTGCGACATCGGGAAGAAGCGGATGCGGGCGCGGAAGCGCTGCAGGATGAAGGCCAGCATCACCAGCCGCATGGCCTGCTCGCCGAGCACGCCGCCATACAGCAGGTCGGCGATGACGCCGCTGGTGAAGGCGATGCCCAGGCCGACGCGCTCAGGCGCCTCGATGACCCAGTAGGCCAGCACCAGGGCCAGCCAGTACGGGCGCAGCGGCTGCAGCAGCGCGGGCAGCGGCAGCAGGCCCAGCAGCAGGGCCACGACCAGGCTGGCCGGCAGCACCCAGGGATTGTCGCGCAGGCGGCTCATCGTGCGGGCTCCTGCGGCGGGGGTTGGGTGGGTTGGGTGGGTTGCGGTTGCCGGCCAGCGGCCGGCACTACCGGGCCCGATCCGGTGTCGGGTGGAGAGCCCCCTTCTTGTTGAAGGGGGCGCGCCGACGGCGCGGGGTTAAGGTGGGATACCCCCCCGGCAGCCTGGTTTGCCGAAGGCAAACTTGGCTGAGGTAATTCGCCTGCCGCAGGCAAGCGAATTGCCGTACCTGGGCGCAGCAGCAGCACGTCGCGGCCGCGGTCCAGCTGGGCCGCAGGCTTCAGTTCGCCCACCAGGAAGGCATGGGTGTCATCGGGGCGCAGCGCGGTGATCGTGCCGACCGGGAAGCCCGGCGGGAAGCGCCCGCCCAGGCCGGAGGTGACGATCTCATCGCCCACTTCCACGCCCGCGCTCAACGGAATGTCGCGCAGCTGCAGGGTGTCGCCGCGCCCGTAGACGATCAGGCGCACGCCGTTGCGGGCCACGGTCACCGGCACGGCATGGTCCGGGTCGGTCAGCAGCAGCACGGTGGACGTGCCACCGGTGGTGCTGATCACCTGCCCCATCAGGCCACCGGCATCGATCACTGCCTGCCCCACGTGTACGCCGTCGCGGCTGCCCGCATCGAGCACCAGGCGCTGCTTCACCGGGTCCAGGTCGATGTCCAGGATCGGCGCCAGCTGCACGTCCAGGCCACTGCGCTCGGCCACGTTCAGCAGTTCGCGCAGCTGGGCGTTGTCCAGCGCGGCGGTCTGCAGGCGGGTCAGGCGCGCGTTGGCCAGCAGCAGCTGGTTGCGCAGTTCACGGGTCTCGGCCACCAGCTGGCCATGGCTGGCCGCGTTGTCGCGCACCTGGTTGCTGAGTTTGCCGGGCAGGCCGGCCAGCGCCCACACCGGCTGCACCAGCGTATCGGTCTGGGCGCGCACGCGCGCCAGCCAACCGGCCTGGTCGTCCAGCACGATCAGGATGATGGCCATGGCCAGGTAGGCGAGCAGTCGCAACGGACTGGCGGCGTCACCGGATCGGGAGGCTACGGGAGGACCGGCGTAAGGCGGCACGGCAACAGTTCAATCAGCTGAGGGCGAAGGGGAAACACGGCGGCGCCCCGCCGGTGCCGGCCCGCAGCAGCGGGCCACACCCCGGAAGGGCGCTGCAGGGAAGACCAGGCGGCAGGCCTCAGTCCGGCGCAAAGAACTCGTTGCCGTGCATGTCGACCAGTTCCAGCGCACGACCGCCACCGCGGGCCACGCAGGTGAGCGGGTCGTCGGCCACCTGCACGTGCAGGCCGGTTTCCTCGGAGATCAGGCGGTCCAGGTCGCGCAGCAGGGCGCCACCACCGGTCAGCACGATGCCGCGCTCGGCGACGTCGGCGCACAGTTCCGGCGGGGTCTGTTCCAGGGCCAGCTTGACCGCGCTGACGATGCCCGACAGCGGCTCGTGCAGGGCCTCGAGCACTTCGTTGGAGCTGATCTTGATCATCTTCGGCACGCCCTCGGCGAGGTTGCGGCCGGAGATTTCCATCTCGATCACTTCCGCCTGCGGGTAGGCGCAGCCCAGCTCGACCTTGATGCGCTCGGCGGTGGCTTCACCGATCAGCATGCCGTGGTTGCGGCGCACGTAGTTGGTGATCGACTCGTCGAAGCGGTCGCCACCGATGCGCACCGATGCCGAATAGACGATGCCGTTCAGCGAGATCACCGCCACTTCGGTGGTGCCGCCGCCGATGTCGATGACCATCGAACCGCGCGCCTCGGTGACCGGCATGCCGGCGCCGATCGCGGCGGCCATGGGCTCTTCGATCAGGAACACGTCGCGGGCACCGGCTTCCTCGGCCGATTCACGGATGGCGCGGCGCTCGACCTGGGTCGAACCGGCCGGCACGCAGACCAGCACGCGCGGGCTCGGGCGCAGCACGCGGGACTTGTGCACCTTCTTGATGAAGTGCTTGAGCATCGCCTCGGTGTAGGTGAAGTCGGCGATGACGCCGTCCTTCATCGGGCGGATGGTGGTGATGTGGCCCGGGGTACGGCCCAGCATCTGCTTGGCTTCGGCGCCTACGGCTGCCACCGAGCGGGTGCCACCGATGGCACGGTCCTGGCGCACGGCCACGACCGACGGCTCGTTCAGCACGATCCCCTGCCCACGCACGTAAATAAGGGTGTTGGCCGTGCCCAGGTCGATGGACAGGTCGTTGGAGAACATGCCACGGAGTTTCTTGAACATCTGAGGAAGGAGTCCTGAGGGGTGTCGTGCCCGCCGCGGGATGGCGAAAAAATGGGCAGAATTCGAGGCCGACAAGCCTAGCAACCCGCTTCCCGGCGAGCAAGGAAAAAACTAGCTGAACCCGCGACTTGGCTGGCTTTGCGCCCAATTGGGCATCACCCGGTTCTGGCCCTGAGCGGCACCAGCAGGTAACCTTTGCGCCGTCGGGCGCCCAAGGGCGCCATTTGCTTGCTGGCCGATGCCGGCTGGCCACCCCCAAATTCACCGCATAGGCTTACATCGATGTCCGCTCTGATCTGTGGTTCTCTTGCCTTCGACACCATCATGGTGTTCCCGGACCAGTTCAAGAATCACATCCTGCCGGACAAGGTGCACATCCTGAACGTGTCCTTCCTGGTCCCGCGCATGCGCCGCGAACTGGGCGGCTGCGCCGGCAACATCGCCTACAACCTGAAGCTGCTGGGCGGCAGCCCGATCCCGATGGGCACCGTCGGCCAGGATTTCGCACCGTACCGCGAGCACTTCGAGCGCATGGACATCGACCTGAGCCAGGTCCGCGTGCTGGAAGACATGTTCACCCCGCAGTGCTTCATCACCACCGACCACGACAACAACCAGATCACCGCGTTCCATCCGGGCGCGATGATGCGTTCGCACGAGAACCACGTGAAGGACGTGCCGGGCGTCACTTTCGGCATCGTTGCGCCGGACGGCCGTGACGGCATGATCCAGAATGCGGCCGAGTTCCTGGAATGCGGCATTCCCTTCATCTTCGACCCGGGCCAGGCGCTGCCGCTGTTCAACGGCCCGGAGCTGCGCGATTTCATCGAGCAGGCCGACTACGTGGTGGTCAACGACTACGAGTCCAACCTGCTGCAGGAACGCACCGGCTGGGACGAGAAGCAGATCGTGAGCCGGGTGAAGGCCTACATCACCACCCGTGGCCCGAAGGGCGCGGTCATCCACACCCCGGAAAAGAGCTACGACATCCCGCCGGCGCACGAGCGCCGCGTGGTCGACCCGACCGGCTGTGGCGACGCTTTCCGCGCCGGCCTGATCTACGGCATCGAGAAGGGCTATGACTGGCTGACCATCGGCCGCATGGCCAACCTGATGGGCGCGCTGAAGGTCGAACACCCGGGCACGCAGAACCAGCGCTTCACCTTCGAAGAGTTCCACGACCAGTTCAAGCAGCAGTTCGGTTACGCGCTGGGCGCGTAAGCCGAACGGCCCGCGCATCTCGATGCGCGATCGGGAACTGCTCTGGTAGCTGTCGACCTTGGTCGACACTGCCGGCCAGCGGCCGGCACTACCCACACCGCCGGGCATGGCCCGGCGCTACCGGAACCTCCTGTCGACACTGCCGGCCAGCGGCCGGCACTACCTCGGCGCGTAAGCCCAACGGCCCGCGCATCTCGATGCGCGATCGGGAACTGCTCTGGTAGGTGTCGACCTTGGTCGACACTGCCGGCCAGCGGCCGGCACTACCTCGGCGCGTAAGCCGAACGGCCCGCGCATCTCGATGCGCGATCGGGAACTGCTCTGGTAGGTGTCGACCTTGGTCGACACTGCCGGCCAGCGGCCGGCACTACCCACACCGCCGGGCATGGCCCGGCGCTACCGGAACCTCCGGTCGACGTTGCCGGCCAGCGGCCGGCACTACCCCTTCTGTTGCCAGGCGGCCAGCAATGCGCGGCAATCGGCGAAATGCCAGTCCGCGCGGCCCGGCCAGGGGTTTTCAGGCAGGTTGACCAGCACGGTCCGCGCACCGGCGGCGCGGCCGCAGTCCAGGTCGTAGGCGTGGTCGCCCACCATCACCGCTGCGTCGGCGCCGATGCCCCAGCGCCGCAGGTGCTGCTGCACGCCGTCGGGCGACGGCTTGGGCACAGCCTCATCGCGGCCGATGATGCCGCCATCGTCAAACAGATCCCCTACCCCGATCGCCTCCAGCGTCAGCTTCGCCAACGCATGGTCATTGCGGGTCAGGATGCCGAGCTGGCAACCGGCCGCAGCCAGCGCGCGCAGCAGCTCGACCGCGCCCGGGGCCGGCAGCGCGTCCTCGGCCAGCCCACGCTCGTGGGCCAGCAGCCAGGCGTGCTTCTGCGCCGCCTCCGCACCCGGCAGGCCCGCCAGATGCACGAGGATGTCCGCGCTGGGCGGGATGCCCAGTTCGCGCTTGATGCGCTCGAAATCATGCATGGCCACGGTCAGCGTGCCATCCATGTCGAACACCCAGTGGCGCACGGCCGACAGTGCCGGCGCCACCACCGCCGTGGCCGTCACTTCCACCACTGCGGCATGCGGCTGGTATCCACGCCGCCGGTCTCGAACACGGCCGTGCGGGTGCCACCGGCCTTCACCGGGAACTCGATGCTGATCGACTTGCCCTTCTGCGCCAGCTTCCACAGCGCCTTCTGGTCGGTGATGAACATGGCGATGGCCTCGTCGGTCTTCGGCCGCCAGGCCGCCATCGAGATCGGCTTGCCATCGTCCACGGTCACTTTCACCGTGCACTGCGGGCAGCGGAAATCACCGGCCTGCAGCACCAGGTAGGCGTGGCGCTTCCACTCGGGATGGTCGCGGAAGACCAGCTGCACCGGCTTGGCGCCGCTGCCATCCACGTCCACCCGTTCCTTGCTGTAGATGGTGGCCGAGACCTGCTTGCCCTTCGTGCCGACCGGAATCTCGTTGTACTGCCACAGCGCCTGCAGCCGGCGCAGGTCGCGCGCGGCATCGGCCTTGGCCTTCACTTCGTCGAAGCCGGCGGCGATGCGCTCGGCCGCCTCGGTGTCCTTGTACTGGTCCAGCAGCGAGCCGCCGTGGATGCGCGCACGCTCCCAGTCCTGCGCGGCCACGGCCGTGTCGTACTGCTTGGCCACGTCTTCAGCCTTGGCTTCCTTCTGCGCCTGGGCGGCGGCAGCGGCGGCTTCCTGCGCCTTGCGCTCCTCCTCGGGGTTGCTGCAGGCGGCCAGGGCCAGGGCACAGGCGGTGATCAGGATCAGTCGTTTCATGCGGAAGTCCTTTGCGGGTGCCCCCCGATTCTATCGGCGGCGGATGGCGGATACAGCAACGGCGGGTTTCCCCGCCGTTGCCGGTGACGCAGTGCCTGGTTGCCGGCCAGCGGCCGGCACTACCCGTTACTTGGCTTCAGCCTTGGCCAGCAGATCCTGGACCGAGGCGGTGGTGATCGGGTGGTAGCCCGGCTTGGCCTTCTCGAAGGCCGCCTTGGCCAGCTCCAGACCCTTCGGGGTCTTCACCAGTTCGGCGTAGATCGGCATGATCAGCTTGCGGCGGCCGACGCGCTCGATGAACGCCGCGGCGGCGTCATTGGCCTGCTCGTAGCCGCTGCGGATCGCCAGCGGGTACCAGCGCATGGCGATTTCACCATTGGCGGTGCCAGTGAAGTGGTAGGCCTTATCCAGCGTGGCCAGCTTGTCCAGCGGCAGGGTGGCGCCCAGGCCGTCGATGAAGCGGACCCATTCCTGGGTGCCCCACTCGGCGGTGACCTGGCTGCCCGGCAGGCTGCCGGCGCCGGAGAACGCGATGCGCGCGGCGTCGACGCTGCTGAAGTTGCGCGACTGTGCCTTGGTGGCGAACGAGGGGATGCCCGGCTCGTCCAGCCATGCCTTCAGCTCGGCCTCGCTCACCGCCGAGGGGTTCTTCGGCAGCAGGTTCTTCTTCAGGTACTCGACGAACTGGTCGGTGTTGGCGCTCTGGAAGGCATGGTCATCGAACCAGCCACGCAGGAACGGGTCGAAGGTTTCGCGACCGAAGCGCTGTTCCAGGAACTCCAGGAACCACGAACCCTTGACGTAGGCGACCTGGCTCAGGGCTTCGTCGGGGTCACGCTCGTTCAGCGGCGGCAGGGCCAGGGCTTGGTCGGCCGGGCTCATATCCTTCACTTCGGCCAGCAGGTCGGTCTGGTCGATCTGCTTCTCCATCTCGGCCATCTCCTTGCCGTACAGGGCTTCGGTGATGCGGCCCTGGACGTAGGTGGTGAAGCCTTCATTGAGCCAGATGTCCTTCCAGCTGGCGTTGGTCACCAGGTTGCCCGACCAGCTGTGCGCCAGTTCGTGGGCGACCAGCGAGACCAGCGACTTGTCGCCGACGATCACGGTCGGGGTGGCGAAGGTCAGGCGCGGGTTTTCCATGCCACCGAACGGGAACGACGGCGGCAGCACCAGCATGTCGTAGCGGCCCCAGCGGTATTCGCCGTACAGCTTCTCGGCGGCACCGATCATCTTCTCGGTGTCTTCGAATTCCTTGGCGGCCTTGTTGACCATGGTCGGCTCGGCCCAGACGCCGGAGCGGCCGGAAATCGGCTCGAACACCAGGTCACCGGCGGCGATGGCCAGCAGGTAGGACGGGATCGGCTGCGGCATCTTGAAGGTGTAATCACCATCACGCGCGGCCTTCGGGTCGTTGTCGGCGCTCATCAGCACCATCACGTCCGGGCGCGAGGTCACGTGCGCGCTGTAGGTGAAACGCACGCTCGGGGTGTCCTGCAGCGGCACCCACGAACGGGCGTGGATGGCCTGCGACTGGCTGAACATGAAGGGCAGCTTCTTGCCCTCGGTCATCGACGGCTCCAGCCACTGCAGGCCCGAGGCGGTCGGTGCGGTGTGGTAGCTCACTTCCACCTTGGCCGGCTGTTCCGGCGCTTCGATGGTCAGCTTGCTGCCGAAGACCTTGTCAACCGGCGCCAGTTCGAACTTCAGCGGGCTGCGCGCGCCGTCGGCGGCGATGGCCTCGACCTTGGACACGTTCAGCTCGCGGGTGTCGAGCACCAGCTGCTGGGCGTCCTTCTGCTTCCATTCCAGGGTGTAGGTGGCGGTGCCGCCGATCTGCTTCTGGTCGAAGTCCAGCTTCAGATCCAGCGCGATGTCCTTGATGACGACCTTGTCCGGCTCGGCGTACGAGCTTTCGTCGTGGCTGCGGTTCTCGGCGTTCACGGGGGCGGCGGGAGCCTTTTCGGCAGTCGGGGCGGCGGCGGGCGCGGCCGCCTCCTGGGAGCAGCCGGCGGCCAGGGCCACGGCCAGCGGAAGGAGCATCAGCGGATTACGCATGAATCGGGACCGTTACGGGGATCAAACCCCAATGGTACCTCGCCCCCGCCCCGGACGCGTTGCGCGATGCGGGGTAAGGCCGGCCGGGGGCCGGCCCTGCGCCTGCGGCGCCGGGTTTCTGGTAGGTGCCAACCTTGGTTGGCACGGATGTGTCAGCGCCCGGTGCGGGCGCGTGCCAACCAAGGTTGGCACCTACCAGAGCAGGAATTACAGCTTGTAGCCGGAGTGGATCGAGACGATGCCGCCGGTCAGGTTCTTGTAGTGGCAGCGCTCGAAGCCGGCCTGCCCCATCATCGCCTTCAATTCTTCCTGCGGCGGGTGCTTGCGGATGCTCTCGGCCAGGTACTGGTAGCTGTCCGAATCGTTGGCGAACAGCTTGCCCAGCTTCGGCAGGATCCTGAACGAGTGGAAGTCGTAGATCGGCTTGAACCAGTCGGCGGTGACTTCGGAGAACTCCAGCACGCGGGCCTGGCCGCCCACCTTCAGCACGCGGTACATCTCGCGCAGGCCGGCGTCCTTGTCGGTCACGTTGCGCAGGCCGAAGGCGATGGTCACCAGGTCGAAACTGTTGTCCGGGAACGGCAGGGCTTCGGCATTGCACTGCACGTAGTCCAGGCCGAGCACCAGGCCGCGGTTGGTCAGGCGGTCACGGCCGACCGACAGCATGCCGGCATTGATGTCGCCCAGCACCACCGACCCCTCGGCGCCCACGCGCTCCTTCAGCAGGGCGGCGATATCGCCAGTGCCGCCGGCCAGGTCGAGCACGCGGTCACCCGGCTTCACCTGCGCGGTGGCCACGTAATAGCGCTTCCAGGCCCGGTGCACGCCGAGGCTCATCAGGTCGTTCATCAGGTCGTAGCTGCGCGCGACCGAGGTGAACACCTCGCCGACAAGCTTCTGCTTGTCCTTGGCGGCCACGTCGCGGAACCCAAAATGGGTGGTACCGGATTTGTAGGGGGATTCGCTCATGCGCTGATTATCGCACCGCCGGGGCCGCTGCGGGGTAACCGGGCCTTATCATGGCGGCCCATGACCCACCGGAGCCCCGCATGATCACCACGCCCGACTACCAGGCCCTGCTGCAGACCGCCATCGCCGAAGCCCGACAGGGCCTGGCCGAGGGCGGCGTGCCGATCGGCGCGGCGCTGTACCACAACGATGGCCGCCTGCTCGGCTGCGGCCACAACCGCCGCGTGCAGGAAGGCGATCCGTCCGTGCACGGCGAAACCGATGCCTTCCGCAAGGCCGGCCGCCAGCGCCGCTACCAGGACACCATCATGGTCACCACCCTGGCCCCGTGCTGGTACTGCTCGGGCCTGGTGCGCCAGTTCAACATCGGCACCGTGGTGGTGGGTGAATCGCGCACCTTCCAGGGCGGCATCGACTGGCTGCGCGGGAACGGCGTCAACGTGATCGACCTGGACAGCCAGGAATGCGTCGACCTGCTGGGCGGCTTCATTGCGCAGTATCCGGAAATCTGGAACGAAGACATCGGCGAATAAGCGCCGCATTTCCGTTCCACGCACAGCTACATGAACGCTTCAGAGCCGGCACAGCCTTGTGCCGGCTGCCTCTGCACAGGCCGATGTGCGCTGGCGCACAGTCAGCTGGATAAACCACACACGCGCTGCTAACACCGCCTTCGCACGGCGCGCCTACGGTGGAATCACCGGGGCCTTCCTGTCCCGGGGGAGCAAGCCCATGAGCGCGCACGCCGTACGCCCCTTGCCCGACCCCGCCCTCGCCGGCATCCGCGACCGATTGACGCAGCAGTTCGCGCTGCATCGGCGTGGTGCGCCGTTCTGGGCCGCATTCCAGGACATGCAGCAGGAAATCACCCGCGATCATCCGCGCGACCACGTGCGCCTGTGCAACGCGATGGCCGACATGGCCGAAGACCTGGGTGCCGTTGAACACGCGCAGCTGATCGATGGCAACACCGGCTGCACGCCGCGCTGACACTGCATGCACCGGCACCTGCGCCACACTGCGATGAACCCCCACTCCCTGCCACCCCAACCGAATTGGAATGCCATGCACGCTGAAGTCCCCGCCATCCCACCGGTCATCGACGTTGATGCTGAGCTCGATCACTGGCGCCGGCAGCATGCCGACGGTGCCCTGCCGCACAACTCGTTCGGCTCCTACGTGCCGTGGATCAAGTTCGCCTGCGATTCGCTGATCACCCAGCCGCGCGCCAGCAACGCCGAGCGCGACGAAACGTTCCAGACCCAGTACGCCCTGCAGATCATGCCGCGCCTGAGCGAGGCGCAGGCCCGCGAATTCGTCGACCGCTGCTGGCAGCACGTCTACCAGACCAGCCGCGTGCGCCTGCAGGACGCCCCGCGCCTGCGCGCCTGAGCCCCATCGCGGCTGCACGGCCCGTGCACGGGCCGCTGCCGATCATCCTCGTCACCTGGGTGGAACGACGACGATGAAAGCAAGAAACCTGTTCAATACGATCGCCAAGAAGGCCGCGGCCGCCACCGGCTCGCCGTGGACCTTCCTGGCAGCGGTGGCGATCGTGGTGATCTGGGGCATCAGCGGCCCCGTGTTCGGCTTCAACGATACCTGGCAGCTGGTGATCAACACCGGCACCACCATCATCACCTTCCTGATGGTGTTCCTGATCCAGCACACGCAGAATTCGGACACCGCGGCGATGCAGATCAAGCTGGACGAGCTGATCCGCGCCACGGCCGACGCCAACAACGAGCTGCTGGACCTTGAGGAAATGGACGAAGAACGGCTGGAGGAGATCCGCGCCGAGTACGAGCGCATGGCCCGCGAGGCCGGCGACGCGCTGGCCCGGGTGCGCTCCTGCCGCGCGCCCCCGCGCGATGACGAGGCGGTTTGACGCGACCTGATACGGAAATGCCGGCCAGCGGCCGGCACTACCGGTAGTGCCGGCCGCTGGCCGGCATTCCCTTTACCTCAACCGCGCTCGTGCCAGCCGCCGCCCAGTACCTTGTACAGGGTGATGCGGTTGGTCTGCTGGGCCAGCTCCGTCTGCAGGCGGGTCTGCTGCGCGCTGTAGGCGGTACGACGTGCGTCCAGCAGGGTCACGAAGCTGTCCAGGCCGGCGTCATAGCGTGCCTGCGACAGGCGGTTGGCCGTTTCGGCCGCATCCACCAGGCGCTGCTGCGCGCTCACCTGCTCGTCCAGGCTGACATTCAGTGCCAGCGCGTCGGAGGTTTCGCGGAAACCGCTCTGGATCGCCTTCTCGTACTGCGCCAGGGCGATATCGCGGTCCGCATTGGCCACCGACAGGTTCGCGCGCAGCTTGCCGCCCTGGAAGATCGGCAGGGTGATCTTCGGCAGGAAACTCCACACGCGGGTGCCGCTGTCGAACAGGTTGGACAGTTCGCCCGAGCCACTGCCGATGCTGCCGGTCAGGGTGATGCTGGGGAAGAACGCAGCGCGCGCGGCACCGATGTTGGCGTTGGCCGCCAGCAGCTGGTGTTCGGCGGCCATGATGTCCGGGCGCTGCAGCAGCACGTCGCTGGGCAGGCCCGCCGGCGGCGGGGCCAGGGCCAGCAGCTGCGGTTCGATGCTGTCCGGCAGCAGGTCCGCATCGACCTGGCCACCGGCCAGCAGCGCCAGCGCGTTGCGGTCCTGGGCCAGCTGCCCGCGCAGGCGGGCGGCATCGGTACGCGCGGTTTCCACCAGCGTGCGGGTCTGGCTCAGTTCCAGACCGGAACTGCCGCCGCGTTCATGGCGGGCCTCGGCCAGGCGCAGCGAATCCTCGTAGGTCTTCAGCGTAGCCTCGGAAATCCTCAGCTGCTGCGCATCGGCACCGTAGGTCAGCCAGGCGGTGGCGGTCTCGGCCACCAGGCTCAGCTGCGCGTTGCGGCGGTTGGCGGCCACGGCGAAGTACTGCTGCAACGCAGATTCGCTGAGGTTGCGCACGCGGCCGAACAGATCCAGTTCGAAGTCGGCCACGCCCACGCCGGCGGTGAACTGCTCGGTGACGCCCGCATTGGTGCCCTGCCGTTCCATCTGGCCGGTGGCGGCCAGGCCGGGCACGCGGTCGGCGCGCTGCACGCGGTACTGGCCGCGTGCCTTTTCCACGTTCAGCACGGCCACGCGCAGGTCGCGGTTGTTGTCCAGCGCCTGGCCGATCACCTGCTGCAGGCGCTCATCGGCGAAGAAGTCACGCCAGCCCAGTGCAGCAACATCGGTGACCTCGCCCTGGCTCGCCTCGGCCGGCCACTGCGCCGGAATGCCCGGAGCAACGGCGGTGTCCTTCGGCTCCAGGGTCGAACAGCCGGCCAGGCCCAGGCTGGCGACGAGCGCCAGCAGCAAGGGGGTCTTATTCATGGGAACCTCCATGGGCAGCGTCATCGCGCGGGGCCGGCGGCGTGCCACCCCCGTTGCCCTTGTTGCGGTTGAACACGCGCTGCACCACCACGAAGAACAGCGGGATGAAGAACACACCCATCACGGTGCCCACCAGCATGCCGCCCAGCACGCCGGTACCGATGGCACGCTGCGCACCGGAACCTGCACCGGAGGCGATGGCCAGCGGCAGCACGCCCAGGCCGAACGCCAGCGAGGTCATGATGATCGGGCGCAGGCGGTCGCGCACCGCATGCATCGTCGCTTCGATCAGGCCCGCGCCCTTCTCCAGGTTTTCCTTGGCAAATTCCACGATCAGGATCGCGTTCTTGCTGGTCAGGCCCACCGTGGTCAGCATCGCCACCTGGAAGTAGATGTCGCGCTCCATGCCGCGGAAGGTGTTGGCCAGCACCGCGCCAAGGATGCCCAGCGGCGCCACCAGCAGCACCGAGGTCGGCACGCTCCAGCTTTCATACAGTGCGGCAAGGCACAGGAACACGATCAGCAGCGACAGCGTGTACAGCAGCGGCGTCTGCGAACCGGCCTGGCGTTCCTGGTAGGACAGCGCGGTCCACTCGATCTCGAAGCCGGTCGGCAGGTCCTTGGCGATGCGCTCGATCTCGGCCATGGCATCACCCGAGGCCACGCCCGCGGCAGGCTCGCCCTGGATCTCCATCGCCGACACGCCGTTGTAGCGTTCCAGGCGCGGCGAACCGTAGTCCCAGCGCTTGGACGCGAAGGCACTGAACGGCACCATCTCGCCCTGCCCGTTCTTCACCGACCAGACGTTGAAGTCGTCCGGGTTCATGCGGAACGGTGCATCGGCCATCACGTACACGCGCTTGACGCGGCCACGGTCGATGAAGTCATCGATGTAGCTGCTGCCCCACGCCGCGGCCAGGGTGTTGTTGATCGAGCTGACCGACAAGCCCAGGGCGTTGGCCTTTTCCACGTCCACGTCGATGCGCAGCTGCGGCGTGTCTTCCTGGCCGTTGGGGCGCACGTTGGCCAGCAGCTTGCTCTGGCCCGCCGCACCCAGCAGCTGGTTGCGCGCGGCCAGCAGGGCGTCGTGGCCCTTGCCGCTGGTGTCCTTCAGGAAGAACGTGTAACCCGAACCGATGCCCAGCTCCGGCATGGCCGGCGGCGGGAAGGCGAAGATGAAGGCGTCCTTGATCTGGCCCAGCGCGCCCATTGCACGCCCGGTGATCGCACCCACGCTGTGGTCGGCGTCGCGCTCCTTCCAGTCCTTCAGCTTGACGAAGGCCATGCCCGCGTTCTGGCCCATGCCGGCGAAGCTGAAGCCCTGCACGGCGAAGATGGACTCGACCGCATCGGCTTCGTTCTTCAGGAAGTGGTCTTCCAGCTTGGCCATCGCTTCCAGGGTGCGTTCCTGGGTGGCGCCGACCGGGGTCTGCACCAGCGCCATCATGATGCCCTGGTCTTCATTGGGCAGGAACGAGCTGGGCAGGCGCGCGAACAGCACGCCCATCACCACGGCCAGGGCCACGAAGATGCCCATGAAGCGCCACGGGCGATGGATGATGCCCTTCACGCCGCGCTGGTAGGTTTCGCTGGAACGGTCGAAGCCGCGGTTGAAGCCGTTGAAGAAACGGCCCAGCAGGCCGCTGTGGGCGACATGGTGCTCGCCCTTCTTCAGCGGCTTGAGCATGGTCGCGCACAGCGCCGGGGTCAGCACGATGGCCACCAGCACCGACAGCGCCATGGCCGAGACGATCGTGGCCGAGAACTGGCGGTAGATGATGCCGGTGGAGCCGCTCATGAAGGCCATCGGCACGAACACCGCCGACAGCACCAGGCCGATGCCCACCAGCGCGCCGGTGATCTGGCCCATCGACTTGCGGGTGGCTTCCAGCGGCGACAGGCCCTCTTCGGACATGATGCGCTCGACGTTCTCCACCACCACGATGGCATCGTCCACCAGCAGGCCGATCGCCAGCACCATGGCGAACATGGTCAGCATGTTGACCGAGAAGCCGAGCATGGCCAGCACGCCGAAGGTGCCCAGCAGCACCACCGGCACGGCGATGGTCGGGATGAGGGTGGCGCGGAAGTTCTGCAGGAACAGGTACATCACCACGAACACCAGCACGATCGCTTCGATCAGGGTCTTGATGACGCCCTTGATCGAGACCTGCACGAACGGGGTGGTGTCGTACGGCACGACGGTTTCAAGGCCGGCGGGGAAGCTGGCCTTCATTTCGTCCAGCGCGGTGCGCACGCCCTCAGCGGTGGCCAGCGCGTTGGCGCCGGTGGCCAGGGTGATGGCGATACCGGTGGACGGCTTGCCGTTGTAGCGGGTGACGAAGTCGTAGCTTTCCGCACCCAGTTCGACACGGGCGACGTCGCCCAGGCGCAGTTCGCTGCCATCGGTGCCGCCACGCACCAGGATGTTGCGGAACTGTTCCGGGGTCTGCAGGCGGTCCTGCGCGTTGATGGTGGCGTTGAGCTGCTGGCCCTTCACCGACGGCGCGCCGCCCAGCTGGCCGATGGCCACCTGTGCGTTCTGTGCAGTGATCGCTGCGGTCACTTCATCGACCGACAGCTTGTAGGTGTGCAGCTTGTTCGGGTCCAGCCAGATGCGCATGGCGTACTTGCCACCGAACACCTGGATGTTGCCCACGCCCGGCACGCGGCTGAGCGTGTCGACGACATTGGAGCCCACGTAGTCGGCGATGTCGTTGGCATCCATGCTGCCATCGTTGGACACGAAGCCGAGCACCTGCAGGAAGCCGCTGCTGGACTTGGCCACGTTGATGCCCTGCCGCTGCACTTCCTGCGGCAGCAGTGGCATGGCCAGCTGCAGCTTGTTCTGCACCTGCACCTGGGCGATGTCCGGGTTGGTGCCGGCTTCGAAGGTGAGGGTGATGGTGGCCTGGCCGTTGGCCGAGCTGTTGGAGGAGAAGTAGATCAGGCCGTCCAGGCCCTTCATGTTCTGCTCGATGATCTGCGTCACCGAGTCCTCGACCACCTTGGCCGATGCACCCGGGTAGGTGGCGCTGATCTCGACGGCCGGCGGGGCGACCTCGGGATACATCGACACCGGCAGCTTCATCACCGCCAGCGCACCGGCCAGCATGATGATGATGGCGATCACCCACGCGAAGATGGGTCGATCAATGAAAAAACGTGCCATGGAATTCTCCGCTTACTTCGCTTCGCCGGCCGGCTGGGCGGCAGGCTGCGGGGCGGCGTCCGGCTGTGCCGGGGCGGCGCCCTTCTCGGTGGCCTGCACCGGCATGCCGGGGCCGATCTTCTGCAGGCCTTCGACGATGACCTTGTCACCCGGCTGCAGGCCGTCCTCGACCAGCCACTTGTCGGCCAGCGCGCGGCTGACCTTCACCGGGCGCACTTCGACCTTGTTGTCCTTGCCGACCACCATGGCGCTGGTATCGCCCTTGGCATCGCGGGCGATGCCCTGCATCGGCACCAGCACGGCATCGGCGCGCACGCCGCCGCCGATCACCGCGCGCACGTACATGCCCGGCATCAGCAGGCCCTCGGGGTTGTCCACCTTCACCCGCAGCGCGTAGCTGCCGGTGGTCGGGTCGACGCTCACTTCGGAGAACTCCAGCGCGCCCTTGTGCGGGAACTCGCTGCCGTCTTCCAGCAGGATGGTGACCGGCAGGGTCTGGTTGTCCTGCAGGCGGCCGGCGGCCAGTTCGCGGCGCAGCTGCAGCAGCTCGGCCGAGGACTGGGTCAGGTCGACGTAGATCGGGGTGAGCTGCTGCACGGTGGCCAGCGCGTCGGCCTGGCCGACACTGACCAGCGCGCCCTGGGTGACGCTGGACTTGCCGATGCGGCCGCTGATCGGCGCGGTGATGCGGGCATAGCCAAGGGTGACGTTGGCCGCGTCCAGCGCGGCCTTGGCGGCACCGACGTCGGCCTCGGCCTGCTTCTGCGTGGCGACGGCGTTTTCCAGGTCCTGCTGGCTGACCGCATCGACCTTGGCCAGCTCGGTGATGCGCTTGGCGCTCAGGCGCGCGGCATTGGCGGTGGCCTCGGCACGGGCCAGCTGGGCGCGGGCGCTGTTGGCCTGGGCGCGGTAGCTGGCGTCTTCGATCTGGTACAGCGGCTGCCCTTCCTTCACCAGGCCGCCTTCAGTGAACAGGCGCTTGGCGACGATGCCACTGACCTGCGGGCGGACTTCGGCCACCAGGAAGGCATTGGTGCGGCCCGGCAGTTCGCGGGTCAGGCCCACGCTTTCCGACTTCAGGGTGACCACGGTCACCTGGCCGGGGCCCTGCTCGGGCTGTTCGGGTTGGCCACCGCAGGCGGCCACGGTCGCGGCGATGGCCAGCGACAGCAGGAAGGGGCGGATTCGGGTCAGGGGCATGGGGCTGGGGCTCGGGGAAGGGAAAAGATTCTCAGCTTGCCGTGATACGCAGCCGCATCCCGGTCCGGGGGCGCGGTTGTCGCAGCGGGCAGGCATCCCCGCGCATGGCGCAGGCATCAGCAGGCGCGCATACACGACGGGGAGCATGGGGGCGAAATATACATACATGCTTGTTTGTTTGTAAAGCGGTACAATTCAGCCAGGTTTCACCGGCACTGGTACCCACTCTCCGACCCATGGCGCGCAAGACCAAAGAAGACACCGAGGCAACCCGCGTAGGCATCCTTGATGCGGCCGAGGCCTGCTTCCATGAACACGGCGTGGCCCGGACCACGCTGGAGATGATCGGCGCCCGCGCCGGCTATACCCGTGGCGCGGTCTACTGGCACTTCAAGAACAAGACCGAGGTGCTGGCCGCGATCATCCAGCGGGTGCACCTGCCCTTCATGCAGGAACTGGAGCGCACCTCCAGCGACGAACGGCGGACGCCGATCCACGACCTGCGCGCGGTGATGATCTACTCGTTCATCGAACTGTCCGAAGACGAGCGCCTGCGCAAGACCATGGAAATCATGCTGCGCAGCGATGCCTCCTCGGAAAGCCGGGCGCTGGCCGAGCTGCAGCAGTCCGGGTTCCGCGATGCGCTGGACCGGATGGAGCGCGCCCTGCGCCGGGCGCAGGACCTGGGCCAGCTGCGCGATGGCGCCGACCCGAAGATCGCCGCACGCATGCTGCACGCCACCGTACTGGGCGTGCTGCACGGGGCGATGGTCGAACCGGAACTGATGGACCTCAAGCGCGACGGCATGCTCGCGCTGGATATGACGCTGACCGCCTACGTGAAGGAAGGCGTGTTCGTGCCGGGCTCGATTCCCGAGCCGCTGCCGTAGCCGTGGCTGCCGCCGGGCATGGCCCGGCAGTAGATCCACGCCATGCGTGGATGCCCTACGCGCAAACGAAAAGGCCGCCTTTCGGCGGCCTTCTGCATTACAGGATGTAGCGGCTCAGGTCCGGGTCCTGCACCAGCTCACCCAGGTGTGCATCGACGTAGGCGCTGTCGATGGCCAGGGTTTCGCCGTCGCGGTCCGGCGCCTCGTAGCTGAGCGAATCCAGCAGGCGTTCCAGCACGGTGTGCAGGCGGCGGGCGCCGATGTTTTCCTGGCGCTCGTTCACCTGGAAGGCGATCTCGGCCAGGCGGTCGATGGCATCGGCGGTGAAGCTGACCTTGACGCCTTCGGTGGCCAGCAGCGCTTCGTAC
Organism: Stenotrophomonas sp. ZAC14D1_NAIMI4_1; assembly: GCF_003086775.1. Taxonomy (NCBI): domain Bacteria; kingdom Pseudomonadati; phylum Pseudomonadota; class Gammaproteobacteria; order Lysobacterales; family Lysobacteraceae; genus Stenotrophomonas; species Stenotrophomonas sp. ZAC14D1_NAIMI4_1. Next base: position 3,974,508 of record NZ_CP026001.1, read on the forward strand.
TGCTTGGTCAGCGCGGCCTTCGGCTCGGTCAGGATGCGCACGAAGTCGTTCTTGCTCAGCGCGCCCAGCTCCACGCGGATCGGGAAACGACCCTGCAGTTCCGGAATCAGGTCGCTGGGCTTGGCCAGGTGGAACGCGCCCGAGGCAATGAATAGGATGTGGTCGGTCTTGATCGTGCCGTACTTGGTGGACACATTGGAGCCTTCCACCAGCGGCAGCAAGTCGCGCTGCACGCCTTCGCGGGACACATCACCACCGCCCACGTTATCGCCACGCTTGGCGACCTTGTCGATCTCGTCGATGAAGACGATGCCGTGCTGTTCGCAGGCTTCGATCGCCGCGGTGCGGATATCGTCCTCGTTGACCAGCTTGCCGGCCTCTTCTTCCACCAGCAGCGGGCGCGCGGCCTTGATGGTCAGCGTGCGCTTGTGCGCCTTGGCGCCGCCGCCGAGGTTGGCGAACATCGACTTCAGCTGCTGGCCCATTTCCTCCATGCCCGGCGGGGTCATGATGTCCATGCTGACGTTGGCCGCCAGGTCGAGCTCGATCTCGCGATCGTCCAGCTCGCCGTTGCGCAGCATCTTGCGGAACTTGATGCGGGTCTCGTTGTCCTGCGCCGACGGCTCGTTGCGGGCCACTTCCGGGTCGAAACCAATGCCGCCGCTGCGGCGCGGCAGCAGTGCGTCGAGGATGCGGTCTTCGGCGCGCTCTTCTGCCTGGGTACGCACGCGCACCTTGGCCTGCTCGCGGTAAAGCTTGACCGCGGTATCGGCCAGGTCGCGGATGATCTGCTCGACGTCCTTGCCGACGTAGCCCACTTCAGTGAAGCGGGTCGCTTCGACCTTCACGAACGGCGCGTTGGCCAGGGTGGCCAGGCGGCGCGCGATCTCGGTCTTGCCGACACCGGTCGGGCCGATCATCAGGATGTTCTTCGGCATCACTTCATTGCGCAGCTCAGGCACCAGCTGCATGCGGCGCCAGCGGTTGCGCAGGGCGATGGCCACCGCGCGCTTGGCGTCGTGCTGGCCGACGATGTGCCGGTCCAGTTCCTGCACGATCTCGCGCGGGGTCATGGTGGCGGAGGAAACTTCGATCTTCGACATGGATGTGCTCACGAATTCGTTGTCGGTAGCGCCGGGCCATGCCCGGCGGATCGGGGAGCGTTACAGCTCCTCGACCACCACGTTGCGGTTGGTGTAGATGCAGATGTCGCCGGCGATGCCGATCGCTTCGCTGGCAATCGTGCGCGCATCCAGTTCGGTGTGCGCCATCAGTGCGCGCGCCGCCGACAGGGCATAGGAACCACCGGAACCGATGGCGATGATGCCGTCCTCCGGCTCGATCACATCACCGGTGCCGCTGATGATCAGCGAGGTTTCCTTGTCGGCCACCGCCAGCAGGGCTTCCAGCTTGCCCAGGCGGCGTTCGGTACGCCAATCCTTGGCCAGCTCGACGGCGGCGCGCTGCAGCTGGCCATGCTTTTCCAGCTTGGCCTCGAACAGCTCGAACAGGGTGAAGGCATCGGCGGCGGCACCGGCGAAGCCGGCCAGCACCTGGCCATCGCGGCCGAGGCGGCGCACCTTGCGCGCATTGCCCTTCATCACCGTGTGGCCGAGGGTGACCTGGCCATCACCGGCAATGGCCACGTGGTCGCCGCGGCGCACGCAGACGATGGTGGTGGCGTGGAAAACATTGGGATTCTGACTGGGGTCCATGCGGCCTCCGATAGCTGTTCACGGGACATGGGGACAGCGCCGGGAGCGATCAAGCCTGCGCGGATGGCTGCCGTTCAGCGCTTGGCATGCGAAGGCCGGTCCGGATTGGGTTCGATGCCCCAGGCGAGGTACCAGTCCTCGCCCTGGGTTTCGATGGGGTGCTGGGTGCGGCCGGAGCCATTGCCACACGCCAGCGCGTCGGCCGCGCAGTAGCGGTCGCAGCCCCAGCAGATACGCTCGGGATGCTTGGGATGCAGCGGAATGGGCTTTGCCATGGCGGCGGTTCCTCGTGGCCTGCGGCCACGATGCGCCACTGTGCCCCGCCCTGCCCTGATGCAGATCAAGCGGAGGCCATGAGGCCATCGCGCCCGGCGGGCATGGCCCGGCGCTACCCGTCCTTGCTGCGGCGCTTGGCGCGCGGGTGCGCGGCGTCGTAGACCTTGGCCAGGTGCTGGAAATCCAGGTGGGTGTAGATCTGGGTGGTGGCGATGTCGGCGTGGCCGAGCAGCTCCTGCACGCCCCGCAGGTCACCGGACGATTCGAGGATGTGGCTGGCGAAACTGTGCCGCAGCATGTGCGGGTGCACGTGCTTGAACAGGCCCTGGCGCTGGGCCAGCTGGCGGATGCGGATCTGCACCGCACGCTGGCTGATCGGCCCGTTGCGGCCGGGGAACACCGGCGTGGCCGGGCCACCGCCGCTTTCCGCGCGCCAGGCCAGCAGCGCTTCGCGTGCGGGGCGGCCGAACGGCACCCGGCGCTGGCGGTTGCCCTTGCCCAGCACGTTGACCAGGCCACTGTCGAAATCCAGGTCGCGCCAGGTCAGCGCACACACTTCGCTCAGGCGCAGGCCGGAGGAATAGAACAGTTCCAGCAGCGCGCGGTCGCGACGGCCGAGTTCGCCTTCCGGCTCCAGCTCGACCAGTTGCACGGCTTCATCGGCATCGAGCACCTGCGGCAGGCGCCGCGGTGCGCGTGGCGCCTTCAGGGTGGCTGCGGGGCTCACCTCGATGCGCCCGTGCTTGAGCAGCCAGGCGTAGAAACTGCGGCAGGCGGACAGCCGGCGCTGCAGGCTCTTGGCCGACAGCCCGCGGCGGTGCTCGTCGGCGACGAACTGGCGCAGCGTTTCGGCGTCCAGTGCTTCCACCGCTACGCCGCGCGGTTCCACCCAGACCGACAGCGCGTCCAGGTCGCGGCGGTAGGCATCGAGCGTGTGCGCCGACATCCGCCGTTCCACCTGCAGGTGCTGCAGGAAGTGCTGAACCGCGCTCATCGTCGTGCGGCCCGGCTCAGCGCTCGAAGCGCTTCAGGCCAGCCACCAGGGCATCGCCCATCATGCGCAGGAACAGCGTGCCCATGCCCGGGTAGAAGCGGTTGGCATCGTGGCTGCCGACGGCGATCAGGCCGATGCCGGGCAACGGCAGCAATGCGGTGGTCTGCACCTCGTCGCTGCGCGCGCCGTACAGCACCGCGTTCTTTTCCGGCTGCAGGCGCCCGCAGATCGGCTCGCCGTCCTTCAGGCAATCGCGGAACGGGCCCAGCTGGGCATCGTCGGCGGCGATCACCTGCAGCCACTCGGCCTGCTCCAGCCCGGCCACCGGCGCGTGCACCACCAGGCGCACCAGGTCGCCGGCAAAATCTTCCTGCAGCGACGCCGCCATTGCACGCAGGGTGTCAGCGGCGGTGTCCTGCTTCATCAGGGCCAGGGTCAGCTGGTGCGTGCGCACCGCCAACCGCTCGTTGACCTGTGCGGTCGCGCCCAGGTCGGCCAACCGTCGCGCCAGCTCGCGGTTCTTCTCGCGCAGCACTTCCAGCTGGTAGCTGGCCAGCGACGCGGTGGGGCCGTCATCGCGCGGCACCACCAGGGTCAGGGCCAGGTCGGGGAACTGCTTGAGGAAGCCCGGATGCCGCCGCAACCACGCAGCGACGTCATGGCCCCCGAGCTTGTCGACGGTCTCACTCATGCGGTCCACTCCCCTTCGAAGACGAATGCGGTCGGGCCGGCCATCACCACCGGCTGGCCGTCGCCCGGCCACTGGATGCGAAGTTCGCCACCGGGCAGGCTGATGCGTGCATCGCTCTGCAGGCGGCCGCGCTGCATCAGGGTGACGGCGGCGGCACAGGCACCGCTGCCGCAGGCCAGGGTTTCGCCCACGCCCCGCTCGTACACGCGCAGGCGCGCGTGGTCCGGGCCGATCACCTGGGCGAAGCCCACGTTGACCGACTGCGGGAACGACGCATGCTGCTGCAGCAGCGAGCCGACGCGCTCGACCGGTGCGGCATCGATCAGGCCCACTTCGATGACCGCATGCGGATTGCCCATCGACACCGCCGAGAAACGCACGGTTTCGCCCTGCAGCGGCATCAGGTACTCGTCGCGCGGATGGGCGAAGCCCACCAGCGGCACCTGCGCCGGTTCGAACGCCGGCACGCCCATGGCCACCGAGAAGCGGCCATCGCCCAGCACCTGCACGTCGTGGCTGGCCAGCGGGCTGTCGATCACGAAGCGCTCGCCCTGCGCACTGCCCTCGCGCACCAGCCAGGCGGCGATGCAGCGCGCGCCGTTGCCGCACTGTTCGGAATTGGAGCCATCGGCATTCCAGATCCGGTAGGACGCCACCGAGCCTTCCGCGCGCGGGGCCTCGATGGTCAGGATCTGGTCGCAGCCCACGCCGGTATGGCGGTCGGCCAGGCGCGCGGCCAGCTGCGGGGTGGGCGGCGGCGTGCCGTCACGCAGATCGATCACTACGAAATCGTTGCCCGCGCCGTGCATCTTGCTGAAGCGCAGGGCCGTGCAGCCGGCCTTACTCATTTCCATCGTCCACCGGCTTGATCGGGTCCGGGGTGACCGAGGGGCTGCCGTCGCTGGTCGGCTGGGTCGCTTCGGGCGTGGCTTCCGGGGTGGCTTCGGGCGCGGCGGCCGGTTCGACCGTCTCTTCCACCGGCACAGGCTTCTGCGGCAGTACCAGCGGGCCCTTGTTGCCACAGGCGGACAGGAACAGCAGCGAGGCCGCTGCCAGCGGAATCAGGATGGCGTTGCGATGGGGGATCTTCATGCGCCCGAGTATAGCCATTGGCGGCTGAGCGGTAGGTAGAGTCGACCGTTGGTCGACTATCGCGCGCAGCGCGGGGTTTTCGCCGGCGGCCGGGAGAGCAGTCGACCAACGGTCGACTCTACCCCGCCGGCGGGGGCAGCGGGCGCGTCCACAGCCAGATTGCCACCACGGCCATGCTGCCGATGGAGAACCACTTCACCCAGGCGATCGGCACGCACCACAGCATGATGCCGGCGCACACGGCCATGGTGATCGTGGCCATCCACTTGCCGTAGCGGCTGACGGCGCCGTGCGCCTGCCAGTTGGCGATGGCCGGGCCGAAGCGCGGGTGCTGCAGCAGCCAGTTGTGCAGGCGCTCGGAGCCGCGCGAGGCGGCCCAGGCCGAAATCAGGATGAATACGGTGGTCGGCAGGCCCGGCACGAAGATGCCGACGATGCCGGTGCCGAGGCTGGCGTAGGCCAGCAGCCACCACGCCCAGCGGAAACGCACCACGCGCGGTGGCGGGGTGTCATCCGGAGGCGGTGGCGCAGGTGCGGTCATGGCCGCAAGGATACCGGTTCAGGGTGCCAGGCAGTGCCCGGCACCCTGTCGCGATCACGGCTGGACGATGCCCAGCTGCTGCAGCACGAACGCGTACGACTCGGACAGCTCGCGGTAGCGCTGGAAGCGCCCGGACTTGCCGCCGTGGCCAGCTTCCATGTTGGTGCGGAACACGATCGGGTAATGCCCGGTGTTGTCATCACGCAGCTTGGCCACCCACTTGGCCGGTTCCCAGTACTGCACCTGCGAATCCCACAGGCCGGTACCGACGAACAGCGCCGGATAGGCCTGCTGCTTGACGTTGTCGTAGGGCGAGTAGGACAGCATGTAGTCGTAGTACGACTTCTGCTCCGGGTTGCCCCACTCGTCGTACTCGTTGGTGGTCAGCGGGATGGTCGGGTCGAGCATGGTGGTGACCACGTCGACGAACGGCACCTGCGCCATCATCACCCGGTAATCCTGCGGCGCCTGGTTGGCCACCGCGCCCATCAGCAGGCCGCCGGCGCTGCCACCGGAGGCGGCCACTCGATCCTTCGCCGCCCAGCCCTGGGCCACCAGGCCGCGGGTGACGTCGATGAAGTCGTTGAAGGTGTTCTGCTTGTGCAGCAGCTTGCCGTTCTCGTACCAGTCGCGGCCCATCTCCTGGCCACCGCGGATATGGGCGATGGCATACACCACGCCACGGTCAAGCAGGCTCACCGCCGTCTGGTTGAAGTACGGGTCCATCGACATGCCGTAGCTGCCGTAGGCGTACTGGAACAGCGCGCCCGTGCCGTCCTTCTGGTAGCCCTTGCGGTAGACCAGCGACACCGGCACCTTCACCCCGTCGCGCGCGGTGATCCAGACGCGGTCGGTTTCGTACTTCGAGGCGTCATAGCCGATCACCGGCTGCACCTTCAGCTGGCGGCGCTCGCCGGTGGCGGTGTTCAGCTCGAACACCGTGGTCGGGGTGGTCATCGAGGTGTAGACGTAACGCAGCCACGGCGTATCGGCCTCGGTGTTGTCGCCCAGGCCCGTCGAATACGCCGGCTCGTCGGCCTTCACGTAATCGCTGCGGCCATCCTTGAACAGCAGGCGGATGCGCTCCAGGCCTTCGGAACGCTCGGCAATGGCGGTGTACGCATCGAACAGCTCGAAGCCTTCGATGAACACCGCATCGTCGTGCGCGATCCAGTCCTTCCACTGCGCGCGGGAGGTGGTATCGGTCGGGGCGGTGACCAGCTTGAAGTTCTTCGCGCCATCGTTGGTGCGGATCACCCAGCGGCCATCGTAGTGGTCGGCGTCGTACTCGACGTCACGCTGGCGCGGCGCCAGTACGGTGAAGGTCGTCGGGTCGCTGGCCGGCGCGTAGCGCTCTTCCGAGGACACGGTGCTGTGCACGCCGATGGTGATGAAGCGATCGTCGCGGGTGCGGCCGATGCCCATGTAGAAGCTGTCGTCCTTCTCTTCATAGACGACGGTGTCGGCGCTGGCCGGGGTGCCCAGCACGTGCTTCTTCACCCGCACGGTCAGCAGCGTTTCCGGATCGTTCTCGACATACAGCACGGTGCGGTTGTCGTCGGCCCAGACCAGGTCGCCGGAGCTGCCGGTGATGACGTCGGGCAGCACCTTGCCAGTGGCCAGGTCCTTGAAGCGGATCGTGTACTGGCGGCGGCCGACATCATCGTCGGCCCAGGCCAGCAGCTGGTTGTCCTGGCTCACCTCCATCGAACCGACGCTGAAGTAGCCCTTGCCGGCGGCCATCGTATTGACGTCCAGCAGGATTTCCTCGGCGGCATCCATGCTGCCCTTGCGGCGCGCGTGGATGGGGTAATCCTGGCCGGTCTCGTAGCGGCTGTAGTACCAGTAGCCGCGCTCGCGCGCCGGCACGCTGGCATCGTCCTGCTTGATGCGGCCGACGATCTCCTTGTACAGGGTGTCTTCCAGCGGCTTCAGCGGCGCCAGCAGCTGGTCGGTGTAGGCATTCTCGGCCTGCAGATAGGCCAGCATGTCCTTGTTCTCGCGCTTGTCGTCGCGCAGCCAGTAGTAGTCGTCGTTGCGGGTGGCGCCGAACGGCGCCTTGACCACGTGCGGGTGCTTGGCGGCATCCGGCGGAACGGGCGGGGTGGCGGCGGTAACGGTGCTGGTCATCAGGCTGGCAAGCAACAGGCAGAGGGTGGATTTCATGAGATAAGGCTCCTTGAGGGGCAATGCAATGGCGTCCTTGTGCCTGAGTCTGGGTTGCGGGAGGACCGTGGGCAACCCTGCGGATCGTCACGGGTAGTGCCGGCCGCTGGCCGGCAACCTCAGCCGGCCAGCGGCCGGCACTACCCCCGGCGCCCGGCGTACCATGGGCGCATGAGTACCCTGCCCCACACGCCGGGCTACAGCCGGCGCAGCCATGAAATCGCCCCGTTCCACGTGATGTCCCTGCTGGCCCGCGCGCAGGCGCTGGAACAGGCGGGCCACGATGTGATCCACCTGGAGATCGGCGAACCGGACTTCACCACCGCCGAGCCGGTCGTGCGCGCCGGCCAGGCCGCACTGGCCGCCGGCCACACCCGCTACACCGCCGCACGCGGCCTGCCCGCGCTGCGCCAGGCCATCAGCGGTTTCTACCGCAGCCACTACGCGCTGGATATCGACCCCGAACGCATCCTGGTCACCCCCGGTGGTTCCGGTGCGCTTCTGCTGGCCAGCAGCCTGCTGGTCGACCCGGGCCGCCACTGGCTGCTGGCCGACCCCGGCTACCCCTGCAACCGCCACTTCCTGCGCCTGGTGGAAGGCGGCGCGCAGCTGGTGCCGGTTGGCCCGGATACGGCCTACCAGCTGACGCCCTCGGTGGTGGAACAGCACTGGAACGCCGACAGCGTCGGTGCGCTGGTTGCTTCTCCGGCCAATCCGACCGGCACGGTGCTGTCGGCCGATGAGCTGTCCGCCCTGTCGACATCGCTGCATGCGCGCGGCGGCCACCTGGTGGTGGATGAGATCTACCACGGCCTGACCTATGGCCTGGATGCGCCCAGCGTGCTGCAGGTGGATGACAGCGCGTTCGTGCTGAACAGCTTCTCCAAGTACTTCGGCATGACCGGCTGGCGGCTCGGCTGGCTGGTGGCACCGCCGGCGGCCGTGCCTGATCTGGAGAAGCTGGCGCAGAACCTGTACATCAGCGCGTCGAGCATCGCCCAGCACGCCGCCCTCGCCTGTTTCAGCGAGGAATCGATGGCGATCTTCGAGCAGCGCCGCGAGGCGTTCCGCCAGCGCCGCGATTTCCTGCTGCCCGCACTGCGCGAGCTGGGCTTCCGCATCGAGGTGGAGCCGCAGGGCGCGTTCTACCTGTATGCCGATGTCAGCGCCTTCACTGATGATGCGCAGGCGTTCTGCGCGCACTTCCTGGAAACCGAGCACGTGGCGTTCACCCCGGGCCTGGATTTCGGCTTCCATCGCGCGAACCAGCATGTGCGGCTGGCCTATACGCAGGAAGTGCCGCGGTTGCAGGAGGCGGTGGAGCGCATTGCGCGTGGGTTGAAGCGATTCCGGTAGCGCCGGCCGCCGGCCGGCATTACCCGACAATGAAAAACGCCGCCCGAGGGCGGCGTTTTCCGTTCTGCTTACTTGCCGCCCAACCGCTCCCACAGGAAGCTGTAGGCCAGGGCCGACATGTGTGCGGCCTGCGCGTTGTTGGCTGCGCCGCCGTGGCCACCTTCGATGTTCTCGTAGTAGGTCACGTCCTTGCCGGCATCGATCATCTTCGCCGCCATCTTGCGGGCGTGGCCCGGGTGCACGCGGTCATCGCGCGTGGAGGTGGTGAACAGCACCGGCGGGTAGGTCTTCTTCGCGTCGAACAGGTGGTACGGCGAGAAGGTCTTGATGAACTCCCAGTCGCTGGTGTCCGGGTTGCCGTACTCGGCCATCCACGAAGCACCGGCCAGCAGGTGGCTGTAGCGCTTCATGTCCAGCAGCGGCACCTGCACCACCACCGCACCGAACAGTTCCGGGTACTGGGTGAGCATGTTGCCGGTGAGCAGGCCACCGTTGCTGCCGCCCTGCACGCCCAGGTGCTTGGCCGTGGTGATCTTGCGCTTGACCAGATCCTGCGCCACCGCGGCCATGTCTTCATAGGCCTTGTGACGGTTCTGCTTCAGTGCCGCCTGGTGCCAGCGCGGGCCGTACTCGCCACCGCCACGGATGTTGGCGACCACGTACACGCCGCCCTTCTCCAGCCAGGCGCGGCCCATGCCACCGGAGTAGCTCGGGGTCAGCGAGATCTCGAAGCCACCGTAGCCGTACAGCAGGGTCGGGTTGGAACCGTCCAGCTTCATCGCCTTGTCGTGCACCACGAAGTACGGCACGCGGGTGCCGTCCTTGCTGGTGGCGAAGTGCTGCTCGATCACCTTGCCCTCGGCATCGAAGAAGGCCGGCATGGTCTTCAGCGTTTCCGGGGCCTTGCCGATCTCGGCCAGGGCCAGGGTGGTCGGGGTCAGGTAATCGGTGGCGGTCAGCCACACCGCATCGCTGTCGTTGCTGTCCACCGCGCCCACGGCCAGGGTGCCGAAGGCCGGTGCACCGACGAACTCGCTCTTCTGCCAGCCGCTGGCGCCCGGGGTCAGCACCGACAGGCGGTTCTTGACGTCATCCAGCACGTTCAGCACGAGGTGGCTCTTGGTCCAGGTCGCACCGGCCAGCGAGGTGGTCGCGGTCGGGGTGAACAGGACTTCGAAATCACGCTTGCCCGCCAGGAAGTCGTCCAGCTGGGTCGCCAGCAGCGAACCGGAGGCGTAGGTCTTGCCGCCCACGGTCCACGGATCGCGCAGTTCCAGGGTCAGCCACTGCTTGTGCAGGCCCTTTTCGGCCGAGTTCGGCGCGTCGATCTTGGTCAGCGTGCCGTTGTCGGCGCGCAGGTAGACCTCGTTGTTGTAGAACGCCAGCGTGCGGCTGACCAGGTTGCGCTCGAAGCCCGGGGTGTCATCGTGCATCGCCGCGATGTACATGTCTTCCGGCTTGCCTTCATAGACCACGCTGGCCGACGCCAGCGGCGTGCCGCGCTTCCACAGCTTGGCAACGCGCGGGTAGCCGGAGGTGGTCATCGAACCGGCGCCGAAATCGGTGTAGACGAACACCGAGTCGCGGTCGATCCAGCCCAGCCCGCCCTTGGATTCGGGGCGGAAGAAACCGTCCTTGATCCAGGTCTTGTTGGCCAGGTCGAATTCGCGGGTGACATCGGCATCGGCGCCGCCGCGCGACAGCGCGATCAGGCAACGGCTGTAATCCGGACGCAGGCAGTCGGCGCCGTGCCAGACCCAGTTCTCGCCCTCGGCCTTGTTCAGTGCATCCAGGTCGAGCACGGTTTCCCACTGCGGCGAGGCCTTGCGGTACTCGGCCAGGGTGGTGCGGCGCCACAGGCCGCGCTCGTGCTGCTGGTCCTTCCAGAAGTTGTAGTAGTAGTCGCCGATCTTCTGCACGCCGGGGATCTTGGCGTCCGAATCGAGCACCTCGCGGATGCTGGCTTCCATCTGCTTGAAGGCCGGGGTCTGCGCCAGGCGGCCCTCGGACTTGGCATTCTGTTCCTTGACCCAGGACAGCGGCTTGTCGCCGGTGACGTCCTCCAGCCAGGCGTAACGGTCGGTTTCTTCAGCGGCCACGGCGGTCCCCACCGAAGCAGCGGTCATCATGCCGGCCAACAGGCAGGCGGAAGCGAGTCGTGACATTGCGGTTCCAGGCAGTCATAAGCGCTGGAACGCTAGCACGGATCCCCGGGCCCGCCCCCGTGTCGAAGGTCAGGCTGCGGCGGTACGCGTGCGACGCGCGCGCGCCGGCAGGCGACGGGCCTGTACCCCCGGCTGGCGCAGGCGGCGCAGCCACGCCCGCAACGGCAACGGACAGCCCAGCAGCGCCCACCAGGCCGCCAGCGGCATGCCCACCAGCCACAGCGGCAGCCAGCCCAGCCAGACACTGCTGCCGCGCGCGGCCGGCCACACCAGCACCAGGGCCAGGCCGGCCAGGGCCAGCTGCTGCACGCTGCGCAGCAGGCGGCGGTCGGATGCAAAGCTGTCGCGTTCAGCAGGGTTGCGACGGGAAGAGCGAGCGTTCATGGGCGTTCTCGGCGATTCGATGGTGGCCAGCTTGGCGCGCCGCCTTCTCAAGAGCTGCGACACCATTGACGGATCGAGCACACACAGTCGACCATGCTTGGGCACCCAATGGAGCTCGCTCCCGCATGTCCTCGATCCGCCCGTTCTGCGCCGTGTTGCTGGCTCTGTCCCTTGGAGGCCCCGCGCTGGCCGCCAGCGACCCGCCGTCACCCCGCGCCAGCGCATCGGGGGCATCCGAATATGGTGCGCCGATCGACCTGCAGCGCTTCATGGGCACGTGGTATGTGATCGGCCGCGTGCCGAACTTCATCGAACGCGGGCACGTGGCCAGCGTCAACGAGTACACGCTGCGCGAAGACAACAAGGTGGGCATCGTCTACCGCTACCGCGATGGCTTCAGTGCGCCCCAGCAGGAAGTGCGCGCACGCGCCAGCGTCGACGCCGACAGTGGCAACCACGCCTGGCGCACCTGGTTCTACCGGATCGTGCCGACCCATTCGCGCGTGCTGGAAGTGGCCCCGGACTATTCGTGGGCGATGATCGGCTACCCGGGCCGGGAAATGGCCTGGATCTTCTCGCGCCAGCCGGACATGGACAAAGCGCTGTACAAGGAGCTGGCCGAGCGCCTGCGCGACGAGTACGGCGTCAACACTGACAAGCTCAAGCGCGTGCCGCAGCACCCCGACCAGGTGGGCAAGCTGGGTTACGAAGTCCCGAACGTGCGTTGAGCAAAGCGCCGCCGGGCTTGGCCCGGCCGATGTGCCGCGCGCAGATTGCGGTAGTGCCGGCCGCTGGCCGGCAGCCCCGGGACACCAGGAAGCACCGCGTCGTTGCCGGCCAGCGGCCGGCACTACCTGAGACGGGTTACTTGCGGGTGTAGTGCGCGACCAGTCGGTCGCCGAGCATCTGCAGCAGCTGCACCAGGATCAGCAGCACCACCACGGTGACCAGGGCCACGTCGGTGCGGTTGCGCTGGTAGCCTTCGCGCAGCGCCAGGTCGCCCAGGCCGCCCGAACCGATCGCGCCGCCCATGGCGGTGAAGCCGACCAGGGCGACGGTGGTGACCGTAGCGGCCGCGATCAGGCCCGGACGGGCTTCGGGCAGCAGCACCCGGGTCACCAGCTGCCAGGTGGTGGCACCCATCGACTGCGCCGCCTCGACCACGCCACGGTCCACTTCCCGCAGCGCGGTTTCCACCAGGCGCGCATAGAACGGCGCCGCACCGATCACCAGCGCCGGCAACGTGCCGAGCACGCCGATCGACTGGCCCATCAACCACAGCGACACCGGAATCAGCACCACCATCAGGATGATGAAGGGCACCGAGCGCAGCAGGTTCACCACGATCGCCAGCACGCCATAGGCCAGCGGCCGGCGCTTCATCTGCGGCGCACCGAACACATACAGCAGCACGCCCATCGGCAGGCCGATGGCCAGGGTCAGCGGCAGCGAGCCGGCCATCATCAGCAGCGTCTCGATGGTGGCCTTGCCGATATCCACCCACTTGTCCGCATCCAGGTGGCGGAAAAAACCTTCAGCAGTGGCGACGATCATCGGCGCAGTTCCTCAACGTGCACGCCGGCAGCCACGAACGCGGCCTGCGCGGCGGACTGGTCACCGCCCACCAGGGCGACCACCAGCTGGCCATACGGGGTGTCCTTGATCCGGTCGATGCGGCCGGACAGGATGTTGTAGTCGACGCCGGTCTGCCGCGCCACGCTGCCCAGCAACGGCTCGTAGGTGTCGCCGCCGAGGAAGGTCAGGCGCACGATGCGGCCGCCGACCACGTCGAAATCACGGTGCAGCGTGCCCTCGTCCACATGCTCCGATTCGCTGACGAAGCGGCGCGTGGTCGGGTGCTGCGGGTGCAGGAAGACCTGCGTGACCGGACCGGTTTCCACCAGCTGCCCGGCATCGAGCACGGCCACGCGATCGCAGACGCGACGGATCACATCCATCTCGTGAGTGATCAGCACGATGGTCAGGCCCAGCTCGCGGTTGATCTTCGACAGCAGCGACAGCACCGACGCCGTGGTCTGCGGGTCGAGCGCACTGGTGGCCTCGTCGCACAGCAGGATCTGCGGGCGGGTCGCCAGCGCACGGGCGATGCCCACGCGCTGCTTCTGGCCGCCGGACAGCTGCGCTGGATACTTCGCCGCGTGGTCCTGCAGGCCCACGGTCTGCAGCAGCTCGGCCACGCGCGCGTCGATCTCGGCCCTGGCCATGCCGCCCAGTTCCAGCGGGAAGGCCACATTGCCGGCCACGGTGCGCGAGGACAGCAGGTTGAAGTGCTGGAAGATCATGCCGATGCGCCGGCGCAGCGCGCGCAGCCCGTCGGCATCCAGCGCGGTGATGTCTTCGCCGCCGATCAGCAGGCGCCCACCGCTGGGCTCCTCCAGGCGGTTGATCATGCGGATCAGGGTCGACTTGCCCGCGCCGGAATGGCCGATGATGCCGAACACTTCGCCGGCCTCGATGGTCAGGTCCAGCGGTTGCAGCGCGCTGACTTGGCGGCCGGCAACGGCATAGGATTTGTGCAGGCGCTGGAACTCGATCACGGGCGTGGCTCACCGGCGGGGCGATGGAAGGGGCGTGCAGCCTACCAGCGCCGGCGGTTGCGCGCCTGCGCCTTGGGCCAGAATGTTATTCCTTTTGGTTCTAAGATTGCCGTGAACCTTCGCAACCGGTAGTGCCGGCCGCTGGCCGGCAGCTCTCCCGCGGAAGGCGTTGCCGGCCAGCGGCCGGCACTACCTCCGGGTTCAGGGATGGTCCAGCGGCTTCGGCGGCTGCACCCGGTTCAGGCGCTCGCGGTGCAGCAGGTACAGCCCCGAGGCCACGATGATGGCTGCGCCGGCCCAGGTGTAACCGTCGGGCAGCTGGCCCCAGAAGGCCAGATCCCAGCCGATCACCCAGACCAGGCCGCTGTATTCCAGCGGCGCGATCATCGACGCCTCGCCCAGCTGGAAGGCGCGGGTCAGGGCGATCTGCCCGAGCGCACCGGCCAGGCCCATGCCGGCGATCAGCGGCGCATGGGCCAGCTGCAGCGGCACCCAGCCCGGCAATGCCAGCAGACCGGCGCCGATGGCCATGATGACCAGGAACCAGACCACCATCGACTGCGAGGTATCGGTGCGGGTCAGCAGGCTGACCGTGATCGCGGCGATGGCATAGGCCGTGGCGGCCGCCAGCACCATCAGGCCAGGGATGGAGATGAAACCATCCACGCCCGGCCGCAGCACCACGATCACCCCCAGCAGGCCGACGCCGATGGCCACCCAGCGCCGCGGCCCGACCCGCTCGCCCAGCAGCGGCACCGACAGGGCGGCGATCAGCAGCGGGGCCACGAAGTAGATGCTGTAGGCGCTGGATAGCGGCAGATCGCGCAGGGCGAACACGAAGCAGCCGATCATCGCCATGCCCAGGCCGCCGCGCAGCAGGTGCAGGCCCCACCGGCGGGGAATGAGCGAACGCGGGCCGGCGCTGGCCAGCACCCAGACCAGCACGAAGGGCAGCGAGGCAGCGCCACGCAGGAAAGTGACTTCCAGCGACGGATAGCTGGCCGACAGCTGTTTCATGCCGGCGTCCATCAGCGAGAAGCAGGCCACGGCGGCGACCATCCAGGTCACCGCGCGAGAGGGGGAGCGTTGCGCGTTCATGGCCCATTATCGCCGACCGCGTGCCCGGCCGGGCGCCGGGCATGGGCACCGCGATAGAATGGCGGCCACTGAATTCCGCGGAGCCACGCCCATGCCTTCCTTCGACGTCGTGTCCGAAGTCGACACCCACGAACTGACCAACGCCATCGACCAGGCCAACCGTGAACTGGCCACCCGCTTCGACTTCAAGGGCGTGGAAGCCAAGTTCGAGCGCGAGGGCGATGTCATCAACCAGACCGCGCCGACCGAGTTCCAGCTCAAGCAGATGAACGACATCCTGCGCGCCCGCCTGGCCGCGCGCGGCATCGACGTGCTGAGCCTGGAGTTCGGCGACATCGAGACCAACCTGGCCCAGGCCCGGCAGAAGATCACCGTCAAGCAGGGCATCGAACAGAAGATCGCCAAGAAGATCGCGGCCGCGCTGAAGGAAGCCAAGCTGAAGGTCGAAAGCCAGATCAACGGCGACAAGCTGCGCGTGCAGGGCAAGAAGCGCGACGACCTGCAGGACGCCATCGCCGTGCTGAAGGCCGGCAAGTTCGAGCTGCCGCTGCAGTTCAACAACTTCCGCGATTGATGGATGCCGCCGGGCATGGCCCGGCGGACTGCCGGGTCAATCGCGCAGCAGCTTGTACAGCGTGGTGCGCGAAATACCCAACTGGCGGGCGGCCAGGCTGAGATTGCCTTCGGCCGCCTGCGCCGCACGCCGTGCGGCTTCGCGCTGCTGCTGGCGCAGTGGCACGTCGGCCACGGCCACCGGGGCCGCTGCCCGGGTGCGCAATGCACGCGGTGCCCGCAGGTGCTGCAGGTAGACCGCACTGCCCTCGCCCAGCCGCACCCGGTGTGCAGGCCCCGGCTGCAGCAGCCGACGGCGCTGCGCCGCACTGGCGCCGGCAAATACCGCCTGCATCGACAGCAGCGGCAACGGCCCGCGGCGCGGCAGGCCCAGCAGGCGGCGTGCCACGCGGTTGGCGGCGCGCAGCTGCCCATCATCCTGCACCGCCAGCAGCCCCTGCAGCGGCGTGGCCAGCCAGCGCGGATCGTGCTGCACGGCCAGCAGGTGCACATCGGCCAGGCCCTGGAACAGCCGGTTCTCGCTGGCCAGCGCGGCCTGCCGGAAGTAGCCCTGCAGCAGCGCCGGATCACGCTCGCCCAGCCCGGTGATGTCGATCGCCCCGCAGACCTGGCCATCGAGGTCATGCAGCGGCTCGCTCAGGCAGAACACCGGCGCGAAGCGCTGCAGGTAATGTTCATTGCCGCGCACCAGCGCCGGCACATCGTCGGCCAGGCTGACCGCCGGCGCGGTGGTGCCGATCTCGGCCTCACCCAACCGCCGCCCGACCTGGATCGGCCGCAGCAGCGGCGCATCTTCCAGGCCATGCGCCTGCTGCGCGATGACCAGGCCCTCGCGGTTGGCGCAGAACATCGTCCAGCCACGGCCACCGAAAGCGGCCCACAGCTGTTCCAGCTCGGGCTGCACGCAGCGCGCAAGCCGCCGGTCTCCGGGATCGCTCAGGCGCAGGCCATCGCCCTCCAGCGGCGGATAGTAAGGCTCCTGCCCCGGCTGCACGCCGGCCGCGCGTGAACGCTGCCAGGAATGCTGCAGCGGCAGCGGCAACACCGCCAAGGACCGTGCATCGCCCTCGGCGAATGCAGCGCGCGCGGCGACCAGCTGTTGTTGCCCGACTGTCGTGGCCATCATGGAAGCAGAGTACACCCGCGCATGGCATGCCCGCGTAGCCGTGCCGACCAACGGTCGGCACCTACCAACAGCAGAGGTGCCGGCCAGCGGCCGGCACTACCGATAGGCGTTACGCCGCGATCCGCAGGATCGGCTTCAGGGTGATGCCGCGCGTGCTGTCCTCGGCCGCCTGGTTGATCTGCTCCAGCGGATAGAACTTCACCAGCTTGTCGAACGGGAACCGCCCCTGCAGGAACAGCGTCACCAGCTGCGGGATGAACACCTGCGGCACGCTGTCACCTTCGACGATGCCGCGGATGCTGCGCCCGCCCAGCAGCAGGTTGTTCACATCGAAACTGGCCGTGGTGCCCAGCTTCGGCGCACCCACCACGCCCATCATGCCCAGCCCGCCCAGCGCCTCGATGCCGGCCGACAACACCTCCGGGCGACCGGTGGATTCCAGCGCGAAGTCCGCACCGCCACCGGTGATCGCACGCACCGCTTCCACCACATCGGTTTCGCGGCTGTTGACCACGTGCGTCGCGCCCAGTTCCAGCGCCAGCTCCAGGCGCGAAGGCACCACGTCGATGGCGATGATGGTGGTGGCGCCGGCCACCTTGGCCGCCATCACCGCACTCAGGCCCACCGCGCCGGCACCGTAGCTGGCGAAGCTGCTGCCCGAACGCACCTTCAGCGAATTGAGCACCGCCCCGGCACCGGTCTGGATGCCGCAGCCCAGCGGGCCCAGCAGTTCCAGCGGCGCATCGTCGGGCACCTTGATCGCGTTGATCTCACGCGCGATGGCGAAGGTGGCGAACGAGGACTGCGCGAAGAAATGATCGTGCAGCGGCTGGCCCTGTGCATCGGTGATGGCGGTGTGGCCGTGGCCATCATCGCCACCGAAGTTGAGCCCGAAGAAATCCTTGCAGTAGGCGCCGTGGCCACCGCGGCAGGGATTGCAGTGGCCGCAGGCGCCGTAGGTCAGCACCACGTGGTCGCCCACCTTCAGGTCGCGCACGTTCGGGCCCACCGCTTCAACGATGCCCGCGCCTTCATGGCCGAGCACCGCCGGCAGCGGCACGGGGTAGTACTGGTCGCGCACGATCAGATCGGTATGGCACAGGCCGGTGGCCACCACCTTCACCAGCACCTCGTCGTCCTGCGGGCCGCGCAGCCGCGCCTGCTCGATGACGAAGGGCTGTTCCTTGCCGCGGACCACGGCGGCGGTGATCTCACGCGTTGCGGTGTTGTCGTTCATCGTGATGGTTCCTTCGATCAGATCGGATAGGCGGGCGCTTCGCCCTTGACGGTCAGCCACTGCCACTGGGTGAACTCTTCCCAGTTGGCCGGGCCGCCGATGCTGGTGCCGTTGCCGGACGCACCGACGCCGCCGAAGGGATTGATCACTTCGTCGTTCACCGTCTGGTCGTTGATGTGCAGCAGGCCGGTGCGCAGGCGCTCGCCCAGCTTCAGCGCGCGGCCGACGTTGCTGGACACGATCGCCATCGACAGGCCGTACTCGCTGTCGTTGGCCAGCTGCACGGCCTGGTCGTCATCATCGAACGGCACCACCACCGCCACCGGCGCGAAGATCTCTTCGTTGAACGCCGGGTTGTCAGCGGCCACGTTGCCGAGCACGGTGGGCGCGAAGAACAGGTCCTGGTGGGTGCCACCGGCTTCGAGCGTGGCGCCGGCCTTCACCGCGTCGGCCACCACGCGGGCGGCATGGTCGCGCTGGGTGGCATTGATCAGCGGGCCGATCGCCACGTCCTCGCGTGCCGGGTCGCCCACCTTCAGCGACTTCGCCTTGGCCACCAGCTTTTCCAGGAACGCGGCATGGATCTTCCTGTGCACCAGCACGCGGCCGGTGGCCATGCAGATCTGCCCCTGGTGCAGGTACACGCCCCAGGCGGTATTGGCCACGGCCAGATCGAGGTCGGCATCGTCGAGGATGATCAGCGAATTCTTGCCACCCAGTTCCAGCGAGACTTTCTTCAGGTGCTTGCCAGCCGCTTCGCCCACCTTGCGGCCTGCGGCGGTGGAACCGGTGAACTGGATCATCGCCACGTGCGGGTCGCTGGTCAGCGCGGCACCGGCGGCGCCATCACCGGGCAGCATGTGCAGCACGCCGGCCGGCAGCCCGGCCTGTTCAAACAGGCGCGCGATGACCGCACCACCGCAGACCGCCGTGCGCGGATCCGGCTTGAGCACCACGGCATTGCCCAGTGCAATCGCCGGTGCCACCGCGCGCATGGCCAGGTACAGCGGGAAATTGAACGGCGAAATGACCCCGACCACGCCCAGCGGGCGGCGGCGGGCCAGGTTCAACCGGCCCGGTTCGGACGGCAGGATTTCACCAGTGCTGCGCGAAGGCAGCGCGGCCGCTTCGTGCAGCGCCTTGATGGTCACCTTGGCCTCGAAGCCGGCCTTGAGGCGGGTCGAGCCACTTTCGCGCACCAGCCAGTCCACCAGGGTATCGATGTTGTCTTCGGCCAGTCGCGCAGCCTGGCGCAGCACCTGGGCGCGCTGTTCGTACGGGGCGGCCGCCCAGGCCTGCTGGGCCTGCGCCGCAGCGGCGGCCGAGGTGGCGACCTGGGCGGCGTCGGCCAGGCCGACCTCGCCGAGCGTCTGGCCGGTGGCCGGTTCGATCACCGGCTGGCGCCGGGTGGAGGCCTGCCACTGGCCGTCGAAGAAGGCGCCGGACCAGAGTTCGTCCGGCAGCCACGGGGAAGATGCAGTCATGGGGTGTCCTCCTGTGTCGTGCGTCCATTGCACGCCTGGCCCGCCGCGCAGGCAATCGGCCATCGGTGCGATATCGGCAAGCGCTTGAATGGATGGGACTTTCCAGCATCGCCACTGTCCAGTGCGTGGACAGTGAACGCCGCGACGCCGGGCGACTGCCTACAATGGCGGCCCCCGCCAGCCGAAGCGCCCGCCATGACCGACACCGCCCTGCCCACCGACGACCCGATCGCCGCCACCCGCCTGTGGCTGGAGCGGATCGTGATCGGTCTGAACCTGTGCCCGTTTGCCAAGGCCGTGTACGTGAAGGACCAGGTGCGCTTCGTGCTCAGCGACGCCACCACGCCCGAAGCGCTGGTGGAACAGCTGGCCGAGGAACTGGTGCTGCTGCGCGATACCCCGGCCGAGCAGATCGACACCACGCTGATCGTGCACCCGCAGGTGCTGACCGATTTCCTCGACTACAACGATTTCCTGGACAACGCCGACGCCGCCATCGAGGCGCTGGACCTGCAGGGCATCCTGCAGGTGGCCAGCTTCCATCCGGATTACCAGTTCGATGGCGTGGCCGCCGACGATGCCAGCAACTACACCAACCGCGCGCCCTTCCCCACGCTGCACCTGCTGCGCGAGGAAAGCGTGGAGCGCGCGGTGGACGCCTTCCCGGACCCGGACGTGATCGTCGAGCGCAACATCCAGACCCTGGACCGCATCGGCGTGGCCGGCTGGCACCGTCGCCTGCGCGGCGAAGACCTGTCATGAGCGCGGCCCCGCCCATCGCCTCGTGGCCGGCGGCACCGCTGCAGGGCAAGGTGGTGCTGATCACCGGCGGCGCCAACGGCATTGGCCGTGGCATCGCCCAGGCCGTGCTGGGCGCCGGTGGCCGCGTGCTCATCGGTGATCTGGACGTGGAAGCCGGCCAGGCCTGCCTGGACGAATGGCAGCGTGGCGACGATGCCGCGTTCCAGCGCCTGGACATCGCCGACGAAGCCAGCGTGCGCGCCTTCATCGGCGCGGCGCAGCAGCGCTTCGGCCGCATCGATGGCCTGGTCAACAATGCCGGCATCGCCGGCCCGCACGGCACCGTGTTGCAGGACATGGACTGGGACGAGTGGCAGCGGCGGCTGTCCTCGCTGCATGGCGCCTTCCTGTGCAGCAAGCATGCACTGCCGGCGCTGAAGGCCAGCGCCGCCGGTTCGATCATCAACGTCGCCTCCACCCGCGCCTGGCAGTCGGAAGCCAACAGCGAAGCCTATGCCGCGGCCAAGGGCGGGCTGGTGGCCTTCACCCATGCTCTGGCGATCAGCGCTGGCCCCGCGGTGCGGGTGAACAGCATCAGCCCCGGCTGGATCGGCACCACGGCCTGGCAGGCGCCCTCGCGCCGGCATGCGCCGGACTATTCGGCCACCGACCACGGCCAGCACCCGGTCGGCCGCCTGGGCGATCCCGAGGACATCGGCGCACTGGCGGTGTACCTGCTATCGTCGCTGTCCGGTTTCAGCACCGGCCAGGATTTCATCGTCGACGGCGGCATGAGCCGGAAGATGATCTACGCCGAATGACCGCCGCGCGGTAGCACCTTCTTTGCGGTTACGCCATGCCCGAATGGCGCAGCAACGCATCGATCTGCGGCGCGCGCCCGCGGAACGCCTTGAAATTCTCGGCCGCCGGGCGGCTGCCACCACGCGAGAGGATCTCGTCGCGGAACCGCGCACCGGTTTCGGCCAGCGCCTGCGGTGCTTCTTCAAACGCCGCATAGGCATCGGCGCTGAGCACCTCGGCCCACTTGTAGCTGTAGTAACCGGCCGCGTAACCGCCCGCAAAGATGTGGCTGAACTGGTGCGGGAAGCGATTCCAGGCCGGCGGATGGTTCACCGCCACTTCGCTGCGCACGCGGTCCAGCAGCGCCAGCACGCTGTCCTGCGCCGGTTCGAACTGGCTGTGCACCAGCATGTCGAACAGGCCGAATTCCAGCTGGCGCACGGTCGCCATGCCACTGTGGAAGTTGCGCGCGGCCAGCATGCGCTCGTACAGCGCGCGCGGCAGCGGTTCGCCCGTGTCCACGTGCGCGGTCATGCCCTGCAGGTGGTCCCATTCCCAGCAGAAGTTCTCCATGAACTGGCTGGGCAGCTCCACCGCATCCCATTCCACGCCGTTGATGCCGGCCACGCCCAGCTCGCCGATGCGGGTCAGCAACTGGTGCAGGCCATGGCCCATTTCATGGAACAGGGTGGTCACTTCGTTGTGGCTGAAGGTGGCCGGCTTGCCGTTGGCACCGCGGCCGAAGTTGCACACCAGGTAGACCAGCGGCGTCTGCACGCTGCCATCGGCGCGCTCGCGGCGGTTGCGGCAATCGTCCATCCACGCGCCACCGCGCTTGCCTTCGCGCGCGTACAGATCCAGATAGAACTGGCCGACCAGCGCGCCCTGCGCATCGACCAGGCGGAAGAAGCGCACCTCCTCGTGCCACACCGGCGCGCTGTCGTCCTGCACGCGCAGGCCATACAGCTGCTCGATCACCGAGAACAGGCCGCCCAGCACGTTCGGCTCGGTGAAATACTGCTTCACCTCCTGCTCGGAATAGCTGTAGCGCGCCTGCTTCAGGCGGTCGGCGGCGAATGCCAGGTCCCAGGCCTGCAGGCTGTCGATGCCCAGCTGTTCGCGGGCGAACTGTTCCAGCTCGGCGCGGTCCTTGCCGGCGAACGGCTTGGCACGGGTGGCCAGGTCACGCAGGAAGGCCAGCACTTCGGCCGGGTCCTGCGCCATCTTGGTGGCCACCGAGTAATCCGCGTACGAGGCAAACCCCAGCAGCGCGGCCAGTTCCGCGCGCAGGGCGAGGATGCGGTCGATGTTGCCACCGTTGTCCAGCGCCTCGTCGCCGAATTCGGATGCACGCTGCGCGCTGGCGCGGTACAGGATCTCGCGCAGGTCGCGGTCCTCGCCCCAGGTCTGCACGGGCAGGTAGCACGGCATCTGCAGGGTAAGCTTCCAGCCGCTCTTGCCATCCTTCTCTGCGGCGCTGCGGGCGGCCGCCTTGACGTCGTCCGGCACGCCGGCCAGGCGCGCTTCGTCTTCCACGATCAGCGACCAGGCATCGGTGGCGTCGAGCACGTTCTGCGAGAACTTCGCCGACAGCGCCGACAGCTCTTCCTTGATCGCAGCGAAGCGCTGCTGCGCGTCGGCGTCCAGTTCGGCACCGCCCAGGCGGAAATCACGCAGGGTGTTGTCCAGCACTTTGCGCCGGGCCTCGTCGAAGCCGGCCGCGTCCGGGCTGGCGGCCAGTGCCTGGTACTGGCGGTACAGCGCCAGGTTCTGGCCCAGCGCGCTGGCGAAGCGGGTGACCCGCGGCAGGTTGCTGTTGTAGGCCTCGCGCAGTTCGGGGGTGTTGACCACGCCCTGCAGGTGGCCGACCAGGCCCCAGGCGCGCCACAGGCGTTCGGTGGCATCGTCCAGCGGGGTCACGAAGGTGTCCCAGCGGACCGGCTGCACCTGCTCGGCGGCGCTGATGGCGGCTTCGGCCTCGGCCAGCAGCACATCCAGCGCCGGCCCCACGTGCTCGGGGCGGATCGCCTCGAAGCGCGGCAGGCCGGAAGCATCGAGCAAGGGGTTGGCAGCGGTCACGGCAGGTCTCCAGGTTACGGGCCCGGCTGGCGGGCAGCCCTGTCGATATGGCGCTGGCGGGGCCGCCAGACAAGGGGGTGGGCATTCACGTCGGCCTTACGGGCCCGCGCCGAAGCTGGCGGTGCGGGGGAGACCGCAGCGGTACGTCACGAGGAGGCCCCACATGGAAGGTCTGGCTCCAAGCACCACCGCCTCATCCGCCCGTTCGCTGGCCTTGACGGCCACCACGGACGAGCTGTCATGGATCGCCGCGCTGTGCGATGCCGGTGACGATGCGCCGCGCCACCTGGCCCAGCTGAAAGCCCTGCAACGCCAGGGCGGCCGGCTCAGTGAAACGCAGGAATGGTATCCGTTCGAAGTGATCGAACGCGGTGCCAGCCGCCTGCAGCCCGGGCACGAGCGCGAGTTCGTGATCTGCGTGCTGCTGTGGCTGAAGGCGCTGGCCCAGGGCCGCGCCAGCGTGCTGGACCCGCACCTGCACCAGGACGACCGCGCGATGGACATCGAGGCGTTACCCGATGCATTGCGCGACATCCTGCTGGATGCCTACATGGATGCGGGGTATTGAGCGCCGAGGGGCCTGTGACCGGTGACCGGTGACCGGTGACCGGTGACCGGTGACCGGTAGAGTCGACTGTTAGTCGACTATCGCGTGCAACGCGGGATTTTCGCGGTCTGAGCAGAGAGCAGTCGACTAACAGTCGACTCTACCGGTCGAGGCTCGTGCAGCCGGCCGCGTTACAACGCTTCCAGGCTGCACCAAGGCAGCGCGGGCAGGCCCTGCCCGGCCACGGCTGCGGCCAGCTGCGCGTCGGCACCCTCCACGTCGATGCCCTGCCGGCCATACCACGCCGGGTCGTAATAGCTGTGCGCGTAGCGCTCGCCGGCATCACACAGGATGCTGACGATGCTGCCCTGGTGGCCTGCCTCGCGCATCCACTGCGCCGCCTGCAGCACGCCGATGAAATTGGTGCCGGTGGAACCACCGACACGGCGGCCGATCTGGCGGCTGACATGACGCATCGCCGCCAGGCTGAGTGCATCGGGCACCTTCACCATCGCATCGACGCTGGTCGGGATGAAGCTCGATTCCACCCGCGGCCGGCCGATGCCTTCCACCCGCGAACCGCCGCTGCAGGTCAGCCCGCGCCAGTCCGGCTCGCCCGCCACGGCGGCCTGGTAGCCGTCGAAGAACACCGATACTTCCGGGTCCGCGCAGAGGATGCGCGTGTCGTGCCGGCGGTAGCTGACGTAACGGCCGAGCGTGGCCGCGGTGCCACCGGTGCCGGGGCTGCACACGATCCACTCCGGGATCGGGCTCGGCTCCTCGGCCATCTGCTTGAAGATGGACTCGGCGATGTTGTTGTTGGCGCGCCAGTCAGTGGCCCGCTCGGCGTAGGTGAACTGGTCCATGAAGTGGCCGCCGGTCTCGCGGGCCAGCCGTTCCGAATCGCAGTTGAGGTCGCAGGCGCGCTCGACCAGGTGGCAACGGCCGCCATGGAATTCAATCGCGGCGATCTTCTCCGGCGAGGTCGTGGCCGGCATCACCGCAATGAACGGCAGGCCCAGCAGGCGCGCGAAGTAGGCTTCGGACACCGCGGTCGAGCCGCTGGAGGCCTCGATCACCGGCCGCCCCTCGCGCAGCCAGCCATTGGCCAGCGCGTACAGGAACAGCGAGCGTGCCAGCCGGTGCTTCAGGCTGCCGGTGGGGTGGCTCGATTCATCCTTGAGGTACACGTCGATGCCCTCGAACCCGGGCAGCGCCAGCGGGATCAGGTGGGTATCGGCGGAACGGTTGAAATCGGCTTCGATCTTGCGGATGGCGGCGGCCACCCATTCACGCTGCGACATGGCGGGCAATCGTTGTCAGGACGGAACGGTGCGATCCGTCCATTGTACGTCGCAGTGCCGTCAGGTGGCGGCCGGTAGAATGGCCCCATCCGGCCAACACGGCCCTGTCTGAAGGACTTTCCCCCATGACCCTTCCCGCCCTGCGCGATATCCCCGGCGTGGCTGCCCAGGCCCCGGCCGAGACCCACGGCTTCGTCTTCAACCACACCATGTTGCGGGTCAAGGACATCACCGCCTCGCTGGACTTCTACACCCGCGTGCTCGGCTACCAGCTGATCGACAAGCGTGATTTCGCCGAAGCCCAGTTCAGCCTGTACTTCCTGGCCTACGTGCCGGCCGGCGTGGCCGTGCCCGAGGACGATGCCACCCGCCGCGTGTGGATGGCCGGCCTGCCGGGCGTGCTCGAGCTGACCCACAACCATGGCACTGAGACCCAGGACGGCCCGGTCTACCACGACGGCAACAGCGACCCGCGCGGCTTCGGCCACATCTGCGTGTCGGTGCCGGAACTGGAAGCGGCCTGCCAGCGCTTCGAAGACCTGGGCGTGCCGTTCCAGAAGCGCCTGACCGACGGCCGCATGAAGAACATCGCCTTCATCAAGGACCCGGACGGTTACTGGGTCGAGATCATCGCCAACGCCTGACCGGCCGCGCCAGGCGCTCGCCGGGCACGGCCCGGCGCTACCACAGCGGTCCCCTTCTTGTAGAGGTACGCATGGAAACGATGGAACTGCATCGCGGGCGCCTGATCGATCATCTGCAGTTGGTGGTGCGCGACCTGGCCGCCAGCCGCCGCTTCTACCAGGCGGTGTTCGACAGCATCGGCATTCCCATTGCCGGTGAAGGCCCGGACTATTTCTGGGCCGACGAGCTGTTCATTTCCACCGCCAGCAGCGACGCCGCCGCCGGCCAGCTGACCGGCCGCCACCACCTGGCGTTCCAGGCCCGCGACGCGGCCACGGTCGATGCCTTCCACGCCGCCGCCCTGGCCGCTGGCGGCACCGACAACGGCGCACCGGGCGAACGCCCCTACCACCCGGGCTACTACGGCGCCTTCGTGCTCGACCCGGACGGCAACAACATCGAAGTGGTCTACCACGGCCCGGCCACGTACAGCGCGGATTCGGTGAAGGTCAGCTTCTGAGTCCAGCGCTGCGCGCTCGCCGGGCGTGGCCCGGCGCTACCAACGAAGAAGCCGGGCAGTGCCCGGCTTCGTTCGTCCTGCGTGGCCGCCTCAGTGGGCCGCCATGTAGATGTCCTGCAGCACGGCTTTTTCCAGCTCCAGCTCGCCCAGCACGTTCTTCACGATATCGCCCAGGCTGAGGATGCCGATCAGGCGGTTGCCATCGGTGACCATCAGGTGGCGGCGGCGCGAGTAGGTCATCAGGGACATGGCCTGCTTCAGCGTGGCCTCCGGCGCGATGCCTTCCAGCCCGGTGGTCGGCACGGTGGAAATCACCCGGCGGCCGGCCTGCGGGCCGTCGTCGGCCAGGCTGCGCACGATGTCCTTCTCGGAGATGATGCCGACCGGCACCTCGTCCTTCATCACCACCAGGGCAGCGATTTTATTCGCGCTCATCTTGTGGGCGGCGGCACCGATGGTGTCTTCCGAATCGATGGTGATGACAGCTTCTTTCTTGGATTGCAGGAGTTCGCGGACGTTCATTCTTGTTTCCTGGTGCAGGTCACTGAAGTCAAAAAAGTGTGCTCTTCCGAATCGCCCCCTCCCCGGGAACAGACCTTTCAGCGCACGTCTGGCGCACGGGGCGGCCGCAGGACTGCATCGGCCAGCACGGTGCTGCAACGCGAACGAGGCCGGTGAAGGGCAACCCGCAGGGGCCTCGGACGATTCGATTCTACGACTGCCCTGCCCGGCCACTACCGGCACCGATGGGACGCTTCGTCGTGGAACCTGTCGACGATTCCGAGAATCGCACCCGCGGCAAAACCGGCGCTGAATACAGCGCTTTGAAGCGGCTCAAGTTCGCCACCGCGCGGCCGACGCACGCGCAACCGCCTGACCGTGCAAAGTCAGGCCGGTTCGGGCAGGCCGTCAGGCGGTATGTGCGGCCGGCGGTGCCGGCGGCGGCAGCGGCCGCGCGCGGGTGGCCCACCAGCACAGCAGCGAACCGGCGGTGACGCAGGCCACGCCCTGCACGAAGCCCATGCCCGGCTGCAGCGACAGCCACACGCTGCTCCACAGCACCGACAGCACCGGCGCGAAGTAGGAGAAGATCGCCATCGAGGTGACGTTGCCGTGCTGCAGGCCATGGTTCCAGCACGAATAGGCGGTGGCGGTCAGCAGGCCGAACACCGCCACCTGGGCCAGGCCGCCCCAGTGCAGGTGCAGCGGCGGCGCATCGCCCAGCGCGTACTTCAGCCACAGCACCACGGCGGTGGCGATCATGAACAACGGCACCGCATTGCGCGAGCCACCGATGCGCTTGGTCACCACCGAATAGGTGGCCCACATGCACGAGGCCGCCAGCGCCAGCGCGTACGCCAGCGGGTTGCTGCGCAGGTTGGCCAGCAGCATCGCCGGCGACCACGCGCCTTCGCCGGTGATGACCAGCACCACGCCCAGCAGGCACAGCACGGTGGCCGGCAGCAGCAGCCAGTTGCCGCGCTGCATGCGGGTGAGCACGGTCAGCAGCACCGTCAGGCACGGCCACAGGTAGTTGATCATCACCAGTTCCAGCGCCTGCCCACGGTGGTGGGCCATGCCGATGGACAGCGACAGCGAGATCTCGGTGCCGATGAACAATGCACCGCCGATCAGCAGGTAGCGACGCGGCAGCTGCGAGGGGCGCGGCACGCCCAGGATGAGCGCCGAAAACACCGCGGCAGCGGTGAAGACCAACGCGGCGCCACCGACCGCACCGAAGATCTCGGTGATCGTGCGCAGCATGCCCAGGACCGGGCTCCACAGCAGCACGGCGCTGGCGCCGATGAGGGTGGGAAGATGGGGTGACGCGGAGGCGCGCAGGGCGCGGAAGCCGTACATGGGGGCGACGACAACTAAGGGCGTTTCGGTTGAAAGGCACGCGCAGCGATGCGCCCGGCCCCGACAGCGGGACAGGCAGGTCATGCGGACGCGTGGGTCCTGGGGAGTGCGCTGGTCCGTAGCGACGTCCCCGGAACGCCCCGGCACTGTGCGTTGCAGGGGGGTACGGCGGGAGGCGGGTTACAGCAGCCGACTGGCCGAGGCGGATTGTACGCCTTCGATGCTGCGCCGCAATATGGCGCTGTTCATCCAGGTGGCTTTGCGTAGAATTCCCGGCCCGCACGCAAAGGAATGACTGCAATGAAGCTGTCCCCCACCCGCATGTTCGCCCCGATCATCGCCACCCTGCTGGCCATGCCGGCGGCACAGGCCGCCACGACCATCGACGCGGCACACTGGCAGAAGCTGGCACCGACCCTGCAGGCCGCGCTGGAATGCCGCGCCGATCCGGACGTCGCCGCAGCCGCCCTGGCAGGCCTGTCCAGCAGACTGGATGGCACCGACGAACCGATCAAGCCGCCGGTGCCGTTCACCGTGTTCGGCCTGCACGTCCGCTCGGTGTCGGTCTACATCGATCCCGATGGAGAGCTGGGCGCCAGCTACACCGCCCAGCTCTCGGCCAACGCCGCCGCAGTACGCACTGCCTCCAAGCTCGGCCGGAAGCCCGAGCGCGATACCAGCATGGGTGTGCTGTCGATCGCCCAGGACGGCTCGGCACAGCTGACCTGCCTGGTCTATGGCGGCTACGACGAGCGCGGCTACCAGGAACCCTGAGGTACCTGCTAAGTGCGTGCCGGCTCCGTCACAGCGGGGCTGGCGCGCACAGCGACAGCTGCGCTATCGCGGCACCCGCCGCATGCAGGAAGTGCTCTACCCGCGTGTGCAGCGCGTAGCCGCCGCTGTACGTCTCCTCAAGCCGCTTTCCTTCGTCGGCCAACGCAATCAGACCGGTCACCGCCAGCCCACCGGTGATGCGGTGGATGCGCCGGCACGCTTCCTGTGCATCCCCCGCCCGCAGTGCCTGCCGAAGGGCGGGCGCATCCTCGCCGAACGCGACGGCGAGAACATCGACCATCTGCACAGCCACCGCCGCGCCCCCCAACTGGCGGCAGAGCGCCTGCCAGGCATGGTCCGCCGCAGCCTGCAGCGGGTCCGGGGCACCCGCGTCGCAGGCTCGCCCTTCGAAGGATGGCACCGAGCCCGATGGCGGCCCAGCCTCCTCGCCCCCCAGAAGCAGCATCATCGTGGAACGAAGCGCCGCGATATCGAACGGCTTCAGCAGCACACGGTCCGCCCCGGCCGAGGTGCATGCCTGCATGACCGCGTCGGACGTGCTGGCCGTCATCGCCACCATCGGCAGTCGCGCCATGGCTGCATCGTCCGACCCGCGCACGGCCCGCATCAGCGCATAGCCATCCATGCCGGCCATCTGGCAGTCGGTCAGCAGCAGATCGATGTCGCCCGCGCGCTTCAACCTCTCCAACGCCTGCGCACCGTCGGTGGCCACAACAACGTCCTGGCCCAGGATATCCAGCCGGTACTGCATCATCAGCCGGTTCGCGGCATCGTCTTCGGCCACCAGCACGCGCCAGCGGCGGGGCATGGGCGGCGTCGCTTCCTCCGGGTGCTCCCCGGCCTGCCGCAGTGCCGGCGGCGCCTCCAGGATGAAGCTCACCTCGGTGCCGCGGCCGAGCGCACTGCTGATGACCACGGTTCCGCCCATCAACTCGACCAGGCCCTTTACGATCGCCAGGCCCAGGCCGGTGCCACCGTGCTCCTGTGCCGTGGCAGCGGTTGCCTGCACGAAGGGCTCCAGCACACCCTGCAACTGTTCGACGCTCATGCCGATGCCGGTATCGGCAACGGCAAAGCGCAGCCGCTGCGTCGCTTCCCCGGGCCGCGGCGCAAGCACGTCAACGGACAGGTCAATCGAACCCTGCGCCGTGAACTTCGTGGCATTGCCCACCAGGTTCAACAGAATCTGGCGCAGCCTCAGCTCATCCAGCAGGTACGCCGGCGCAAGGTCACGATCAATCCGGATGTTGAGCTCAACGCCCTTGCGCCAGATATCAGGCTCCATCAGTTCACCGATGCCCGACATCAGCGCGGTCACATCGGTCGCGGCCGGATTGAGCTGCATGCCACCGCCCTCCAGCCGCGAAACATCCAGCACATCGTCCAGCAGCAGCCGCAGGGTGCGGGTGGCCTCGCCGACGATGGCCAGGATGTCCGACTGGTCCGGCGTCAGTTCCGTTCCATCCAGAATTTCGACCATGCCCATGATGGCGCTCATCGGGGTGCGGATCTCGTGGCTCATCGTCGCCAGGAACCCGGCCTTCGCCTCGGCCGCCCTTTCCGCCAGCGCCCTGGCCCGTTCCAGTTCGACCTCGGTGTCCTTGCGCCGCCGCACCTCGCGTGCAAGCCGCACCTGGTTCCAGCCCTGCACCAGGATGGCGGTCAGCAGGATGCCAAGCACCGGTGCCAGCCAGCGCCAGAGCGTGGCCCAGTCCACCCCGTTGCCGTAGCTCACTGCAATCCACTTGCTGCGCAGATCCTGCTTCTCGCCGGGATCCATCTGCGACAGCATGCGATCCATCACCGTCACCAGTGGCGCATGCCGGCGCTGCACCGCGAAACTCAGCTCGTCGGAGAGCCCGGTCGTGGCCACCACCTCCAGTTGCCCCGAATGCCGGGCGCGGATCACCGCGTCGATGGCGGCCAGGTTGCCAACGTAGACATCCGCATCCCCTGCAACGACGTCCTGGAGGCCGCGCTCCGTACTCGGCACCGGCACCACCCGCGCCCGTGGTGCGACCGACTGCACGTACCCGGCAAGCCGCTCCGGGTCGGACGACGCAACGCGCAACCCGTTCAGATCGCCCAGCGAACGGACATCGACCCCATCCCGTGCAGCGACCACCACGTTGGCGACCGTTGCAAAGGGCTGGCTGTAGATCCAATCCTCGCCAAGCCACGTGCCATCGCGCGGCACGGCCACCACCACGTCCACGGCATCTTCGCGTATCGCTTCACGGATGCTTTTCCACGGCGCCGGCTGCACCGGGCTGAACTGAGCGCCGATCACCCGCAGCTTGCGAAGGTATTCGCTGGCCAGCCCCGAGGGGCGCCCGGTCCTGTCGGCAAACGCAATCGGCGCGAAATCGCTGGGCCACCCCACGCGCAACGTGTGGCGCATCGCCTGCACTTCCTCGGCACTCAAGGCGAATTCGCCCCGTTCGTTCCAGGCAAGCGGGGCCAGCCAGCGGTCGCGGTACGCCTGCCGCTCGGCAGCGCTGAGCGAACCGAGCGCCTCATTCAAGGCCTCCACCAGCGGCTGCTTCGCATTGGGCACCGCAAAGTGCAGCAGATCGTTCGGCAGCCCACTCGGCCGCACCAGCGCCAGCGCCTGGAAGCGCGGGTTCTGCAGCAGGCGCGTTGCCACCTGCGCGTCGCCCAGGAAAACATCAGCGCTTCCCTCAGCGACCAGTTCCATCGCCTCAAGGGGCGCTGAAACGCCGATGTGCACAGCCTGCGGAAACCGCTTCCTCGCATACTCCTCGGTTGCAGCGCCCGCCGTGGTCACCAGACGCACGCCCACCAAGGCCGGGTCGGCGCGCAGCTGGGGGTCATGGGGGTACGCAATCAGCCCGACCGGGGCCTCTGCATAAGGGTCCGTGTAGACCAGGCAGCGGGTGCGGCCGGCGCTCAGCGAGACGTTCATCAGCACGTCGACGCGGCCTGAGCAGGCGGCAGCCAGAAGTTCCTGGAAACCACTGAACCGCTCGAAGCGAAGCGTCAGCCCCAACCGCTTCGCCAGATTGGCAAGCAGCTCTGGCGAAAGTCCTGCGGGCTGACCGTCTTCCACACTCTCGAACGGAGGCCAGTTCCCCACGAACCCCACCACCGCCACCGGCCGTGCGGCGATGAACCGCTGTTGGGCAGGGCTGAGGTGTATGGCCGAAGAGGCGTGGCCGCGAGCGGCAGAGGGTTCTTCACCGCGCGCACCCGCAGGTGGTGCAAGCACGCACAACAGGAACAGGGCAGCAAGCGCCGCCACAAGTCTCCGGGTCAAGCCAGTTTTCTCCTTGCTGGGGTGGTTGGACGGTCACCGCTGCTGGTACGGCAGTCAGCCGGTGCGGACGCCCCCTCGCAGCGATCTCAGATAGGTATAGAGCTGCATGGTGTCGACCAGGCCCAGCTTCTTCATCGCACTGGTCTTCTGCTTGCTGATGGTCGCCACGCTGCGCGAGCTGCGCGCGGCAATGGCCGTGACCGAAAGGTTGTTTGCGAGCTGCCTGAGCACGTCGATCTCGGCCTTGGTCAGCTCCGCTTCGGGAAGAGAGACCTCAGGGACCAGGTCTTCACCCTGGAAACTTTTTCCGACATGCGTGCCGGCGCGTTCCACATTGCGCAGCGCCTCGAGCAGCTCGTCAACCTCGTCGCGCTTGGACACCACGCCACTGACGCCCAGCGCGACCAGGGCATCGATGATCACCGCGCTGCCCGAGATCGTCAGCACCACCACTCTCACCTTGGGGTAGCGGCGCCTGAGCAGCTTGATCAGGGCCAGGCCGTCCGTGGATCCGGCCTGCGCCATGCTCAGATCCGTGATGACCAGATCCGCAGATTCCGCCTCGATGGCCTCGACCAGATCCCGGCCATTTGCGACCTCTGCGACCACATCGCACCGCCCCCAGATTTCTGCAACCAGTTTCATTCCAAGACGCGCGGCAGGGTGATCATCAGCAACGACAACTCTGTACACGGCGCTCTCCCTAGGCACGTCTCAGCAGTGCTGCAACCTTGTTCCCAGTTCCACGATAATTCAATGCAACTACTTGGATATTCCCCTTCTGCGACGCAGTTCCGGAATTGTCGTCGCGGTATATACGGCGCCGATTGATGCAACTGACTCAAGAAGGCAGGCCACGAACGACATGGGCTGATTGGACCGTGCTTGGAAATCCGTGTGCGCAATGCAGACTGACCCTCGTACGCGACCTGACCTGAAGGAGCACTCCGCATGCGAGACACACCCATCAAACTTCCACCGTCCGGGCACTGCCACGTGCGCCTGCGCTGGCTCACTCGTGACGATGCCCCGGCATGGTTCCGCATCATCAGTCGACCCGAAATACGGGCACAGACCAGCTGGAACATATCCTCCCCGGCGGGTCTCGATGCCATCTTCGATGCGCTTGTACCGGGTGCGCCCTCGCCCGAACTGCGCATTGGCATTGCCGGGGAGGACAATGAACTGCTCGGCACCATCGGGTTTCACACCATCAACGCCCGGCACGCCTCCGCCGAACTGGCCTACGAACTCTCGCCCGCCGTGTGGGGCCAGGGCATTGCCACTGCGGTTGTCGGGCAGGTTGCCGCCTGGGGCCTGCAGCAGTTTGGCTGGCAGCGGCTTCAAGCCACTGTCCTGGATACCAACACCGCGTCCGCGCGTGTACTGGTGAAGTGTGGCTTCGCACTTGAAGGCCGCCTTCGCAACCTGCGCAGGGTGGGCGGGGTATCGCGTGACTTCGACGTCTACTCGCGGGTTCCTGCCTGACCGGTGGTGCGTCTGTAGCGCCGAGCCTACGCTCGTCTGCACGTGACAAGCCGAGCATGGGCTCGGCTCTACAAAAATGTCGCAATCTGCGCGTTCTGACAGCTTTCGCCACGGCGCTGCAAATATTCGTAATTTTTCTATTTTGAAACTTTCCTCATTGGCAGCACGGGTGCCCAATGCGAATCATGTACCGCCACCGAAAACGGGTGGCACGGGCTTCCAATCCCGTCTGGTAACACCAGTTACGCTTGTCTGCCGGCGTCGCCCATCCCCTGTGGGTGGCGCCGGCAGGCATTCTGCCCCCGTATCTATGGCGGGCGGTGCGTGGGGGCCTCGTGCCCGCCGGCGTTTCACTGGAGTTACCACCGGTATTGGAACCACGCACCGTCCGCCGCCCTCGCTCTCAAGCAGGGCGGCCTCTTCGCTACATGCATAAGGAAGCCGTCATGAGCACCACACGTTACCCCTACCTCTTCGCCACCCTGGGCGAGGCCGCCAACACGCTGCCCGATGAACTCGCCCGCCCGCTGGAGACCACCCTCTCCGCCCAGCAGGAGGGCGTCACCCTGCTGGGCAGCCTGCAGCGCATCCGCCAGGTGGAAGCCGCCGACGGCCAGCCGCTGCGGCGCAAAGGGCGCAGCACGGCCCAGTGCATGGCGCTGGCGCGCATCAAC
Source organism: Stenotrophomonas sp. ZAC14D1_NAIMI4_1 (assembly GCF_003086775.1). Lineage (NCBI taxonomy): Bacteria > Pseudomonadati > Pseudomonadota > Gammaproteobacteria > Lysobacterales > Lysobacteraceae > Stenotrophomonas > Stenotrophomonas sp. ZAC14D1_NAIMI4_1. The sequence continues at coordinate 4,008,674 of NZ_CP026001.1, forward strand.
CGGGCGAATGCCGGTCTGACCGTACTGCTGGAGCTGCTGCATGCCAGCGAGCGCGTGCGCGAGGATGGCGATGAAGCGCAGCAGATCGGCAACGACGTGCGTGAGGGCCTGCTGCTGGCCTGCCGCGGGTTGTCCGAATATGTGGACGAGCAGGTGCAGGCAGCCTGACGCATTGCGCCGGGCATGGCCCGGCGCTACCGATGGGGTAGCGCCGAGCGATGCTCGGCTGCACTTCGGTGACAGCCGGAACACATCCGTGCAGAAGCCCGAATCGGCGGGTCTTGGGCGGCGGCCTGCGCCGGCTGTTGGATGAAGACCCCTACGATGGCACTCTGCGGTGGATAATCAGGCCGGCAGCGGCCTGCCTGCTGGAGATTACGCACCATGTTGCGACTACAAGACATCGAGCTTCACTTCAACGGCCGCCCGCTTTTCAGCGGCGTGGACCTGCGCCTTCCTGCTGGCGCGCGCGTCGCCCTGATCGGCAACAACGGCACCGGCAAGAGCAGCCTGCTGCGCATGCTGGCTGGGCAGGCAGCACCCAGCGCAGGCGAGATCCGCTGGCGCGACGGCACTTCGGTTGCCTATGTCCCGCAGCACGTGCTGGACGGTTCGGCGCGCAGCGGCGGCGAACAGATGCGCCATGCGCTGGCACGTGCGCTGGATTCAGCACCGGACGTGCTGCTGCTGGACGAGCCCAGCAACCATCTGGACCGTAGTGCACGGCGCTCGCTGCTGGCCCGCCTGCGCCAGTACCACGGCACCCTGCTGATCGCCTCACATGACACCGCGTTGATTGATGCGCTGTGCGACACGCTCTGGCATATCCACAACCAGCACATCGAGGTCTTCCAGGGCCGTTACCACGACCATCAGGTGGAACTGCAACGCCGGCGCGACGCGCTGGATCGAACCGTGCGCGACCTCGACCGTGCGCAGTCGCAGGCACATGACGCACTGATGCGCGAACAGCAGCGTGCCGCCTCCTCACGCAAGCGTGGCGCGGTGAAGGTGGAGCAGCGCAAATGGGGCACGGTGCGTTCGGCCACCAAACTGGAACGCGGCAACACCACCGCCGGGCAGAAGCGCCAGCAGATCCGTGAGGTACAGGAGGACATCGCCGAGCGCCGCCGGCAGCTGCAGCGCGACGAGGTCATCGAGCCGCGCTTCCAGCTTCCCGCGGGCTGGCGCCGGGAAGGCGTGGTGGTGCAGGTCACCGATGGCGCATGCGGCTACCACGCACCGCTGATCGTGCAGCATCTGCAGGTGTGCCTGGAGGTGGGCGACTGCCTGCTGGTGACCGGCGACAACGGCAGCGGCAAATCCACCTTCGCCCGTGCCTTGCAGGGTGCCACCGATGTCCAGCGCGAGGGCGACTGGCTGCTGCCGGCGGCGGAGCAGGTTGCACTGATCGACCAGCACTACGACGCGCTGCCGGCCGCACTGACGCCGGTGCAGGCGATGGCCGCGTGCCAGCCCCGATGGTCCCCCTCCGAATGCCGCCTGCATCTGGCCGATTTCCTGTTCCGTGGCGATGCACCGGCGCAGACGACCATCGGCCAGCTGTCAGGTGGCGAACGCGCACGCCTGGCGATGGCGCTGATGGCGGCCCACCCGCCCACGCTGCTGATACTGGACGAACCCACCAACAACCTGGACATGAGTCTTCGTGCCCATCTGCTGCAGGTCCTGCACGCTTACCCGGGCACCCTGGTGGTGATTTCCCACGATGAGGGCTTCATCCAGTCGCTGGACCCGACCCATCAGCTGGATCTGTCCTCCAGCGGCAACGCCATCGCGCGCTGAACACACCCCCACCAGAACACGCCGATTACGACACTTTGCAACAAGTTGCATGGGCCCCCGCCCCCTGAGCCGGAACAATTTGAGTCGAATTGGACATGCCCAGTCGTCTTTGGCATAGCATCGCCGACAGGCCAAACCACCCGGAAAAGATGGGTGACGGCCGATGACGCGGCTGTCCATACCAGACACATTCGTCTGATCAGGAGTGATCCATGCGCCGTCATTCTGCACGTCCCCAGTGCATCCCCATGCGCCCCCTCACCCAGTGCCTGCTGTTGGCCCTGGCAGCCCTTCCCGCGACATCCGTACTGGCCCGTGACCTTGATGGCCAATCGGCCACCGTGCGTGAAAACAGCAACGTGGAGGCCTGGAATCTGATCAACGGCTCGCACTTGAGTGTAGATGGCGGCCGTTCGGAGAAAATCACCAGTTCGGACTCACAGGTAACGCTGAACAACGGCCATGTACAAGCACTCGCGAACGGCGGGACTGCCAGCATCGTGCTGCAGGGCAGTTCAACACTGGATATGACCAACAGCACGCTGCATGACGGCAATGTGGTGGTCAGCGACCTTTCCACCGCACGCATCACCGGAAGCACCCTGCATTCGGTTGGCGCCAATAGCCGGTTCAGCGTCGGCATCTACCTCGACAAGTCACCCAGCCGGCCCGATGCCAACAGCACCGTCATCGTCGACTCCTCGTTCGTACGCGCTGAAGCATCACCGGGCGCGGTAGCGGTCAGCAACGGCCACGCAGTGCGCCTGCAACAAGGCACGGCCATCCTGCAGAACGGCACCCGGGTGGAAGGCGCGAATTCGGGTGTGCTGCTGCTGGGCGGCACCATCGCGTCTGTGCTCAATCAGCCCATCACGCTGCGCGTGGACAACGCCCAGGTTGCCTCGGACAGCGGTCCCGCCATCTGGGTAGCACCGCGCAGGTCGGTGCGCTACGACATCACCGTCGCCAACGGTTCGCAGCTGTCCGGCGGTGATGGGCATCTGCTGCTGGTACGCCCCGATGGCACGGCCTCGGGCGAGGCCGATGTCCACTTCACGGTGGACGACGCCCGCCTGGCCGGTGACATCACCTTCGATACCAGCCGGGTCAGCGGCAACCTGGATGTCGTGCTGCGCAACAAGGCGCAGATCGATGGCCGCTTCTTCAACGTCACCAGCGCCGACATCAGTGGCGACAGCACCTGGCTGCTGACCGGCGACAGCAATGTCGGCCAGTTGACCCTGGGCAACACCGGCACCATCGCCCTCGGCAATGGCAGCACCTTCAACACCCTCACGGTGGATACCTTCACCGGCAACGGCGGTACGCTGCTGTTCAATACCCAGCTGGGCGATGACACCTCGGCCACCGACAAGCTGATCGTCACCGGCGACACCACCGGCCAGGCCAACGTGCGCGTGCTCAACGCCGGCGGCGCCGGCGCCAAGACCGACAAGGGCATCGAGCTGATCCGTGTGGGCGGTGCGTCCAACGGCCAGTTCGACCTGCAGGGCCGCGCCGTGGGTGGGCAGTACGAGTACTTCCTGTTCAAGGATGCCACCAATGGCGGCTGGTACCTGCGCTCGGAACTGGCCACCGTGCCGGACCCGTGCGTGGTGGACCCGACCCTTCCGGAATGCCAGCCGATCGACCCGGTGGACCCGGTTGATCCGGTGGACCCGACCCCGGTGCTGCGCCCGGAAGCCGGCGCGTACCTGGCCAACCAGTTCGCGATGGACCAGCTGCTGCGCCACTCCTGGCGCGACCGCCAAGGCGGCAGCACCACCGCTGAGGACGGCGTGCGTGGCTGGGCCCGCGTGGATGCCAACCAGAGCAAGCTGTCGGCGGTCGAAGACCAGCTGGACCTGCGCGTGGACCGCTCGCGCGTGCAGCTGGGTGCCGACCTGGGCGTGTTCGATGGCGGCCGCGGCCGTGTGGGCGTGATGGGCACGCTGGCCCAGTCCAGCGCCACCTCGCGTTCGCTGCTGACCGGCTACAGCGCCAAGGGCAAGGTCAACGGCGGCGCGCTGGGCGTGTACAGCAGCTGGACCACCGATGCGCTGTATGTGGATGCCAGCGTGCAGCGCGGCCAGTTCCGCAACCGCGTGCAGGGCGAGGGTCTGGCCGAAGAGCGCTACGACTCGGATATCTGGCAGAGCTCTCTGGAAGCCGGTTACCGCATCGGCATCGGCCAGATCGGCAACACCGCGCTGCACCTGCAGCCGGAACTGCAGCTGGTCTACACCGATGCCAGCATTGATCGCCATGAAGAAGCCAACGGCACCGTGGTGCGCAGCCTGGGCGACAGTGGCCTGTCCGGCCGTGCGGGCCTGCGCCTGCAGGGCGAAGGCCACAGCACCGCCGGTGCCTCGGTCAGCCCGTACGTGGTGGCCAACTGGTACCGCGATGGCGCCAGCAACGGTATGGCGTTTGACGATGAAGCGCTGAAGGCCAGCGTGCCGCGCAACCGCTACGAGCTGAATGCCGGTGCGCGCCTGGATTTCCGTTCCGGGTTGAGTGCCTGGGGTGGACTGGGCGTGATGCGCGGCGACCATGGATACCGCGAAACCACGGCCAACCTGAGCGTCGCGTACAAGTGGTAAAGCAGAACTGAAACGGCGCCGGAGCAATCCGGCGCCGTTTTTGTTTGCACGACGCAATGCCTTTGTAGAGTCGAGCCATGCTCGACTGCATCTGCCTTCTGTAGAGTCGAGCCATGCTCGACTGCATCTGCCTTCTGTAGAGTCGAGCCATGCTCGACTGCATCTGCCTTATGTAGAGTCGAGCCATGCTCGACTGCATCTGCCTTCTGTAGAGTCGAGCCATGCTCGACTGCTTCGCGCGTGACAAGCCAAGCATGGGCTCGGCTCTACAGGTTTGTCGCGATCTGCACGCTCTGACAGCTTTCGCAACGTTGCTGCAAATGTTCGTACTTTTTCTACTTTGAAACTTTCCTCATTGGCAGCACGGGCGCCCAGTGCGAATCATGTACCGCCACCGAAAACGGGTGGCACGGGCTTGCAATCCCGTTTGATAGCCATGTTGGTTACGCTTGCCTGCCGGCGTCGCCCATCCCCTATGGGTGGCGTCGGCAGGCATTCTGCCCGCGCACCTATGGCGGGCGGTGCGTGGGGGCCTCGTGCCCGCCGGCGCTTTGCATGGCTATCACCGGTATTGCAACCACGCACCGTCCGCCGCCCTTGCTGTCAAGCAGGGTGGCTTCTCTTTGCCGCATGCATAAGGAAGCCGTCATGAAAACCACACGTTACCCCTACCTCTTCGCCACCCTGGGCGAGGCCGCCAACACGCTGCCCGACGAACTCGCCCAGCCGTTGGAAACCACCCTTGCCGCCCAGCAGTCTGGGGAAGGCATCACCCTGCTGGACAGCCTGCAGCGCATCCGCCAGGTGGAAGGCGCCGATGGCCAGCCGCTGCGGCGCAAAGGGCGCAACACGGCCCAGTGCATGGCCTTGGCCCGCATCAACCGGGCAAACGCCGGGCTGACCGTGCTGCTGGAGCTGCTGCACGCCAGCGAGCGCGTGCGCGAGGATGGCGATGAAGCGCAGCAGATCGGCAACGACGTGCGTGAGGGCCTGCTGCTGGCCTGCCGCGGGTTGTCTGAGTATGTGGATGAGCAGGTGCACGTGGCCTGAGGCCATTCCGCCGGGCGTGGCCCGGCGCTACCCGTAGATTCCTGTAGAGCCGAGCGTGGGCTCGGCTCTACAACGGGTCGGCACTATCGACGCCCGAACGTACGCATGACGATCACGAAGAACAGCGGCACGAACACCAGCCCAAGCAGGGTGCCCACCACCATGCCGCCCAGCACGCCGGTGCCGATGGCCCGTTGCGCGCCCGACCCGGCACCGCTGGCCAGTACCAGCGGTAGCACGCCCAGCCCGAAGGCCAGCGAGGTCATGATGATCGGCCGCAGGCGGTCGCGCACGGCATGCAGCGTGGCGTCGATCAGCTCAGCACCGTTCTGCAGATGCTCCCGCGCAAAGGCGACGATGAGGATGGCGTTCTTGCTGGTCAGGCCGACCGTGGTCAGCATGGCCACCTGGAAGTAGATGTCGCGTTCCAGCCCGGCAACCGTATTGGCGAGGACAGCACCGAGGATGCCCAGCGGGGCAACCAGCAACACCGCCGTCGGCACCGCCCAGCTCTCGTACAGGGCGGCCAGGCACAGGAACACTACTACGATGGACAGGACGAACAGCAGCAACGCCTGAGAACGCGACCCCTGTTCCTGCACCGCCGCGCCAGTCCACTCCAGGCTGAACCCTGCCGGCAGCTCTGCCGCCAGCCGCTCGATTTCCGCCATCGCCTCGCCCGACGCAACACCCGGGGCCGGCTCACCCTGTATCTCCATGGCGGACACACCACTCTGCCGCTCCAGGCGTGGCGATGCATGCGACCAATCCGCGCGCGCAAACGATGCGAAGGGCACCATGCTGCCTTGCGCGTTCTTCACCGACCACAGATTCAGATCGTCCTTCTTCATGCGGAAGGGCGCATCCGCCTGCACATACACACGCTTGGTGCGACCACGGTCCACGAAATCGGCCACGTAGCGCCCGCCCCACGCCGCACTGAGGGTGCCCAGTGCGTTGGCCGGGTCCAGGCCGTGGGAACGCGCACGGGCGGTATCCACGTCGATCTTCAGGGTGGGGGCGTCTGCCATGCCGTTGGCGCGCATCCGGGCCAGCGCTGGATTCTCTGCGGCGGCGGCAAGCAGCTGGTCACGCGCTGCCGCCAGCGCCGCATGCCCATGCCCCGCATCGTCCTTCAGGAAGAAGCTGAAGCCGGACACCGTTCCCAGACCGGGCACCGGTGGCGGCGAAAGCACGTACATGCTCGCATCTCCGTGCCTGGCCAGGGCTTTCGACGCGCGGGCCACAATGGCATCGGCCGAATCTGCCGCCGGTCGCTCGGACCAATCCTTCAACCGCAGAAAGGCCAAGCCCGAGTTCTGCCCCATGCCGGAGTAGTTGTAGCCGGCGACAGTGAACATCGATTCGACCACGGGGTCTTCCTGCAGGAAGTAGTTCTCCACGAATGCGAGCGCGTCCTGGGTTCGCGAGAGCGTAGAACCCACCGGCGTCTGCACCAGAACCACCAGCGTGCCTTGGTCTTCATTGGGCAGGAACGAACTGGGCAGGCGCACGAACAGCACGGTCATCACCGCCCCCAGTGCCAGGAAGGCCAGCAGGAAGCGCCGCGGCCGGGCAAGGACTCCCCCGACGCCACGCTGGTACACCGAGCTGGCGCGGTCGAACCGCCGGTTGAACGCGGAGAACAGCCGCCCAAGTACGCCCGCCTGCGGGGCGTGCCCAACGCCGTGGGCAGCGGGCTTCAGCAACGTGGCGCAGAGGGCCGGGGTGAGGATGATCGCCACGATGACCGACAGCGCCATGGCAGAGACCAGCGTGGCAGTGAACTGCCGGTAGATGACACCCGTGGCACCCTGCATGAAGGCCATCGGCACGAACACGGCCGACAGCACCACACCAATGCCCACCAGCGCGCCGGTGATCTGATCCATCGACTTGCGCGTGGCATCGCGGGCGGAGAGTCCCTCCTCGGCCATGATGCGCTCGACGTTCTCCACCACCACGATCGCATCATCCACCAGCAGGCCGATGGCCAGGACCATGGCGAACATCGTCAGCATGTTCACCGAGAAGCCCAGGAACGCCAGAATGCCGAACGTGCCCAGCAGCACCACGGGCACGGCAATGGTCGGGATGAGCGTGGCCCGCAGGTTCTGCAGGAACAGATACATCACCACGAACACCAGCACGATGGCTTCCAGCAGGGTCTTGACCACGCCGTTGATGGACAGCCGCACAAAGGGCGTCGTGTCGTACGGAACGACCGCCTTCACCCCCGCCGGCATGCCCGGGCCCAGCGCTTCCACCGCCTTGTCGATGGCCGCGCGGGTTTCCAGCGCATTCGCGCCCGGCGCAAGCGAAATGCCGATGCCCGCGGCGGGCTTGCCGTTCAGGCGGTTGCCGAAGTCGTAGCTCTCCGCCCCCAGTTCAATGCGCGCCACATCGCCCAGCCGCAGTACGCCACCGTGTTCCTGGCTGCGGATGACCACCTGGGCAAACTCGGCCGCCGTGCGCTTGGGCGACGCCCCTTCGATGAACGCGCTCAACTGCTGTTCCTGCACGGCGGGCGCGCCGCCGATCTCGCCCAGCGGCACCTGCAGGTTCTCCGCGCCGATGGCGCTGACCAGCTCATCGACGGACAACTGGTAGCGGTCCATCTTGACCGGGTCCAGCCAGATACGCATCGCGTACTTGCCGCCAAACTCTCGTACCTGCCCTACCCCGGGTACCCGCCGGATGGCGTCGGCTACGGTGGAGCCCACGTAATCCGAAACGTCGGCTTCATTCATCCGCCCGTCTTCAGAGACGAAGGCCAGCATCTGCAGGTAGCCACCGTTGGACTTGGTCACTGCCAGCCCGCGGCGTTGCAGCGCCTCGGGCAGCGACGGCATGGCCAGCTGCACCCGGCCCTGCACCTGGGTCTGCGCCTGGTCCAGATCGATGCCGTTCCTGAAGACCACGTTGATCATCGCGTAGCCACCATAGGAGTAGCTCTGCGAGGAGAAGTGCAGCATGCCGTCCAGGCCCGCCAGCTGTTGTTCCACCACCTGCACCACGGTTTCCTCGATGACGCTGGCCGACGCACCGGGGTAGATGCCGGTGATGGTGATGGTGGGCGGCGCCACGTCCGGGTACATCGCGACCGGCATGCGCACCAGGGCCAGGCCGCCCACCAGCATGATGAGCAGCGCGATGACCCAGGCGAAGATAGGGCGATCGATGAAGAAACGTGCCATCAGCCTTCAGCGCCCTGCACGGGCGCGCTTGCCTCCACCGGGGAAATGCGGCTGCCCGGCTGCAGCTTGTGCTGGCCCTGCACCACCACGCGCTCGCCGGCACGCAGGCCGTCCTCCACCAGCCAGCGCTCGCCCAGCGCCCGGCCCAGCTGGACGGCGCGGTTGGCGACCGTGCCCTCACCGTCCACCACCATGACGTGCGTCCTGCCGGTGGCATCGCGCGAGACGGCCTGCATCGGCACCAGCAGCGCCTCGCGGCGCACACCCGCGCCAATGGAAGCCGATACGTACATGCCCGGCAGCAGCACGCCATCAGGGTTGGCAACGCGGACCCGCAATGCGTACGTGCCGGTGCCGGGGTCCACGCTTACATCGGAGAACTGCAGGGTGCCGCTCTGCTGCAGGCGGCTGCCATCCTCCAGTTGGATAGCCACCGGCAGCTGCCGGTTGTCCGTCAACCGCCCATCGGCGATATCCCGCCTGAGCTGCAGCCACTCGGCAGCAGACTGCGAAAGATCCACATACATCGGGTCCAGGCCGCGCACGGTGGTGAGCGCTTCGGGCTGGTGCGAGGTGACCAGTGCCCCTTCGGTCACGTTGGAGCGCCCGATACGGCCACTGATGGGCGCGGCAATACGCGCGTGGTCCAGCGCCACCTTGGCGGTCTGCAGCGAGGCCATCGCCATCTGTATGTCCGCCTCGGCGCGCTGGTAGGCCGCCGCTGAGCGGTCCTTGTCCTGCAGGCTGACCAGCCGCGAATCCGCCAGCTGCGCCAGGCGCCGGGCTTCCTCGCGGGCGGCGCTACAGGTGGCATAGGCATGGTTCAAGCGCGCTTTGGCTTCATCCCGGCCCGCACGCAGCGTGATGTCGTCCAGCTGGTAGAGCGGTTGCCCGGCCCGGACCTGGCTGCCCTCTTCAAACAGGCGCCGGGCGACGATGCCATCCACCTGCGGGCGCACCTCCGCCTGTTGCGCGGCAACGGCTCGCCCCGGAAGGACCACATGGAGTGCGGCGTCTTCGGGCTGCAGGGTATGAACGTGTACCGAGGGCAGCGTGGTGGCTTCGTCGGGCGCCGATGGCGCGCAGGCCGCGAGCAGCGTGACAAGCGCGAGCGCCGTGAATCGTTTGGGCAGGAACTGCATGGGCGGCACTCGAGGGTGGCGGTGGGTTCCGCCGGACATGCGCGCAGGCGGACAGCAGTGCGCTATTCCACGCGCCGCGCCCGGCAAATGCCATGCAACGAATCCGAAAATGCCCTGCGCAGAAGGCGCGGTTCAGTGCCGGGTTGGCCAGCCATCAGCAAAGGGGCAATGCGTGCCGTGCGGATTGCAACGCTGCGCTCAGCGATAGCTGACCGTCAGCGTGGCCTGCCCTTCCACGACACCCGAGCTGAACGTTCCCGCCGCCCTGTAATAGCGGGCCGCCAGCCCAATGTTCTGCGGGCCATTCTGCGTTGCTGGCAGCGACCAGGTCTGGCCCAGCACCACCGGGTTGCCATCGCGCAGCAGCTCCACCTGCACCGCACCGGCCGTGGCATTTCGCGTCGGCGTCAAGCGGCTGCTGGTATTGCCCGCCGCATTGGCATCGGTCAACGTCAGCTCCGCGGGGAAGGCACCATTGCAGCGCATCACTACGTTGAAGCCGAGCTGACCTGCAGTGCTGCCGGCACCGGGAAGATCGGCGGCTTGAACGTCCTTCAGCTCCACTGAGGTGTCGTCCAGGGTGCATGTGCGACTTCTGATGTTTGCCGAAATGCGATAGGCATCGGTCTTGACCAGGTGCGGGTACCTGGGTGCAGCATGCGTAATAGTGCCCAGGCTGGTTTCAGGCACGGCCCGCATCTCCCCACCCCGCGATACCGCCGCCACGTAGACGATGGACCACCGTGATACCCCTGAAATGTTCAAGCCGCTGACATGCAATGGCGTTCTGATGTCGAAAGGTTGCGCGCGGGAGGGCCCTCCCCCACTGCTTCCCTCGACCGAGCTTTTAAATATCAACAACGGCGACTGCGGCTGCCCCAGCAGCCCAAATGCCGGGTAAGACTCGCCGCTCACAGTCACGTTCCGCACGAATTCCAGGCCGGTGATGCTTGGGCTCACATCGATGGGGATGTCACCGCCGGGGCAGTTCATGAGGAAGCGGACGCTACCACCTGACCTGAAGTCAGCGACCAGCAGGTCGGGCTCGGCATCGTCCCACGCATTCACCACGAGGTTGATCTGCTGGCCCGGCTCCACGGCGGTACACGCCTGTGCAATGGCAGGCGCAAACAGTGCCAAGGCCATCGCCCCCCACAGCATGCGTACGCGGCCGGACAAGCAGGTGTGGCTCTTCCTGGCTGGCGCGAAACTCTCTTGGGAAAAATATGAAACCTTCATCGGAATCTCCAGTGCTGACCGCGACAGCGCTTTGTCAGCGGCTCATGCCCTTGTTGTCTTGTGTGCGTAGCCCGATGTACTGCGGCTCTGTAATCATTCAGCGGTAGGTTGCGGTGAGCGTTGCCTGGCCCTGCACCACACCGGGACCGAAGCTGCCCGCCTGGCGGTAGTAGCGCGCGCCAAGTGTGATGTCCTGCGGACCGGCCTGGCCTTGCGCAAGCGCCCACGACTGGCCCAACACCACCGGCACACCCTCGCGCAGCAGCTGCACACGTACGCCCTGTGCATCGGCGGCGCTGGTAGGCGTCAGCAGGCTGGTTGTGTTTCCCGGAGCATTGGCATCGACCAGGGTCAACGTCAGCGGAAATGCACCATTGCAGCTCATTGCCACGGTGAAGGTCTGCGTCTGGGCATCGCTGCCTGCGGAGGGAAGATCACCCGCGCTCACGCTCTTCAGCGTCACGGTGGTATCGGACAGCGTGCAGGTCTTGGTGCGCAGGTTGGCCGTCACACTGAAGCTCTCGGTCTTTGACAATGAAGGATCCGCGCGGTACGCATGCGTGGCACTGCCCACCACCGTAGTCGGCAGGCCCTGCATCTCGCCGCCACGGGAAACCGCAGCGACCTGCAGCGTAGACCAGCGGAAGCCTCCTGTAATGCCGGTACCTGGGGAGCTCAGCGGCTGCTTCGCGTTGAACGGTTCTGTGCGGGCCTCGCTGCCGTTGCCAATCAGATACTGGAAGACCAGAAGCGGACTGCGCGGCCGACCTGCGACCGAGTACGCCGGAAATATCCCGCCCCCCAAGGTCACATGCCGCTCGAAGATCAGGTCTGGCATTGCCGGCGTAACAATCACGGACGTGGGCGTACCCGGCGAGCATCCATATAGAAAGTTCGCGTTTCCGGCGGGAGCCCAGCTGCTGATAAGCACATCGGGGGCGGTATCATCCCAGGTATCGATGATGAGATCTGCGTTGCCCCCCGGGTAGGCGCCCGTACACGCTACCGCCGTTGTGCTGCACACGGCGATCGCCAGTGCGGCGAGAACCGTGCTACCCGCGCGCCGGCGCGAGAAGGCCCGGGACGTTGCAGTGGTGGAAGACATCTTCATGGCCGAACCTCATCGAAGGCGGGTCATTTGTAAACAGCGGTAACGGTGATGCTTGTGCTGACCTCGCCCGCCTTCAGCAGCGTGCCGCTCTTGCGGTAATAGCCGGCCCGCATCTCCAGCTTGCCGGTGGCCCCGCCATTGATGGGGACCGTCTTCTTGGAGCCCTTAAGCAGTGCCTCGATGCCCGTAGGGCCATCCATCAGCGTCACGGCCACGCCCTCGGCGCGGTTGGACGCGGCCAGGTTCTGCCAGTAGCCATCCTGCGCTGGATCAGCCGTGCCATCGAATGTCAGCTCCACGCTGGTCACACCCACGCAACCGGAAAGGTTGAGCACGGCCGACTTCAGCTTGTTTTCGTGGCCGTTCTTGAAATCAGTGGCATCGATCTCGTCCAGCGTCACCGGCACATCCGTCAGAGTGCAGGTGCCTGGCAGTACCTTGCCGGTGACGGTAATGGAGGCCGAGTTCGACTGCGCCTGTACCTGGGCTGCGGTACCCAGCAGCAGCATGGCCAGCAGTGATTGCGCCGTATTCATTGTGATGCTCCGGTAGTTTGGGAGGGGAGATCTTCTGCCAGGCGTCCTGGCTCAATGGCCAGGCAGCGCGCCTGCGCCCAGTACTGGCCGTGCGCATCGGGCGCCTCGGGCATGGCGTAATGCAGGCGGCAAGCGATGCCGTCTTCGGTCTGCACGTGCACGAAGCCGGTCGGTTCCAGCCCGCGCAAGGCCACCACGCCGCCCTGCCCTACCTGGCCCAGGGTCCGGCCATCGGCGTGCGTGATCTGCGCGCCATAGGCCAGCGGGGTGCCGTCGGCATCACTGGCGTCGATCAGCCACAGGCGCTCGTTGCGCGACTGGAAGCTGACCTTGACGATGCTGCCGGCGCTGGGCGCCACGCGCTGCGAGCTCGCCTGCACGTCCACGTCCAGCGGCAGGTGCGCGGTGTCCAGGTTGATCTGGTTCCAGCGGTACGGGCTGGTATAGGGCAACACCGCATAGCCATTGCCGGCCACGGTGACGTTGCGGCCACTGCCCACCGTGGCGCCCTGTGCGCCCTGCGCATCCACCAGCGCGAAGCTGTCACCCAGCGCCGGGCCGAAGTTGATGCCGCCCCGATGCAGCACCACGCTGCCGGTGGCGCCGGCATTGAAGCTGCTGCTGCTGTTGGCATGGCTGTAACCGGCGCTGAGATCGGCACGGCTGCCCTGATAGCTGGCGTAGGCGTTGTAGCCGCTGCCGCCCTGGCCGCGGTTGCCCGACAGGCTGTAGGACAGCGCGCGGTCCTCGCCGAGGTTGCCGTTGACGCCCAGCTGCTGCTGGCTGCCCAGGCGGCTGTCGTTGTACGTGGCCGTGGCGCGCGGTGCGTTGCTGGTGCGGCCCAGCGGCAGGCTGAGCATGAACGACAGGCGCGTATCGGGTGCGCCGCTGGCCATGCGGTACCGCGTGGCCGATACGGTGTAGTTGGCGCTGCGGTAGCTGCTGTGGAAGCCCAGCTGCAGATCGTTGTGCTTGCCGGCGCGGTTCCAGTAGGTCACATGGCCACCGGCCAGGTACAGCTGGCCGCGCGTGCCCACGCGCTGCGAGAAGTTCATCTGGAAGCGCTGGCGGGTTCGCATCACGAAAGCATCGGCCGCCTGCGGCCGGTCGAACGAGAGCTGCGAAACGTCGGATAGGGTAAGGAAGCCCTCGGTGCTGTAGCGGTAGGCTGCCAGGCCCAGGTTGGTGCCGGTGCGTGGCACGCTGCGCTGGTAATTCAGCCGGTAGCTGCGGCCCGATTGTGCAGGCAGGCCAGGCACGTTGGCACGGGCATGGGTGACGTCGGCACCGATGGCACCAAATGGGGTGTTGAACGCCGCGCCCGCCAGGCCGGCCTGGTAGTGCTCGGCCACCTGCACGCCACCCAGCAGGGTCACACGGTTGCTGACGCCGCGCGCATAGGTGCCTTCGGTAAAGCGCAGCGCCTGCTGGTACAGACCCGTGTTGCGCAGCTCGCCAGCGGTGACACTGAAGCGCTGGCTGCCCTCGCGCAGCGCCTGCGGCACGGCCGAGAATGCGACGGTGAAGCGTTCCTCGCGACCATCGGCCTCGGTGATGGCCACTTCCAGATCGCCGCTGCCGGCGTTGGGGTAGAGATCGTCGATGGCGAACGGGCCGGGCGCTACGGTGGTTTCATACAGCACCGCGCCGTTCTGGCGGATGGTGACGCGTGCATTGCCCTGCGCCACACCGCGCACCACCGGGGCATAGCCACGCAGTGAATCAGGCAGCATGCGTTCATCGGTAGCCACGCGCACGCCGGTGAAACCCACGCTGTCAAACAGCTCGCCACCGGTGTTGCTCTGGCCCAGCGTGAACTGGCTGTTCCAGCGCGGCAGGTCGCGCTGCAGGTAGCTGTTGAGCGTGCTGAAGTGCGTGCCCTGCGCGTTGTGGCTGATGGAGCTGCGGTGGCGCAGGCGCCATGCCCCCAGGTTCACGCCACTGGTGATGCCGGCGTAGCTGTTCTGCTGGCCCTGGCTGCGGTAGTGGTTGACGGTGTAGCCGAAGAACGCAGCGGTGATGCCGTGGTCGCGCAGTTCCGGTGCAACGAAGCCGCGCGCCTGGCGCTGCAGCGCAACCTGCGGCAGCGAGATATCCAGGCGCAGCTGGCTGTCGTCGTAGGTGACGCGTGCACCGTCGATCACCGCCTGCAGATCAATGCACTGCGGGTTCCCGGCCGCTTGCACGGCTTCGCGTGCGGCGTCGCTCAGCCCCAGCGAAAGCAACCACGCTGCGGGAATGCAGGGCTTCGCAATATGCGGCGTATTCGATTCAACCAGTTCGATGTCATCGCGGCGCACGAACTCGCCGTTGAGATGGACATCAACGTTGTAGTGACCGGGTTCCACCGGGTTACCCACGCTGAAGCGCGCCAGGTCGTCACTGCCAAAGCCGGTGGCGAAGCCTTCGCTGAACTCCACTTCGCCACCGGTGCGCGCGTGCGCAACAGACACGCCCGCGAGCACCAGCGTGGTTGCGATGGCAGCGGCAAGCGTCGTGCGTCGCAGGCAGCTAGGCGCAGCGCTGGAACAGGTTGAGGAAGACAGGCGCATGGCGTCGGGCGTGGCCGCAGTGCAGCCCCGGTAGCGATGGGAGGCGTGCAGAGTAGGCGGCCAGAACCTTGCCGAACATGCAAGTTATTGCAAAGTTGCGCGTTTCTCGGGCCTCAGGCGGGCTTTTGCAAGTTGTTGCATGGATGGCATGGCAACGCTGCCGGATGATGCGCTGGTGCGAAAACCCACAGGGCCGCAGAACCACGCGCCGATTCCTGGATCGCAAGCCGGCGTCGCCCTTGAACCCGCACACCGCTGCTGTCGCCACGCTGGCTTCGGCAATATTCCGATTCCCCATCCGCTAGATAAGAGCACACCCATGAAGAACCTGAAGACCCCGATGGCCCTGGCCATCCTGCTGGCCACTGCCCCGGCCGTGAATGCTGCCGACCTGACCATTTCCGGCGAGATTGTTGAAACCACCTGCACTGCCACCATCAACGGCGGCGTGGCCGTGGCCATGGGCAAGATGGATCTGGAAGACCTGAAGGGCGCCGACCGCATCGGCCGCCGCGATCTGGATGTGGCCGTCGCCTGCCCGGGTGCCGCCGGTTCGCACGATGTGGCCGTGAAGTTCAGTGGTCCGTCCACCGCGGATGGCGCACTGGCCCTAACCGCCGCCAGCGGCGCCAAGGGCGTGGCGTACAAGATCTATGACACCGCCGACACCCACCTGAAGGTCAATACTGCGCCGACGCAGTTCGTCAACGTCTCCGATGCCGCCCCGCAGACCGTCAAGCACAGCGTCTGGTACACCAAGACCGGCACCGCTGCAGAGCTGGAGGCCGGCTCGGCCAACGCCACCGCTCAGATGGACATCGTCTACAAGTAAGCGCACCCCGCCCGGCGGCGTGCTGCCGGGCGGTTATTCCCGAGGACATTCCCATGAACATTCGCGCATGCGCATTGATGCTGGCGCTGGGTTGCGCAGGCACCGCGCTGCCCGCCGCAGCGGCCGTGACCCTGCAGGGCACCCGCGTGGTCTACGACGGCAGCAAGGGTGCGGTAACGGTGAACGCCAACAACCGCGGCGACAAGGTCGCCCTGGCCCAGGTGTGGCTGGACGATGGCGATGCCAGCGCCAAGGCCGGCAGCCAGAAGCTGCCGTTCGTGCTGACCCCGACCACGCGCCGCATCGAGGCGGGCCACGCGCAGGCGTTCCGGCTGACGTATGCGCCAATGGCCGGGGCCGCGCTACCCAGCGACCGCGAGTCGCTGCTGTACTTCAACCTGCTGGATATTCCGCCCAAGCCGGAAAACGTGGAAGGCCAGAACCTGCTGCAGTTCGCCATCCGCACGCGGGTGAAGCTTTTCTATCGGCCTGCCGGCCTGCCGGGTCATGCGCGTGACGCGGCGGCAGGATTGCAGTGGCACGCACAGGGCCAGGCCTTGCAGGTTTACAACCCCAGCGCCTACCACGTGACGCTGAGCCGACTGACGCTGCCCGATGGCAAGGTGATCGAGGTGGACATGGTGGCACCGGGCGAGCGCTTGAACCTGCCGCTGCCGGGTGGCGCATCCCTCCCCGGAAGCCTGAAATTCCAGTGGCTGGACGACTACGGCACCGCACGCGATGCCGAGGCGAAAGTCACGCATTGAGCCCACGCGGCAGGTGTCGACCGTTGGTCGACACGCCCAGCACCCCGGTAGGTGTCGACCGTTGGTCGACACGCGCTTCTTCGATTGCAACAAATTGCATGGAGAACATTCGCCCACGCGGCGATAGTGCGCGCTTTTTTTTGGAGAGCACACCCATGCACAAGATGATGATCCCGCTTACCCGCTACGCACAGTTCAGCGGACGCGCCAGCCGCAGTGAATTCTGGTGGTTCCAGCTATTCATTCTGATCGTGTTCATGCCGCTGCATGTGCTGAGCTTCATTGCCGGCTATACCGGCTCGGAGGCGCTGGCATGGGTATCGACGGGCCTGGGCGTGGTGGTGTGGCTGGCGCTCCTGGTGCCGCTGGTCTCGGTGACCGTGCGCCGCCTGCATGACACTGACCGTTCCGGCTGGTGGTACCTGCTGCTGCTCGTACCATTTGCGAATCTGGCGGTGCTGGTGTTCATGCTGCTGCCGGGCACCCCGGGCGGCAACCGCTTCGGCGCGCCGGTTCCGCACGTCTAACAGCGTGCTGGCAGGTGTCGACTTCGGTCGACACGCCCTTTTCTGGTGGGTGTCGACCATTGGTCGACACTCACTTCTGCGCACCGCATTCCATACCAGAAAACAGCCTGCAACTATCCAAGTAGTTGCATGGCAACTGCAGGCACTCGCATCGAAACTCCGTGGGGTTCCACCACCCACAGGAGATTCTCCATGCGTCACTCCCATCGGGCAGCTCTCGCGCTGGCCATCCTCGGCAGCGTAGCCGCCTCCGGCACCGCGTTCGCCCACGGCACCCTGTCCAAGCCCTCCAGCCGCGTCTATTCCTGCTACCAGGGCAACCCGGAAAACCCGACCAACCCGGCCTGTGCCGCGGCAAAGGCCATCGGCGGCGCGCAGCCGTTCTATGACTGGGCAGGCATCAACCAGGCAGAAGCCAACGGCAACCATCAGGCTGTCGTGCCTGATGGCGAGCTGTGCAGCGGCGGCAACAGCAAGTACCGCGGCCTGGATCTGAACCGCAGCGACTGGCAGACCACGCCCATCCGTGGCGATGCGCGCGGTCGCTACACCTTCGAGTACAAGGCGCCCGCGCCGCATGCCACCCGCGACTGGAAGTTCTATGTCACCCGCGAGGGCTGGCAGCCGGGCGGCCCGTTGCGCTGGGCGGATCTGGAGGAGTTCTGCACACTCGGTAACGTGCCGCTCTCTGGCGATGTCTACAAGCTGGATTGCCCGCTGCCCAAGCGCACCGGCCAGCACGTGATCTACAACACCTGGCAGCGCTCGGATTCCAAGGAGGCGTTCTATACCTGCGCCGATGTCCGCTTTGAAGGCGGTGGCGGCGTGAACCCGCCGCCGCAGTGGCAGGATGCCGGCCCGGTCACCGCGCGTGGAGCGCTGGAAGTGGGTACCACCCTGAGCCTGCGCGTGTTCAATGCCAACGGTAACGATGTGGAACGCCCGGAAATCACTCTGGTGGCCGGACAGACCGGTGCCACGCAGTGGCCGCTGGCGCTGGCCCGCAAGGTCAATGCCAGTGCCCGCCACGCGCGCGTCGGCGTGCTGCAGAACGGCGTGATCACGCCGGTGGCATCGGCTACCGAGAACCGCGTGTACCTGACGCCCGGCCATCGCTTCCAGCTCGATACCCGCGTGCCGGATCCCGATCCGGTTGATCCGCCGCCGGGCGACTATGACTTCGTCTACCCGGCCGGACTCGGCAGCTACATCCCGGGCCAGACGGTGGTGAAGGGAACCGATGGCAAGCTGTACGCCTGCCGTCCGTTCCCGGAAGGTGCGTGGTGCAACATCAACGCCGACGCCTACCGCCCGGGCACGGGTTTTGCCTGGCGGAATGCCTGGATCGAATACTGATGCACCCTGCGAAGGCGGCCACCGGCCGCCTTCGCTGTATCAAGGTAGATCCACGCCGTGCGTGGATGCTGTTCGGGGTGGATCATCCACGCGTGGCGTGGATCTACTGAGTCCAACTGCCTTGGTAGATCCACGCCGTGCGTGGATGCTGTTCGGGCGGCTCATCCACGCATGGCGTGGATCTACTGAAGCAACGACAGCATCCAACCGCTTTGGTGGATCCACGCCGTGCGTGGATGCTGTTCGGGCGGCTCATCCACGCATGGCGTGGATCTACTGAACCGACGCCTGTATCCAACCGCCCTGGTAGATCCACGCCGTGCGTGGATGCTGTTCGGGGATTCATCCACGCATGGCGTGGATCTACTGAACCGGCGCCGGCGTCCATTGCCTTGCAATAACTTGCAGTTCCGGCATGTGCAGGGCTTGGAGATAATCGAACACGCCGCACAGTGCGCGTACAAGACGTTTCAAATTCCGCATGCGCGATAATCCACGCTGCAGGAAAAAACCAACAATGCATTCAATTATCTGAATGTTTGCATGGTTTTCGATTTGAACGGCTCCTAACATTCTCTCCGTCGCCACGCTCCCTCACGCGGGCGACGCCCCCTCTTCGCGCTTCCACAGCAGGACGGGAACCATTCCAATCATTGTCCGAGAGAGACAACCACCATGCATACCATCATCAAGAAGGCCGCGCTCGCTGCAGCGCTGGCCACCGTATCGTCGTCCGCGTTTGCCATCGACACCCGCATCTCCGTCTACGCC
Source organism: Stenotrophomonas sp. ZAC14D1_NAIMI4_1 (assembly GCF_003086775.1). Lineage (NCBI taxonomy): Bacteria > Pseudomonadati > Pseudomonadota > Gammaproteobacteria > Lysobacterales > Lysobacteraceae > Stenotrophomonas > Stenotrophomonas sp. ZAC14D1_NAIMI4_1. The sequence continues at coordinate 4,028,163 of NZ_CP026001.1, forward strand.
AACGTGGACACTACCCTCGCCTTCCAGCAGGAAGACGGCAGTGCACTGCCGGACAGCATCACCATGAACTACCTGCCGGAGTTCAAGGGCACTGCGGGTCGCCCAGGCGGCCTGGAGCCGTGGAAGCTGAACACCCGCATTTTCACTAACGACGCCGATAAGGACATCCAGGTCAGCCTGCAGAACACGCTGGAACTGGTGCCGACCATCGGCCACATCGGCGCCAAGCCGGTGCCGATGACCGTCAGCCTGCATGGCATTGAGCTGACCACGGCCAGCCAGAATCTGAGCGCAAAGGATCTGTTCGATGGCGCCATCGAAGGCGTGTCGAAGCCGCTGGAACTGGCGATCACGCAGACCACCGCCGGCCCGCTGACGACCGGCAGCTACGAAGGCATGGCCACCATCGTGATGCGCCACAAGCCGTAAGCACCACACGCCGGCCCGCCATCGCGGGCCGGCCCCAATTCGATTCCCGCCTGCATGAACACTCCCGCCCCCGCCGTTACCCGGCTGGCGATGGCGCTCGCCTTCGCGCTGGCCCCCACGCTATGCGAAGCGCGCATCGTCCCCGCCGGTTTCGAAGACCTGGTTGAAGGCCAGACCGAGCAGCTGGACGTCAGCCTGTTTGGCCAGTCGGCCGGGCTGTCGCCGGTGCGGGTCACGCTGGATGACGTGCAGTTGCTGGACCCGCAGCGCGTTGCCCAGGCGCTGGGGCTCTCGGCCGAAGCCCAGGCCGCCCTCCTTCCCGCGCTCTCACAGCCGATGCCGCGCAACAGCCATCTGGCCTGCCGCTACGGCGGCGCTGCGGCGGGGTGCGGCTACATGGCACCGCCCGAGGAACCCGCTGCCGTCAGCGCGCTCTACGACGAGGGCGAAGGCTCGGTGCGCCTGTTCGTGGCCCGCCAGTGGATCCCCGGTGAAGTGCGCGAGCCGCACCGCTTCCACAGTGTCAGCAGCAACGCCGAGAACGCGTGGCTGCACCGGCAGACCTTCAACATGAGCGGTGGCCGCGACTATCAATCGATGAGCGCACAGGGCGCAGGCACGCTGGGCGTGTTCGAGCGTGGCCACCTGGCAGGCGAGTGGAACTACAACCGCCAGCAGTATCGCAACGGCGGCAGCCGTGATGACTTCCAGCTGGACAGCGCGTATTACCGCCACGACCTCGGCCAGGAGCACTACGTGCAGGCCGGCCTGATGGACCGCCGCAACCTGTCCAGCACGCAGGGCGGCACCTTCGCCTTCGGCATGCTGCCGCTGGACCGCTTCCGCGGCGTGCGCTTCGGTACCACCTACGCCTACGTGGACGCCGACGGTGCCGTGCAGGCATCACCGCTGACCGTGCTGCTGGCGCGCGACGCACGTGTGGATGCCTTCGACGGCGAACGCCTGCTGCAGACGTTCTACCTGCAGGCAGGCGTGAACCAGCTCGACACCCGCAACTTCCCGATGGGCAGCTACAACGTCACCCTGCGTGTGTACGAGGACGGCATCCTGGTGCGCAGCGAGGACGCGCCGTTCGACAAGGGCGGCGACTGGACCGACAGCCGCATGCAGTGGTTCGTGCAGCTGGGGCAGCGCGATGAGCGCCGCAGCAACACCTTCGACAGCGACCAGGCCCTGCATGCGGGCGTGCGCGTGCCGCTGGTGCGCGATGTGGCCGTTACCGCAGGCATGGCCGACATTGCCGGCTTCACCTATGGCGAAGTGCGGCTGGATGTGCGCCGCCAGTTCACTACCCAGGATGTGCGCGGCGCCTTCAGCGTTCTGCGCGGTAGTGACGGCAGCAGCGGCCAGCAGCACCAGCTGTCCTACCGCCGTACGGCGGCGTGGAACGTCTACCAGCAACGCATGCGTGGCAATGCCTGCCGCTTCCAGGACGATGCACGCGACCGGCTGGGCTGCAGCGATTCGCTCAGCGCCTCGATCTCGCTGCCGGTGGCCGGCGGCAGTGCCTACGTGGGCTATACCCGCCGCCAGACCTGGCGGCCCGCGCGCGACCTGCCCGGCTTTGGCGATGACCCGCTGGAGGGGCTGCTGCCGTGGCTGCCGCCCGACCCGCTGCGCCCGCAGCGCGAGGCCCAGCGAAGCCGTACCTGGCAGGCCAGTTTCAGCCGCACGCATCGCTGGGGAGAGTTCACCGTCTCCACCCGCACGGGCGTGTGGCAGCAGCGCAACGACGCCGCTGTGGGTGCAGCGGCAACGCGCGACCGCGGCGTATTCCTCAGCCTCAGCCTGAGCCGGCTGCAGCAGGGCGAGCGCGGCAGCTCGCAGCGCCGCTATGCCATGGATGCGCGCCAGCCCGAACACCAGCGCCCCGACGTGACCTACAGCGTGGCGCAGAGCCTGCGCCAGGACGTGGACGCCAATTACCGCGAAGTGACCGGCGAACTGCGTGCCACCAACAACGACCGCTACAGCGCCACGCTGGGCGCTCAGCTGCAGAACCCGTGGGGCCAGACCGGCGCCACGGTTGCTGGCTACCGGCAGCCGGGCAGCAACACGTATTCCTATGGCGCCAACCACGCCTCCAGCTTTGCCCTGAGCCGGCGCGGCTTCTATTGGGGCGGCGGTGCCACCGCCGATGCCGGCCTGGCCGTGCAGGTGGATGACACCGACGACCTGGACCTGAGCGGCCTGGCCGCCGAGCTGCAGGTGGGTGGCGCACGCCGCCAGCGCCTGAAGCTGGGCGAGCGTCGGCTGATGCCGCTGCAGGCCTACCAGAGCCACCGTGCGGAGCTGCAGGATGCCAGCGCGCTGGAAGGCATTGCCTCGGTGCGGGTGACCGGTGCTTCGGGCATGCGCCCGCTGTTCCTCTCACCGGGCCGGCTGGTACGCATGCCGGTACCCATCGAGGTGACCTACACCTTCATCGGCAGTGCACGCGATGTGGCCGGCCTGCCGCTGGGCGGCGCCCGCATCCTCAACGCGCCGGTGCCGGGCACCAGCGCCAATGGCGGCTTCGTGGCCGAGTTCCCGCGCTTTGAGAAGACGCTGTACCTGCTGCAGGACGACCACCTGCTGCAGTGCCCACTGGAGATACGCGAACGCCGCAGCGTGGTGTTGCTGGTGGGCGCGGTGCAGTGCGAGCCGATGGCCGTTGCGCTGCTGCCGCCGGAAATCCGCCAGCAGGCCCGCGTGACCCGCCTGCTGCAGGAACAGGCGTTGATTGCTGTTGTACCCCAGACCGCTGCTGCAGGAGAGGCGAAATGAGCCGCCGTGTGTTGTTTGTGTGGATGCTGGTGTGCGCGCTGGCGGTGGTGGTGCCGAAGGCGTGGGCGCAGAGGCCGCCGCAGACTGATCCGCCGCGAGGTGTATTCACTCAGGACGTTGTGCAGGCCTGGGATCGCTCGGCGATTCCTGCAGAAATTGAACTGTGGGCGCCGCGAACGCTGCTTGCGTACGACACGGATCTGACTCAGCGCTATGGCGAACTCTACATGGTCTGCGCATCGTCGTCGGATGCTTCCACGGGAAGATGTCCGACCGAGGATATGCTGGTTCTATTGTCGTCCCAAGCCACGCAGGTCTCCGTGCGGCTTCAGGAAATCCGCTCCGGACTGACAAGTAACCTGGACGTGTCAGCAAGCCTCTTCAGGGCATTCAGCACGGCAGATTGCTCGCTGGACTACTGGAACAACCAACCTTACGGAATCCCCTCATCTATCGCGCCCAGCTGTGACAAAAAGATTGCTGCGGGTACCGGAAAGGGGTTGACGATTCGATCGCCCAGTTTGCGGTCGCTAACGGCGGGCCACTGGAAAGGCACTCTCGAACTTCGCCTGCGCCGCCCGCCTTCCGAGCACCTCGCCACCTACATCTTCAACTTCGATTTCACGATCACCGACTACGACGCGATCTCGATCTATCTGCCGGGCTTCGAGCAAGGCAATGCCAACGTCAACATGGACCTGCGTTATGACCCGCGCATCATCGGTGGGAGTATCGCCGGCAGCAAGGGCGTCGACATGTGCCTGTACGACGGACTGGGCTCGCAGAGCGAGTACCTGGGTATCACCGTTCGCGATACGGGCTCACGGCCCAGCGTCGGCGACGACTTTTCCCTCTGGCACCGCGATGCGGCCGGCGATGACCGCGAGCGCATCAGCTTCAACGTCTGGCTGAACTACGCCGGCAGCAAGCGCCGCATGCGCAACGGTGTGGAAGAGCAGCTGCTGGGTGTCGACAAGACTGAGCTGCGGCTGGTGAAGCTGCCCAAGCTGGAGCAGCCCGTCTATTGCGTCCCCACGCCCATCACCCTCGAAACGCCTTCCTTTACCGCCAGCAGCAAGCGCGAAGGCGTCTACACCGGTGAACTGAAGGTGGAACTGCGCGTGCCCACCGTCCGGCCCTGATTCCCACGGAGAATTGCATGAACAAGTTCGTCTACCTGCTGTTGCCGATGGCACTGCTGCTTGCAGCCCCGGCCCACGCCAATCTGACCGTCCATCCGATGCGTTCGTCGGTGGAAGGCAAGCGCAGCACGCAGATCCGCGTGTACTCGCAGTCCACCCAGGCGCAGTACGTGCAGGCCACGTTGCGCCGTATCGACAACCCCGCCAGTGCAAACGAACAGGAAAGCGAAGTTGAGCCGCACGAGGCAGCCATCGCGGTGACGCCTGGCAAGTTTGCATTGGCCGGCGGTGGCAACCGCCTGATCCGCGTCATCCCGCTGCAGCCGGTCGAGAAGGAAACCGCCTACCGCGTGTACTTCGAGGGCGTGCGCGGGCCAGAGGAAACCACGCAGGAAGGCGAAGACGGCTCCCGCGCCAACGTCGGCGTCAGCCTGGTCTGGGGCGCACTGGTGAATGTACTGCCTGCCGATGGCGAGGTGGCGCTGCGCCTGCAGGGCAACACGCTGCACAACACCGGCAGCCTGCGGGTGGGTATCACCAGCGTGGCGGAATGCACCCGCGCCGGCGCCTGCACCGCCCATGACATCACCCACAGCCTGTACCCGGACGCCACCGTCGAACTGCCCTTCCAGCCGCAGGCAGGCAGCACCCTGCAACTGCGCTACCGCCTGACCCGCGACGGCTACCGCGAGCACGTGCAGACCGTCTCCGCATCGGCAGGCTGATGCGCTCCCATTCCCGGCCCGCGCAGCTGCGCGACCCAACTTTCCCCTGTGCTGTCAAGGAGCTTCAATGAACCGCATCTATCGACGAATCTGGAATGCCACCCGGCAATGCTGGGTCGTGGCCAGCGAGCTGAGTTCGCCGCGTGGAAAGCCTGCGCAGACACGGCTGCTGGCGTCTGCCCTGCTGCTGGCTGCAGCGGGAGCTGCCTGGGCGGAAGATGAGCGCGAAGATCTGGCAGCGCCATCCATCATCCCTGCTGAAGAGGCACCGGCGCAGGCTCCCGTGTTCCTGCTGTCGGCGCCCGTGATGAATGTGATGGGCGTGAACACATCGGGCCTGAACATTCCGCGTGGGATGTGGTACCAGACGCCCATCGTGATGAGTGGCAACTATCGGGACCCCGAAGTCAGCGGCCAGGATGTGGTGGCGCTGGGCTCACAGTCCGTTGTCAGCGGAACCGAATCCACCGTCCTGGGCAACTACGGCATTGCAAGGGGTGGATATGCGACCGCCGTCGGCCACAACGCCAGAGCGCTGGGCGGCCACAGCACTGCACTGGGTACCAGTGCATTTGCCAACGGAAAGGGCGCAACGGCCTTGGGCCATAAGGCGGATGCGCCTTCGCCGAATGCAGTTGCCATAGGCAGTGGCGCGAAAGCTTACAGCTCAGAGTCCGTTGCCATCGGCGCGAATTCAGTGGCTTCTGGTACCTATACCGTCTCGGTGGGAAAGAGCGGTTGGGAGCGCCGGATTACAAACGTCAAGAGTGGCGAGGATGGTACGGACGCAGTGAATCTCGACCAGCTGAACGCAGTGGAGAGAAGCGCCAGAAGTGCTGCAAGTACCGCCCAGACCACGGCCAACACGGCCAGGAGCACTGCCAATGATGCTCTCGCCAAGGCCAACGTGCGTGAGGGTCTGCTCTATCAATCGGCAAGCAACGGCGTTGTACGCATCGGTGGCACCAACAGCGGATCGTCGTTGAACATCCGCAACAGCAATGGCTATTTGCGCAGCATAACCGGTGTTGCCGATGGCGCGGTCGGTACAGCCAGTACGGAAGCCGTCAACGGATCGCAGTTGAGCAGAGTTCAAAGCAGCGTGGCTGATGCGCGGACGGTAGCCAACTCGGCGCAGGCTTCTGCCAGCAATGCGCAGACGACGGCCAACACCGCCAAGAGCACTGCTGACAGCGCACTTGGGAAGGCCAATACGCTCTCAGGCCTGCTCAGCCATACATCAACCACGGTGCGCATTGGCAACAGCAACAGCGGCAATCTGCTGGACATTCGCAACAGCGGCGGCTATGCGCGCAGGATCTCCGGTGTGGCAGCGGGATCCATCGGCACGAGCAGCACGGACGCGGTGAACGGCGCGCAGTTGAACAGCGTGAATGTAACTGCTACCGCGGCAAAGACCGCCGCCGGTAACGCACAGACCACCGCGGACACAGCAAGGGCCAATGCTGCTGATGCGCTTTCCCAGGCGGGCACGCTGCGGGGGCTGCTGAGCGAAACATCCACCAGCGTTCGCATTGGTGCCACCAATAGTGGGACAGATCTGGACGTACGCAACAGCGGCGGTGCAGCGCGGAAGATTTCCGGGGTCGCAAGCGGCGTACTGTCCGACACCAGCGACGAGGCGGTAACCGGCGCACAGCTGCTTGCCACCGATAAGAGAGCGCGCAGCGCGGACACCTTGGCCAATAGCGCCGTGACCAAGGCTGACAGCGCGCTGGGGAAGTTTACGATGTTGGAAGGGCTGGTCCGCGAGGATGCGGCCGGCGGGAACGTGCGTTTGGGTGGCAGCAACACCGGCACGGTGTTGGATGTCCGCAACAAGAGTGACGGCAAGCGGAAGATCAGTGGCGTTGCGGATGGCGCAGTGAGCAGCAGCAGCTCTGAGGCGATCAACGGAAGTCAGCTCCTTGCAACGAATGATCGAGTCTCCGTTGCGCAGCAGGTTGCGAGCGACGCTCTCCAAGGTATCTCGGAGCTCCGTGCACAATCGATGTTCGTCAACGTCGGCGACAAGGGGCCCGGCGTCGCAGCTCAGGCCGGTCCTGTTGGCGTTGCGCTGGGTGATTCCGCCGAGGCATCTCTTCTGTCCGAGGGTGGAGTGGCACTTGGCAGCTTTGCGAAGGCGCGCGGAAGAAACTCCGTGGCATTGGGGCGCGCAGCCCGTGTGGACGAAGAGGCTGAAGGGGGCTTCGCCCTTGGCGTGTTCTCGTCGGTGGAGGAAACTGGAGGCGTCGCACTCGGCGTTGACAGTTCGGTACAGAAGGGTGCAGAGAATGCTGCAGCCCTGGGCGCTGGCTCTATCGCGACAGAAGAGCGCACAGTGTCTTTCGGAAATGCTGGATTGAAGAGAAGGCTCACCAATGTTGACCGCGGCACCGCCGACCACAACGCCACCACCGTCGGCCAGTTGAACGACTCTCTCGCCACCCTCGGCGGCGGTGCGAAACTGGACGCCGCAGGCAACGTGACCGCCCCTACCTATACCGTGCAGAACACCCGTCAGCACACCGTGGGTGATGCGCTTACCATTCTCGATGGTGCCGTGCTGCGCACCACATCCCGCATGGACCGCGTCGAAGGCGAGCTCCGCTCCGTCTTCCAGGACACCCCCACCGCCCGCGCCGACGGCCTCAACCAGATCACCCTGGCCGGTGCCAACGGCATGATCCTCTCCAACGTAGGCAACGGCCTTATCGCGGCCGGCAGCCGCGATGCGGTCAACGGTGGCCAGCTGCACTCCATGCAGCAGCAGCTCAACGGCCGCATGGATGGTCTGGAACAGCGTATCGACGGCCAGCCGCAGTCGCGCATGATGGCGCTGGCGTCCGACGATGCGGGCACGCCTGCCACCACGCCGGTGGCTGAGGAACCCTCCTCGCCCGCCAGCAAGGACGACAAGGTCGTCGCCAGCACCGGCAACGCGCCGAAGTCCTCGCCGCAGCCCAAGGCGGAAGCGCCGGAATCGCCGAAGCCGCAGGTCGACACCGCCGAGCTGGAGAAGATGCTGGTCCGTGCCAACGACTACAGCGATGGCATCGCCCGCGAAGTGGATGCGCGCCTGAACAAGATGGACAAGCGCTTCAACCGCATGGCGGCGATGAGCAGCGCGCAGACCGCGATGGCGATGAACACCGCCGGCCTGGCCACGTACAACCGCCTGGGTGCGGGCGTGGGCTATGCCGAAGGCGAATCGGCGATGGCGGTGGGCTACCAGCGCGTGCTGAACGACAAGGGTTCGGCCACCTTCAGCCTCAATGGTGCCTTCACCAACAGTGGTGAACGCAGCATGGGCGTGGGTGTGGGTATCGGCTGGTAAGCCGTGATGCCCCGGCGTGGCGTGCGGGTGACCGTGCGTCGCGCCGGGGCTTGGACTTTCAACGGTCAGCCACCCTTACATGCCCAGATCGGACAGCCCCGGGTGATCATCCGGGCGACGCCCCAGCGGCCAATGGAACCTGCGCTCGCTCTCCTTGATCGGCATGTCGTTGATGCACGAGAACCGGCGTTCCATCAGGCCATCGGCACCAAACTCCCAGTTCTCGTTGCCATAGGAACGAAACCAGTTGCCCGAGTCGTCATGCCATTCGTAGGCGTAGCGCACGGCAATGCGGTTTTCGGTAAACGCCCACAGCTCCTTGATCAGGCGGTACTCAAGCTCTTTCTTCCACTTGCGCGCAAGGAACTGGCGGGCTTCTTCGCGGCCGCTGGTGAATTCGGCACGGTTGCGCCACTGGGTATCGAGCGAATAGGCGAGCGAGACGTTGTCGGCATCGCGGGAATTCCAGCCGTCTTCGGCCAGGCGGACTTTCTGGGTCGCCGATTCAAGAGTGAACGGAGGAAGCGGCGGACGGGACTGTTCAGCGGACACGGTGGGGCCTCCAACGGGGATGGATACACGGGTTACTTCAGCGGATGGGCGTTGCCCGGGCGCTAGCGCCGGGCCTGTTTCAACAACACCTGCGCCACGTCCCTGGCAGTGTCTGCAGCGCCGTAGTCGCCCATGACGCGCGATACGGTGATGGCACCTTCCATGAGAACCAGCAGCTGCCGCGCCAGGGCGGCTGGCTGCTCGATACCCAGTTGCCCGGTCAGTTCCAGCGTGTAATCGAGCAGCTTCTGTTTGTGATGCCTGGCAATCCTGCGGATCGGATCGTCGGGGTTGCCGACCTCGCCCGCTGTGTTGATGAACGCGCAGCCGCGGTAATCCTCGGATTCAAACCAACCCTTGAGCACCGTGAACATGCGCAGGATGCGCGCTTCGGCGCTGTCGGCCTTTTCGCATTCGTGCCTGAACCAGTCCAGCCAGCGCACGTCGCGCGCGCTCAGCGCCTCGGCGGCGACCTGGTCCTTGTTCTCGAAATGGCGGTAGATGCTCTTGCGTGCCACGCCGGAGGTCTTCACCAGGAGATCCATGCCGGTGGCATGGATGCCGTTCTGGTAGATCAGGGCCTCGGCGGTCGCCAGGATCTTCTGCTTGGTGTCGTTGGTGATGGTGTCCACGACACCAAGGTAGAACGATCGTTCTACCTTGTCAACTGGCGTGTGGGAAGAAAAAAAGGCGGGAACGCCTTCGCGCCCCGCCTTCTTCATCCACCATGGCCCAGCTGCCGGCCCGGAGAACCCGGGCCCTGCCCTTATTCCACCGTAACGCTCTTGGCCAGATTCCGCGGCTTGTCCACATCGGTGCCGCGCGCCAGCGCGGTGTGGTAGGCCAGCAGCTGCACCGGAATGGTGTGCACGATCGGGCTGAGCACGCCGGCGTGGCGCGGGGTGCGGATGACATGCACGCCTTCGGACTCGCTGAAATTGCTGTCCTGGTCCGCAAACACGAACAGCTCGCCGCCGCGTGCGCGCACTTCCTGCATGTTCGACTTCACCTTTTCCAGCAGGCTGTCGTTGGGCGCGATCACCACCACCGGCATGTCCTCGTCCACCAGCGCCAGCGGGCCGTGCTTCAATTCACCGGCCGGGTAGGCCTCGGCGTGGATGTAGGAGATTTCCTTGAGCTTGAGCGCGCCTTCCAGCGCGATCGGGTAATGCAGGCCACGGCCCAGGAACAGCGCGCTGCTCTTGCGGGCGAAGCGCTCGGCCCAGGCAGCAATCTGCGGTTCCATGTTCAGCGCGTGCTGCACGCTGCCCGGCAGGAAGCGCAGCTGCTCCAGGTAATCGGCTTCTTGGGCGGCATCGACGCGGCCGTGCAGCTTGCCCAGCACCACGGTCAGCTGGAACAGCGCGGCCAGCTGGGTGGTGAAAGCCTTGGTCGAGGCCACGCCGATCTCGGCGCCGGCACGGGTGTAGCAGGCCAGTTCGCTGGCACGCGGGATCGCGCTTTCCGGCACGTTGCAGATCGACAGCGTGTGCTTGTGGCCCAGTGACTTGGCGTACTTCAGCGCTTCCATCGTATCCAGCGTTTCGCCGGACTGGGAAATGGTCACGATCAGGTGCTTGGGGTTGGCGTACGCCGCGCGGTAGCGGTACTCGCTGGCGATTTCCACGCTGCACGGCAGGCCGGCGATGGATTCGATCCAGTAGCGCGCGGTCAGGCCCGAGTAGTAGCTGGTGCCGCAGGCCAGGATCTGCACGCCTTCGATGCCGGCCAGCACGGCCTCGGCATTCTTGCCGAACAGCTCGGCCGGGAAACCACCGGCGTCGATGGCCGCTTCGATGGTGTCGCCCAGCGCGCGCGGCTGCTCGTGGATTTCCTTCTGCATGAAGTGGCGGTACGGGCCCAGTTCCAGCGAGGCCAGCGAGACGTCGGAGAGGTGCACGTCACGCTCGACCGGCTGGTCGTGCTCGTCGAACACCTGCACGCCGTCGCGGCGGACGTCGGCGGTGTCGCCCTCTTCCAGGAAGATGACCTTGCGGGTGGCCGAGATCACCGCCGAGACATCGGAAGCAACGAAGTTCTCGCCTTCACCCAGGCCCACCAGCAGCGGGCAGCCCATGCGTGCGCAGACGAAATGGTCCGGCTCGGCACGGCTGACCACGGCCAGCGCGTAGGCACCGGTCAGTTCCTTCACCGTGCGCTGCAGCGCGCCCAGCAGGCTGTCGCCGCCCTTCAGGTGGTGGTGCATGAGGTGGGCGATCACTTCGGTGTCGGTCTGCGACTCGAAGGTGTAGCCCAGCGCGCGCAGCTTCTCGCGCTGTTCTTCATGGTTCTCGATGATGCCGTTGTGCACCAGCGCCACGCCGGCACTGATGTGCGGGTGCGCGTTGGCCTCGGTCACCCCGCCATGGGTGGCCCAGCGGGTATGGCCGATGCCCAGCTGGGAATGGAAGCCTTCGGCTTCGGCGGCGGTGGCCATTTCCGAGACACGGCCGGTACGGCGCACGCGGCGCACGTCCGGGCGCTCTGCACGGTCGATCACCGCGATGCCGGAGGAATCGTAGCCGCGATACTCCAGCCGCTTCAGTCCTTCGATCAGCACCGGCACCACATCGCGATCAGCGATCGCACCCACGATTCCACACATGTCGCGCTTTTCCTTGAAGACGGTCGCCGCATTCTAGCGTGGGTGCCCGTGCCGTCCCTCCTGTCCGCTTAATGAAAGTGTCCGCAGCAGTGTCCGCGGACACCCGGACACGCGGAACCCAATCGCAAACCATTGAAAAATAGTGAAAAAAAGTTGGCACGGAGCGTGCTTGGTCTTTGGCACCACCGAAAGGCATGCTCCCGATGATCCGCGACACCTCTGCCCAGGACCAGATCGTTTCCGCCCCCTCCGCCAGCGCCCCCCGTGCGGCCTGGCAGCGCTACCGCTGGCCGGCCCTGGGCGCCGTTGCCCTGCTGGCCGCCATCGGCTGGGCCGTGCATGCCTGGTCCAACGCCAGCCGCTCCTTCGACAGCAGCCGGGTGCGCATCGCCGAAGTGCAGCGTGGTGACCTGGTGCGCGACATCGCCGCCGATGGCCGCGTCATCGCCGCCAACAGCCCCACTCTGTACGCCATCTCCGCAGGTACGGTGGACCTGAAGGTGGTGGCCGGTGACGTGGTCAAGAAGGGCCAGGAGCTGGCGATCATCGACAGCCCGGAACTGCGCAGCAAGCTGGCCCAGGAACAGGCCACCCTGGCCGGCCTGGAAGCCGAAGCCAGCCGCGCGGCGCTGGACGCCACCCTGGCCCGCGCCAAGTCGCGCAAGGAAACCGACCAGGCCAGCATCGAGCGGCAGGCCGCCGACCGTGACCTGCAGCGCTACCAGCGCGGCTACGACGGCGGCGCGGTGCCGCAGATCGACCTGGCCAAGGCCCAGGATTCGCTGAAGAAGGCCGACATCACCCTGGCCAACGCCACCACCGATGCGCGCCTGCAGAGCCAGGGCGCCGACCTGGACGCACGCAACAAGCGCCTGCTGGCCGACCGCCAGAAGGCGGTGGTGGCCGAAGTGCAGCGCCAGGTGGATGCGCTGACCCTGCGCGCGCCGTTCGACGGCCAGGTCGGCCAGGTGCAGGCCACCCAGGCCACCAACCTGGCAGCCAACGCGCCGGTGCTGGGCGTGGTCGACCTGTCCAAGTTCGAAGTGGAGATCAAGGTGCCGGAGAGCTTCGCCCGTGACCTGGCGATCGGCATGCCCGCACAGCTGACCGGCGGCAACGGCAAGCCGTTCCCGGGCGAGATCAGCGCGGTCTCGCCGGAAGTGGTCAACGGCGAGGTCAACGCCCGCGTGCGCTTTGCCGCCGCGCAGCCGGAAGGCCTGCGCCAGAGCCAGCGCATGTCGGTGCGCGTGCTGCTCGATACCCGCCGCAACGTGATGAAGGTCGAGCGTGGCCCGTTCGTCGAACAGGGCAACGGCGTGGCCTACGTGATGGACGGCCGCACTGCCGTGCGCCGGCCGGTGGAACTGGGCGTCAGCAGCCTGGGCGAAGTGGAAATCAAGTCGGGTGTGCAGCCGGGTGACCGCATCGTGGTCTCGGGCAGCGACCTGTTCAAGGACGCCGAACGCGTCTCCGTCAACTGACACATCCTGGAGAGAGGACACCCCATGTACATGCTCGAAATGCGTTCGGTCGCCAAGGTCTTCCGTACCGAACAGGTGGAAACCCACGCACTGCGCTCGCTGGAACTGCAGGTCAAGGAGGGCGAGTTCGTCGCCGTCACCGGTCCGTCCGGCTCCGGCAAGACCACTTTCCTCAACATTGCCGGCCTGCTGGAAACCTTCACCAGCGGCACCTACCTGCTGGACGGCGAGGACGTGAGCACGCTGGGCGATGATGCGCGCAGCCGCATGCGCAACCAGAAGATCGGTTTCATCTTCCAGGGCTTCAACCTGATCCCCGACCTGAACCTGTTCGACAACGTGGACGTGCCGCTGCGCTACCGCAGGATGGGCGCCGGCGAGCGCCGCGAGCGCATCGAGAAGGCGCTGAACCAGGTGGGTCTGGGCTCGCGCATGAAGCACTACCCCAACGAACTGTCGGGCGGCCAGCAGCAGCGCGCCGCCATTGCCCGCGCCCTGGCCGGCAGCCCGCGCCTGCTGCTGGCCGACGAACCGACCGGCAACCTGGACACGCAGATGGCGCGTGGCGTGATGGAGCTGCTGGAAGAGATCAACGCGGCCGGCACCACCATCGTCATGGTCACCCATGACCCGGAACTGGCCGCGCGCGCGCAGCGCAACGTGCACATCGTCGATGGCCAGGTGACCGACCTGGTGCGTGAGCCGGTGCTGGCCACGCCGCGCCGCATCGTCGCCGTCAACGAGTGAGGGCCCGACCATGTTCGCCTACTACGCCCGTCTGGCGGCGCGCAGCTTCCGCCGCAACAAGGTCCTGACCGCGCTGATGGTGGTCGCCATCGCGCTGGGCATCGGCGCCTCGATGACCACCCTGACCGTCTTCCACGTGCTCTCCGGCGATCCGATCCCGGACAAGAGCGACCGCCTGTTCTACGTGCAGCTGGACCCGGGCCCCCGTGGCGGCTACGTGCCCGGCGAGGAACCCAATACGCAGATGACCCGCTTCGATGGCGAGGCCCTGCTGCGCGAAGCCAAGGCCGAGCGCCAGGCGCTGATGAGCGGCGGCGGCGGCACCATCGAGCCGGAGGGCAGCACGCTGCAGCCGTTCTCGATCGACACCCGCTGGACCTCGGCGGACTTCTTCCCGATGTTCAACGTGCCGATGCAGTACGGCCGTGCCTGGACCCGCCAGGATGACGACGGCCGTGCGCGCGTGGTGGTCATCTCCAAGGCGCTGAACGACAAGCTCTACCAGGGCGGCAACAGCGTGGGCAAGGACATCCGCATGGATGGCCAGAGCTTCCGCATCGTCGGCGTGATGAAGGAATGGAACCCCGAGCCGCAGTTCTTCGACCTCACCACCGGCAGCTACGGCAAGGACGAGGATCTGCTGCTGCCGATGTCGACTTCGATGGACCTGAAGCTGGGCAGCAGCGGCAACATGAACTGCTTCGGCGAAAACCCCGACGGCGACAGCTACACCTTGAACGCACCCTGCACCTGGCTGCAGTACTGGGCCGAGATGGATCCGGGCAAGGCCGATGACTACCGCCGCTACCTGGAAAACTATTCCAGCCAGCAGCGTGAGGCCGGCCGCTTCGAGCGCCCGCCGAACGTGCGCCTGCGCAACGTGATGCAGTGGCTGGACTTCAACGGCGCGGTGCCCAGCGATGTACGCCTGCAGCTGTGGCTGGCGCTGGGCTTCCTGGGCGTGTGCCTGGTCAACACCGTGGGCCTGCTGCTGGCCAAGTTCCTGCGCCGCAGCGGCGAGATCGGCGTGCGCCGCGCACTGGGTGCCAGTCGCGGCCAGATCTTCCTGCAGTGCCTGGTGGAAGCCGGTGCGGTGGGCGTGGTCGGTGGCGTGCTGGGCATCGGCGTGGCCCTGCTCGGCCTGTTCGCCGTGCGCCAGCAGCCGGTGGACTACGCCAAGCTGGCCCACCTGGACGGCAGCATGCTGCTGCTGGCCATCGGCCTGACCCTGTTTGCCAGCGTTGCCGCTGGTTTCCTGCCCGCCTGGCGCGCGATGCAGGTCACCCCGGCCATCCAGCTCAAGTCGCAGTAAGTACCGGAACGAGGACTCCCATGGACATCCGCCCCATCCTCAGCACCCTGCGCCGGCACAAGACCGCCGCCGCCCTGATCGTGCTGGAAGTCGCCCTGACCTGCGCCATCGTCTGCAACGCGCTGTTCCTGGTCAGCCAGCGCGTGGAAAAGATCAGCATGCCCAGCGGCATCGCCGAGAACGAACTGGTGATGGTCCGCGTCAGCGGCATCGGCAAGCAGACCAACGGCATGGCCCGCACCCGCGAGGACCTGGCGTCGCTGCGCGCCATCCCCGGCGTCACCAGTGCCACCATCATCAACCAGCTGCCGTTCCGCGGCGGCTCGTCCAGCAGCAGCATCCAGCGCCAGCAGGACCAGGAACGGCCGACCACCGAGGCATCGATGTACACGATGTCCGAGGATGGCATCCGCACGATGGGCATCAACGTGATCGCCGGGCGTGATTTCCTGCCCGACGAGTACATGGACTACGCCACCGTCTCCAAGGCCGGTTCCAAGGACACGGCCATCCCGGTGATCTTCAGCCAGGCCACCGCGGCGAAGATGGAACCGGACGGCAGCGCACTGGGCAAGACCTACTACATGGGCAAGCAGCCGCTGCACGTCATCGGCATTGTCGACACCCTCACCACGCCCACCGGCTGGGCCGACAACTGGAACGAGTCGATGCTGATGCCGCTGCGCCGCGGCTTCGACGAGGGCGGCACCTACATGCTGCGCACTGCACCGGAGCGCCGCGATGAAGTGCTCAAGGCCGCCGTCGCCGCGCTGGAGCGCAACGATGCCAACCGCCTGATGCGCGACAAGAAGACCTACGAGGACCAGCGCAAGGACTACTTCAAGAACGACCGCGCCATGGTGGGCCTGCTGGTGACGGTGTGCATCGCGCTGCTGGTGGTCACCGCGCTGGGCATCATCGGCCTGGCCAGCTTCTGGGTGCAGCAGCGCAGCAAGCAGATCGGCATCCGCCGTGCGCTGGGTGCCACCCGCGGGCAGATCCTGCGCTACTTCCAGACCGAGAACTTCCTGCTGGCCACGCTGGGCATCGTGCTGGGCATGCTGGCTGCATACGCGATCAACCTGGCGCTGATGAACATGTACGAGCTGCCGCGGATGCCGCTGCTGTACCTGCCGCTGGGTGCGGTGCTGCTGTGGGTGCTGGGCCAGGTGGCCGTGTTCGGCCCGGCCCGCCGCGCCGCTGCCGTGCCGCCGGCCGTTGCCACCCGGGGCGCGTGAGATGCGCGCCCTGGCCCTGGCGGTTGCGATGACCGTGGCGCTGCCGCTGCCGGTGCTTGCCGGCAGCAGCACGGTGCAGACGATGAACTGGCAGCAGGATGGCGCGCGGCTGGCGCTGCGCTCCACCGAAGGCCAGGTGCAGGTCGACGCGGCCAGCCCCGAGGCGCGCTTCGGCGTGCGCCGGGGCGACCGCATCCTGCGCATGGACGACGCCCCGGTGCGGCAGATCGACCAGCTGGCCACCGCCCTGCGCAAGGCCGACGCGGCAGGCAAGACGCAGGCCTACCTGCTGCTGCGCCGCGACAGCCGCACGTTCAGCGTGCCGGTTGCGGTGGCCACCTGGAAGGCCGTGCTGGTACCGCCGCCGGCACCGCCCCCACCGGCGCCGCCACCGCCGCCGCGCTGACCTTCTCCGGCCCCTGCGGGGCCACCGGTTTGGCTATGCTTGATGGGTGGCGCTGGCCGTTCACGGCTCTCTCGGCGCTGCCCATCCCTTTTCCAGAATGCGTCCATGCCTGCGATCCTGATCATCGATGACAACGCCAGCGTCGGCACCGCGCTGGACGTGCTGTTTTCCCTGCATGACATCGACACGCTGCAGGCGCAGAGCCCGGCCGACGGCCTGGCGATGCTGGAAAGCCACGCGGTCGACCTGGTCATCCAGGACATGAATTTCACCGAGGACACCACCTCCGGCGAGGAAGGCGAGGCCCTGTTCGCGCAGATCCGCGCGCGCCATCCCGACCTGCCGGTCATCCTGCTGACCGCATGGACCCACCTGAGCAGCGCGGTGGACCTGGTCAAGGCCGGCGCCGCCGATTACCTGGCCAAGCCCTGGGATGACCGCAAGCTGCTGACCACGGTCAACAACCTGCTGGAACTGTCCGAAGCCCGCCGCGAGCTGGACCAGCGGCGCGCACGCGAGGAACGCCAGCGCAACGCGCTGGAAGAAAAGTACGAACTGTGCGGCGCGGTGTTCGCCGATCCCGCCAGCGAACGCGTCATCGCCCTGGCCTGCCAGGTCGCCCGCTCGGAGCTGCCGGTGCTGATCACCGGCCCCAACGGCGCTGGCAAGGAAAAGATCGCGCAGATCATCCAGGCCAACTCGCTGGTGGCCAAGGGCCCGTTCGTCGCGGTCAACTGCGGTGCCCTGCCCTCCGAACTGATCGAGGCCGAACTGTTCGGCGCCGAAGCCGGTGCCTACACCGGTGCCAACAAGGCGCGCGAGGGCAAGTTCGAAGCCGCCGATGGCGGCACGCTGTTCCTGGATGAGATCGGCAACCTGTCGCTGGGCGGGCAGATGAAGCTGCTGCGCGTACTGGAAACCGGCCGCTTCGAGCGCCTGGGCTCCAACCGCGAGCGCCAGGTCAAGGTACGCGTGGTCAGCGCCACCAATGCCGATCTGCCGGCGATGATCCGCGATGGCAGCTTCCGCGAAGACCTCTATTACCGCCTCAACACGGTGGAACTGGCGCTGCCGCCGCTGGCCGAGCGCGCGGGCGACATCGTGCCGCTGGCCGAGCGCTTCCTCACGGCGGGCAAGCCGCTGTCCACCGCTGCCGCCGCCGCACTGCAGCGGCACCCGTGGCCGGGCAACGTGCGCGAGCTGCGCAACGTGATCCAGCGCGCCGAGCTGCTGGCCAGCGGCAACCGCATCGAGGTGGCCGACCTCAACCTGCCGCGCGCCCCGGCCGCACCGCGACCGGCGCCCAGCACCGGCAACGATCCCAACCGTGCGCGCATCGAGGACGTACTGGCCCGCAACCACGGCGTCATCGCCCAGGCGGCGGCCGAGCTGGGCCTGAGCCGCCAGGCGCTGTACCGCCGCATGGACCGCCACGGCATCCCGCGCGAATGAAACGGCGCTCCTTCACCTTCCGCCTGTTCCTGCGCCTGCTGCCGGTGCTGGCGCTGGCGGCCGCGCTGCCGTGGCTGCTGGCCTACTGGATGAACCACGGCTGGTGGGTGACAGCGATCTCCTCGGTCGTGCTGCTGTCGCTGATGTGGTGGTCGCTGCGCCGTGCCACGGCACCGGTGCGATCGCTGATGCGTGCCCTGGCCGGCACCACCAGCAGCTACCGCGATGGCGAGTTCAACTTCGGTGTGTACTGGCCGGGCAACGACGAGCTGGGCGACCTGGTGCAGGCACACCGCGAGCTGGGCGACGTGCTGCGCGAGCAGCGCCAGGGCCTGGTGCAGCGCGAACTGCTGCTGGACACCATGGTGCAGAACACGCCGGTGGCGATGCTGCTGATCGCCGCCGGTGGCGACGGCATTTCCCGCGTGGTGTTTTCCAACCTGGCGGCGCGCAAGCTGCTGCACGGTGGCTGGAAGCTGGAAGGCCAACGCATGGAAGAGGTGCTGGAGCAGCTGCCGGTGGAACTGCGCGATGCCATCGCGCGGGGTGGCGACAGCCTGTTCGCGGTGCGTGCGGAAGTGGAGGACGGCGTCGAGCCCGACGAGGATGACGAACAGGTCTACCACCTGTCGCGGCGCGCGTTCCATCTGAATGGTCGCCCGCACGATCTGCTGCTGGTGCGCCAGTTGACCGCCGAACTGCGCCGCCAGGAAGTGCAGACCTGGAAGAAGGTGATCCGGGTGATCAGCCATGAACTGAACAACTCGCTGGCACCGATTGCCTCGCTGGCCCATTCCGGTGGCGAGCTGGTCAAGCGCGAACGCTTCGACCGCCTGCCGGAGATCTTCAGCACCATCGAGGATCGCGCGCGCCACCTGGAAGGCTTCATCCGCGGCTATGCGCGTTTTGCCAAGCTGCCGCAGCCGCAGCTGCAGACCGTGCACTGGGCGCCGTTCCTGTCCAGCCTGCGCCAGCAGATTCCCTTCGGCATGGACCGCGAGCCGGACGAGACGCTGAGCAGCCGCATCGACATCGCCCAGTTCGGCCAGGCGCTGTTGAACCTGCTGAAGAACGCACACGAAGCCTGCGCCGAAGCCGACCCGCCCAACGACGATGTGCAGGTGCAGCTGACGCGGCTGCCGCAGTGGCTGCGCCTGGACGTGCTGGACCGCGGCAAGGGCATGAACGAGCAGGTACTGCAGAACGCGCTGATGCCGTTCTATTCAACCAAGCGCAACGGCACCGGCCTGGGCCTGGCGCTGACTCGCGAGATCGTTGAAGCGCACGGCGGCCGCGTATCGCTGCAGAACCGCGGTGACGGCGGGTTGTGCGTGTCGATCCTGCTGCCGGTGGGTTGATCGGTTGGCCGCATCCACGCATGGCGTGGATCTACTGATCCGCGCCCACGCCATGCGTGGATGCCCTTCGCAGTAGATCCACGCCATGCGTGGATAGGCCGACCAAGGTCGGCCGCTACCAGACACGCCGCATCGCCACCCGCAGGTGCATCGGGAAACCCAGCGCCGCTTCTTCGGCCATCACCGCCCGCAGGCCGGTGCTCCAGTGCGGGGGCGGCACCACCACGAAGCCCTCGCTGGCATAGAAGTCCGCATTCCACGGCACATCGGACAGCGTGGTCAGTACCGCCGCGGACAGCCCACTCGCCCGGGCCTGGGCCAATGCATGCCGCAGCAGTGCCCGGCCGTGCCCACGTCGCGCGTGCTCCGGGTCCACGTCCATCTGCAGGATGTGGAATGCATCATCAAGACGGCCGCCCAGCAGATAGCCGGCAATGGCACCGTCTGGCGCCTCCACCACCCACACCTGCCCGCGTTGCAGGCCTGCGCTCAGGCTGGCCTGATCCAGGCCATGGCCGGCGAAAACCGGATATGCCGGATGCCCACGCAGCAGTTCGCCGGCACGCTGCTCGATGGCCGGCAGCGCGCCGAGTTCATCGGCGCGTGCCAGCCGCGGCTCAGGACTTCTTGACCGGCCGCTTCCAGCCATCGATGGTTTCCTGTCGTGCGCGGGCCAGGGTCAACTTGCCGTCCGGCGCATCGCGGGTAATGACCGAACCGGCCGCGATGGTCGCGCCCTGGCCGATCGTCACCGGTGCCACCAACGCGCTGTTGGAACCGATGAAGGCCTGGTCGCCGATGGTCGTGGTCGACTTGTTCACCCCGTCGTAGTTGCAGGTGATGGTGCCGGCGCCGATGTTCACCTTGCTGCCGATCACCGCATCGCCCAGGTAGGTCAGGTGGTTGGCCTTGCTGCCCACGCCCAGGGTGACCTTCTTGGTTTCCACGAAGTTGCCCACGTGCACGCCATCGGCCAGCACGGTGCCCGGGCGCAGGCGCGCGAACGGGCCGATCTGTGCCGCGCCTTCGGTCACCACGCCTTCCAGGTCGCAGTGCGCGCGCACTTCGGTGCCCGGCCCCAGGCGCACGTCCTTCAGGCGGGTGAACGGGCCGACGGTCACGCCATCGGCCAGCTCCACCTTGCCTTCGAGGATCACATCGACATCGATCAGCACGTCGCTGCCGATCGTGACCTCGCCGCGGATATCCAGGCGCCCCGGATCGAGCACGCGTGCGCCCTGGGTGCACAGGGCACGCACCGCGCGGCGCTGCCAGGCACGTTCCAGCTGCGACAGCTGCCACGGATCATTCGCGCCTTCGGCTTCCTGCGCATCGGACACCAGCGCCATCTCTGCAGGGGTGTACTCGTGTGCGGCGAAGGCGAACACATCGGTCAGGTAGTACTCGCCCTGCGCATTGCTGTTGGACAGCTGCGAAAGCCAGCGGCGCAGCGCGGTCGACTCGGCGGCGATGATGCCGGTATTGATGGTGCGCACGCGCAGCTGGTCGTCGTTGGCATCCTTCTGTTCGACGATCGAACCGACCCGGCCTTCGGCGTCGCGCAGCACGCGGCCGTACCCGGTAGGGTCGTCAACCTCGGCCACCAGCACCGCCAGGCGGCCTGGCTGGGCCAGCAGGTGGCGCAGCGTGTCCGCACGGATCAGCGGCACGTCGCCGTACAGCACCAGCACCTGCGCGGCATCGGGCACCTCCGGCATGGCCTGGGCCACGGCATGGCCGGTGCCCAGCTGCTGCGCCTGTTCGGCCCACAGCAGGTCGGTCTGGTCGGCGAAGCGCTGGCGGACGGCCTCTCCGCCGTGCCCGTACACCACATGGATGGCGGACGGCTGCAGTTCCCGCGCCGCGGCGATCACGTGGGCCAGCATCGGCTGGCCGGCGATCGGCTGCAGCACCTTGGGCAACACGGATTTCATGCGCTTGCCAGCGCCGGCGGCGAGGATGATGACGTGCAGGGCTTGGGTCATGGGCAGCGGTCCGTGGTTCGTTGCCGGTGATTCTAGAGCGTCGGCCGTTAACATGGCGGCCTACCCGTCTGTATTGCCGCCATGAGCCTGCTCCGCCAGGGAAGCGCCTACATCATCATCGGCCTGTTGCAGCTGCTGCTGGACTGGCTGGTGTTCGTCGCCCTTACGGCGGCGGGCATGCCGGTGGTGCCGGGCAACATCGCCGGGCGCGTGGCCGGCATGCTGCTGGGTTTCTGGTTGAACGGGCGGATCACCTTCGCCGATGCACAGGGCCGGCAACGCCTGGGCTGGCATCGCTTTGCCCGCTTCCTGCCACTGTGGCTGCTGTTGACCGCAGCGAGCACGCTGCTGGTGTCTACCGCTGACCGTGCGCTGGGGCTGGAATACGCTTGGCTGGCCAAGCCGCTGGTGGAAGGCGGCCTGGCCGGCGTGTCGTTCCTGTTGATGCGCTATGTGGTGTATCGCTGACGGACGGCTCTACCCGTCGGGGCCGCGGGAAAACCTACCCGGTAGAGTCGACCGTTGGTCGACTATCGCGCGCAGCGCGGGGTTTTCGCGGGTCATCCGGAAGAGCAGTCGACCAACGGTCGACTCTACCAACGCTGGCGGCACAAACAAAAACGCCGGCACATGGCCGGCGTTTCTGCGGTGTGGCGCGAACCTCAGTGCTTGAGGGTCTTGCGCAGGCGCTCCAGCGCCTGCAGCTGCACCACGGCTTCGGCCAGCTTCTGCTGGGCCTCGGCCACTTCCATGGCTTCACCGCGGTTGGCCAGGATGCGCTCGGCTTCTTCCTTGGCCTTGCGGACCGAGGCTTCGTCGATGTCCTGCGCGCGGATCGCGGTGTCGGCCAGCACGGTGACCACCTGCGGCTGCACTTCCAGGATGCCGCCGGAAATGGCGAAATCCAGCTGCTCGCCGTTCGGCGTGGTCACCACCACCTTGCCCGGCTTCAGGCGGGTGATCAGCGGTGCGTGCTTGGGCGCGATGCCCAGTTCGCCGAGCTCACCCGTAGCCACGACCAGAGTCGCTTCACCACGGAAGATTTCCTGCTCGGCGCTGACGATGTCGCAACGGATGGTGCTCATGATCAGGCCTTCTCAGCCATCTTCTTGGCCTTCTCGACCGCTTCTTCGATGCTGCCGACCATGTAGAACGCCTGCTCCGGCAGGTGATCGTACTCGCCATCGACAATGGCCTTGAAGCCACGGATGGTGTCCTTCAGCGACACGTACTTGCCCGGCGAACCGGTGAACACTTCGGCCACGTGGAACGGCTGGCTGAAGAAGCGCTCGATCTTGCGGGCGCGCGACACGGCCTGCTTGTCTTCTTCGGACAGTTCGTCCATGCCCAGGATGGCGAT
The DNA here is from genome assembly GCF_003086775.1 of Stenotrophomonas sp. ZAC14D1_NAIMI4_1. Taxonomy (NCBI): domain Bacteria; kingdom Pseudomonadati; phylum Pseudomonadota; class Gammaproteobacteria; order Lysobacterales; family Lysobacteraceae; genus Stenotrophomonas; species Stenotrophomonas sp. ZAC14D1_NAIMI4_1. Next base: position 4,051,079 of record NZ_CP026001.1, read on the forward strand.
GATGTCCTTCAGTTCCTTGTACTTCTGCAGGGTCTGCTGGACGCGCTGGGCGGTGTCGTAGTGCTCGTGGCCGATGACCAGCGGGTCCATCTGGCGGCTGGTGGAGTCCAGCGGATCGACGGCCGGGTAGATACCCAGCGAGGCGATCGAACGCGACAGGGTCACGGTCGAATCCAGGTGGGCGAAGGTGGTCGCCGGCGACGGATCGGTCAGGTCATCCGCGGGAACGTAGACGGCCTGGATCGAGGTGATCGAACCGTTCTTGGTCGAGGTGATGCGTTCCTGCAGGACGCCCATTTCCTCGGCCAGGGTCGGCTGGTAACCCACGGCGGACGGCATACGGCCCAGCAGTGCCGAGACTTCGGTACCGGCCAGGGTGTAGCGGTAGATGTTGTCGACGAACAGCAGGACGTCCTTACCCTTGCCGTTTTCGTCCTTCTCGTCGCGGAAGTACTCGGCCATGGTCAGGCCGGTCAGGGCGACGCGCAGACGGTTGCCCGGCGGCTCGTTCATCTGGCCGTACACCATCGCCACCTTGTCCAGGACGTTGGAGTCCTTCATTTCGTGGTAGAAGTCGTTGCCCTCACGGGTACGCTCACCCACGCCGGCGAACACGGACAGACCGCTGTGCGCCTTGGCGATGTTGTTGATCAGTTCCATCATGTTGACGGTCTTGCCGACGCCGGCGCCGCCGAACAGGCCGACCTTGCCGCCCTTGGCGAACGGGCACATCAGGTCGATGACCTTGATGCCGGTTTCCAGCAGTTCGGTGGCCGGGGACTGGTCTTCGTACGACGGGGCCGCACGGTGGATTTCCCAGCTGTCGCTGGCGGCCACCGGGCCGGCTTCGTCGATCGGACGGCCCAGCACGTCCATGATGCGGCCCAGGGTGCCAGCGCCGACCGGCACGGAGATGCCGCGGTCGGTGTTGACGGCCACCAGGTTGCGCTTCAGGCCGTCGGTGGAACCGAGGGCGATGGTACGCACCACGCCGTCGCCCAGCTGCTGCTGGACTTCGAGGGTGATTTCGGTGTTTTCGACCTTCAGTGCGTCATACACCTTCGGCACCGACTCACGCGGGAATTCGACGTCGACGACCGCGCCGATGATCTGAACGATCTTGCCCTGACTCATTGCTGCATCCTCTAAATGTGTGCTTTGAACGAACGCGGTCAGACTGCTGCCGCGCCGCCGACGATTTCGGAAATTTCCTGGGTGATCGCTGCCTGGCGCGCCTTGTTGTAGACGAGCTGCAGGGTACCGATCAGCTTGTTGGCGTTGTCGCTCGCCGCCTTCATCGCAACCATGCGTGCTGCATGCTCGGAGGCGACGTTTTCCAGCAGTGCCTGGTACACCAGCGACTCGATGTAACGCGTCATCACGTGCTCCAGCACGGTCGCGGCATCGGGTTCGTACAGGTAATCCCAGTCGTGGTGAGCGACCTGCTTTTCAGCCGGCGGCAGCGGCAGCAGCTGATCGAAGCTGGCCTTCTGCGTCATGGTGTTCACGAAGCGGTTGTAGACCAGGTACACGCGGTCGACCTTGCCTTCGGTGAAGGCGTCGAGCATGACCTTGATCACACCGATCAGCGATTCCAGCTTCGGCACGTCGCCGATGTGGGTCACGCTGCCGACCATGTTGACCTTCACGCGGCGGAAGAAGGTCGATGCCTTCTGGCCGATGGTCACCAGGTCCACTTCAGCACCCTTGTCCTGCCATGCCTTGGCTTCGCCCAGCATCTTGCGGAACAGGTTGTTGTTGAGGCCGCCAGCCAGGCCGCGATCGGAGGAGATCACGATGAACCCGACCCGCTTGACCTGCTCGCGCTCGACCAGGAACGGATGCTGGTAATCGGTGCTGGCCTGGGCCAGGTGGCCGATCACCTGCTTCATCGCCTGCGCGTACGGACGCGAGGTCTTCATCCGATCCTGCGCCTTGCGGATCTTGGAGGCCGAGACCATTTCCAGGGCGCGCGTCACCTTGCGGGTGTTCTGCACGCTCTTGATCTTGGTTTTGATTTCGCGTCCGCTTGCCATCTTTGATTCCCGTAGAGCGGGGCGATGCCCCGCTGCAATCAACGGTGTAGCGGGGCCAGGCCCCGCCACACGTCTGTCTTACCAGCTGCCGGTGGTCTTGAACTCGGCGATGCCCTTCTTGAAGGCACCTTCGATGTCGTTGTCCCAACCGCCGGTGGCGTTGACCTTGCCGACCAGCTCGCCCTGGGTGTTGGCGAAGTGGGCGTGCAGGCCTTCTTCGAAGGCCAGCAGCTTGTTGACCGGCACGTCGTCGAGGTAACCCTCGTTGACGGCGTAGATCGACAGTGCCTGGTTGGCGATCGACATCGGCGCGTACTGCTTCTGCTTCATCAGCTCGGTGACGCGCTGGCCACGCTCCAGCTGCTTGCGGGTCGCTTCGTCCAGGTCCGAGGCGAACTGCGCGAACGCAGCCAGCTCACGGTACTGGGCCAGCGAGATACGGATGCCGCCCGACAGCTTCTTGATGATCTTGGTCTGGGCCGAGCCACCGACGCGCGACACCGAGATACCGGCGTTCACGGCCGGGCGGATGCCGGCGTTGAACAGGTCGGTTTCCAGGAAGATCTGGCCGTCGGTGATCGAGATCACGTTGGTCGGAACGAAGGCGGACACGTCGCCGGCCTGGGTTTCGATGATCGGCAGCGCGGTCAGCGAACCGGTCTTGCCGGTGACCTTGCCTTCGGTGAACTTCTCGACGTATTCCTCGGACACGCGGGCTGCGCGCTCGAGCAGACGGGAGTGCAGGTAGAACACGTCACCCGGGTAGGCTTCACGGCCCGGCGGGCGCTTCAGCAGCAGCGAGATCTGGCGGTAGGCCACGGCCTGCTTGGACAGATCGTCGTACACGATCAGCGCGTCTTCGCCGCGGTCCATGAAGTACTCACCCATGGTGCAGCCCGAGTAGGCGCTGATGTACTGCATCGCAGCCGATTCGGAAGCGGTGGCGGCAACAACGACCGTGTGGGCCAGTGCGCCGTTTTCTTCCAGCTTGCGCACGATGTTGGCGATGGTCGAAGCCTTCTGGCCGATCGCAACGTACACGCACTTGATGCCGGTGCCCTTCTGGTTGATCACCGCATCGATGGCCATCGCGGTCTTGCCGGTCTGGCGGTCGCCGATGATCAGCTCGCGCTGGCCACGGCCGATCGGGATCATCGAGTCGACCGACTTGTAACCGGTCTGCACCGGCTGGTCGACCGACTTGCGCCAGATCACGCCCGGAGCAACGCGCTCCACCGGAGCGGTCAGGTCAGTGCCCAGCGGGCCCTTGCCGTCGATCGGCTCGCCCAGCGCGTTCACGACGCGGCCCAGCAGTTCCGGACCGACCGGCACTTCCAGGATGCGGCCGGTGGTCTTGGCGACGTCGCCTTCGCGCAGGTGCTCGTAGTCACCCAGGACCACGGCGCCGACCGAGTCGCGCTCCAGGTTCAGGGCCAGGGCGAAGGTGTTGTTCGGCAGTTCGATCATTTCGCCCTGCATCACGTCGGCCAGACCGAAGATGCGCACGATGCCGTCGGACACGCTGGTCACGGTGCCTTCGTTGCGCGATTCCGCGGCCAGCTTGACCTTCTCGATGCGGTTCTTGATCAGTTCGCTGATTTCGGAGGGGTTGAGCGTGGTTGCCATCGTCAAGTCCTAGTGCCGGCAGCGGGGCCGGACGTTAAATGAATTCAGTTAGCGAGCGCGGTCTGCAGACGGGCCAGCTTGCCCTTCAGCGAACCATCGATGACCACGTCGCCGGCGTCGATGACGGCACCGCCGATCAGCGAGGCATCGACCGCGGTGGTCACTTCGACCTCGCGGTTGAAGCGCTTGCGCAGCGCGACCTTGATCGCGTCCAGCTCGCCGGCCGACAGTTCGGCCGCCGAGGTCACCGTGGCCTTGACCACGTGCTCGGCTTCGGCGCGCAGGGCGTCGAACATGCCAGCGATTTCCGGCAGCAGCGGCAGACGATGCGATTCGGCCAGCACGGCGAGGAAACGCGAGTAGGTCTCACCGTGGGTTTCCGGTGCCAGCAGTGCGACGGCTTCGTCGCGACCCAGCTCCGGGTTGGCGAGCAGGGCCGCCACGCGCGGGTCGGCGGCGACGTGGGCGGAGAACGCCAGGGCGTCCGACCACGGCGCGAACGTGCCTTCGTCGCGCGCGGTCGCGAAGGCGGCGCGGGCGTACGGGCGGGCAAGCGTGAGGGCCTGGCTCATCCTTAGATCTCCGAGGCCAGCTCGTCGAGCAGCGCCTTGTGGGCGTTGGCGTCGATTTCGCGCTTGAGCAGCTTTTCGGCACCGGTCACGGCCAGCGCGGACACCTGCTTGCGCAGATCTTCACGGGCACGGTTGGCGGCGGCGTCGATTTCAGCCTGGGCCAGTTCCTTCTGACGGGTGGCTTCGGTGATTGCTTCGTTACGGGCAGCATCAACGATCTGGTTGGCGCGCGCGTGGGCCTGGTCGATGATCTCGTTGGCCTTGGTGCGTGCTTCTTTCAGCGCTTCGTTGACCTTCTCCTGCGCCTGGGCCAGATCTTTCTGGCTGCGGTCGGCAGCAGCGAGGCCTTCAGCGATCTTCTGCTGGCGCTCTTCGATCGCGTTCATCAGCGGCGGCCAGATCTTGGTCGCGATGATCCAGATCAGACCAGCGAAGGCGAGCGCCTGCGCAAGAAGGGTGAAATTGATATTCATGGTTAGCTCGATCGCTGGTTTCGGGGTGGACGCGCCGCCGAAGCGGCGCATCCGGCCTTCATCCGAAACCGGGTGCATCAGCACCCGGTCGTCTCAAACCGCTGTATCAGCCGGCCAGAGCCTTGGTGACGGCGCCAGCAAAGGCAGCCGACAGCGGGTTGGCGAAGGCCAGCAGCAGGCCGACGGCGACCGAGATGATGAACGCGGCGTCGATCAGGCCGGCGGTGATGAACATGCGGACCTGCAGGACCGGGATCAGTTCCGGCTGGCGGGCGGCCGACTCCAGGAACTTACCAGCCATGATGGCCAGACCCAGGCCAGCGCCCAGCGCGGCCAGGCCGATCATGATGCCGACGGCAAGGGCGGTGGAGCTCTGAATCTGCGCGAAGTTGGTCAGGACGGCGAAGTACATGGTTATCTCCAGGAACTAAGTTGCTAAGGGTGATGAAACGGATGAAGGTGAAACTGGTTGAAGCTTGAAACTCAGTGAGCGTCTTCCGACAGGCTCAGGTACACGATCGACAGCATCATGAAGATGAAGGCCTGCAGCGGGATCACCAGCAGGTGGAACAGCATCCAGCCCAGACCGAATGCACCACCGGCAATGGCACCGAAGAAACCGGCACCACCCAGCACCCAGATCAGCAGGAACACGATTTCGCCGCCGAACATGTTGCCGAACAGTCGCATCGCCAGCGAGATCGGCTTGCTCAGCCACTCGACGATGTTGAGGATCAGGTTGAACGGCATCATCCACTTGCCGAACGGCGCCGTCAGGAATTCCTTGATGAAGCCCAGCAGGCCCTTCGACTTCAGCGCGAAGAACAGCATCAGGAAGAACACGCTGAAGGCCATGCCCAGGGTGGCGTTGACGTCAGCGGTCGGAACCGGCTTCCAGTAGTGCACGCCGGCCATTTCCAGCGGCTTGGCGATGAAATCGGCCGGGATCATCTTCAGCAGATTCATCAGCAGAATCCAGAAGAAGATGGTGATGGCGATCGGCGTGACCAGCTTGCTCTTGCCGTGGTAGGTGTCCTTGGCCTGGCGGTCAACGAACTCCAGGCAGATTTCCACGAACGCCTGCCACTTGCCCGGCACGCCGGCGGTGGCCTTGCGGGTACCCATCCAGAACGCGACCACGATCACCAGGCCCATCAGGACGGCGGTGAGGAAGGTGTCGACGTGGATGTGCCAGAACATCCCTTCGCCGTTGCCGACCGGTGCGGTCAGGTTCTGCAGGTGATGCTGGATGTAGCTGGTAGGGGTTAGAGCCTCGCCCGCCATGTGTCCGGAACCTTAGTTAATTGAATTCTGTCAACGCCTGGCCAGAGCCAGGACCTGGAACATCAGACCGACGGCGATACCGGCCAACAGCGCCAATGCAGGCAGCTTGAAGACCAGGAAACCCGCCAGCAGGACGCCGAAAACGACTGCCCACTTCGCTACCACGGCAATGATCAGGCGAGCCATCGCCGAACCTGCCGCGACCGCACCCCCGCTCAGTGCCATCCGCGCCGCCACCCAACCCCCGGCCGAGACCGCCACGCCGGACAGCAGCGCACCCAGTGCGGCCTTCTGCCCCGCCAGCAGCAGGAATGCCAGGGCCAGGACAGCCACTGCGACCAGCGGATAGACCGCGGCGCGCAGCATCAGTCGCCGACCCGCTTCAACGGAGTTCAGCACAGGATGTCCCACATGGTTCTTGTGAAGGGCGGAGGCCGTTACAGCGTGCGTGCCTCATCGAGCCGCCAAATTATAGCAATGGGACAATTTGTGAGACAACCGCTGCCTGTTCATCCCCGGAGCCGCAAGTTGCCGAATCGGCAGGATTTTTACGGCCCACAGGGGGGACAATAGCGTCCGCACCATGCTGCAGCGCAGCGCATTCAACTTTGGTCGCAGGCTGCGGAACTTTCCCGCGCGCGCCCTGTCCTACCTTTCGACCTGCCTGCAGCAACCTCGTCGACGCTTCGCCCCGCAGGTCCCAGGATGGCCCCGTAGTCCGCTCCGGGGCCATCTTCTTTCTGCGGCGCGGTTCTTTGCAAGCGCGTGACAGCGCTGAACCGTCCACACCGCGTGGACCATACGTTCACGAATGGTGGACGAGCACGTCCGGCACAGTGGCCTTCATCCCGAATGAACCACTGCAAGGACACGTCGATGCGCCCCGTACCCACCCTGCTCGCCCTCTCGCTGATCGCCGCTGGCGCATCGTTCGCCAATGCCGCCCACGCCGCCGAGGGCGATGACCGCTTCGCCCTGCGCCTGGGTGCCATGAACATCGACTCGGACAACACGCTGCGCGGCCGCGGCGATATCGCCGGCCAGGACGTCGGCTTCGACGAGGACTTCAAGCTGGGCGGCAAGGAATGGGAGCCGCGCATCGACGGCATGTTCCGCATCAGCAACCGCCAGCGCCTGCTGTTCAACTACTTCAAGTACGACAAGGACCGCCGCGAAACGCTGGGCCAGGACATCAGCTTCGGCGACGTCAACGTGCCGGCCGACAGCTTCGTCAAGGCCGAGCTGAAGTACCAGGTCGCCAGCCTGGTGTACGACTACTCGGTGGTGGATACCGAGACGTTCGACTTCGGCCTGCAGCTGGGTGCGGAGTACGCCAAGGTCAGCACCAAGGGCTATGCCGACCTGGGCACCGTGTATGAAGGCCAGTTCCTGGACGAGAAGACCGACGGCGTGGCGCCGGTGGTGGGTGCGCGCCTGAGCTTCACCCCGTCGGAGAAGTGGATGATCACCCTGCAGGGCCAGTACCTGAACACCCGCTGGGGCAGCTTCGATGACTACAAGGGCGACCTCAGCCGCGCCAACGCCATCGTCGATTACCGCTTCACCGACAACTTCGGCGTGTTCGCCGGCTACGACTGGTTCAAGCTCGACGCCGACAAGAAGGGCAGCGACGGCACCATCGGCCTGAAGCAGGAATTCAAGGGCCCGGTGGCCGGCATCAGCGTCAGCTTCTAAGCCTCACGCACAGCTCTCTCCATCGCGGCGCCCGGGCAACCGGCGCCGCGTTTTTTCATGCACCCGCCCCGTGCGGGCAACAAAAAACCCGGCTTTCGCCGGGTTTTTCGTGTGCAACGCGCAGGCGTTACTTCTTCTTCGGCATGTACAGATCGGTGATCGTGCCGTCGTAGATTTCCGACGCCATCGCCACCGATTCGCTCAGCGTCGGGTGGGCATGGATGGTGTGGCCGATGTCTTCGGCTTCGGCACCCATCTCGATGGCCAGGCCGATCTCGGCCAGCAGGTCACCGGCGTGCACGCCGACGATGGCACCACCGATGATGCGGTGGGTCTCTTCGTCGAAGATCAGCTTGGTGAAGCCTTCGGTACGGCCGATGCCGATCGCGCGGCCGCTGGCGGCCCACGGGAACTTGGCCACGCCGACCTTCAGGCCCTTGGCCTTGGCTTCGGTCTCGGTGACGCCGACCCAGGCGATTTCCGGGTTGGTGTAGGCCACCGACGGAATCACGCGGGCGACCCATTCCTTCTTGTGGCCGGCAGCCACTTCGGCAGCCAGCTTGCCCTCATGCGTGGCCTTGTGGGCCAGCATCGGGTTGCCGACGATGTCGCCGATGGCAAAGATGTGCGGCACGTTGGTGCGCATCTGGCGATCCACCGGGATGAAGCCGCGGTCGGTGACCTGCACGCCGGCCTTCTCGGCATCGATCTTCTTGCCGTTCGGCGAGCGGCCCACGGCCACCAGCACGCGGTCGAAGGTGCCCTGCGCCAGGGCCGGCGCCTGGCCTTCCTCGGCGGCTTCGAAGGTGACGGTGATGCCCTTGGCATCGGCGGTGACACCCGAGGCCTTGGTCTTCAGGTGCACTTCGATGCCCTGCTTCTTCAGGCGGTCGGCCAGCGGCTTGACCAGGTCCTTGTCGGCGCCCGGCATCAGCTGGTCCATGAACTCGACCACGGTGACCTTGCTGCCCAGCGCGCCATACACGGTGGCCATTTCCAGGCCGATGATGCCGCCGCCGACGACCAGCAGCGAGCCCGGCACTTCGGCCAGCTCCAGCGCGTCGGTGGAATCCATCACGCGCTTGTCGTCCCACGGGAAGTTGGGCAGCTTCACCGCCTGCGAACCGGCGGCGATGATGCACTTCTGGAAGCGCAGCAGCTGGGTGCTGCCGTCAGCCGCGGTGATTTCCAGTTCGTTGGCCGAGATGAACTTGCCGACGCCCTGCACGCTGCGGACCTTGCGCTGCTTGGCCATGCCGGCCAGGCCCTTGGTCAGCTGGTTGACGACCTTTTCCTTGTACTGGCGCAGCTTGTCCAGGGTGATGGTCGGCTTGCCGAACTCGACGCCGAAATCACCGGCATGGGCCACTTCGTCGATGACCGCTGCGGCGTGCAGCAGGGCCTTGGACGGGATGCAGCCCACGTTGAGGCAGACGCCGCCAAGGCTGGCGTAGCGCTCGACCAGCACGGTGTCCAGGCCGACGTCGGCGGCGCGGAAGGCGGCGGTGTAGCCGCCCGGGCCCGAGCCCAGCACGACCATTTCGCATTCGATGTCGGCCGGCTTGCCGCTGGACAGCGCCGGCTTCGGCGCAGCCGGTTCGGCCGGGGCGCGGTGCGACGGGGTCACCGGCGGCTTGCTGGCCGGGGCGGCGGCGGCCGGGGCCGGTGCAGCGGCCTTGGCCGGGGCTTCGGCGGCGCCTTCAGCGTCCAGCACCACGACCACGGCACCTTCGGACAGGGTGTCGCCCAGCTTGACCTTGATTTCCTTGACCACGCCGGCGGCCGAGGACGGCACTTCCAGGGTGGCCTTGTCCGATTCCAGGGTCACCAGACCCTGATCCTTCTTCACCGTATCGCCGACGGCGACCAACACTTCGATCACCGGCACATCGCTGTAATCGCCGATGTCGGGAACCTTGACTTCAATCGTGGCCATGGTGGTTTTCCTCGTGCCCGGCCAGCGGTGCCGGCGGGCTGTCACTGCATCTGTTCACGCGGCCGCGCCAGGGGGCAGCGGCCGCACGGTGGGGGCGAAGCGGTGCCTTACAGCAGCACGCGGCGCATGTCGGCCAGTACCTGCGACAGGTACGTGGTGAAGCGTGCGGCCAGGGCGCCATCGATGACGCGGTGGTCGTAGCTCAGCGACAGCGGCAGCATCAGCTTCGGCGCGAACTCCTTGCCGTTCCAGACCGGCTGGATGGCCGACTTGGAGACGCCGAGGATGGCCACTTCCGGTGCATTGACGATCGGGGTGAACGCGGTGCCGCCGATGCCGCCCAGCGAGCTGATCGAGAAGCAGCCGCCGCTCATGTCGGCCGGGCCCAGCTTGCCGTCACGTGCCTTCTTGGCCAGTTCGGTGGTTTCCTGCGCGATCTGCACCACGCCCTTCTTGTCCACGTCGCGGATGACCGGCACGACCAGGCCGTTCGGCGTATCGGCGGCGAAGCCGATGTGGAAGTACTTCTTCAGGGTCAGGTTTTCACCGCTGGCATCGAGCGAGGCGTTGAATTCCGGGAACTTCTTCAGCGCCGCGGCGCTGGCCTTGATCAGGAAGGCGAGCATGGTCAGCTTGATGCCGGCCTTCTCGTTTTCCTTGTTCAGCGCCACGCGCAGGCCTTCCAGGTCGGTGATGTCGGCCTGTTCGAACTGGGTGACGTGCGGGATCATGGCCCAGTTGCGGGCGAGGTTGGCACCGGAAATCTTCTTGATGCGCGACAGCGGCTGCACTTCGGTCTCGCCGAACTTGCTGAAGTCGACCTTCGGCCACGGCAGCAGGTTCAGGCCACCACCGGCGGCGACGGCAGCACCGGCAGCAGCCGGCACGCCACCGCTCAGCGCGGCCTTGACGAACTTCTGCACGTCACCCTTGGTGATGCGGCCGCCCTTCTCGGTGCCGCTGATCTGCAGCAGGTCCACGCCCAGTTCGCGGGCGAACACGCGCACGGCCGGGGTGGCATACGGCACCTTGGCCGGCAGCACGCCATCGGCGTTGAACTGCACCGGCGGGCTGGCCGGGGTGCCGGCCGAGGCGATCTCGCGGGCGGCCAGCTTGTCCGGCTGGGCCGGAACGGCGACCGGCTCGACCTTGGTGGCGGTTTCGGCGGCGGCCGGGGCAGCGGCAGCGGCGGCCTTGCTCGGGGCCGGCGCGGCAGCGCCTTCGGCCTCGATGATGGCAACCACGGCACCCTGCGACAGGTTGTCGCCGACCTTGACCTTCAGTTCCTTGACCACGCCAGCGACCGAGGACGGCACTTCCATGGTGGCCTTGTCGCTTTCCAGCGTGACCAGGCCCTGGTCCTTCTTGACCGTATCGCCGACGGCGACCAGCACTTCGATGACCGGGATATCGGTGTAATCGCCGATGTCCGGCACCAGCGCTTCAACGGCACCGCCGCTGGCAGCCGGGGCGGCCGGCGCTGCAGCGGCCGGGGCCGGGGCGCTCTGGGTGGCGGCAGCCGGGGCAGCGGCCTTGGCCGGGGCCGGGGCGGCAGCGGCGGGCTTGGCAGCCTCGCCTTCAGCCACTTCGATCAGGGCCACGACCTTGCCCTCGGAGAGGTTGTCGCCGACCTTGACCTTGATTTCCTTGACCACACCGGCGACCGAGGACGGCACTTCCATCGTGGCCTTGTCGCTTTCCAGCGTCACCAGGCCCTGGTCCTTCTTGACCGTGTCGCCGACGGCGACAAGCACCTCGATTACCGGGATATCGCTGTAGTCACCGATATCGGGGACAAGTGCTTCCTTGATTTCGGCCATGGGGATAACTCCGGCAATCTGGTGTAGGGAAACGTCTATTGTGCGGCCAGAGGGGGCCAGCGCCAACCGTTACAGGTGTTTTCAGTACGCACGCCGCCGGGACACGCTGTTGCCAAAGGCCTGCGGGCACTTCCAGTCGGTAGCGTATTGTCCCGACGATGTCCGCTTCATGTCGCCAGCGCGTCAGCCAGCGGCTGCCAGGCCTGGCGCAGGCGCGGCAGGGACCACGCGGCATTGGCCGGGCTGGTGGACGGCAGCGCGAGCAGGGCCGGCGCTGCCGCCAGATCCGGCACAACCCAGCGCTGCAGCGCCTGCCAGGCCGCGCCGCCATTGCAGGCGACCAGGCGCAGACGCGGCAGGCCGGCTATCAACGCGGGCAGCGCATTGGGCACTTCCGATCCGCGCACGATGTCCGCATCCAGGCTGCCGCGCCGCTGGCACTGGCCGATCACATCCCACAGGCCGACACCGGCGTCGGCCAGCGCGCGCAGCCGCGCCTCGTAGGCAAGCGCCGGATCGAACCCGCACAGATCACCCAGCAACGGCCAGAAGCGGTTGCGCGGATGCGCGTAGTACTGCTGTTCCTGCAGCGACGCGACACCGGGCATCGAGCCGAGCACGAGCACGCGGCAATCGGCCTCCACACGCGCAGGCAGGCCGATGCACAACGCTTCGCTGCTCACGTTTCCTCCAACTGCATGAATGATCGCATCTGCCTAAAACCCCTATAAAACAGCGGTTTCGCGCTGCCCGCTGAACAGTTGGAACCAAATTTTAACGCGCGTCGGATTCGATTCATGTTGGGGCGACTACGGTGACATCGCCCCGCAACCGGGGGCCCAAAAAAAGAAACGACAGGAGATTCCCCCATGCGTTCCATCCGTATCCTGAGCCTCGCCCTTCTGACCTCCGCTGCCTTCGCACCTGCTGCATTCGCGCAGGACAGCAGCGCCACCGACACCGCCTCGGGCAAGCATTTTGCCGTGGTTGGCGGCGTGTCGCTGCTGCAGCCGAAGAATGACCCGATCGACGGCATCAAGAAGGTCGACGGCGGCCCGGCGCCGACCGTCAGCTTCAGCTACTACGTCAACGACAACTGGGCCGTTGAGCTGTGGGGCGCTGCCGACAAGTTCGACCACCGCGTCAAGGGTCCGGGCAATGCCCGCCTGGGCAGCGTCGAACAGCAGCCGGTCGCGCTGAGCGGCCAGTACCACTTCGGCCAGGCTGACAACGTTTTCCGTCCGTTCGTGGGCGTGGGTTACTTCCAGTCGGCCTTCAGCAATGAAAACTTCGCCGGTGGCGATGACATCCGCCTGAAGGATGCCAAGGGTGCCATCGGCACGGTGGGCGTGGACATGAACATCAACTCCACCTGGTTCGCCCGCGCCGATGCCCGCTACATGCACTCGCGCCCGGACCTGAAGGTTGCCGGCCAGAAGGTTGGCGAAGCCAAGCTTGACCCGTGGACCGTGGGCTTCGGCATCGGCGCACGCTTCTAAGCGGTTGCCTGCCCCACTGTGTTGAAACGACGGGCCCTGCGGGGCCCGTTGTTGTTTCCGCCACCGCGGATTCGGCTGGTAGAGTCGACTGCTAGTCGACTGCCGTTGAGGAGCAGTCGACTAGCAGTCGACTCTACCGGTCGATTTCACCGAGGGATGGGGGGCACCATGCACGAAATCGACCTGCTGGTGATCGGCGGTGGCATCAACGGCACCGGTATCGCCCGCGATGCCAGCGGCCGCGGCCTGCGCGTGCTGCTGTGCGAACAGCATGACCTGGCCGCGCACACCTCCAGTGCCAGCAGCAAGCTGGTCCATGGCGGCCTGCGCTACCTGGAACAACGCGAGTTCGGCCTGGTGCGCAAGGCGCTGGGCGAGCGCGAGACGGTGCGCCGGCAGGCGCCTTACCTGGTCCATCCGCTGCGCTTCGTGCTGCCGTGGGAACCGCACCTGCGACCGCGCTGGATGCTGCGCGCGGGCCTGTGGCTGTACGACCATCTGGGCCGGCGCAGCCCGGCTTTCCCCGCCTCGCGCTCGCTGCAGCTGCCCGGCGATGCACTCGGCAGCTGGCTGGCCCCACACCTGCAGCAGGCCTTCAGCTATGCCGACGCACAGGTGGACGATGCGCGGCTGGTGGTGCTCAACGCGCTGGATGCCGCCGGCCGGGGCGCACGCATCCTCACCGGTACGCGCTGCACGGATCTGCAGCAGACACCCACGCACTGGCGGGCGACGCTGGAAGACCGCGACGGCCAGGCCCACACCGTGCAGGCCCGCGCCGTGGCCAACGCGGCCGGGCCGTGGGCCGGTGGCCTGCTGCAGCGCATGCTGCCGGGCGACGGCTCGCCCGCGCTGCGCCTGGTGCAGGGCAGCCATATCGTCCTGCGCCGGCCCTGGCCCACGCACAGTGCCTGCCTGCTGCAGCAGCCGGATGGGCGCGTGGTGTTCCTGCTGCCATTCGCGCACGACCACCTGCTGGTAGGCACTACTGATACCGACTACCGCGGCGACCCGGCACGCTGCAGCGTCCTGCCTTCGGAAGTGGAGTACCTGTGCGCGGCCGCCAACCGCTACCTGCGCGAGCCGATCCGCGCCGCCGACGTGGTCTGGCAGTTTGCCGGCGTGCGCCCGCTGCTGGCCGCCACCGATCCGCAGGCGGCGAAGCTGAGCCGCGACTATCGGCTGCAGTTGCAGGGCGGCGGCGCACCGGCCGTGCACGTGCTGGGCGGCAAGCTGACCACCTACCGCGTGCTGGCCGAAGAAGCCCTGGATCTGCTGCGTGCGCATCTACCCGGTATGGGCCCGGCATGGACGGCACGCGGCGATGCCCTGCCCGGCAGTGACTGGGGCGATGCTGATGCGGCGTGGGCGCAGCTGCAGCGGCTCGCCCCCTGGCTGCCCGCACCTCTTGCCCGGCGCTGGGCCGAAGCCTATGGCAGCCGCAGCGCGGCGTTGATCGATGGCGCGAGCACGCTGGCCGACCTGGGGGAAGACTTCGGCAGTGGCCTGCACGCGCGCGAGGTGGCGTGGCTGCAGCAGCACGAATGGGCACGGACCGCCGAGGACGTGCTGTGGCGACGCAGCAAGCTGGGCCTGCGCCTGGATGCAGCGCAGGTGGCACGCCTGCAGGCGTGGATGCAGGATCGGTAGCGCCGGACCGTGCCCGGCGGATCGTGGCCGATGCATTACGATTTCCCCACCACCACCGGAGACGCCCCATGACGCCCCGCTACGTGCTGGCCATCGACCAGGGCACCACCAGTTCGCGCGCGATCCTGTTCGACCGTGGCGGCAACATCGTCGGCAGCGCGCAGCGTGAATTCAGCCAGGTTTTCCCGCAGCCGGGCTGGGTGGAACACGATCCGCGCGAGATCCTCACCAGCGTCTACGCAACCATGACCGAACTGCTCAGCCGCGAGCAGATCGACCCGCGGCAGATCGCCGCGCTGGGCATCACCAACCAGCGCGAAACCACCGTGGTGTGGGACCGCGCCACTGGCCAGCCGATCCACAATGCCATCGTCTGGCAGTCACGGCAGAGCCAGGCCATCTGCGAACGGCTGCGCGCCGATGGCCATGAAGCCCTGATCCGCGAGCGCACCGGCCTGCTGATCGATGCCTACTTCTCGGCCACCAAGGTGCGCTGGATCCTCGACCACGTGGACGGTGCGCAGCAGCGCGCCGAACGTGGCGAACT
This sequence comes from Stenotrophomonas sp. ZAC14D1_NAIMI4_1, assembly GCF_003086775.1. NCBI lineage: Bacteria > Pseudomonadati > Pseudomonadota > Gammaproteobacteria > Lysobacterales > Lysobacteraceae > Stenotrophomonas > Stenotrophomonas sp. ZAC14D1_NAIMI4_1. The sequence goes on from NZ_CP026001.1 coordinate 4,066,217, forward strand.
GCTGTTCGGCACCATCGACAGCTGGCTGGTCTGGAACCTGAGCGGCGGCCAGGCCCACGTGACCGACTACAGCAACGCCGCGCGTACCCTGCTGTTCAACATCCACACCCTGCAATGGGACGACGACCTGCTGGCGTTGCTGGACATCCCGCGCGCGATGCTGCCCAGCGTGCGCGATTCCAGCGCGGTGTACGCGCATACGCGGCCCCAGTTCTTCTTCGACCACCCGATCCCGATCGCCGGCATCGCCGGTGACCAGCAGGCGGCGCTGTTCGGCCAGGCCTGTTTCCAGCCGGGCATGGTCAAGAACACCTACGGCACCGGCTGTTTCATGCTGATGCACACCGGCACGCAGGCGGTGCGCTCGCGCAATGGCCTGCTGACCACCATCGCCTGGGGCATCGGCGGGCGCGTGGAATATGCGCTGGAAGGGTCGATCTTCATTGCTGGATCGGTGGTGCAGTGGCTGCGCGACGGGCTGCACATGATCGACCACGCCAGCGACAGCCAGGCATTGGCAGCGAAGGTGGACGACAGCGGCGGGGTCTATCTCGTGCCGGCCTTCGTCGGCCTGGGCGCGCCGTACTGGCGCAGCGATGTGCGCGGCGCGATGTTCGGCCTGACCCGGGGCACCAGCAAGGCGCACTTCGTGCGCGCTGCGCTGGAGGCGATGGCCTACCAGACGCGTGACGTGCTCGATGCGATGCAGTCCGATGCGGGCATTGCCCTGAGCGAACTTCGCGCCGATGGCGGTGCGATCGGCAACGATTTCCTGGCCGGGTTCCAGGCCGACATCCTCGGCGTACCGCTGCTGCGGCCACGGCTGACCGAAACCACCGCGCTGGGGGCAGCCTATCTGGCCGGCCTGGCGGTGGGGTTCTGGGAAAGCCGCGAGCAGATTGCCGCGCAGTGGGGCCTGGACCAGCGCTTCGAGCCGAAGATGGACCCGGCGCGACGCGAGAGGCTGTATGCCGGGTGGCAGCAGGCCGTGGCCGCCACCCTCGCCTTCCACGTCGATTGAAGGTAGTGCCGGCCGCTGGCCGGCAACCCCATGCCGGCCAGCGGCCGGCACTACCGCAGGGTCAGAACGCCGGCAGCACCGCGCCCTTGTACTTGGTTTCGATGAAGGCCTTCACCTGCGGGCTGGTCAGTGCCTTGGCCAGCTTCTGCACGCGGGCGTCGTCCTTGTTGTCCGGGCGCGCGACCAGGAAGTTCACGTACGGCGAGTCCTTGCTCTCGATCGCCAGCGCGTCCTGGGTCGGGTTCAGGCCCGCATCCAGCGCGTAGTTGGTGTTGATCAGGGCCAGGTCGACCTGGTCCAGCACGCGCGGCAGCATCGCCGAATCCAGCTCGCGGAACTTCAGCTTCTTCGGGTTGGCGATGATGTCGCGCTGGGTCGACAGGGCGTTGCTCGGGTCCTTCAGCTCGATCACGCCGGCCTTGTGCAGCAGGATCAGCGCGCGGCTGTTGTTGCTCGGGTCGTTGGGAATGACCACGTCGGCGCCTTCGCGCAGGTCGGCCAGCGACTTCACCTTGCGCGAGTACGCACCGAAGGGTTCGATGTGCACGCCGATCACCTTGGTCAGGTCGGTCTTGCGGTCGCGGTTGTAGGCATCCAGGTACGGCTCGGTCTGGAAGTAGTTGGCGTCCACCTGCTTCTGCACGAGCTGGTCGTTGGGCTGCACGTAGTCGTTGAACACGCGCACGTCCAGGTCCACGCCTTCCTCCTTGAGGATCGGCTTGACCACCTCCAGGATCTCCGCGTGCGGCACGGCGGTGGCGGCCACCACCAGCTTCTGCGAAGGCTCGCCGGACTTGCCGCAGGCGGTCAGGGCCAGCGCAGCGGCGAACAGGGGCAGCAACAGGGTCTTCTTCATGGGGGCAACGGGTCTCTCGGGGGGAGGATCAGGAGTTTTCGTAGTTGGACAGGGCCAGGTCCAGCAGCGCCTTGGCCTGCTCGCGCAGCATCACCGGCTCGACGATCTCGGCATCGGAACCGTAATGCAGCACGTCCATCAGCAGCTCGCGCGAGACGCTGTAGGGCACCTTCAGCTCGTAGCGGCCATCGGGCAGGAAACGGCCCTGCTGCTTGGAATGCCAGTGTTCGTCGGCCACCCAGCGCGCGGCCTTGGCGCTGAACAGGATGGTTGCCCAGCCCTTGGGCTGGCCGGAGAAGATGCCGTAGCTGGCGCCCAGCTGTTCGTCCAGCTCGGATTCGGCCACGTCGCGGGCACCGCTGTCGACCACCCGCGCCTTGTGCACGCGATCCACGGCAAAGCTGCGCAGGGCTTCGCGGTCGTGGTCCCAGGCATCCAGGTACCAGTTGTCGCGGTAGTGGGTCAGACGCTGCGGCGAGACGGTGCGCCGGGTCGACTCGTCGGTGGAGCGGGCGCGGTACTCGAACGCCAACTGCTTGCGCTCCAGCACGGCCGAGGCAACGGTGCGGAAGCTGCCTTCATCGAACTTGCGGCCGCGGTGCGGGATCACCCGCACCCGGTCCACCGGCCAGTTGGAGACACCGGCCTGGGCCGCCAGCAGGCTTTCGATGCGCTGCTGCAGCGGGGCCAGCACCGACGACAGCACGCCGCCGCCGGTGCGCGCCAGCAGGTGCTGCGAGGCCAGCAGGGCGTGCAGCTCCTCCGAGCTGAGCCACAGCCCGGGCAGCTCGAAGCGATCGCTCTCGTCAGCCATGTAGCGGAAGCCGGCCTCGCCGTCGCCCTCGATCGGGGCCATCAGCGCGTCGCGCAGGAAGGCCAGATCACGGTAGACGGTGGCACGGGAACAACCGAGCTTGTCCTGCAGGGTCGCCACCGTCACCGGATAGCGCGCGGACTTGAGCAGACGATGCAGGGCGGTGATGCGTTCGTATCGGTCCATGCCCCTGATTATGTCCGAGTCGCGGGCGTTGTGTGGGGGCTTTGGGCTATCGTGGGCGCCCCCCGCCCCATGGAGCGCCCGATGCGCCGCCTGCCTGCCCTGCCCCTGCTGGCCTGCCTGCTGCTGGCCGCCTGTGATCGCGCCCCCGCTCCGGCGGCCGCCGACGCCCCGGTACCGGCCGCCGAGCCGGCGCACGCGGTGCTGGCCGCCAGCGAGCGCCTGGCCGGCCTGCGCAGCTTCCACGCCGAACTGGACCTGCAGGGCGCGGCGCAGCCGGTGCGCAGCGCCATGGACTTCGTCGCGCCCGACCGCTTCCGGGTGCAGACCCCGGCCGGCCAGCAGACGATCATCGGTGACACCATGTTCCTGCAGGCCGGCAGCGCCATCCAGCAGGTACCGACCCCGCCAGGCCTGATGGAGCAGTGGCGCAGCCCGCTGCCCAAGGATGCGCCCGCGGCCGAGCTGCGGGCCGAGGATCTGGGCCGGCAGTCGCTGGACGGGGTGGATACCCGCCACTACCGCCTGCTGGGCGAGGCCGGCGAGCGGCTGGAATACTGGGTGGACGACCAGGGGCTGCCGCGGCAGATCGTGCGCAGCGGCAGCAACCAGGGCCGCCCCTACCAGCTGCGCCTGCGCTACTCGCGCTTCAACGACCCGGCCCTGCGCATCGAGCGCCCCTGAATGGGCGATGGCGATAACGCCTGCTGAAGCGCTGCTTCCGACCGGTTCTGGCGGCCATGGCGCATCCAGTATCATCACGGGTTGTTAACCGCTTCGGAGAAGCCTTGATGTCCCTGCGCGTGACCCTGCTTGTGCCCCTCCTGCTGTGCGCGCCGCTGGCGTATGCCCAGGATGCCTCCGAACTGGCGGCGATGACTTCGCCGTGGAGCGGCAGCGGTGGCGAACTGGGCTTTGCCGCAGCCAGCGGCAACAGCAGCACCGAGAGCTTCAACGGCGCCCTGCGCCTGCGCTACACCGATGGCGACTGGGTGCACACCATGGACCTGTTCGGCCTGCGCTCCAGCTCCAAGGTGACCGAGACCAACGACGACGGCAGCACCTCCCGTCGCGACAACACCACGGCCAACCGCTATACCGGCGCCGCCGGCAGCGCGCTGCAGCTGGGCGAACACCGCCAGCTGTTCGCCAAGGTGCGTACCGAGCGCGATGACTTCGCCACCTATGATCGCCGCAGCTCG